>CAWAGY010000026.1:0-130545 GCA_963781645.1 uncultured Alphaproteobacteria bacterium | reverse complement strand
GCCCGCCGCCTGGATGCGATGGCGCCCAGCAGGCAGCTCCTTTATGCGGTGCGTTTGTGTACGGCCACTCTCGGTCTCGCCGCCGCCTACACGGCCATCGTGTTCATGTTCGGAAACAGCTTGATCGCGTGGATCTTCGGCCAGCAGCTTGCCGCTGCAGGCGAGGTGGTGCGAACCGTGGCTCTGGTGCCTCTATTCGTCGGTGTCGGGGCTCCTGCGGGTATCATGCTTGCCGCGCATCGTCGAGCCGATCTGCGGTTTGCCGCCTACGGTTTCGCGTCGCTGGCGAGCATAGCAATCGGCATCCCCCTCGTTACGAGCGCAGGCATTAGTGGCGCGGCATGGGGTCTTGTTATCTCACAGGCCGCACTGGCGGCCGGCTTGTGGTGCGCTCTCCTTCGCCGTCGTGAAGCGACGACTTCCGAAAGCGCGCTACCGACATTCGACGATTGACCACGGTTGTTCCCCTGGTGGCGAACGAGGTCGGCTCTCCGTGACGACGATTTTGGCGAAGGCGCATCGCTTGAGACGTTTCATCACTCCGGACGCCGAATACGCGGCGCGCCGGATGTTGAACGCCCTTTTCCCGGTTCGGTCGCGCTCGGTGAACGACAATGTCTATCATGTGTGTGTTTGGAAATCGGCCAGTCAATGGGTACGGTTGGTTCTGTCTGACCCGCGCGTTTATCAATTTTCGGGGCTTTCCGTTTGTCTACCCAACCCGCTGCTGAAGCCTGATCCGATGGAGGTCCGCTTCCCTGAGCGAACCATCGTCGCCGCGATCGTCCGGGATTTTGCGTATTTTCAGGCCATCCCCAAGCCGGAGCGGCACTTCGCCTTCTTCGTGAAGCGCGACCCCCGTGACCTGATCGTGTCGTTCTATTTCTCGAACCGCTATTCGCACCCCTTGAACGCCACGATCGCCCGCGAACGCAACGATCTTGCCCGGATGACGGAGACGGAGGGGATGATGCACACCATAGCTCAATTCGACAAGTTCTTGAGCATATTGACATCCTGGGAAGCGGCTGTCGGGAGCGATCCGCAGGTCCGCGTGGTCCGCTACGAGGACCTGACGGGGGCCGACCAACTGGACGTGTGGCAGTCCTTGCTCCTTGAGGCTGACATTCGGGTGCCGCGCCATATTCTTGCGGACGTGCTTGCCACTTATTCTTTCGACAAGATCACAGGGGGACGGAAGCCGGGAATGGAAGCAAGGACGCACAAGTATCGCAATGGTATCGCCGGCGATTGGAAGCACCACTTCACGGCGCCAATGATTGAAGAGTTCGAAGCGCGCTATGGCGATATATGCAATCACCTCGGCTACGATTAGTGACGCCGCCCTAGGGCGTGGACCAGCCAAATCCATCAAGGATTGCTGTCGCGTCGGCACCGGTCCCACGTCGCCACTCATCGACTATGGCGCTTCCCGCCTTCCGGAGGCCCTCCATCAAGGCTGGTGGTGTCGGCTGAACGATCAGCCTGTTCGCCTCCAGCGCCGCAACCTTGACGTTGCGCTCATCGACGCTGCTGGCCCAAGCGGCGTTCTGTGCCGCCACGGCGGCATTGAGAACGGCCCGCTGCGATTGCTCATCGAGCGCATAGAACGCTTGTCGGTTGACCGCGACCACGCTGAGGGGAAACGACGCCTGAACATCGTATGCGTTTGTGCGTAACGCCAAGCCTGCACGGTTACAGCCTCATCCGGCGGCGTCAGCATGGCCGCTTTCCGCTCGGCAAAAATTCGAGCCAAATCTGCGGCCTCGAATTTGACGGGCCTAGCGCCGATGTGCGTAGCCAGCCGCCCAAGCCAGGGATCGTTGACGACGACCGGCGTGTTCTCCAGGTCAGAAACGCGGGCAATCTGTCGCTCGCTGAAAAGGCCCGCCGGAGGGGATGGCAGGGCATAGAGGACAAGCAATCCGTTTTCCTCGAACCGGCGTTGAACCACCGCCCTCGCAGCGTTCCACAGACGCAGTAAATCAACGTAGGTTGCGGTAAGGAAGGGCAAGGACGAAAACGCGAAGACGGGCGTGGTGTCCGACAGCCGGGACAGATCGAACTGGCCAATTGCCACTCTGTTGGTGCGGAGCGCCGGTTCGATCTGCTCGGGGGGAATGAGCGAGCCGTTGCCGAAAACGACCAACTTCAGGCCGCCGTTCGATGCTCCTTTCACCGCCTCGGCGTATGCCTTCGCGCTCTTGGTGCGGAAATCATCATCGGGATAAGGAGTCGCGAAATCCCAAGTGGCGGCCGTGGTGGCCGTACAAAGCATGCAGAAGAACGCAACTGAAGCGAGCAAAAACTTCATGGCAAGACCCGCTGTGGGCGATGAGTCTCGAAGAGCCTGAAACGCTACCTGAATCCGGCCGGGCCGTCGACTCACGAACGCCGCTACACATCTCCGGCCGTCTCAGACCACAATCTTACCATACATATTGGCGACTTCGTCGCGTGTCGTCCGGAACCATTCCACCCCGGCGCCCGACACGTGTTTACCCTTAAGTCGGAAAATGCCGTGGAGGGCGCGTTCCAATGCTCGGCAGTCGTGCGTCTTGATCGCCAAAAACAGGGTCGGCCTGTCGGGGGTGCCTGTCCCGATTTGTGCCGCGACACGGGCGAAGACGTCGCCCATGTAACTCCCAATTTTCAGGCGATCAGGTGCACAACGGTAGCCGTATGCGTACACGAATTGGTCTCCCTCGCCGAGCTCAATCATCTCACTCGTATCCAGGACTTCCCGCACCTTTCCGATCAGCTCATCGTCATGGTCATCATCGACTTTAAGACGGGCGCTCATGCTCGACATGAATTGCCGCACTTGGTCCGGCACGTCCTCGCCCTGCGTTACCAACTCCTCGGAGAAAGTTGTTGGCGGGCGCTTCGACGAGCACCTCGGCCATGAGCTGAACCGCTCGCCGACGTTGGGACTCCTCACTTGAGGTAAAATATATGGCCCGGCCACGGCTGAATTTGGCCCGCTGGCCCGCGAGTTTGTTGGCCATTTTTCCTCCTTTTTTGCGCAAGCGAAGGTAGAACGGCACCTTCGGCCGCAACATTTCGTACTGTGAGCGAGCAACTTAACCCTCATTAGTTTCGGGCGGATCAGGTTACAAATTTATGAACCTGCTAAAAAGAGAAGCCGCGATCACATGCTGTGGATTAGCCTAAAGCATGACTAAACATGACAAAGGTTGGCAGTTCTGGATCGACCGGGGCGGGACGTTCACCGATATCGTCGCCCGCGGTCCCGACGGCGCTTAACGACATCCAAGCTGCTATCACACGATCCCGACCGCTACGCCGATGCGGCGATTGAAGGCATTCGGCGCATTCTCGGAATAGATGCATCCGCGTCGATTCCCGCCGGATGCATCGGCTCCGTGAAGATGGGAACAACGGTCGCAACCAACGCCCTGCTTGAGCGCCATGGCGAACGGGTGCTCCTTGCGATCACTCGCGGTTTCGGTGACGCCCTCCGGATTGGCTATCAGAACCGGCCGCAGCTGTTTGCCCGGCACATCGTCCTTCCGGATGTGATCTACGACCGGGTTCTTGAAATCGATGAACGCGTCGACGCCCGAGGAAATGTGCTCGTGCCGCTCGACGAAGACGCGGTCGCGGCCGGCTTGGCCGCCGCGCGAGCGGGAGGGGCTCAAAGCTGTCGCCATCGTGCTGATGCACGGCTACCGCTATCCGCAGCATGAGCAGAGACTTGCGGAAATTGCCCGTGCAGCGGGATTCACACAGGTGTCGGTCAGCCACCAGGTCAGTCCACTGATGAAGCTGGTCGGTCGCGGTGAGACAACCGTCGTCGACGCTTGCCTCTCGCCGGTGCTCCGCCGCTACGTCGATGCGCTGTCCTCCGCGCTCGGCAAGGTGCGCCTGATGTTCATGCAATCGAACGGCGGCTTGACCGACGCGGCGCTGTTTCAGGGGCGTCACGCGATCTTATCTGGGCCCGCGGGCGGCGTCGTGGGCATGATCGAGACGGCACTCAGGGCCGGGTTTAGACGTGTGATCGGCTTCGACATGGGCGGGACCTCGACCGATGTTTCGCACTATGACGGCACCTACGAGCGCACGTGGGAGACGCAAGTCGCGGGGGTGCGCATCACCTCGCCGATGTTGCGGATTCACACCGTCGCCGCCGGCGGAGGCTCAATTCTTCGGTTCGACGGCAGCCGCTTTCGGGTGGGCCCGCAATCGGCCGGGGCCGATCCCGGCCCCGCCTGCTACCGCCGCGGCGGCCCGCTTACCGTCACGGATGCCAACGTCCTCCTCGGCCGCATCCAACCCAAACACTTCCCGATGGTGTTCGGGCCTAAAGCTGACCAGGCGCTCGACGTCGATGTCGTCCGCATCAAATTCGACGCACTTGCAGCGGAGATCGCTCACTCGACAGGTGAGGAGCGGTCTCCGGAGGCAGTAGCCGAGGGATTTGTCGCTGTCGCCATTGAAAACATGGCTAACGCCGTTAAGCAAATCTCGGTTCAACGCGGCTACGACATCACCCGCTATGTGCTCAATTGCTTCGGCGGCGCGGGTGGTCAACATGCGTGCCGGATCGCCGACACGCTGGGCATGCGAAGGGTGTTGATTCATCCCTTTGCAGGAGTTCTCTCTGCATACGGGATGGGGCTTGCGCAGGTCCGTGCGCTACGTGAGCAGGCGATCGAAGCAATCCTTGAAGAACCGACGCTGGCGGCGGTCGCCGCCGCGGCCGACGAACTTGCGGCCGAGACGTTGGCAGAGGTAGCGGGTCAAGGAATTGAGGCCGCCCAGATCGCCGTTGTCCGGACCGCCAACCTGAAATACGAGGGAACAGACACGGCGCTCCCGGTCCCCTTCGCCGACACATCATCGATGATGAGAGCGTTCGCCGATCTTCATCTCGAGCGTTTCGGGTTCGTGATGAAAGATCGGCAACTCGTCATAGAAGCAATTGTCGTAGAAGCGATTGGCACGACTAGCGCCAGCGATGTGTCCTCAATTTGGAAGCTACCGAGGCGAAGGCACCCGCCGCAGTCGACATGGCGCGGATGCTGATCGCGGGCGAATGGCGTTCCGTGCCCGTCTACGAACGGGCGAGGCTCTCGCCGGGAGACAGGCTCGTCGGTCCGGCGATCATTACTGAACCAACCGGAACGACCGTTGTCGAGGTTGGTTGGGGCGCGGAAGTCACAAACCGCGCCGATCTCGTCCTGTCGCGCCTTACCGCCCGGCCGCATCGGACCGCTATCGGCACCCGGGCCGATCCGGTGATGCTGGAAATATTCAACAATCTCTTCATGTCGATTGCCGAGCAGATGGGCGCCGTCCTTGCCAACACCGCTCAGTCGGTCAACATCAAGGAACGGCTCGATTTTTCCTGTGCTGTGTTCGACCGGATGGGCGGCCTCGTTGCAAATGCCCCGCACCTGCCGGTCCACCTCGGCTCTATGGGAGAAAGCATTCGCACCGTCATCCGGGAGCGGGCGGGACGGATGCGGCCGGGCGACAGCTACGCCCTCAATGCTCCTTACAACGGCGGCACGCATCTGCCCGACATTACGGTAATTACGCCGATTTTTGACGCCGCAGGACGCGACCTTCGGTTCTTTGTCGGCTCTCGTGGCCATCACGCCGACGTCGGCGGAATCACTCCGGGCTCGATGCCGGCTCTTAGCCGCACCATCGATGAAGAGGGCGTACTCTTCGACAACGTCCTCCTTGTCCGCGACGGCCGGTTTTTTGAAACAGAAGTTCGGTCGATTCTGGCAGCGGGCGCTTGGCCCGCGCGTAGTCCAGATCAAAACATTGCTGATCTGCGGGCGCAGGTTGCGGCGAATGCATGCGGCGGCGAGGCTTTGCGGCGGTCGGTCCGCCAATTCGGGCTTGCTGTTGTCGAGGCCTACATGCGTCATGTTCAGGATAACGCTGAGGAGAATGTCCGCCGTGTCATCGATCGCCTTGGTAACGGCACATTTTGTTGTGAGATGGACAATGGTGCGTGCGTCCATGTCGCCGTCACCGTCGATCACGCGGCTCGATCAGCAGTGGTTGACTTTACGGGCACATCACCGCAACAGCCGAACAACTTCAATGCGCCGGCAGCGGTCTGCCGAGCCGCTGTGCTCTACGTGTTCCGCACCCTTATCGACGACGAGATCCCGCTGAACGCCGGCTGCCTAAAACCGCTCACGTTGATCATTCCCGAAGGTTCGATGCTGAACCCGCAGTATCCGGCGGCTGTCGTCGCCGGCAATGTCGAGACATCACAGGTCGTCACCAATGCGCTGTTCGGTGCGGTCGGCGCGCTCGCCGCAGCGCAGGGTACAATGAACAACTTAAGCTTCGGCAACAGCCGCTACCAGTACTACGAAACGATCTGCGGTGGAGCCGGGGCTGGTCCCGATTTCGATGGCGCGGATGCGGTGCACACGCACATGACCAACACCAGGCTGACCGATCCAGAAGTCCTCGAATGGCGGTTCCCTATCCTCTTGCGGCGGTTCTGCGTGCGCCACGGGTCGGGTGGCGCGGGCCGTCAGCGCGGCGGCGCGGGCGTCGTCCGAGAATTCGTTTTCCGCGACTATATGATCGCATCCGTTCTTTCCAATCACCGCCGCGTCCCACCGTTTGGGCTTGCCGGCGGCGGCGCGGGAGCAACCGGCCGCAATCGCCTCGTTCGCGCCGACGGCCGCAGCGAAGACTTGCCAGCAATTGCAACGATAAGCGTAGCGCCGGGAGATGTCTTAGTGATCGAGACGCCGGGAGGCGGCGGCTACGGCCGCATCGAGGATGCGCTCCCCAAAACCGGTTGAACGGCGGATTTGCCGGATTGTTTTGGCCGAGAGCAATGATCGCCATTGAGGATCGATTGACTCCACCCCCATTAGCGGGTTTTAATACCCAAAAGAGGTTCATGGCTTTGACGTAAGGCTTGGCTACAGATAGTCTTGACGGCCAGTGCTGCACTCCATGTGCAGGGGGAACGTTGCGGTATCAGCTGGCCATCGGCATCGGCGTGGTAATCATCCTTTCGATGGCGAATGTCTGGTCTGCCTCGGCTCAGGCACTGCAGATGGAACTGCAGGAACTGGTCAAGTCCAATCCCGAAATTCTTGCCCGGGAAGAAACTGCCGCGGCTGCCCGCGAAGCGACGGATAAGGCATATGCTGGCTACCTGCCGCGCTTGGATGTATTGGGTGCCTATGGGCCGCAGTATATAGACAGTCCGCTAACCGCTCAGAACGGCGGCAGCGCGTGGATCTCACAAGCACAAATTCTCAGTGGGCGCGTTACCCAGAACCTCTTCGACGGCTTCGCCACTCCCGGCAAGTGTGCGTTCCGCGCGCCTTAATGTTGAAGTGGCTGAAGCGACCCTGTCCGGGACTCGACAAAACGTTCTCTACACCGGCATTGCCGCCTACATCGAAGTCCTGCGGCAGCGCCAGCTGATCGAGCTTGCCCGCAACAGCGAGCGGACGATCATGCGCCAGCTGAACCTCGAGGACGAGCGCGTTCAGCGCGGCGGTGGGATTGCCGTCGATGTCCTCCAGGCCAAATCCCGGCTGCAGCTTGCCAAGGAACGCCGCGTCACCTTTGAGGGCGGTCTCGCCGATGCCGTTGCTCGCTACATTCAGGTCTTCGGCCATGCGCCGGAGATCGATCGGATGATATCGCCCCCCCTCCCCAAAGCGCAGCTGCCCGAGGATTTGGATGAGGCGCTGGAGATTGCCCGCGAGAACAATCCCGCGATCAACTCGAGCCTTGCTACGGTCGACGTTTCCGATGAACGTCGGCGCCTTGCCCGCTCCGATTATTATCCCCGCATCGACATTATCAGTAGCGCCAATCGCGAGAACGATAACAATCTCGTCCGCGGAACCTCAATTGACGTTTCTGTCGTCATGCAGGCCACCTGGAATTTGTTTAACGGCTTTGCCACCGCCTCCAGTGTTTCTCAAGCGGCGGCCGAATATCAGGCGAACCTCCGTAACCATGACAACGTCGCTCGACAGGTTGTTCAGCAGACTCGGCTGGCCTGGAACGAGATGGCGACAGCCGAGGAGCGTGTTGCGCTGCTAGAAAATGCCGTTAATATCGCCTCCGAAGTGCTGGACGCCCGCACTAAACTGCGCGAAGCCGGACGTGAGACGGTGATTAATGTTCTGGATGCTGAGAACGAGGTCTACAATGCTCGCATAAACTTGGTCATCGCGACGGGAGATGCGAAGCGCGCGTCGTACCAAGTGCTGCAGGGAATCGGCCGGCTCGAGTTGCGCGATCTTAACCTTGGTCCGTGACGCTTTCGCCGCCCTTCTCATCTTGCTCCGGGCGCTTCAAGGATCCGGTGTCTTTTTCCAATAAGCCCCGGCAAAGGCAGGCTCCGTACCTTATCTTCCGGCAGACTTCAAATTGCCCCGGCGTGAGCTCTTCTCGCCACTGGGATTTCGACTTACTGATCTTCTCAGCCATCGCTCGGGTCTCCGTGAAGAAGTACAGAGTTCAGATCCTGAACGAAGAAGGAGCGGAAACGCCGCACTTCGCTTGCTGAAGGCTGGCGGGCAAACCTAAAGCTCAGGTAGATCTTCTCCCTCCGGCAGCTCCGTTTCAGTCAGAGCATCGTCCTCGTATTGCATCGGACTATCCATAGCAATGGAGGAGACGAGATCCGTCGGCTCCAGCCCTTCGTCTGCAGGTGGTTCTTCCGGCAATGCGATTCGTTGCTGGCCGCGCACCAATTTCTCTCGTAAGCCGTCGAGGTCAAGGCCCTGGGCTGCGATTTCCCGGAGCGAGACGACAGTGGGTTTCTCCTCTTCCGGATCAACCGTGCTGCGCGCCCCAGCGTTCAGCTCGCGCGCCCGCTGGCTGGCCAGAAGAACGAGCTCGAAGCGGACTGGGTACGGCCTCAATGCAATCTTCGACAGTAATTCGCGCCATCTATTCATCCTGCTGAAAAAAACGTCAGACAAACGCTCCCATGGCCAATCTGCCGGCTCTTCCGCCGAAAAGCAAGCCCTCCGCCTCCGCTGCCGGAGAAACACCGCGAGGAGGGGGTGCCGGCGACGGCACCCCCTCCTCGCGGCGGACACCTCAGGCGGCGGCAGGTGATCCTTCGATTAGTTTCGAATCCGCGGAGGTCGGGGCGCTCGACGACCCTGTGCCGATCTCGATCTTTCTCGGCTTCATGGCGTCCGGCAGTTCGCGCACCAGTTCGACCACCAAGAGCCCATTCTGAACGCTTGGCGCCGACCACCTGGACGTAATCCGCAAGCTGGAATTGGCGCTTGAACGACCGTCCCGCAATTCCACGGTAGAGATTAGGTATGGTCCGTCTCCGGCTCGTGCTTACGGCCCTCTATGAACAGCACGTTCTCCCGCACTTCGGCGGAAAGCTCATTTTCGTCGAAGCCGGCCACGGCGATGGTGATTTTGTACCGGTCCTGGCCTGTTTTTTCGATGTTGTAAGGCGGGTATCCGTTTTCCGCTTCGGCCCAGCGCGCCGAAGTTTCCATCAGGTTCATCAGGCGATCGAAACCGACGGTTGACCGGAATAACGGAGAAAAATCGATTGTATTCATGGGATCACATCCTCTCTGCACAAGCAATGTGTCGGACCACCGGATCGGCAAACGCCGCCCGGAGTTTCGGGCCCCAAGCGGGCTCCCGATGTCGTGGATTTAGGATGCTCTCTTTGCGCCGCAAGGGGGGATAAGCCGGATCCTGAGATTGCAAAGCACTCTCACCAACACGCCCCTTGGAGTCGAGTTCGCCTGCTCAGCCGGTCAAGCAATGCCCTCAGCTTGCTCCAATTTTGGGATTAAGAGTATATGTGCCGATCCAGCTCCCTCGCGCCAATTCGTGCCCCTCGATCGCGCGCAACACCTCGGGCCCGTCGAAATTCCCGAAAGCTCTAGGGTCGGCACGTCCAGCGCAAATACCGTAAAGTGATAACGGTGAACGATCTCATCGTTCCAGGGCGGACAGGGCCCATCGTAACCGCCGTAGTTGCCCCCCATGTCGGGGTCTCCCGCAAACCAGTCCGTATAATTGTTCAGCCCGCGAACGCCGAAGGTGCAACGACCCGGCGCCTTACCGCGGGCGGTAACACGGTCGGAGTCGGCACCCTCTTCGATCCCGGTGATGCTTGTCGGAACGTCCACCATCACC
This sequence comes from uncultured Alphaproteobacteria bacterium, assembly GCA_963781645.1. GTDB lineage: Bacteria > Pseudomonadota > Alphaproteobacteria > Rhodospirillales > Defluviicoccaceae > Defluviicoccus. The sequence goes on along the minus strand of CAWAGY010000026.1, from coordinate 120,384 downwards.
CAATGGTAAAAGTCGACCCTGGGCAAATCGGCGGGGACAACGACTCCTTCCTTGTTCACGTTGTCCGCCTTCGAAGGAACATCCGGATCAACGCAGAGGATGGCATACGATCTGGTTCCCCCGGGCGCATTCGCCCAGCGGATAGCCGGATTGCGGTTGTCGCTCATTTCGATCGGTCCAGGATCAGCCGGCCGGCAAAAAGCGAACTTGTCTGGTATCATCCCGCCGTTGGTCCAACTATCGATCGAGACGTCAAGCCGCGAATTCATCGTTCTTCCCCGTTGGCTCTTTACCCTGCGCCGGGCAACGGCGCATTCCTTCGCTATCTTGGGGGCAACATGGCGCGCGGCAAGGGCGATCCGCGCGGCGAAGAACGGCTGGTCAACCGGGCGGCACTCGTCCACTTATTTAGGCGGCCGTCGCGTTGCCCAGCCGACGCGATGGCGGGGAGCACACGTGAAAGCGGTTTCCAAGATTATGCGCCGCCTGTATGCGCGCCTCGGTCGTTCGGCGTCGCTTGCCGTCTCCGCCAATCTTCTTTCCGCCTGCGCCTTTACCGCACGGCCGCCATCCAAAACGACGATTGAGGACAGGATGGCGGCGATGCCGCGGACCGGATTGCCGGTCACGAAACCCGTAACCATCCACTGGAACGGTCATCAAATTCCATACATCGTTGCGGAAAGCGACGACGATGCGGCTTTTGCCCTCGGACTCGTGCACGCCCATCTGCGTCTCGGCCAGATGGCCATCTTTCGAAAGATCGCGAGGGGCCGGGTTGCCGAAATGTGCGGCCCGCTGGGGACCGACATCGATCATGGCTTACGCTTGCTCGATTTTGGGCGAGCGGTGCCGGCAATGCTGGCATCGATGCCGCCGTCGAGTCGACACTGGCTCGGCCGTTTCGTCGACGGTATCAATCACTATCAAGAGCGGATGCGAGACGCGCCCGTCGAATATCGCATTCTCGCCATCAAGCCGGAGCCGTGGAGCGCGGAAGACGTGCTCACCTTCGGCCGCCTCGTCGCCAGCGATGTGACCTGGCTCGTTTGGTTCAACCTCCTGAAGTTGCGCACCCGTTCAGACTGGTCGCAGATTTGGACCCGAACTCGTTAGTGTTGGCGGCGACACTTCCCCAAACCCACGAACAGACACCGATCCTGACGCCGATGGTCTCGTACGATTGCTTTCCGGAACCTCGCGGTCCGGCAGCAACAGCTTCGCCATCGCCCCGGGCCGCACTTCGACCGGCTCAGCTATCCTTGCCAGTGACCCGCACCTCGGAATCAGCCTCCCCAACACCTGGCTGATCATCGGCCTCAACTCGCCCTCCTACCAAGTGGTCGGGCTGATGGTGCCCGGCCTTCCAATTTTCGCGCTCGGTCGCAATCCGTGGATCGCGTGGGGGGGCACCAATATGCGCGCGACCGCCAGCGACCTGATCGACGTTTCCGGCTTGCCGCCAGGCTCAATAAGCGAGCGTACCGAGACAATCTCGGTGCGGTGGCGGAAGGACAAGCCGATCACGATAAGGGAAACGGATTGGGGTCCGATTCTCTCAGATGCACCGCAGTTGCGAGGGCTGGGCAGCAGCCCGATCGCCCTTCGCTGGACCGGGCACAGCGTCAGCGATGAGGTGAGTGCATTCCTGAAAGTCGCAGCGGCGACGAACTTTGAGCAATTTCGCAGCTCCTTCAGCACATTCGCGGTACCGGGCCAGAATATGCTTTACGCCGACGGTGCCGGCAATATCGGCAAGATTTTTGCCGTGCAAGTCCCTGATCGCCGCGGCTCCCCGCCAGCCGACGTTGTTATCTCCCCTGCCGAGGCCACCCGAACCTGGGCAGACACGTTCGACGTCCTGTCGTTTCCGGCAATTTACAATCCCTCCAAGGGCTTTGTCGCCTCGGCCAACGATCGACCGCCGGATACAGTGCCGGTCGGGCACTTCTTTTCACCGGACGACAGGATCAAGCGGATGGCCAGCTTGATCGAAGGAGGGGGATGTCTGGAGCTGGAAACGGTCAAGAGCTTTCAACGGGACGTCTACGTCGGCTCCGCCGTAGCGCTGCGTGACATCATCGTCGGCAAAATAAAGCAGGCGGTGAACTCTGAGGCGACCGCAAAGGAACACCGGCTCATCGATCTTGTTGCCGCATGGGACGGCCATTACCGGGCTGAATCGGCGGGAGCGGTTGCCTTTGAGCTGTTGCGACACGCGGTAACAAGCGACCTGTACCGGGCGCTCCTCGGCAAGTCGGCGTGGGCGGCGTTCGCCAACATAGGCCGGATCAATGAGTTAATGATTGAAGATATTCAAGAGGTGCCCCTTCACGCGCTAGCGCCCTTGCTGAAAGTTGGCATCCGGCGGGCAGCAGAGCGCCTCGACCAATTCCCGTCATGGGGCGATATGCATCGGCTCGTCCTTGCGCATCCCCTCGCCGCCTTGCCGGTAGCCGGCCGCCGTTTCCGGGTTGCCGAGTATCCGATCGGCGGGTCCAGCGACGCGCTGATTAAGACCGCGCACGGCCTCACGGCTGAACGACATCGCGCGAGCTATGGCTCGAACGCCCGCCACGTCTCCGATCTGGCAGACCCCGATGGAAACTATTTCGTTCTTCTCGGTGGTCAGGACGGCCGGCTCAATAGCAGCACGTTTGCCGATCAGGTTCCCCTGTGGCTCTCGGGGGCTTATGTCCGCATGCCTCTTCGATTGGAAACTGTTGCCGCCGAGTTTCCCGCGACAACGACCCTGACGACCTAATGCGGATCGTTTCGCCCGTCCGGGCCGGCAGAGATGCTTGACCTCACGCCGATCTTCCGTCTGTACGTGCGCTACAGGGCTCGGCAGATTGCGCGTCTGGACGGTGTTCGAGCTCAGGAGCGGGAATTGCGCCGGCTCATCGCTCAGGCTGCGGCGACCCGGTTCGGCCGCGATCACCGGTTCGACAAAATCCACACAGTTGAAAACTACCAGGCGCGGGTGGCCGTGCGGACATATGAAGACTTTTGGAAGAGCTACTGGCAGCCGTCATTTCCGCGCCTCACTTGTTGCACTTGGCCGGGAACCATACCCTACTTCGCATTGACCTCGGGGACAACGAGTGGCGTAACAAAGTTCATCCCGTGCTCGGCTCAGATGATCGCATCCAACCGCCGGGCGATGCTCGACGTTGTTGCTTACCATCTGATGCGGCGACCGGACAGCCGGATGTTTGCCGGCCACAACTTCATGCTGGGCGGCAGTTCCAGCCTGCGCGAGCTTTCACCAGGCATATGGGCCGGCGATCTCAGCGGCATTGCCGGCAAGACGGTTCCGATGTGGGCCCGCCCCCGCTACTTTCCGCCGCGAGAGCTCGAAACCATCGCCGATTGGGAAACGAAGATAGAGCGCCTCGCCCCGGCGTCGCTCACTGCCGACATACGGGCAATCGGCGGAACGCCGAGTTGGCTCCTGCTTTTTTTTGAGAAACTGGCAGCGCTTCATTCCTCGAGCAACAGCCGGCTCGTGGACTTCTATCCAAACCTCGAAATGCTAGTGCACGGAGGCACAAGTTTCACCCCCTATCGGCCGCTGTTCAGCCGGTGGATAGCCGGCAGTCGAGTTCGAGACGCGCGAAGTTTACCCGGCGAGCGAGGGCTTTATCGCCGCGGCCGATCGCGGCGATGGTGAAGGTCTACGACTTGTAACCGATAACGGCCTCTTTTATGAGTTCATCCCCCTCGAGGAATTGGAGAGGCCCGATCCGACCCGTCACTGGCTCGCCACCGTCGAGATCAATCGCAACTATGCGATCGTGGTGACCACCTGCGCCGGCCTCTGGTCCTATCTAATCGGCGATACCGTACGTTTCGTCGAGCGCGATCCGCCTCGCCTCATAGTCACCGGTCGAACGTCTTACTGTCTCTCGGCCTTTGGTGAACACTTGATCGGGGACGAGATCGACGCTGCAATTACCGCGGCTGCCGAATTGATTGAATGCGGCGTTAAAGATTACTCGGTCGGAGCCGTCTTTCCGCATCGTCGCCGGGGCATCGGCGGCCACCTTTTTATTGTCGAATTCTCCGATAGGCGACCATCTGCGGCGGCGGTTTCCACCTTCGCCGCTCAGCTTGATGCACAGTTGATGGCTAGGAACGAGGACTACAAGAGCCATCGCGCCGGCGACTATGGCATGCGGCCGCCGACGGTGCATTCTGTCGCTCCCGGAACCTTCAACGCCTGGATGAAGGGCCGCGGACGCCTCGGCGGTCAAAACAAGGTGCCCCGTGTGATCAACGACCCTGATCTCTTCGCCAGCTTGCGCGCGTTTAGCGGCGCCGGCGAGATCTGAGCGAAGCGCCGGCGGATCAACTGCTGGTGGCGACGACGGTGGGGCGGGTGATCGGCAGCGGCACGCCGCGGCGCTCGCGCAGTGCCGCTCTCACCACGTCCCAGTCGATACGATTGGCGGCCGTTCCAGCCGTCGTCATGATTAAGCGGCGCGCATCCGTGTCGACGGTTTCGCGGAACTGTCCCTTTTCCTCAAGCTCTCGTCCCTGAAGCCGGGTGGGATGCACTTCGAGGTAGAGTACGTCGTCCTTCCAGCCAAGCTTCAGCGGCTGATCGATCACCGTGACCTTCGTTCCGATCGTGACCTCGTTGTAGAGGGCGGCAATATCGTCCGGATATAGCCGTATGCAACCGCGGCTAGCCCGACGGCCGATGGCATAAACGCGGTTTGTTCCGTGGATCAGGTAATTCGGCCAGCCGAGATAGAGGGCGTGCGTCCCAAGGGGATTTTCCGGCCCCGGCGGCACCACCGCCGGCAGCGCCGGATCGTCGCGCCGCGCCTGCACCGTCGGCCGCCATGCCGGCGCGAGACGCTTTTCGACAACGCGCGTGCTGCCGACCGGTGTTTCCAGATTATCACGGCCGATGCCGACGGGATAATCGCCGACAAGGAAACCCCGCTTGAAGTAGTAAAGACGCCGCTCAGGAAGATTGATAACGATTCCGTCGCCGAATCCGGCCGGCAGCACTTTGGCTTTCGGCAGTACGACCTCGGTTCCGGGAGCCGGCAGCCATGGGTCGACCCCTTTGTTGGCGGCGACAATCTCCAGGTACCCAAGGTCGTGCGCGACGGCCAGATCGAGCAGCGTGTCTTCCTTGCGCGCAGCATGGGTTTCGATGGTTCCCACCAATACGTCCTGCTGAGGTCGCCGAACCGGCGGCCTAAAACCGAAGGCATCAGTAACATGCGCCGTCGCCGACGGTGGCTGATTGGCCGGACCGGCACAGGCAGAAACCGCGGCGATGGCGAGAAACGCTAGTTTCCGCCACGCGCTTGCCAAACGACGTTGCTTCCCCGTGCGGCCTGTGCCCCCGCGCCTCTTCATATCGCCGATCCGCCCCTCACTCGTCCCGCATTCTTTGTTTGCGTGCCGCGACCTGCGGGCCGTTCCGCGCGAGTACCGAACATGCAGGCTCAGAAGAAACCTCTGCCTCAGCCACCCCTCGCAGCCGGCCGTGGCAGTGGTGGCGAGCGAACCGGGCAATTGGCTGTGGCCGATGTTGTCTCGAGATCAAGACCAATATCGAGGATCGGCGCGCTGTGCGTCAGCCATCCGAGCGAGATGATATCGACTCCCGCTTCCGCAATGTCGCGCAAATTTTCCAGGATGATGCCCCCTGACGCTTCCGTCACCATTCGTCGGTCGACCATGCGGACGGCGGTATGCAACTGCTCGGGCGTCATGTTGTCGAGAAGCACTGCATCAGCGCCAACCGCCAACAGTTCTTCCAGTTGATCGAGAGTATCGACTTCAACTTCGATCTTGACCATGTGGCCGAGCCGTTCGCGGGCCCGTCCAACCGCCTTCGCGATGCCGCCGGCAACCACGACGTGGTTGTCCTTAATCATGACGCCATCATCCAGCCCGAACCGATGATTGACGCCGCCGCCCACACGAATCGCGTATTTTTCGAGGGCACGCAGCCCGGGCGTGGTTTTCCGTGTGCAAACGATTTGGGCCCGACAGTCGCGAATGCGCTCGACGGCGTAGCGGGTAGCAGTCGCGATACCGGACAACCGACACATCAGATTGAGCGCGGTGCGCTCGGCGGTGAGGATCGGCCTTGCTGGTCCGGCAATGGTAGCGAGCACGCTTCCCGCTGGCACATCCGTACCGTCCTCGCAAATCACTTCGGCCTTTGCATCAGCGTCAAGCAGATGGAATGCTGAGAGTGCCACCTGCACCCCGGCGACCCGGCCGGCCTTACGGGTAACGAGGGTAGCGCGGGCGAATGCATCGTCGGGAACGACAGCATCCGACGTCAGGTCGCCGGCGAGGCCAAGATCTTCCTCAAGCGCCCGCCGGAGGATGGGCTGGTACAGCAGCGGATATAGCGGTTGCGCGTCGGCCATCTTTTCCTCCTCCTCCGTGTAACTAGGGGAAGAGAGGCAGCCGGCCGGGAACCGTGAGCCAGGTCGTCGGCTACGAAATCGGCGACGGTAAAGCTCTGCCGCTGAGCCCAGGCGGGATCGGGCTCGGGATGATCAAGCCGGAAATGCGCCCCCCGACTCTCCGTACGCCTAATTGCCGCATCGACAACAAGTTGCGCAACTATCAGCATATTGCCGACTTCGTTGACCCTAGCCAAGTCGGCAAATCCGTCAGCGGGATAGGCTGCCACGCGCGGGCAGAGATCGAGGAAATCTGCTTCCAGAGCCTCCAGAGCCGATCGGGCGTGCGACAGGCCTTCACCGGTGCGGACGATGCCGACGTGTTCGCTCATCGTTTGACGCAACGCATCGCCCACCTTGGCCAGCACCGCAGCTGCATTCGCAGGCGGAGCGTAGACGGTGGGCGGTTCCACCATGCGAACCTCGCCGTGGTCGTGATCGTGAATGTCTGCCGCCACCCGCCGGCCGAACACAAGCCCCTCGAGAAGCGAATTGCTGGCCAGCCGGTTTGCCCCGTGAACGCCGGTGCACGCGACTTCGCCACAGGCCCAGAGACCGTCGAGGCTAGTCCTGCCGTTCCCGTCGGTTGCGACGCCTCCCATGTGGTAATGCGCCGCGGGCGCGATCGGCACGGGATGGGCCAGCGGTCGAAAACCGCCGAGGCGACACTGCAGCAGCGCCTGCGGAAACGCGGCTTCCCCACGGGCGGCAATGGCCGGACGCAGGTCAAGAAATACCAACTCGCCGAGGGCGGACCGGCGGGCGATCGCGCGGGCGACGATGTCGCGCGGCGCAAGGTCGGCAAGCGGATGTTCGTCCCGCATAAACGGTCGGCCTGCGGCGTCAAGAAGAACGGCGCCAGCGCCGCGCAGAGCCTCGGTAAGGAGGGGCAGCGGATCGCCGGACGCCAGTCCCTTTGGCACCAGCGCGGTCGGATGAAACTGCACAAATTCCAGATCGGCCAGTGACGCCCCGGCTCGGGCAGCGATGGCAATTCCGTCACCGGTGTTCTCCGGCGGATTGGTTGTCTCGCGCCAAAGGTGTCCCGTACCGCCGGCAGCTAGAACGACGCGGTTGGCGTGAATGTGGATCCAGCCGTCGTTCGGCGAGAATGCGATGAGACCAGCGACGCGGCCACGATGAACAACGAGATCGACGGCGAAGCAGCGGGAGACGAGGTGAACCGATGGCGAGCGCTCAGCCTTTTCGACGAGCGCGCTGATCAATGTGCGACCGGTCGCGTCTCCACCTGCATGGACGATACGTCCCAAGCTGTGTGCTGCCTCGCGGCCGAGAGCGAGGCCGCCTGCTTCCGTTCGATCGAAGGGAACGCCGGCTTCAACAAGGCCGCGGACGGCCGTTGCGCCCTCCCGCGCCAGCAGTAGGGCCGTCTCGGCATCGGAAAGACCGGCCCCGGCGTCCACCGTATCGGTCGCATGAAGTTCCGGCGAATCTTCGGCGGCCAGCGCCGCGGCAATTCCTCCTTTGGCCCAGACGCTGGACCCGCTCTCGATGCGTGGCGTCTTAGTCAGGACCGTGACCGGCAGCGGCGCGAGTGCGAGGGCACAGGACAGGCCGGCGACACCCGAGCCGACGACCACGACATTGGTGCGCCAGTGGCGAACCGGCGCGGACGAGGGGAATGAAGTGAGCATGCTCAGCCTTATCGTTATCGGCCCACGGCCAACATCCGCTCAACCGAAAGCCGGGCCCGTTCCGCAACAGCGGGGTTGATCTCAACACGCGGCATCAGCAACTCCAGGGACCGGTGTATGTTCTCGAGGCTGATTCGCTTCATGTGAGGGCAGAGATTGCAGGGGCGCACGAAGTCGACGTCGGTCACTTCGGCGGCAACGTTGTCGCTCATCGAGCACTCGGTAACCATCAGAACCTTCGTCGGCCGACGCGTGCGGACGAATTCGATCATCTGCGCGGTTGAACCGACAAAGTCGGCGGCGTCCAGCACATCTGGCGGACACTCCGGATGGGCGATAACCATCAGATTGTCGAAGCTGCTGCGGTACCGGCGGATCTCGTCGCCGGAGAAGAGTTCATGCACCTCACAGTGACCCTTCCAAGAGATGATCTTCACCTTGGTCTGCGAGGCAACGTAATGTGCCAGATATTCGTCCGGAAGAAAGATCACCTCGTTTGCTCCGAGCAACTCGACGATCTTCACGGCGTTTCCCGATGTGCAGCAGATGTCAGCTTCGGCCTTAACGTCCGCTGACGTATTGACGTATGTTACGACCGGCCTGCCGGGATAGGCCTCGCGGAGCAGCCGAACGTCGGCGCCGGTGATAAATTCGGCCAGCGAGCAGCCAGCTCCCAGGTCCGGAATCAGGACGACCTTGTGTGGATTAAGGAGCTTGGCTGTCTCGGCCATGAAGTGAACGCCGGCCATCACAATGACATCCGCATCGCTATCGGCAGCGCGCTGCGCAAGCGCCAAGGAGTCTCCAACAATGTCGGCGACACAATGGAAAATCTCCGGGGTCTGGTAATTGTGTGCGAGAATAACTGCATTACGCTCGCGCTTCAGTTGATTTATGGCGGACACATAGGGAGCATGGGCCGGCCATTCGAAGGCCGGGATGACGCGGCTCACCCGTTCATAAAGCGCGGCGGTCGAGACAGCGATCTCGGGCGTATATGCGGGAACAGCTGCTGCGGTCATTAAGTCCTCGCTTTCCCCGCGTCGCCCCGGTCGAACCGACGCCTGACGGTGAGCTCCTCATATGCTCCGATCGAGCATAATTTCGTCAAAACTATCCTCGCTCAGATAAGCGGGTGTCAACGCGCTTTCGCTGCACTGCAACCCTATGTAACAGAATTTGAACGAGAGCGGCGATGGTCTCAGTCGGCTGCTCGAACGGCGGGCAGCCCGATCCCGACGGCGCTACGTATGCGCGTGACATCGCGCCTGAAGCGGTAGAGTTCGGCAGGCCGGCCACGATTGGTTACTTGCGTGCGGCCTGTTGCCTCGACCAGCGCCGCATGCATGACCGTTCGACGAAAGTTCTGCTTGTGGAGGCGGATGCCGGCCAGCGCCTCGACAACTTGTTGAAGCTGAAAAAGGGTGAACTCTTCGGCGAGCAATTCGAACACCAGCGGACGATAGGCGAGCTTGCCGCGCAACCGCGCGAGAGCTGTGGCGACAATTCGACGGTCGTCGTAGGCCATCGGCAACCCTAACGCCATCGCGATGTCGCTGTCCCCAGTCGCGGCGGACCAAACCTGGGCGCCCGTGCGATCTGCCGGCGTTCGCGCGGCGCGATCGCGCCGCGCTTCGATAACGAGGCCGGCTTCGTACAATATTTCGTACCTTTCGAGTGCCAGCACGGGATCGCGCCGATGCGCATGTTCGAGGCTGAAGCACAAAGCGACGCGCTCCTCTCGCAAGCGCTGCACGTGCGGATCGACCGTTGTCCTGACCCAGCGTTGCAAGCCGGGACAAACGGCGGAGTCGATCATGTTGGGACGCCCCGCTCGCCAGTCCTCCCATGGCAGGAACCGATAGCAATCGCGCCAATGTGCTTCGCCGGAGCCGGCGACAGGAGTTTCCGGAGTAAGTGCCAAATAAGCCACCGTCAACAGACGCGGCCCGCCGTATAGCTCCCTCGGGTCGCGGTACCGGTTGCCGAATGTGTACAGCTGCTCGACGTAGCGAAGCTCCAGTCCTGTCTGCTCCTTGACCAAGTCGCGCAGCCCGCGATCGAGTGAAGCGTGCGTCGCCGGATTGAAAGTTCCAGCGGGCAAGCCATCGAGAGGTACCCGCTGTTTTGCAGTTGCAAGCAGCGGCTGAGAGCAAACGGGGTCCGGCGACGGACGACGAACTACGAGGACGCGCGGCACCTCTTCGGTGACAGCGACAATAACCGCCGTCAGGCTCACAACCGTCGCCGCCTGCGTCATCGCCGACAAGCCTCCGCGTTCGCCGGTGATCTTACGGCTACGCGCCCGGGCCGTAACCTCGACCTCAATCCGATCGGGCTTTTGGTGGCCCTGCAATTCGCCTGGTGACATGACGCCGAAGAACCCCGGGACGGTTGGCGGCACCTTAGTGGGCGGACTACATCGGCGACGAGTGACCTATCGTTCGACGGCTGGCCCCATCGCCCACGATAGTGGCGCTGTCGCTGCCCGAGTCAAAAGCGTCATCGATCGCCCAAAGAGGAAATCCGGTTTCGCTACAGGATCGTATCAATTGCGTCGCAATGGCCGCGAGGGTAGAGATGGGGATCCAAGCCGTCGGATCGGTAGGCTGGGATTGCAAAAATCGAGCCCTCCCATTCCGTCCGGCTTGGGAAACATCGAAGTCGGACGCGGGCGCGGCGGTGACGAACGACGATCTGTGCAGCTTTGTCGAAGCCGTAGCTGTAAATCGCGACCGTCAAGCGTTCGCCGCTCTATTCCATTATTTCGCCCCGCGTCTGAAGGGGTTTGCGTTGCGGCGCGGAATTGATGCTGCTGCAGCCGAAGAGCTGGCGCAAGAAACATTGATCACGATCTGGCGGAAAGCCGAATCCTTTGATCGGAGTCGCGCGACAGTTTCCACCTGGGTGTTCACCATCGTGCGCAACAAGCGAATCGATTTGTTTCGGCGCGAGGGCTATCCCGCGCTTGAATTGTCGGAAGTGGCTGATCAACCCGCCGAGGGGAACAGTCCGCACGACGATATGCAACTTACCGAAGTCGGCATTCATCTTCGTGAAGCTATGCAGACACTTCCGTCGGAGCAACTCCAGATCCTCAACATGGCGTTTTTCGAAGATAAGTCACATCGAGCGATCGCTACGGAGCTCGGCTTGCCGCTTGGAACGGTCAAATCGAGAATAAGGCTGGCGTTGGCACGCCTGCGCGCGGCGCTACCGGAGGGTCACGCATGATCATCCATCATCCGGATGAGGAGATCCTTCTCGATTATGCGGCAGGGACGCTGCCCGAAGCGCTCGCACTCGTAGTCGCAACGCATGTGTCGATGTGCTCGCGCTGCCTGGCGAACGTTCGGCTTGTCGAACGATGCGGATCCGCGCTTTTGGAAAACACTGCAGGTGCGGACCTGAGCGCTAATGCGTTGGAGGACATCCTTAGGCGGCTGGATATCAGCGAGCCCGTGGAAAGGCAGCAGATCGTGCCTGTCGATAGTGAGACCGCGGCGTTATTGCCGAGCCCGCTGCGGCGTTATGTGTCAAAGAGCTTGGGCGAGCTATCCTGGCGGCGGGTGGGGCGGCTTTATGAGGAATATCGGTTACCTGTGTCCCGGCACGACGTCAAGGCGGCGCTGTACCGCCTCCCGGCGGGCTGTCTGATGCCGAAACACTCGCACAGTAGTCAGGAGTACACTGTCGTACTGGCAGGCGAATATCGTGATGAGAAAAAACGCTACGGGCGTGGTGATTTTTCGGCTCTGGATGCAAGCGACAGTCATCAACCGATCGTTAGCCCTGGCATGCCTTGCCTTTGTTTGGTTGCGCTTGATGCGCCTGTAAAGTTGTCCGGAGCATTCGGGATGCTCGTGAATCCTTTCCTTCGGATTTAACCTGAGGCTGTGGTCGAGGGTACGCAGTAGCAAGCAGGTAATGTGAGGTACCGGCCAACGTCAGCACTTGTTGCGGTCGTATTCACCAACAGATCTATAGTTGTGGCGCATCGCATCGCGCGCTCCGTTGATCGCTTATCCGGTTGGGCCCAGTTGACGATTTCCTTGTAGGTTCTTGGAACCCTCGAAAAACCGGTTGCGCCGCGGGCTGAGGTCTGACTCCCTGCCTCTATGACTGTGGGAGGCGGCGATGCCGGGGCAGCGGGGTTTTTTCGATGTGGACGAGCGGTATCGGGCGCTGTCGGCGGCGGGCGATCCGCTGGAGCGGCTGGCGGCGGTGGTGGATTTCGAGGTGTTCCGCGCCGATCTTGATGCGGCGCTCACCCGCTCCGATCGGGCGAAGGGCGGGCGGCCGCCTTACGATGCGGTGCTGATGTTCAAGGTGCTGGTGCTGCAGGTGCTCTACGGCCTTTCGGACGACCAGGCGGAGTTCCAGGTCCTCGACCGGCGCAGCTTCGGCCGTTTCCTCGGCCTCGACGACGGCGACCGGGTGCCGGATGCGAAGACGATCTGGCTGTTCCGGGAGCGGCTCACCCGTGCCGGTGCGGTCGAGCGGCTTTTCGACCGCTTCGATCGGGTCCTCGACGACCGCGGCTATCTCGCGATGGGGGGGCAGATCGTCGATGCCACTGTCGTCGAGGCGCGCCGGCCGCGGTTCTCCGCCGCCGAGAAGGCGACGATCAAGGGCGGCGGTACACCTGCTCACTGGTCGAAGGCGAAGCGGGCGCAGATGGACCGGGACGGCCGCTGGACGCTGAAGCGCGGCCGCAAGAAGCCGCTCCCCGATGGTGCGGCGCGGACAACCGAGATCGTCGTCCCGGCGTTCGGCTACAAGAACCACATCGGCATCGACCGCCGCTTCGGCCTGATTCGCACCTTTGCCGTCACCCATGCCGCCGCCCACGACGGCGGGCAACTCGCAGGCCTGCTCGATCCCGACAACCTGGCGAGCGGCGTCTGGGCCGATACCGCCTATCGCTCCGCCGCCAACATCGCGCTGCTCGACCGGCGCGGCCTCGTCCCTCAGTTCCAGCGCGCCAAGCCGAGAGGCAGGCCGATGCCGGCGCACATCGCCCGCGGCAACGCCAGCCGCGGCCGGGTGCGCGCCCGCGTCGAGCACGTCTTCGCCCTGCAAAAACGCCGCCTCGGCCTGACCATCCGCTCGGTCGGCCTCGCCCGCGCCAGGACCGGGATCGCCCTGGCCAACCTCGCCTACAACCTGCGCCGCCTCGCCTGGCTCGAAGGGTGCGTTGCGCCCGCCTGACGCCGGAACCCGCGGCGGGCCACCATCATCGGCGCCTGGTGACATCAAACCAGACGGCGAAGCCCCTCAACCAGCGCACGCCGAACTCCCACCCGCCTCTCCGTCGAACAAAACTCGGACCAAACAGCCGTTATTCGAGGGTTCCTATCGGCTTGATGGTCATTGCGAAACCGAGGAGGGAAGCGAAGCTGGCGTGCCGGTTGTGGCGTCGATTGAATTGGAACCGGATAAGCGATTTCGGAAGAGTTGCTTATCTGGTTGAGCCCAGTTCGACGATTTCCTTGTAGGTTTGTGGATTGATGGTCATGGCGATGCGCAGCAGGGAAGCGAAGCTGGCGTGCCGGGTGTGGCGTCGATTGAATTGGAACACGAACTCATCGAGGTAGACCTTGAAGTGTTTGCGCCGCAGGCCATGATAGACGCCGAGCGCCCACGTCTTGAGATTGGAGAAGACGCGATGGATGCCGGGCAGAACGACGTGGGCGGCCATGGTTCCGACGACATGGGGTTCGTGGGTGACGTTCGGCGGGCCGAGATAGGCTGCGAGCCCATCGGTTTTGACGATGCTGGCGGGGGCGGTGTTCGCTCGGACAAAGGCATGCAGGGAGGTCCTGGCGAAATCCGCGATCGGCGCCAGACGCATGCGCCCGAGCGTGAGTTTGTTGTTCTTGCCGCTGACGATTTCGACGGCGCCGATGAGTAGGAGCTTGCCATCGTGGCTTCTTCCCTGCCCTCCGGCCGGTGGATCGTCCTTGGTGCGAAAGGGAATTGTTGTCTCGTCGGCCTCCACCAAGCCGGAAAGCGGCGTCCGTTCAGGCGCGACCATCGCCCCCCTGAGCTTCATCGCAAGGAGCCAGGCGGTCTGGTAGGACGCGATCGCGAGCGCGCTCTGCAGCTGTTTTGCCGACATGCCGTTGGAATGGGTCGCAACCAGCCAGGCCGCCCAGAACCACACGCTGAGCGGCAGGTGGGTGCGGTGCATGACCGTGCCGGCGGTAACCGACGTCTCCTTGCCGCAGCCTTTGCAGCCGAACGTGAGCGGCGTGCGGCTCGGCAAACGCCACGCGTCGCGCCCGCCACAACGCGGGCAGGCGAACCCCTCCGGCCAGCGCGTGCGCGCCAGATGCTCGGCGCACGCGGCGTCGTCAGGAAAGCGTTTCTGGAACTCACGAAGCGAGCGGGGATAATCGGCCATGAGCGCGCCCTCCACAGCGTTGTTCATGGTATGTTCTGCCATGCGCACGCGCCCCGCCGCCACAACGAATTGGGGCCGGGCGGCCGCGCTGGGCTCAACCGGATAAGCAATTCGGAAGATATCTTTATATAGGTTCGCTGAGTAATATTATCCAACTCACCGTTTTCATCATCGGCAGCGTCTTTAAGTCGCTTCCGATCTTGGCAATCTGTACTGCAGCCGTACTAGGCAATGCAGCGCACCGATCATCTTACTTCTTATGTCTCAGTTGGCGAAGAGCACTCCCCCAGCACTTATCGCTTCCTATAATGTAGCAGTACACTGGGGAAGTCCGCATCGCCTGCGCAATATCGATCAGCATCGGGCACGATCTCAGCGTGCGGGGGCTCGCAGCTTCAGAAACGAGAGCTTGAGAGCACCGAAAACTGCCGGCTAGTGGCTTTCGCGAACGGCAGCTCCCGTGTGCGACAGGCGGAATTGGACCACGTCGATCGAGCCGGCGCGAAATCCGGCTTCGCAGTAGGCAAGATAATAGTCCCACATGCGCTTAAACCGCTCGCTAAAACCGAGTGACGCGATGGCAGGCCATGCATGGCGGAACGCGTCGCGCCACTGCACGAGCGTGCGGGCATATGATGCGCCGAAGCTGAGGCGCTCGTCGAAGGTGAGTCCCGAGCGATTAACTTGCTGCACAAGTGTTGTGCGGCTTGGCAGCATCCCGCCCGGGAAAATATATCGTTGGATAAAATCTGCACCGCGCCGATAAGCTTCAAAGCGTGATTCGTCTATAGTGATTACTTGCATGGCGGCGATGCCATCGGGTTGCAGGTGCCGTTTTATTGTCTGGAAAAACACGGGCCAGTAGTGTTCGCCGACCGCTTCAAGCATCTCGATCGAAGCGATCTTGTCATACACGCCGGTGATCTCTCTGTAATCGCCCAGCTGCACCGAAATCCGATGGTTAAGCCCGGCATGCGCGACCCGCTCACGCAGCACATGGGCTTGCTTCTCCGATAGAGTGACGGCAGTGACCCGAGAGCCGTATTCTCGGGCGATGAACATGGCAAAACCGCCCCAGCCGCAACCAATTTCAAGAACGTCGCCATCAGGCCGAAGTGCCAGCAGGCGCGCAAGATGCCTGTATTTGTTGCGCTGCGCCTCCTCCAAAGTTTCATTTGTGTCAGTAAAGAGCGCGGCCGAGTAGGTCATCGTCGGATCAAGCCAAAGCCGGTAAAATTCGTTGCTGAGATCGTAGTGATACTCGACGTTGCGACGACTACCCTGCGGAGAATTGTCCCGTTTGAGATGCCAGAGGCGATTAGCGAAGCTACTGAAAGCGGCGGCCAAGCCTTCGTTTATCGGTCCAATCGACTGTATATTCAACAGGGCGAATTCAAGCAACGCGGCGAGATCGGGAGTATCCCAGTTGCCCTCCATGTAGGCTTTGGCGAAGCCTACAGATCCCCCGAATATTAGCCGCCGCAGTGCCGGCTCCCGCTTAATCCGCAACACAACTCGCAGCTCGGGGCGGCTATGACCGGCGAACGACAAGGCGCGCCCATTCGGCAGGACAAGAGTGATTTTTCCGACCCGAACCCGCCGCAGCGCCGAAATTACAGCCCGCGTGCATGGTTCTTGGATTTCGATCGAACGTCGCGAGGTGGCCGCCTGCAGTGCGCGCGCAAAAATGCAATGTTGAGCGGACCTCATCATAGCTACCTCGATTGTGGCTGGACAATCGTCACGAGATCGGTCGGCGGAAGCGGCCGAGTGACTACTGGAACGCCCTTCAACCACAGCCGCAAGGCTTCCCAATGAATGCCTATAATGACCTTCAATGAGATCAAAGGATGCGTGAACAAGTGGATCAATGCCGCTACGTCATTGAGTACAACCCTCGACCCATGAAAAGAAGTGTGCAGCACTAGTCCATCTTCATCAGTTTTTTTTTTTTTTTTTTTTTTTTTTTTTTTTTCTCCCCTTTTTTCCTTTCCTTTCTCTTCCCTCCCTTCCCTCTTCTCCCTCCCCCCCTCCTCCCCCTCCCCCCCTCCCCCCCTCTCCTCCCCCTCTCCTCCCCCTTCCCCCCCCCCCCCACACCTCCCCTACCCCCTACCACTCTCCTCCCCCTCCCCCCCCACCCACCTCCCCCCCACCCCCCCCCCCCCCCCCCCCCCCCCCTCTCCTCCCACCCCCCAACCCCCTCCACACTTCCCCCCCCCCCCCCCCCGTTTACAACTATCTCCGCGAAATCTCTTGGGACGGTCAAGCTAAACGTATATTTAGCATCCATTGTGATAAATGGGGATACGTACAGTATCTTATCGCAACTCTGCTTTATTCTGGCGTTTTTACTAGAGCCAGATGTTAATACGCATGGAATTAGGTAGCAGTGCCGGTGTCCGAACGTATTATTTACCTCGTAAATAATTGCAGCTATATTGCCGTCAGCATAGCTACAGAAGTAGACACTTATCGGATTGAAAACGTACCCGAACACACGCGGATAACACAGGAGCAGGATTGATCCGCCATTCAGTTCAATACCAGCCTCGGCCAACCGCGCTTCGATCCAGGGCCGAAGAGTTTGCGCTGAGCCGTCGGCGTGGTCCCGATCGTAAAAGCTCAGCAGGCCCCAGCGATTGTAGCGAAATAATTGCAGCGATCGGTCCAGTAGAGGCAGTTCATCAAGATCGATCAATATGTTGAACACGCCGTAGGTAAGCCGGTGGCGCCGTGGCTTCACCCGTTGATGGACGACGGTTCCGACGTACAGGGCGGAGTTGAAAGCGTTCACCGCTGGGCCCCCATCGACGGAGCGATAACCGCATTCCCCCGTGCGGCGTCACCGCTGCCCTGAAACCAGGGCCGGCGCACTCCGCCTATCGCTTCGGCGACATCCAGGCCCGAAGACAGCGCATCTTCGTGAAAGCCTGTGCCAAAATAACTGCCACAAAACCAGGTTCGATTTGCCCCTTGTAGCGCAGCAAGACTTCGCTGCGCGGCCAGTGCGGCCAAGTCATAAGCCGGATGGTCGTATTCGAAGGACGCGTGAATACTGGCGCTCGCCGGATCAAGCCACGGATTAAGCGTGACGAACAACGGCACATCCCGGTTAAGCGACTGCAGTGCATTCATCCAGTACGTTATGCAGAGGTCGGAATGGGAACCAACCCGCGGTGCCGCAAGGTAGTTCCAGCTTGACCAGACACTCCGCCGCCTCGGCATCAAAGCCGGGTCCGAGTGCAACACCGCGGTATTGCGGGTGTACTTAAACGCGCTCAAAATTGCCTGCTCCTCGCTGGAAGAATCGGCAAGCATAGCAAGCGCCTGATCCGCATGCGCGGCGATAACAACGTGATCGAAGCTGTCGCACCCGTTGCGCGCGTCTTCGACCACGACCTTCGTTCGCAGGCGCTTGATCGCCGTAACCCGTGCACCAAGCCGGATACGTCCTGCCAATGGTGCCGCCAGACGGGCGACGTAAGAGCGGCTGCCGCCGACGACCGTGCGCCAGCGCGGGCGCGCAGTCATCTGCATCAGGCCGTGGTTCATCGAAAACCTGATGAACGCGATGGCTGGATATGACTGGATAGACCGGTGCGGCGTTGACCATATAGCCGCTGCCAAGGGAACCAGGTGATCATCAATAAATCCAGGGGAATATCCTTCCCTTAACAAGTAGTCGCCCAACGAGAGATGCTCCGCGTCCGCTTCGGTGAGCAACGCCGGGCCCTCGCGGTAGAAGCGTAAGGTGTCACGGATCATCTGCCAAAATCGGCGGCGGAACAAGTTACGTCCCTGTGCGAACAAGGCCCTGAGGCTTGATCCGCCGTACTCAAACCGTCCGTCGTCCAGAGAAACGGAAAACGACATGTCGCTCGGGCGACTTTCCACACCAATGTGACGGAACAATTCGATCAGATTGGGATAGGTGCGCTCGTTAAAGACGACGAAGCCGGTATCGACGGCTATCAGCCCTTTGGGTCCGCCAACATCTACTGTGCTTGAATGTCCTCCCAGCCGGTTGTCCTGTTCAAAAACCGTGACGTTGTGTGTGTTGTGAAGCAGCCACGCTGCCGAAAGGCCCGCTATACCACTTCCCACAACGGCAATTCGCAGCGGCCGCTGAGCCAAATCAAAGTCACGAGGCATGTGGGACCCGTAGCATTTATGCGGATGTTCAAATACGGTGAATTACGTCTTGCGAGCTAGTTCGGATCATCGTCCGGCGAAGCGTTGTCGATCACCTGACTTCCGTCCACGGGAGCCAGCCGAGGACCGACAAGACGCTCGCAATGCCGAAGCCAACCACCGTTATGCCGAGCAGCGCGTTGATGACGACGATAAACTTGAGCGAGAGGTGACGCCGCACCGCGTAGGCCGTGCCGGTCAGGGTGGTCCACCAGAGCATGGATCCGATAAAGGTGCCGACGATGACACTCCAGTTTTCGAGAAGAGCACTCGGCCGATCCTTAAACAGCTGCATGCCGGCAAAGACGCCGACGAAGGCGATGAACGTGGCGGGGTTGATGATTGTCAGCGCGAACCCGGTCGAATATGCGCCGAGCCAGCTTCGAACACTGTGGAACTGCGGTGGCGCTTCGCCTTCGAGGCTCTCGAGCCTGGGGCGACGCTTGCGGATCATACGAACACCGATGACAACGAGAAATATCCCGCCGACCAGCAGCACCGGTCCCTGGTGATCGAAAATGTACCGGGTGAGAAGCGTCAGCCCGAACATCGCTGCCGCGGCCAGAATGGAATTGGCGGTGGCGGCGCCGCTTCCAGTGACTAGGCCGACCGCCCATCGTCCCTGCAGCGCCCGGCGCAGGCACATTGCGCCGATGGCGCCGATAGGCACCGCGACGATAAAGCCGGCAAGGATCGACTTAATTAAGAGAAACAGGCTAGCCACGCTGAGGAATTGCCCTTGCCCGGATTTGGTTCCGCCTGCGGCACCGGTTGTCGTGTTTGATCGGGCAGGCTCTATACCCCGGGAACATGGTCCGGGGCTAGTTTGGCTTGCTTCAAGGAGCCGACTCCACTGAAAGGCGCCTCGGCGCCGCGCGCTCCAGCGACTGCCGGTGATTGATTTCGTCAGGCAAAGCGCGTAAGCCTCGCCGACCCTTGCACAACCTAGGGCGCCGGGTTTGGCGGACAGCGACACAGACGAGAGTCGGCTCGCTCTTGAGCGTCGGGATGGTGGGTTCCTCGTCGTCCGCCTCAATGGTCGCTGGACATTTCAAGACGGCCTGCCCGATATGCAGGCGGTTTATAGAGCAATCGACGACAGGCCGCCGAGACGGGTCGCTTACGACGCCGCCGGCCTCGCCGACTGGAACAGCGGGCTGCTTGCCTTCCTGGTTGAGATGGAGGAGGCCTGCAAGGCGAAGGGAATCGAGGTCGATACTTCCCAGTTGCCGGACGGCATACGGAAGCTGATTGCCCTCGCGACGACCGTGCCGGAGCGTCAGGGCGAGCCACGTGCGGCCCCCCCCCTCTTTCTCGATCGTCTTGGCGGCAAATGGCTGGAACGATACGCCAACGCGGGAACGGCAATTGCTTTTATCGGCGAAGCGATTCTCGGCTTTGGCCGCTTGTTCATCGGCCGCGCCAACTTCCGGCGATCTGATCTCGTACTTTACATCGAGCAGTGCGGGGCGCAGGCGCTGCCGATCGTTGCCTTGATCAGCGTTTTGATCGGCATGATCCTCGCTTTTGTCGGTTCCGTACAACTCAAGATATTCGGCGCGCAGATCTTCGTGGCCAATCTCGTAAGTATCGCCATGGTCCGTGAGATGGGGGCAATGATGACCGCCATCATCATGGCCGGACGCACCGGGGCTGCCTTCGCTGCTCAGCTCGGGACAATGCAGGTCAACGAAGAGATCGACGCGCTGAGGACACTCGGCATTTCGCCGATGGAGTTTCTCGTCCTGCCGCGCATGCTGGCACTCATCATCATGATGCCTCTGCTATGCATATACGCCAACGTGATTGGCATATTCGGCGGGTATCTGGTCGGCGTTGAGATGCTCGGACTGTCGGCTAGTCAGTACATTCAGCAGACCATTAAGTGGCTAAACGCAACGAATATAGCGCTCGGTTTGGGCAAGAGCATCATATTCGGCGTCATCATCGCCGTGTGCGGTTGCCTCGCCGGATTGCAGAGCGGCCGCAGTGCCGCCGCCGTCGGTGGTGCGGCAACCGCTGCCGTAGTCACGTCAATCGTCTGGATCATTGTCGCAGACGGGATTATCGCCGTGATCACGACGACGCTCGGGATCTAAGCCATGAACGAGACGGCGTCCGGAAGCAGGCCGCCGATCAGCGTCGAAGCGCTGACGATGGCCTTCGGTAGCAATGTCATTCAACACGATCTGACCTTTACGGTGAATCGACAGGATATCTTTATCATTATGGGCGGTAGTGGATGCGGTAAAAGCACCCTGCTGCGTCACATGATCGGATTGAATGCGCCGAGGGCAGGCAAGATCTATTACGGCGATGAAAGTCTTTGGGACGCTTCCATCGAACAGCAGCAGCAGATCCTCAGGCATACCGGCGTCCTGTTTCAAAGAGGAGCGCTGTGGAGCTCAATGACACTCGCGGAGAACATCGGCCTGCCTCTGCAGCAATACTCGCAGCTGCCGGCTGACGAGATTCGGCGGCTGGCCTCGCTAAAACTGGCCCTCGTCGGGCTTGCGGGATTTGAAGACTACTACCCGGCGCAGATCAGCGGCGGCATGCAGAAGCGAGCCGGGCTGGCGCGGGCGATGGCGCTTGATGCTGAGATCCTGTTCTTCGACGAACCGAGCGCCGGTCTCGACCCGATCAGCTCGAAGCTGCTCGACGACCTGATCCTGCAGCTTCGCGACAGCTTCGGCGCGACGATCATCGTTGTTACCCATGAGCTCGCCAGCATCTTTGCAATTGGCAACAACTCAATCTTCCTTGATGCCGAGACAAAAACGATGATCGCCAGCGGCGAACCGAAGCGCCTGCTGGCCGCATGCGATAATACCAAGGTTCAAAGCTTCCTTCGCCGGGAAACGCCCGCTCCCATGGACGGCTGAACGGGCCTAGGGACCGGGACAGGACAGGGAATGGTGCAAAGGAGCAAGGCCAATACGAAGCTGATCGGTGCATTTGCACTCGGCGCGATTGTTTTGCTCGTAGTCGCTATCGTCGCCATCGGCGGTGGGAAACTGTTTCGCCAGACGATACCCATCGTCATGTATTTCCCTCGCTCCGTTGCTGGCCTTAACGTCGGCGCGCCGGTGACATTCCGCGGCGTCAAGCTCGGTGAGGTGAGCAACATCTTTCTTGGCTTTGACCCGAAATCACGGGATGTCGTCATCCCGGTGTTTGCGGAGTTATTTCCACAAAGTATCGTCAACTTGGGAGATATGAACGCACGCACCAAAAGTGGAGAACAAAAGGAAATCTTACTGGACTATATAAGAAATCGCGGTCTTAGGGCTCAACTCACGGTATCCAGCCTGGTCACCGGGCAGCTTGTCGTTAATTTTGATTTCTTTCCTTACGCTGTGTTCGATCCGGAATCCGAGGCGACCAACATCTATCCAAATCGCATCCAGATTCCCACCATCCCCTCAACGTTGGAAGAAGTACAGGCAACGCTGCAGGATCTTTATCGAAAGCTCGAGAAACTACCGCTGGACGAAATGATTACCGATGCGCGTGCCGTTCTTCAAGGCGCCAACCGGCTTGTGAACAGCCCGGAGGTCACCGGGGCGGTGACCAGTCTCGCCGAGACGGCAACGAGCCTACGGAGCGTTAGTGAAACCATGGAAAACAAGATCCCACCCCTTGTGAATCAAGTTGAATCGACGGTCGGAACCGCCGATCAAACTCTGCGCGTGCTCCGTACTCGCGTCGACGACAGTCGCAGCGTCCTTGCGGAGAGCGACAAGGCGCTCGCCGACTTAAGGGAAACGCTGGCGTTAACGCAGAGCTTCGTTGAGAGCGCCAACAAGCTGATCGCGCCCGGCTCGCCTCTCAACTACGGGCTCGTCAATGCGCTAAAGGAGGCCGCGGAGGCTGCCCGCGCGCTCTCCACCCTCGCCAATACGCTCGAACGCACGCCCAACGCCCTGATTTTCGGGCGCATGCCGCCAGAGGCCCGCCGTCCATGAAAGCAGCATCCTTGCTGTTCCGGAGCGCCGCGATTGCCCTCGCCTGCTTCAGCGTTGCCGGATGCTTCTTCCCCACCGGAGGCTCGGCACCGATCAACTATTATACGCTGAGCGCACGCGCAGGCCCTGACACGGCCCTCGCGTCTGGCGACACCCGGCTCATAGGGGTGCAAACGGTTCAACTACCGGACTATTTGAACCAGAGGCTGATCGTAACGCGCCCGAAGGACAATCAGATCGATCTCGCCGAACTCGATCAATGGGCGGGCAATCTAAGCAACAGCATTACGGATGTACTCGTGGAAAATCTAGCCACCCTCTTCGGAACTCAAACTGTCGTGGCTTTGCCGGTGAGTGCGGCAGTGCCGGTCGAAGAGGTGATTGGCGTCGAGATCGTCAACTTCGAGCGCCAGCCGTCGCAAAGCGTCCGTCTCCGCGCGCGCTGGATTATCCTTGGCAGTGGCGGACGCACCTTTCGCAGCATCCACCATAGCGTTTACGAGGCCTCCGATGTGTCTGCGGACTACGCATCGATCGCATCGGCTATGAGCGATATTCTGGCCGTGTTCAGCCGCGACGTCGCCCAATCGCTGGCGACACCGACACTACCGACTATGGACACGGACCGACCGACCAGCTGAGGCGATCGCTTGATACCGGTTAGACATCGCCGGGATCAGAGAGGTAGGCGCTGAACGTCGGTTGTAGTAATTCGGCAATCGCCGGGAGGAAAATATCAAGTCCGCCGACAGATGTTCGAACGCCGGGAGAACCAGCCGGTTGCCGTCACCGACGAAGCAGCGCACTGTCAGTCGGCGTTACCCGCAGCCAGATCGTCGCTTCGGGTCGTAGTGCCCGAAAAATTTCATTGCATCCCCCGCCACTTTCCGCCTGGTGACAGAACTTTAAAGTAGAATTTCTCCATTTCCCTCAGCACTAGTCTTGCCTCAGTATACTTTACAGCCTCGACGCCTCGTCCGCAATGTAGACGTAAGCCGGCGGCTGGCGTCGCCGCACCGTGCCAGGAGCTACCGGATGAACATCGGGCCCACCGTTGCAAAATCCGATACGAAGCAGCGCCGCACACTTCGGTGAACGTTTTTGGGTACTTTGGGTCCTGAGCACCCCACAGCCGGAGAGGTGCTGCGCGAGGCGGCTCACGCCGCTCGGCGCCGATCTCCACGACGAGGTCAACGGCAGCCCAATCAACCCCGAGGTCGAGCGATGAGGTAGCAACGACGGATGTGCATGATGCTCCCAGCCCCTTCCTTCAAAGCAGGATGCAAATGAGTCCGGTAGCGGCGTCTGCATAGGCCCATCAGCCCGTTGACGATGTGGGCGGTGTGATCATGTCGGCTCGGCGGTGACGGTGAGCACGAGGATGCCGAGCCCAGGCCGGCCTCGTCGAGGAAGGAAAACGACGATCGCCAGGGTTTCGCTCGCGGTAATTGACGAACAGGAACGCCCGGCCGCGGGCGGCCGCCTCTTTCGGGGTTCCGGCGCCGATCAGCAGGCGCATCAGAATGCCGAGGTTGTGGCCGGCGACGTGGATCAGGTAGCGCTTGTGGACGTTTTCCCGCCCGCGCAACCAGGTCCGCCGCATGCCGCCACGCTCCAGGTTGTGAGCGAACGATCGTTCGACGATCTCCGCCCGTTGCCGCATGCTCCGCTTGCCGACCGCCGAGCGCAGCCGGTTGCGGTTGGCGTAAACGGCGTCCCGGGCCTCGGTATCGCCGCGCCAGCGCAGGAACGCCGTGCGCTGCGGCTCGGCGATCCGCGTCTTCCAGACACCGCCATCGAGGTCCTTGATGATCGCCCGGGAGTGGTAGCCCTTGTCGGCGATGAGTTCGGCCGTCTCGGTCGTTGACGGCGCCCGATCGACTTTGGCCAGGTTCGCCGCGGCTGCCTTTAGCGTGCCGGACAACGTCGTCGTGTCGCCGTCGTCCGCCGGGTGAATCTCGGCCGTCACCACCGCGCCGGTGTCGAGATCGACGGCGTGCTCCGGCTTGTACGCCAGATGCGTCGTACCGTCCTTCATCCTGGCGATCTTCGCCTCGGGATCGGTCTTGCTCACCCAGTTGTCGTTGGACAGCTTCTTGCCCTTGCGTGCCCGGTCCAGGCGAATGAGATCGTCGGCCGAGGGCGTCTCGATGCCGCTCTCCGCGGCCATCCGCTTCAGCATCTCGCGGTAGGTCTCGCCGGAGTCCCGGCGCACGATCGTCCGCAGCGCGGCGTTCGCCTCCATCGTCGAGGCATCGATGCCGATCCGCTCGCCTTTCACCAGGCCGTGCTCGGCGATCAGCGCCAGCACCCAGCCGAACACCGTCTCGTGAACCTCGGCGGGCAGGCGGCTTCGCGTCCTGGACAGCCAGGAGTGGTCCGGCACCCGCTCGGCCGTCCGCAGGCGCAGAAACTCCCGCAGCGACAGCGAGTCCGCACAGCGCCACTCGATCCCGCGCTCGGAGTCGATGCCCTCGAAGTAGCCGACCATGTGCATCCGGAAATACCGGCCGGGTGGAACCGACGGTGCGCCCATCTTCGCCGCGTAGTACGGCTTGCAGGTCGCCTCCGCGAAGGCGTCGAAGTCGGCCTCGATCAGCACCCGCTGAAGCCGATCGTAGAAAACGTGCCCCGGCGACCGCGGCATCTCCCGCCACGTCACCACCAGATCACCTTGCCGATCCCCCTGCCGACCCAGCGCCATCCGGGCAATCCCCAAATGCCTGATCAACCCATGGAGTCAGACCCGGCAGACTTCGTCAACGGGCTGCCATACATAGAACCAGACGCACCCGTTTCACCGGACGCAGCACTGTGGCCGAGCACCATCTTATTCCCTTTACGGATCCCGCTGCCGATGCGGTGGGCGGCGCCCGCCTGCCGTCCTGGTTGGCGATAACCGAGCTAGGGCTGTGGTGCGAGCCTGGCGGCTTCTATATCGATCCTCACCGGGCCGTTGAACGCGCCGTGATTACACACGGCCACTCCGACCATGCCCGCCCCGGCCACGCGGCCGTGCTGGCAACCTCTGCAACGGCCTCCATTATCCGCGCGCGGTTCGGCGACGGCGGCGTCGGCAGCCTGCAGTGCGCAGCTTATGGAGAAAAACTTCGCGTTGGAGACGTTGCGGTTTCGCTCTTTCCAGCCGGACATATCCTCGGTAGTGCTCAGATCCTGCTCGAATATTGCGGGCGCCGTGTCGTCGTTTCCGGCGACTTCAAGCGGCGGCGTGATCCGACGTGTGCGCCGTTCGTGCCCCTTTCGTGCGATGTCTTCATCACCGAAGCGACTTTCGGTCTGCCTGTATTTCGCCACCCTGCCGACGGCGAGGAGATCGAACGCCTGCTCGCTTCGCTCCGACTGTTTCCGGAGCGCTGTCACCTGATCGGGCTATATGCCCTGGGCAAGTGTCAGCGCGTGATCGCTCTGCTGCGCGAGGCCGGCTACCAACGCCCAATCTATTTGCACGGTGCCCTCGCCGCTCTTTGCAATCTCTACGAAAGCCACGGCATTTCGCTCGGACCAACGGATACGGCGAGCGGCGAGCGGCGAAGGAAGCTTGCCGGAGAGATCGTTCTATGCCCGCCTTCGGCACTTGCCGACCGCTGGGCCCGCACTTTCCCGGATCCGGTCATTGGATTGGCGTCGGGTTGGATGCGCGTGCGCCAGCGGGCGCGCCAACGGGGGGTTGAGTTGCCGCTCGTTATTTCCGATCACGCCGACTGGATGGAACTCACTCAGACGATCGAGGATGGCGCAGCGCCGGTGATCCTGATCACGCACGGCAGGGAAGAAGCTCTGGTGCACCACGTACAAAAACGAGGGTATGCCGCGGCGGCCCTCTCCTTGAGCGGGTACGACGAGGACAACGCATGATCCCGTTCGCGGCGTTGCTTGACAAGCTTGTGTTCACACCACAAAGGACGGCGAAACTCGCTCTGATGGAGGAGTACTTCGGCAAAACTCCTGATCCTGACCGCGGCTACGGGCTTGCTGCGCTGACCGGAACACTCTCGCTACCGTATGCGAAGCCGGCGATCGTTCGATCGCTTGCCATCGCCCGGACCGATCCGTACCTTTTCGATCTGTCATACGACTTCGTCGGCGATCTCGCCGAAACAGTGGCCTTGCTCTGGCCTGAGGCACACAGATCGGCAACAAGTCCCTCGATCGCCGAGGTTGTCGATACCCTCCGCAGCGTTGACAAGAGCCGAGTCCCGTCATTACTCGAAGGTTGGCTCGACGCGCTCGACGCGAGCGGTCGGTACGCCCTCCTGAAGCTCATCACCGGCGGATTGCGTGCCGGTGTTTCGGCCCGTCTCGCAAAGATCGCCCTCGCGCGGTTCGCTGGAATAGACGTCACCCTCGTCGAGGAGATATGGCACGGACTAAGTCCGCCTTACATCGACCTGTTCGCTTGGCTCGAAGGCCGGGCGATGGCGCCGAACATTTCAGCAAGCGCGACTTTCAGGCCTCTGATGCTTGCCAATCCACTGGCGGAGAAAGACCTCGCGAGACTATCTGCGTCCGACTACGCCGCCGAATGGAAGTGGGACGGCATCCGCGTCGAGATGGTAGCCTTTGACGGTGTACGCGCGTTATACTCCCGCTCCGGCGACAATCTCAGCAACGCCTTTCCGGAAATTCTTGACGCCCTGGAGGGGCATGTCGTCCTTGACGGCGAATTGCTCATCGTTCGCGACGGCGTCGTCGCGCCCTTTAACGATCTGCAGCAACGGCTTGGGCGCAAGGATCCGTCGCGATCGCTGCGCGAACGGTTTCCGGCCCATGTCCGCCTCTACGACATACTTTTCAACGGCGCCGAGGACCTGCGCGCGGCTCCTTTTACCGTGCGACGCCAGCGCCTTGAAGCTGGTCGGACAGAGTCTCCGCAACCTTATTGACAAGAGCACGCCCCCGAAGCCGCTTGGTGAGGAGGTATACAAGGCGGCGCAGGAGGGTAAGATTTCCGAGGTTACTTATATGTGGCCGCGTCCCAATGATCCTGAAGCAAACCCGTCGAAAAAGTTGCTTACGTGACGAAGGTCGGCGACCAGGTGTGTGCCGTGGGTTATTATAAGTAGACTTCTTCTTCCGCTAGTATCGACATAGGCATTAGGGATCCCCGGTCGCGTACTCGAGCGGGGATCCTCTTTGTCTCCGCCACCACCAGCACCGGTTCACCTGTAATCTCGTTTTGGCGATTCCGCCGATGCGCGGGGTCAACCCGTTCAAGCGTGCTTTCAGCACCAGCACCTGCAACGTGATGATGCCGGGATGCGTGTCTGCGTTCTCTTCCTAGCCGGGCGCGCTGGATTTGCGCCGCGGCCTTCTTCAGGGACATCGAGCGAGCGCAGCCACCGACCGAACTTCCTCGCGAACCGGCCCCGGGCGGGGATCATCGGCGAGGGTTGTCAACCATCGCTCCTGGGGACAGGCACCCCATCGATGGCGCCAGCGAACGGCACTCATCAGGTCCCGAGCGCAAACCGGAAGTGAGGCGGGAAGGGACAACCGGTTAAGCGTAGCCCAGATGCCGGCCCAGCATCGGCCCACGGCGTATGGATTGTAGCCGCCACCGCCTAGAACGAGAAGCCTGGGAGCCACGTCCATTACCGCCCGGATCGTGGAGAACAGCGCTCAATTCGACAAAGCAAGCCCCGTCATCGGATCGTCCGCAAGGGCATCGCAACCGCCCTGGACGACGATCGCATCCGGCCGAAACCTCGCGAGAAGCGGCAGTATCACCAGGTCTGCGAGGGAGGCCATTTCGCTGTCGTTAAAGCCCGCGGGCACAGGCACGTTGCGAGCTGCGCCTCCAGCCCGGTCATGGACCGAGCCGGGCCCTCCCCCGAGCCATTTCGACCGCGCCATCGGCCAGCGTCCGCCTTCGTGGATCGACAGCGTGAACACCCGCGGGTCGTCTGCGAATGCGAGCTGAACACCGTCGCCAAAATGAGCATCGAGATCGAGATAAAATACCCGCTCAAGTCCCTTATCGAGCATGGCGAGAATGGCAAGCACGGGATCGTTGAAAATACAGTAGCCGCTTGCCGGCGCGCGAAGCCCGTGGTGGGTCCCGCCCGCGGGATTGTAGACGATGCCTCCCGCCAGGATCAGGTCGGCAGAGAGGAGGGAGGCGCCGCAGGCCGTCGCCGGTCGTCGAAACACCTCGCCATAAATGGGATTACCGTTGATACCCAGATTAAACCGCCGACGATCATCGTCGGAAAGCCACTGGTCGTGTTCGGCGCGTTGAACGGCGGCGATGTATTCTCGCGCATGGTAACGGGCGATTTCGTCGACGGTCGCCTGCGGGCTCTCGCGGTACGCGGCGTCAGGGAGCCAGCCCAAGGCGCGGCAGAGATCGAGGCACAGTGACACCCGCGGGATGGCCAGCGGATGACCAGCCTCATGGCGGGATGTGCGGAAAATTTGATTGGCGACGAAAACCGGAGCAGACAGCATGAGCAGAGCCAATAAACTCTTGACTTACCCGCTGTCACTTGGATGGCAAGACATGGTTGATCGGACAGGGGATACGTCGCCGCCATTATCCTTATGGCGGCGACGCCGAGGTCGCCAACTAATACAAAATCCGGATCCCTGCCGCGGCCCGGAGCGTTCGCGCAACTATCGAGGCGGATCCCTGTGAAGGCGTTCTAACCACCGAGCTCGAAACTCAGCCAGTCAGGGTCAACACTCTGTGATAAGCCGGCAGAGTAAGGAAATCGACGAAGTCGGGCGGCGTTGCCACCTGCACGAAGACGTCTACGGCTTCGTCGAAATGACCCGCATCGAAGCGCGCCTGACCGAGACTTTCTCGCAGCTTCACCATCTCTTCTTCGATGAACGACCGGACCAACGCCTCGTCTATCAAGCGTCCGTCGGCAAGCCTTGCCTTATGCTTCAACCACTGCCAAACCTGCGCACGAGAGATTTCTGCCGTCGCCGCATCCTCCATCAAGTTGTATAGAGGCACACATCCGAGACCGCCGAGCCATGCCTCTATATATTGAATACCGACGCGGCAATTGTTGCGTACCCCTTCCTCTGTAATCTGTCCAGCCGTAACTTCCAGAAGCTCCGCGGCGGTAATCTTTTGTACGTCTCTGTGCTGATCTATCTGGTTCGCGCTCGGCATATGCTCATCAAAAACCTGCTTGGCCACAGGCACCAAGCCTGGATGTGCCACCCATGTGCCGTCGTGGCCGTCCTTCACCTCGCGTAGCTTGTCGGCCCGTACCCGTGCAAGTGCAGCCTCTGACGCAGCGGGATCGGTTCTGATAGGAATAAATGCCGACATACCGCCCATTGCGTGCGCACCACGACGATGGCAGATTTGTATGAGAAGACGACTGTAAGCGCGAAGGAACGGCACCGTCATCGTCACAGCGTTGCGGTCCGGCAACACGAAGTCGGGCCGATTGCGAAACTTTTTTATAAAGCTGAAAATGTAGTCCCACCTACCGCAATTCAGACCGCTCGCGTAATCGCGAAGTTGGTAGAGTATCTCCTCCATCTCGAACGCAGCGAGAATAGTTTCGATGAGTACGGTCGCTCTGATCGTGCCGTGCGCCAGCCCGAGCGCTTCTTCGGCTGCTGTAAAGACATCCGCCCACAGCTTGGCTTCAAGGTGACTTTCCAGCTTCGGCAGGTAAAAGTACGGACCGCTGCCGTGCGCCAAAAGCGTCGCGGCATTGTGAAAGAGGTACAGGCCAAAATCGAACAAGGAGCCGGAAACCGGCTGATCGTCCACAAGGACATGCGCCTCGTCTAGATGCCAGCCACGTGGCCGAACGACGATGACTGCCGTCTTGTCGCCAAGGCGATAACTTTTGCCCGTGGCAACATCTTCGTGCGTGATGGTTCCGGCTACTGCTTCCTGCAGGTTGCGCTGGCCCGAGATGACATTCGTCCAGGACGGCGTGAGCGAGTTCCTCGAAATCGGCCATGAACACGTTGGCACCGGAGTTGAGTGCGTTAATGATCATCTTGCGCTCGACCGGACCAGTGATCTCGACGCGACGATCGACAAGATCGGCTGGGGGTGGCGGCACCCTCCAGTTGCCGCGGCGCACGATATCTGTCTCAGGAAGGAATCCTGGAAGCTGGCCGCGATCCAGTTGCGTCTGCCGCTCATCGCGCGCAGTGAGCAGACTCTGCCGCGTCGCCCGGAACCGCCGCTCCAGGGAAGCGATGAGTGCCAGAGCGTCAGGACTAAGAATTTGTTCGGCATCCGCTGGAACAACGGCGCGGATCGTCACGCCTGGCGTCGGCGAGGCGCGCGTGCTCGATTTTTGATAAGCTTCGTCTTGCATTGAGGTCTCTCCTCCACAACCCGTCCAACTCGGCCGTAAGCTTTCCTGGCTTCGACCTTTCGCCGGCCGATTGGGCCGCCGGTTCGAGTTCCACTACGTTCCGCCAACCCCCCCGAAAAGTCTAATTATACCTGCTTATCACCGCGACAAGGGTCGTCGTCCTTGGGCGATAGGCGGATTTGCGCATTTACCCCTGTTTGGGTATATTGTTACCTGACCGGCATCCTGATGCGCTTCTGGTTCCGGCCGGATTTTGGATGCTAATGAGACGCTCCTGCGAGTTCGAAGAAAATTGCGGCATTTGCGCGATGAGATGGGAAAATACAAGAATTCCGTCTGCGAAATCTACACTGGAGCAAAAGATGGCGGCTTGATATATTTTGGTTCGTATGCTTGATAAAAAACACCTCGATGATAACGATTTTGCTATGTAGGCCCAGTGCAGAAAATATCCGCGCCATATTATGTCGTTGCGCTTTTTCCTCTTCTACAAAGGTGTAAATGGATGTCACGATGACTGCCGCAATGCAACCAGCCATTGATGCAATTGCTGTTTTTGAGCGTCAGATGATCGGTGCATTCCTAGATCAATTGGCGGTTGCTGCTTGTCTTCTCGAACCGCTTCCGGGTGGAAACCTTCGTATCGTCGCGTCCAACGGCCCCATGGATGACGTTCTTAGTTTCAATGGCTGCCTGGCGGGTCGCACCATCGACGAGGTGCTGCCGCCGCCGGCGGCGCATGGACTGCGCCTGCGCGCCCATCAAAGCATGAACAGTCGGATTGCGGTAGAGTGGAATGGCTGCCTCACCGTCGCGGACAGACGGCGCTGGTGCCGCACGCTTCTCGTGCCGCTCATCGGCCCCCGCGGACGTACTATCGGGACACTGGCAACGGTGATCAGCATTTCAGCAAGAGGAGCTGAAGAAACCACGTTGCGTAAAGAACGCGACCGGTTCCGTGATGCCCTGGAGTCCATCAACGAAGGGTTTGCTCTGTGGGATGCCGAAGATCGACTCGTGTTCGCGAACCGCCGATACACCTCCTTGTACAGTAGTACAAATTCCGTCCCGCAGCCGGGAGACTCCTATGAGACGCTTTTGCGTGCAGCCGTTGCCGCGGGCCAACTCCACTTTGAAGAACCGATAGCCGATTGGATCGAGACACGATTACGCGCCCGCCGCCTGGGCGACTTCGTGGCTGAAGAGTTGCTGCGTGACGGGCGCTGGGTAGTGGCGACCGAGCGACACACCCCGGACGGCGGGACGGTCGGCCTCCGCACCGATATCACCGAGCGCAAGCGTCTCGAGCATGTCGTTCGGCAAAGCCGGGCCTCATTGCAGTCAATGATCGACTCCGTTGACGAAATGATTGCCATGCTTAACCAGGAGTGCGTGGTTCTCGCGATCAACCGGTTCGGCGCCGCCTGCTTCGGGTTGCAGCCAAGCGGCGTCGTCGGGCGCTCTCTTATTGAACTTGTCGACGCCAGTGAAGGTGATGCTCTGCGTGGGCTCGTCGGCGCCGTCTTCGACAAAGGGACCCGGGTCCAGCGAGAATTCCCCTGGCGAGGCCGATTTATGGACGTGAGCGGCCACCCGGTGATCGATGCCAACGGAAAAACGATGGCAGCTTCAGTTTTTTCGCGCGACGTGACCGAGCGCCGAATGGCCGACGAGGCCCTCCGTTTGTTGACACGCGCGGTTGAGCAGAGCCCGGCGATTGTCATCATTACAAATTCCAACGGCATCATCGAGTACGTCAATCCGCGCTTCTTTGAAGTCACAGGCTATACCGCTGAAGAAGCAATCGGCAAGGCGCCCGCCATACCGGCTGGTGTTATGAATTCATCTGAACAGCGGCGAATGTGGGAAACGATCAACGACGACCGGACTTGGTCCGGCGTTCTTAAGAGCACGCGCAAGAGCGGCGAAGTGTACTGGATCTCAGCTTCTATTTCTCCAGTGAAAAACAAGGCTGGAAGTACGACCCACTTTATCTGTTTACAGGAAGACATCAGTGAGCGTGTGGCCGCCGAGGAGGATGCGCGAGATCACCAGCAGCAGATGATGCGCTACATGAGGATCGCAGCGATGGGAGAAATGGCGGCTGCTCTGGCCCATGAGCTTAATCAACCCATCGCCGCTGTCGTTAACTATTGCAATGGATCGTTGCGGCGTCTCTCTTCGACACATTATGACATCACCGAAATTAAGGCCGCACTAAAGGACGCACATCATGAAGCGAAGAGGGCAAAGAACATAATTCAACACGTCGCCCGATTCGTTCGTAAGGCACCACAACAACGGACGACGCATCGCCTCGGTTCGTTAATCCGCTCAGTACTTGCTCTCGCCCGCAGGGAAGTGGAACGACATCATGTGGACGCTTTTTTAGAGGTGACCAGCGACGGTATCGTAACTGTCAATGTTGTTGAAGTTGAACAGGTTATACTCAATTTAATACGCAACTCCATGGAAGCGATGGCAGATATGGAACGTGGTCGTCGGAGCTTGATGCTGCGATGCTGGACAATGTCGCCGAGTTTTAACGCTGTCAGTGTCTCCGACTCGGGCCGAGGTTTTGACGTTGCGAGCCTAGATAAAATATTTGACCCGTTTTTCACGACGAAGCCCCAGGGAATGGGTATGGGACTGGCGATCTGTCGCAACATTATCGAAGCCCACGGCGGGCGCATCTGGGCTGAGCCTGGCGAGAATAGAGGTGCTTCTCTTCATTTCA
The DNA here is from genome assembly GCA_963781645.1 of uncultured Alphaproteobacteria bacterium. Lineage (GTDB taxonomy): Bacteria > Pseudomonadota > Alphaproteobacteria > Rhodospirillales > Defluviicoccaceae > Defluviicoccus. The sequence continues at coordinate 86,660 of CAWAGY010000026.1, read as the reverse complement.
CGCTGCCAACCGTGGAGGCAAGCAATGGCTTCGACTGACCCAAATCCGGCCGGGCTCGCGGGCGACGAGAGTGTCGAGGATGGCGAAAGCGGGGCTGCGCCGCAAGCCGAGTTAACGCCCCTCGTATTCGTCATCGACGACCATCCGGGGATGCGCAAGTCCCTGTGCTATCTAATCGAAGCGGCAGGCCTCAGCGTCGAGACGTACGCCACCGCCAAGGAGTTCCTCGACAATTACGACCCGGCGCGACGCGGCTGCCTCGTCCTCGACATGCGCATGCCAGGGATGACCGGCCTCGACCTCTTGGACGAGTTGGCAAATCGCGGTGACGCGCGTCCCGCCATCATGATCACCGGGTTTGGCAGCGTCCCGACGGCCGTGCGTGCGATGAAGGCCGGCGCCATTGATTTTCTCGAAAAGCCATTCGACGACGATGATCTCCTCGAGCGCATCCAGCAAGGACTTCAGCTCGACGCGATGTGGCGCAATTGGCAGACCAAGAGCATAGACATCGTCGGCCGGCTCGGCTCGTTGACGCCGCGCGAACGCGAAGTCCTCGATCTCATCATCGCCGGAAGCGAAATCGTGAAATTTCCGTAGTTTGGGTATCAGTATCGGGACAGTCGCCGATCACCGTCACCGCGTGATGCGAAAAATGAACGCCCGCACGGCGCTTGACCTTGTAGGATGGTTTCGATCTGCCGCAAGTCGTCAAGCTCTTAGTAGAGAGCTTTACTTGCCTTTTATGGAACCTGGTATTCACAATCCTGCCATGTTCCGGCTATTCATTTGGTGATTTCGGCGCGGCATTCTGACGCTCCCCCTCTTTCTGCACCTATCAGCGGCCTCGACCGAACTTGAATTTTCCGCGACTATTGGCCGATTATCGCGTTGTCCTCCTTCGAAGGCATCATCCGCGCCGCCTGTTCGACCTAAAGCAGTCGCGGCTCCCCGATATCGGATTTGGACTTGATGAGACAACCCTCTTTCGTGCCGCGTCTACTGCGAGACGCCGATCTGGCACTCGTCGTCTGCATCATGTTTCTGCCGATCGTCTGGGGTACCCTCTTCAATGTTGGCGCGTTCAGCCTTGAGTCATTCCACATATCCATGTTTCTTATCATCGGGCTGACGTTCAGTCGGCCAGTGGCCTATGCCCGCGCGTTGGCCATTGTAAGGCACAACTGGTTATTTTTTTGGGCCTTTATCGTATTCCTTTTTCTGAATTTGTTTTCTTACACGAAAACGCTTGATGCCAAAGCCTTGGACGCATTTGTGATAAAACAGGTCGCATTTCTCGTCATGTGCTTGGCCGTTGCTGTGCGTGTTACGGATCGTCCTCTACTGGCCCCATCGCTTTATATTGGCGGAGCCCTTAGTCTTTGGACATTCCTTGCGGCATTATCTTTGTCTGCACACACTGCTGGTACAAGTCTACCCGATGCTCTTGCCGGTCTGGTCGCTTCCGGCAACTACCAAGCATGGACTTTTGGCTTTCTACGCCAGGTATTCAATGCTTTTTCCTCGCATGGGGCTGCAGCTGATTTGGAGTTTGTCACCTCCTTAAAGAACAACGTTGCGACAGGTTTACTCGTTGCATACATTTGTTTTCGCGCTGGGGCGACGCATTTTATGGAATATCGTGCTGCGAGACTATTCGATATCTTATTATCGTGCCTGTTCCTCGTTGCATCGTAATGATGTTGAGCCGCTCCGTCGTGCTGGCATTGATCATGGTGGTCATGATCGTTGTTGTTGTCGACGCTCTCGCGCGCAATAGCGCCATTGTCGTTTTGTCTGTTCTGGGCGTTGCTGCCGCGATCTTACTCTTGTTCTTGGCGCTGCCCGACACTGTGGTACACGCGCTTGAGCAGCGCTTTGAGGATACCAGCTCTTACGAAGCGCGCGTAGAGGTCTACGCGATGGCGATCCCGCTGATCGAGAAAAACTTTTGGGTCGGCTACGGAATCGGTGCCCCTCTGCCGGACCCGGACGCGGATATTCATAATCTCTTCCTATCATCCTGGTTCAATACAGGTATACTTGGCTTTCTCGTCTCCTCTTTATTTTGGCTTACTGCTGTCTCTATGGTCTGCCTTCGTATCCTGGAAGTTATGTTGGGTCGGTACAGATCGTCCTACCGATCGACTATATTCCATGCTTGGATTGCTGTCGTCCCTATTATGGGTCTTTTTCGCTTCTGGCTGATTGGCGGCGGAAATCTCAACTTTTCAGCGTGGTTTTCCTTGGGTTTGTTTTTTGGTGTTTTGTATCATGAATCCTTAGTTGAAAAGCTTACCCGTGCGCGGGATGCGGACGCGCAGATAACCGCTTTGCCCGGCTGATCTTCGCATCCCGGTTCGGCTTGTGCTGTTTCTATCGATCGCAGTCATCGTAACGGTGGCTGCAGTTCCGCTTGTGCAGAGGAAGCTACCTTCCGACAAGGCCTTTTCGACCCACCTGTTGCCATCTCATATGCGCAATCGCGAACGCTTATCTTAGCCAAACCCGTTGTTCCTCTGCACCAAACGCCACTGTTAGAGGCTGCGCCGGAAGCACAGGCGCCGCCCTATCGACGATCGACGTGATGTCTGGTACGTCGCTGAGATAGCGCTCCCGGCGCAGACGCGGCGGCTGCGTCGCTCGGCGCAGAACGTTGCTCGGTATCGCTGAAAGATTGAGGAGGTTCTGCATGACCCGCCACCCGTATCACCCGGAAACTCTGGCTCTACATGCCGGCTACCGGAGCGACCCGGCAACCGGAGCGGTGGCGGTGCCGATCTACCAGACGACCTCATATCAGTTTCAGAGCACGGACCACGCCGCGCGTCTTTTCGCACTGAAGGAACTCGGCAACATCTACACGCGCATCATGAACCCGACCAGCGACGTGCTTGAACAGCGCATTGCTGCGCTTGAAGGAGGTGCAGGGGCGCTCGCCGTAGCCTCCGGACAGGCCGCGTCTGCGCTTGCCGTTCAAAACCTTGCGGTAGCCGGCGACAATATTGTTAGCTCAACCGACCTTTATGGCGGAACCTGGAATCTGTTTACCAACACCTTCCGTCAGCAGGGCGTCGAGGTGCGGTTCGTCGATCCCGCTGATCCCGAACAGTTCCGCGTCGCCACGGATTCTCGCACCCGAGCGTATTATGCGGAGACGCTGCCGAATCCGAAGCTTGCGGTGTTTCCCATCGCTGAGGTGGCTGGGATCGGCCGGCCTCTCGGCATCCCGCTAATCATGGACAACACCGCAGCGCCGATCCTTACGCGTCCCTTTGACCATGGTGCCGCCATCATCGTCTATTCGGCGACGAAGTATCTGGGGGGTCACGGCAATTCGATCGGGGGGTTGATTGTTGATGGCGGCAATTTCGATTGGGCTGCACAGCCCGACCGACAGCCGCTGCTTAACACACCAGATCAAAGTTATCATGGTGCCGTGTGGACGGAAGCCGCCCGACCTCTCGGTCCCATCGCCTACATCCTCAAGGCCCGGGTAACCTTGCTTCGTGATCTCGGGCCCGCGCTAGTCCGTTCAACGCCTTCCTGATCTTGCAGGGAATCGAAACACTGGCGCTTCGAATGAAGGCTCTCAGTGAGAATGCACGTGCCGTCGCGAGCTTTCTTTCCGGAATTCCGGCGGTCGAAAGGGTTATATATCCTTCGTTGCACGCGGGCGAACAACGGCGCCGCGCCGATGCGTATCTTAGTGGCGGGTACGGCGGGCTGATCGTATTCGAACTGAAGGGTGGTTTTGAAGCGGGCCGGCGGTTTATCGATGCCCTGCAGCTTTTCTACCATGTCGCCAATATCGGCGACGCGCGCAGCCTCGCAATCCATCCGGCGTCGACAACTCATTCGCAATTGACGGTAGACGAGCAACTTGCCGCCGGTGTCAAACCAGGAGACGTGCGCCTCTCCATAGGAATTGAGCACGTCGATGATCTTCTCGCCGATCTCGAACAGGCCTTGCGGGCCGCGCAGTGCGCATAAGTGCAATCCGTCCCGCAAGGTTGCGATTTTTGCGACTGTCGGCTCCTGTCGCGGGTCCGATAGCATCTCGACACAGCTTTCGGAAGGAACTTGGCGCCGCTGACGGAGTCCGTCGCAGGCGACGTACCTGGCCTCACGTGTGTCGACGAGTTTATTCGCTGTAGTTCAAGGCGCGGCGCAGATCAGATCAGCCAGCTATGCCTGCGCCAACGCGTCCAGCCGCGCGCGAACTTAAGTCACCCTTCTTCCGTTTCAGACCCGCTGTCATACGGGTCTCTGTATCCGCGTTTTTCCAAGGAGAACTAACAATGGCCGGTCTTTCGCTTCACTTTCAAAAGCCGCCGCAATGGGCGCGGTCTGTGTTCGTACATTACTGGAACCCTCGTCCACAGGGTAACGGGACGTTGTGGCCCGGCATTCGGATGACCCCCGACGTTCACGACTGGTTCAGTGTGGTCTTGCCGGACGTCGTGGCGGTCGATCTCGTCTTCACCGATGGCTCCGGGCGCCAGACCGGCAATCTCCATCGCGACCGCGACGGCTGGCATGATGCGCAGGGGCGCTGGCTGGATAGCGCCCCTGCGGCTCTAACCGGAGATGATGCGCCATCGCTCGCTCGACCCACCGGAACCGATACCGGCTTCATCTCGCACTGCCGAGGCGGTGCTGACCGGGACTGATTTCCGCGAAGAAACGATCTACTTTCTCATTACCACGAGGTTCTATGACGGCGATGCGTCCAATAACTTTTTCTGCCGCGACCGCATTGCCTTCAACGCCGAGGGAGAGGCGATTGACCCGCACTGGCGGGGCGACTTCAAAGGTCTGATCGCGCGTCTCGACTATATCCGTGACCTGGGATTCACCGCCATTTGGATTACCCCGCCCGTGGAAAATCGGTCGGGGCTGGATTATCACGGCTACCATCCCTACGACTGGACTCGCATCGACCCGCGTTTGGAGAGCCCTGATGCGACATATCAGGATCTGATCGACGCAGCACACGCCCGCGGCATCAAGATCATCCAAGATGTCGTGATCAACCACTCCTGCCAGTTCGGCATTCGTGGCGTCGTCCATATCGATCACCTGCCAATCAAGTATTACGTACCACAGGGATCAGATCAGGGTCGGATAAACTATGGGCCCTACAAGGGAAATCTCGGCAACTACACTTGGCCGAGCCGCGACGATATCGATAATCCGGTGGCACCGGATTGGTATCGCCAACGACATGCATCGGACCCGGAGGGTGGCCTGCCGCTTGTCGATCCGAAGACCGGCGAGACGGTACCCCGCTCCGGATACGATCCTCAACGCTTCTTCGGAATCGACGCCGCGACGCTGGACCCGAACTGGTATCACCAGGAGGAATTCATCGCCGGCGGCGATTGGGAGAGCGCCCATCCGCTGCAGTACAAACACATCGCGGGCGACTGCCTAGACCTTGCGACAGAACGGGAAAACGTTAAGGACTACATTATCGGTGCTATCAGTCGATACTTGGACATGGGCGTAGACGCGCTCCGCATCGATACCGTCAAACACATAGAACGCGGCAATCTGCTGGAGTACGTGAACGCCTGGAAAGCACATAAGCCGGGGCTGTTTGTCTTTGGGGAGAACCTGGTGAAGGGGTATGGCTGGGGCAACATGGGCGGCGGCGATAATGGGCCTTCACCGATACGTCCTTGGTGGTACACCCGACTTGGCGATGATCCGCGCGATCCGAATGCCGGTGGCGACTCGGGATTTGCCGTCCTCGACTTCGGTTTGTTCTCCTCCTTTCGTGACAATGTAAGCCGCGGCCACTATCAGGGCCTGGCGCAAGCGATGTCCATGGACTGGATCTATGGCGACCCGACGACGCTTATTACCTTTCTTCAGAACCACGATGTCGGTCCCGACAACGATTTTCGCTTCCGCTTTAAGGGAGATCAATGGATGGCTGCGGCCGCCTACAATGTCTTGTGGACCGTTCGCGGTATTCCCTGCCTGTATTATGGCGAGGAAATCGAGTTCAAGAAGGGTGCGCCACAGGACATCGTGGAACAAAATGACACGTTGGACAGGACCGGCCGCGCGTACTTCGGCGACCACCTCGTCGAGGATCGCGTTGCCGAAACGCAAGCACACCCCCTTTACCAGCACATCAAGCGCCTCAACCAGATCCGGCGAACCATTCCGGCGCTGCAGAAGGGGCAAATGCTAGATATCCGCGACTGGAGCAGCGGAATTTGCTTCGTCCGCGACTTCGACAACGGCCGCAGCTATGCGGTGGTTGGCCTCGCCATCGGTCGGGATGAAAACATGAGTATCGGCAACATCCGCAACGGCATCTATCGCGATGCGGTGAGCGGGCGTGTGGTGAATGTCGGCAACGGCAGTTTGTCGCTCGACGTGCGGAGCAATTCGGCCGGCATCTATGTATTAGAAGGACCGGGAAAGATCGGCGTGGACGGTTTGTATCTCCGCTAAAGCCGGTGTCTCTCGGAGAAAAAACGACAGAGTGCAGGTGCTGACAACGATTGCCTCGCGCGAGCGGCAACGGGGGGATGTTCAGGCTGAGCACAGATCGATGGCCCGCTATCGAGAGTAATACTTACGAACATCCTTATAAAAGTAGCCGGCATCGCCACCGCTATACTGAGCCTGGCGGCGTGGATTGACCATCGACAGTACCGCCGCCACAGGCCCGCGACGGGTTTCGTTGAGTTGAGACAGCGCGAGCGCTGCAACGTCGCGAGTTGTCTTGCCCCACCGCACAACAAAAACGGTGAAATCGGCTTCGACGGACAAAACAAGCGCATCCGTTGCTACCATCAGTGGCGGAGAATCGATTATGATCGAATCAAATTCTTTGCCGAGCGCATCAAGCAGGGCCCGCAAACGCGGTGATCCGAAAATCGCTGATGGATCGGAGACGGCGCGTCCAGCCGGCACAACGTAGGCACCCGAAGCATCGTCCTTATAGAGTGCCTGAGCGAGACTGGTCTTTCCCAGCACGATGTCGGCGAGGCCGGGATCCCTGGGATTTCCAAAGATCCGGTGCATGCTCGGCCGACGCAAATCGCCTTCGATCAAGACCGTTTTATGCCCGGCGATAGCCCGCGCCCTGGCAAGCGCCGCTGCGACGGTGGTCTTGCCTTCGTTCGGCAAAGACGAGGAAACTAAAATCCGCTTTAAAGGTGTATCGGCTGACGAAATAAGGAGGCGTGTGGACAGCGAGCGGATCGACTCGCTGAACATGGAGCCCGGTTGATCGACGATCAGCGCGGACGGGGATTTACGCTGACTGCGATTTTCGATGCGCGGTATCAAGGTGAGAGTACGGACTCCCGTCGTCTGCTGCACTTGGCTACTGTCGCGGAACCCGCGCTCCAGCTGTTCGATCACGAAAATCAGGAACAGCCCGATGACCGTAGACAGGACTAAAGCAATGGCGAGGAAAATCTTTATCGGCGGGAATGACGGATCGACCGGGATTACCGCTTTAGATATGACGCGTGCGTCTGGCTGGAACGCGCTGTCCATCTGGGACCGTAGTTGCTCTGAACGGGCAAGGAACGCTTCCAAGATCGAGCGGTTTGCATCGACGTCCCGTTCGAGAGCACGGAGCTGAACATCGGCCGTGTTGGACTGCGAAAGATTACCCTTTAATTGTTGAAGCGCCGCGTCCAAGCGCTGTTCGCGTCCGCGGGCGACGCTCAGCTCGCTTTCGATTCCGCTCGCCACCTTCCGGATTTCGACCGCGATTTTCGCCTGAATGTCGGCGAGCGCCGCCCGAGCGCTAATGATCTTCGGATGACGGTCCCCGAGTTCCTGCGACAGCTCCGCGACGGTGCGCTTGGCGAGGGTCTCCTGGTTCGACAGCTCCAGAATAATCGGCGACTGCAAAACGTCGGCGGCAGCTTGCGCGCCGGATGGCGACCGGGCCATACGCTGGATCTGTGCCAGTCGGGATTCGAGCTCGCTGCGGGATGTGCGGGCGACGATCAACTGAGTGTTGAGGTCGGAGATCTGCTGTTCGATCAGCGTCCCGCGCGTGCCGCTCAGCAACCCCGACTTGCTGCGGAACGCTTCCACCGCCTTTTCCGAGTTCGACCACATTGCGGCGCAGTTCGGCAATCTTTCCGGCAAGCCACTCGGCACCCCTTCGGGTGGCCTCGTATTTCGCGTCGAGCTGATCCGTAATGTACATATCGGTCAAAGTATTCGCGACTTGCGCAGCCCGCTCCGGGCTTGCTGAGGTGAAGTCCACGGCAATTACCCAGGAGCCCGTCGCTGGCGTCACCGCCAGGTTCTGCTGAAATGTTTCAACAGTCTCCACAAATTCCTGTTGGCGTTTTTGCTCTTCGGTCAGCGCCGGCGGCAACGGGATGCCGAGCCAGCCCTTGACCACCCCGACACCGACCTTGACGTACCCCATGATATCCTGAATGAGCGTCGGCTCGCGGAGTGCGAGGTTGAACTCGGGGTCCTGAGTCAGGTTAAGCGCTTCAACGACTTTTCCAGCAAGTTCTGTCGATTTCAGAACCGCGACTTCACTCTGAACAGCCTCGGGCTCAGTGGGGATGCTCGAGACCGCTGCCTGGAATTCATTGAGCGTACGGTCGCGATTGCCGATGAGGATGGTTGCGTCGGCCGAGTACAGCGGCGTCAACACGAAGGTGACAATGCCGGCCAAGACCATGAAGGCGATAACGACACCGATGAGAAACCATCTTCGCGACCATACCTTGCGCAGCAACTCGCCGATGCCGATTTCCGTCGGCGCTGCGTGAACGGGGCGGGAGGCACGGAACTCCGGTACCAGATCCTGTTGATCAATCCTGTTCACGCTACATTCCCCACGTGCTGAAGCGGCTTGAGCCCGCCCCTCTGGCCCTCGCCTAACTCAGCGAAAAACCTGGTAAAGGGCGTCGGCGAAAACGGCCAAAGAGCAGGCAGACCCAGCTGCAAAAGGCCAAATGCAAAGTATCCGACAACTCGCTTGAGCTTCCGTCCGGCTGGCCGCCTCACATGGCGGACGCCCTTTTTCGGTTCCGCCATCATCGTGCGCCCGTCAACCGCAAACAGCGAACCAGCACGTAGCTGTGCGGAAGAGCCAAAAGCCTTGGGTGCCGTGCGTGTCCGCAGACAGTTGGAAGGCTCATCGAAATCGAGAAATTCCCTAGCGAGCGTCGAAAGGAACCGATCATCGACTTGTCGACCGCGGACGGCCCGTTGCCAATTATGATGCCCGGGCCACAGACCATCGGCACGCCTCCCCTGGAAGATTGGCTAGGCCCGCGATCTCGCGCCCGCACAATAGGCATCATTGTTCAACCTGTCCAGCGTTTTATCGCGATAGACAAAATAGAGCACTATTTGCTGCGCTCCTGATTGCCTGAGCGGAATCAGCTCGAACGCTCATCCTTGCTCGTCGGCAGCTTCGACAGTATCTACTGCTTCGCTAAAACAAAACGTGACGGAGATCACAAGGCTCGGCGAAAGAACTTGCTAATTCCCGGCCAAGCCCGATTGTACACTTGAGGCTGCCACGGGCCCGGCGCACACACGTTTCTACCGTGGGCTTGGGGCTGCAGCCGTTTTAGGGTATCAAGCGACCGACCGGGAACGCTGCCCCCGTCATCAGGCGCGGCGCCCCGCACCCGGACACCGACGGACCGAAGTTTTGGGGCCGACGGCTCCAGCTGCCCGCTTCCTTCCACGAATTCGAAAGGCGACGTTCGACCATGCCCGTCTTCAAGAAGGTGGTCTCACTGAAGATCGCGACGCTGATCAGCATGGTCATGCGAGCGAGCTCCGGCCTTCTGGAGATATTGATGGGGGCGGTTATGGCCAGGATCTTTGACGCTGCAGGATCTCGGTGTATTCTTTCTCTTTCAGCAGTTTGTCCGACTTTGGAGCTTGGCGGCCTCTTTTGGCCTGCCCACGGCTCTGCTGAAGCTTATTGGGATATCGAGCAACTCGGAAGATTGGAACGCCGTCCGCACTACCCTACGTCAGAGCTTGTGGCTCTTATTGCTTGCCTCTTTAGGCATGGCAATCGTATACGCCGCCACCTGGCCTTTCTTCGCGGAAATTCTATTCGGAAGGAACCTTTCGTTAGCAGCAGCGGCATTTATTTTTGGCGTTGTTTTTATGCGTGCAGTGGAATTGACCGGTTCCGCATTTTTCCGCGGCGTACGGCTTTACAGCTTCGGCACATTTTTAATGAGCGTTCCCCGACAGATCGGCGTCGTCCTTGTTGGAGGAACGTACTGGGTGTTGGGCAAACGCACCGACATCGAAACCATTTTGATCTTTTATTTCATTGTCTCCGCCATCCTCGGCTTCGTTATCGCTCTGTTGATCATTCGCTATCTGCGCGGACGGTCGGGAGGCGACGGCAGCACTGGTGAGAGATCACTTCGCGCTATGGCCGGCCTTAATTTTCCGCTGATGCTGCAGGCAGTCATCGCTGAGCTCGCGCTGCGTATCGACCTCTGGGTACTGGGTTTTTTCGGATCGGACACCGATGTTGCAATTTATGGTGCTGCCCAGAGATTGACACTTCTTCTCCTCTTCATCATGACTAGTATCAATCTTGTCATCCCGCCTGCCTTGGCCACCGCTTATAAGCAGGGAAATCTAAAAAACCTGCAGTGGCTGACACGGGCGACCGCCACCGCTGGGGTCCTGTTCGCTCTACCCTTCACGCTGGTCTTTGTCTTGTTCCCAAAGTTGATAATGGGAACCGTCTACGGGCCGATATTCGCAGGGGGGGCCACGGTATTAATGATCCTCTCCATCGGCCGCTTCAGCGGCGCAGCGTCTGGAAACCGTATCCAGTTGTTGCAGATGACGGGGCATCATAGCCTGATCACAAAGAACAGCATCGTTTTTCTGTTCGTCTCGTTTGCGCTATGTCTCTCGCTGGTTAAGGAGTTCGGCGCGGAGGGGGTGGCTGCTGGCTCAGCAGTCAGTATGATCGTCAGGAACTTTGTTCTTGCCTACTATTGTCGGAAGCTGGTCGGCGTTTCGACGTTCCCGACGTTTCGGCCTGCCGACTTAGTCCGGCTGCTGCGGATGCGGCGCGGACCTCTAAAGCAGCAAGCTAAAGAATTATCATCGCACGATTAAATAACGAGAAGGACATGGTAGATTCCGGTCCCGCCGCGCACGCACGGATTAGTAACATTTTAGTTCATATAGGCTACCACAAAACGGCTTCCACCTTCTTGCAAGATAAGTTGTTTGAGAGTGGGTCGCATGGATTCACGAGGCTATCCGAGAGGTATAGGCTAATCAACCGGCATTTTATAGCAGCAGATAGCTTCCACCGACTACCTGAAGATATTATTACTCGGATTAACAGCGAAGCAGAGGCTGCGGCAACTCAGAACAGGACGTTAGTGATTTCCCACGAGAGGCTGTCCGGCTATCCACCTTCCGGCGGTTTTGATAGCCGGCTTATCGCCGATCGTCTTTACGGCGGCTTTCCTTCAGCGCGCGTCCTTATTGTGATACGGGAGCAGAAGAGCTTCATCCGGTCTATGTACAGTCAGTATATTACGGACGGCGGTGATCTTTGCCTCCGACGCTTTCTCAGCCCTCCTGAGCCGCATATATGCCGCGTTCCATGGTGGTGCTTTGAGTTCGCCATGTACGACCGGCTGATCGCTCACTACTTTAGCTTGTTTGGGAAAGACCAGGTCTGTGTTCTGCCGTTCGAACTGTTCCGCTGCGATCATCAGCAATTTATTGATAGGATTATCGCCTTCTTGGGCCGCGATCCGGCGGCGCTGCCGGCGGTCCCGGCCGATGTCATCAATCTTCGCCGGCCATTGGTCATGCAGGCCGCAACCCGGCTGGTAAACCGGTTCATTTTTCGCTCGCAGCTCAGTCCACATGGTTTGATCGAGGCGCGGCGGGGGAAGAGCCCGGTCGAAGTCCTCCGACCCTTCTTTGATCTTCTCTCTCGGAGTTTCGTCGAGCGGCGCATGGATGCGCGACTTCGATTGCATGTGGAAGAGGCGGTCGGTCAACGCTACGCCAAGAGCAACCGAATCACGAGCGACTTAATCGAAACCGATCTGGCCACCTTCGGCTATACATGCGAAGGCTGACCGTGTGTTAATGCAGTCATTCCGCACGAACGACGGCGCAGAAATCCGACTTCAGATAAGTGGCCAGGGGCCCCCCGTGCGCAACGAAGGCCGGTGCTGGCTCAGACGGTTGTTCCAACCCTGCGGTGAAAGTAATTTCTACCCGCCGACCGGCGCCTTCGTCGACAACGCAAGGCGGGGATGCGACGCTTCTCGTTTATGAGGAGAGCGATCACTTGCCACAAGTCGAACAATATTCACGCTGTCTCGATGATTTAATGCGGTTCGCCCTGAATATAGGCCGGTCGATCACGCCTCGCTTAAACAATACTCGAAATGAAGACAAGTCGTCCGATTTTTTAGAAGAGGCAGATATGGTGCCGCGGAGTGGAATTGAACCACCGACCCCGTCCTTACCAAGGACGTGCTCTGCCCCTGAGCTACCGCGGCGCACAGACGGGGCCATCAATCCGGGCACGGTGCCACGGGTTAGCGGGCATGGCAAGGGGGCCCTTGACCGCGCCGTGGGATCCCGTCATGTTGCAGTGCAATGAAAATGTCATCGACGGGCAAGTCTGGACGGTTGGGCCGCGGTGTACTTGACAACCGCCGTGAGCGACTGGCGGCGGCGCTTCGCGACAATCTGCGCAAGCGTAAGGGGCAGATTAGAGGCCGCGATCGACGCGCCGAAGATCCTATCGAACAACCGTCCAAGGAAGACAGTATTCCCCACTGATTGAGTGCATTAGCCTTGCACCTGTTGTCAACCAGGAACTGGCGTCAACAACAACACGCCGGTACAGCATGGCCGGGCGTTTTATAGCGTGCTGCGATGAACGCCAAAATCGTTTTCCCTGGTTGTGTATGAAATTGCTCTATGGACTGCATTCTGATCCGCGGCGGCAATAGCCTCACTGGCGAGATCCCCATCAGCGGCGCTAAAAACGCCGCTCTGCCGTTGATGGCGGCCAGCTTGTTGACCGACGCCAGTCTGACCCTTGAGAACGTTCCGGTTGTCGTCGACATTACGAGCATGGGCGGGCTCCTGAACGAGCTCGGCGCCGACGTGGTGACCGACGCCACGCGCACCTATGGCCAGACTATCAAGCTGACCGCTCGGGATGTTCGTGACATCACCGCGCCCTATGAGCTGGTGCGCAAAATGCGCGCGTCGGTCGTTGTCCTCGGGCCCCTGGTCGCCCGATGCGGTCATGCCCGCGTGTCGCTTCCAGGCGGATGCGCCATCGGCACGCGACCGATCGACTACCACCTGAAGGCCCTGGCGCAACTCGGTGCCGAGATCGAGCTGTCGAGTGGTTACGTCGAGGCGAGCGCGCCTGCGGGTGGCTTGAGGGGAGCCGACATCACCTTCCCGGCGGTAACCGTAACCGGCACCGAAAACGCTTTGATGGCGGCGACCCTCGCTTGCGGCGAAAGTATCCTTCGCAACGCAGCTCGTGAGCCCGAAGTTGTCGACCTTGCCCGTTGTTTGGTCAAGATGGGAGCCGACATCGAGGGAATTGGCAGCGATACGCTTCGCGTTCGTGGCCGTGATCGGTTGCATGGCACCCGCCACAGCGTACTGCCAGATCGGATCGAATGTGGCACTTATGCCGTCGCCGCAGCGATGACCGGCGGAGATGTCGAACTGACGGGGACGCAGATCGAACTCATCGGCTCGGTCGCCGACGTGCTGACCGCGGCAGGTGTCGACTTGACACCGACGGATCGCGGCTTGCGGGTGTCGCGCTGCAACGGACCTCTAATCGGCGCCGACGTGATGACCGAGCCGTTTCCCGGCTTTCCCACCGACATGCAAGCACAGCTTATGGCGTTGATGACGGTCGCCCGGGGTGCCGCAATGATCACAGAAACCGTCTTCGAGAATCGGTTCATGCATGTCCCCGAGCTTTGCCGGATGGGCGCCAATATCAATGTGCATGGATCCTCGGCGATCGTTCGTGGCGTAGCTCATTTGTCCGGTGCACCGGTCATGGCGACTGACCTTAGGGCGTCCGTATCGCTGGTGCTGGCCGGCCTCTCAGCGCGCGGCGAGACGTTGGTTAACCGCGTCTACCACCTCGATCGCGGCTATGAGAGCCTCCAAGAAAAACTTGCCGGCTGCGGCGCCGATATAGAACGTATTAAGTCGCGTTAGAATTCAATCTCGGTATCTGATTGCGCTCACCAATAGCAAATTCGATCCGGGGCCTTCTTCGCAATTCGGACGGTTGCCCCGTTTTCACTATATATCTACGCGTGCATTGTCGAGCCGAACCGGTTTGTTGTGCGCGATGTCACTATCGTGTTGGCAAATGCCGCCGGGTCTTTGCCGCTGAGAACAACCGTGGTGGGCGACATTCACGCCGGAGCCCCATTTATCAACGAAGCAAAGCTGGAGCAGATCGTCGAGCGCGTTATCGCCGTACGACCGGACGTTATCCTTCTCCTCGGCGACTACCTGGGCCAAGGTGTCCTCTTCTGAGGATCAACGACCGCGATGACGAGGGAAGGATGTTGCGCCGGCCACTATGGCCTTTTCGGGAAGAAGCCGACACGACCGGCCTTGGCACTCGCGCATGAGCCAGCGATCGGTACCTGACTCTGAAGAAGGCCGTACTCGCGTTGGCCGGCATCGATGAGAAGCGCTTTGACGAGATCGTCGATTCGAAGAAGATGGTCGGGCGCGGCCTCGGCGGCAGCTGATCTGGCCAGCGGGGCGCTGCCGTTCGTTCTCAGCGTGATCGCCGGATCGACGGACATCATCGGCTTTCTCGGCCTCAACGGGCTGTTTACTGCTCACATCACCGGCAACATCATCGTTCTGGCTGCGCATATCGTCGCCGGCGACCCTGCAATATTCTCGTATATTCTGTCGGTCCCCACTTTCATGCTGGTGCTATTCCTGACGCGCTTGCTCGCTGGTGTCCTTGAGCGGATCGGGGTTTCTACTCTCTGGCCGTTGTTGCTGCTGCAGCTGCTCGCGCTCGTCGCTTTTCTCGTGCTATGCGTGACCGCGGGTCCGTGGATCAACGCGGACGCAACATCCGCGATTATCGCGGGCATGTGCGGCGTGGCAGCGATGGCGGTGCAGAACGCGCTTGCGCAGGTCTCGCTCGGGACCACACCGGCCACGGCCGTGATGACGACGAACGTTACTCACTTCATGCTGGACCTCGGCAAGCTACTGGTTGGCGACGATGGCGTCGAGGTGGCCGGCGCCCGCAACCGCGCCATACACACCTTGCCGGTGATCGTCGGCTTCGTCTTCGGCTGCGAACTCGGGGCGGCGTGGCAAGCTGCCGTCGGTCTGTGGGCTTTGGTCTTGCCCGCCGGCCTCGCGCTGGTCGCACTTGTAATGGGGCTGGCAGACAAGAAACCTCGTTGATGCATGCTCGTTACCAGCGACCACGCTGTCCCCGGCATCGGCGCCCACCTCAACGTGCCGCCGGTGATCACGCTGAGTTCAAAACCCTCTGCCGAACGGGAATGCCGCAGGGCTGCTCTGGACTCTCCGGACGTCTCGGCTTATGCGGTTTCATCCGGACATCAAGGGAGGCTGCCGTTGCCGTCCGAAATCGCTGATCTTGGCCGTACCAAAGGGCCGCATACTTAAAGAGGCGGCACCGCTTCTTAGCGCAATCGGCGTCGAACCGGAAGCAGCGTTCGCCGACGACGATTCGCGCCAGCTTTGTTTTGCTACAAGCCAGGCAGAGCTCAGGATCATACGCGTCCGCTCGTTTGATGTTGCGACATTCGTTGCCTTTGGGGCCGCGCAGCTCGGGATCGCCGGCAGCGATGTGCTGATGGAGTTCGACTATCCGGAAATTTATGCTCCGCTTGATCTCGGCATCGGTCGCTGCCGAATTTCAGTTTGTGAGCCGACAGCGGTGTCCGCCGAGGACGATCCGCAAACATGGAGTCACATCCGCATCGCAACCAAGTACCCGAAGCTCACTACCCGCCATTTCGCCAGCCGGGGCGTACATGCCGAATGTGTGCATCTTAATGGCGCCATGGAGCTGGCCCCTGCGCTTGGTCTTAGCCGACGCATTGTCGACCTGGTCTCGACCGGATCGACCCTCAGAGCCAATGGACTGACGGAGGTTGAACTTATCACCGAAGTATCGTCGCGTCTGGTCGTCAACCGGACGGCTTTGAAGACGCGCCCGCGCCAGATCGGCGGCTGGATCGAGCGATTCCGAGAGGCCATTGATGCCGCTGCGGCTTGATACGCGCGAGGCGGGCTTTGCCACGGCGTTCGAGACGCTGCTGTCCGCCAAGAGAGACGCCGCCGCCGACGTTGATGAAGTGGCGGCGAAAATTGTGGACGACGTGCGCATGCGCGGTGACGTCGCAGTGCTTGATTATACCCGGCAGTTCGACCGTATAGAGCTGCAAGCGGAGCAGCTTAGGATCGGACGCGACGAGATCCGCCGCGCAGAGGCCGCCTGCGCACCGGCGACCCTTTCCGCACTTGCCTTTGCCGCCGAACGCATCGCCGACTTCCACGGGCGGCAGAAACCGACAGGGCTGGACTATACGGATTGTCGGGGTGTTCGCCTCGGTTACCGCTGGACTCCACTTGACGCCGTCGGTCTGTATGTTCCGGGTGGAACCGCCGCCTATCCGTCATCTGTGCTGATGAACGCGCTGCCGGCCAAGGCGGCTGGGGTCGCGCGGCTGGCGATGGTCGTCCCCAGCCCAGACGGTCTCCTGAATCCGCTCGTTCTGGCGGCCGCGCGCATTGCCGGTATCGAGGAAATCTACCGGATCGGCGGCGCGCAGGCGGTGGCCGCTCTCGCCTTCGGCACCGCGACGATTGCCGCCGTCGACAAGATCGTCGGCCCGGGCAACGCCTACGTCGCGGCGGCAAAGCGCCGCGTCTTCGGCGAGGTCGGGATCGATATGATAGCCGGCCCTTCCGAGGTGCTGATCGTCGCCGACGCAGCAAACGAGCCGGAATGGATCGCGGCCGACCTCCTCGCACAGGCTGAACACGACGAAGCCGCACAATCGATTCTGGTGACTGACGATCCCGCTTTCGCTGATTCCGTTGAGGCTGCGGTGGAACGGCAGCTTCAAACTCTCGATCGCGCCGCGATCGCGCGCACTAGTTGGCAGCGGTTCGGGATCGTCATTCTCGTTGACAGGCTCGCCGACGCCTTACCAATCATCGATCGGATCGCACCGGAGCACCTTCAGCTTGCCGTGGGCGACGCCGACACTTTCGCGATGCACATACGGCACGCCGGCTCCATCTTCCTCGGCCGACTGACGCCTGAGGCCCTCGGGGATTACATCGCCGGTCCAAACCACGTGCTGCCGACCGGGCGTTCGGCGCGATTTTCATCCGGTCTCGGGGTGCTCGACTTCTGCAAACGAACGACCTTTCTCGGCTGTGATGCCAATGCGCTGGCGGCAATTGGACCCGCTGCGGTTACGCTCGCCGAAGCGGAAGGACTGGGCGCACACGCTCGGTCAGTGGCAATCCGTCTGGGCTCGACGAACAAAGAGTAAGCGTCGGCGGTTGTCGCAAAGCGTGGACGCCAGCCCACCTTTGACGGCTCCCGTTGCCGCAATTAACGAGAGAGCTCTTAACCTTGGCCGTTACCGCCGCCGCGAAGCAGAAAATCGTTCGGATCTTGATCGATGAGCCTGAACGAATCCGACTTAGGCCATCCATCGAGCAGGAGCGCCGGGCGGCGCTATTTGACCTCATTGAAGACAATAAGTTCATTCTCGGAAACGGTACCCCGGGTCCGTACGTTGTTCATCTGAGCGTCGAAGAAGGGCGTACACTTCGTTTTCACGTAGAGAATGAATCCGAGATCAAGCTCGACAGCTTCACGCTGTCACTGACCAGCCTACAGCGCATTATCAAGGACTATTTCTTGATATGTGAAAGCTATGTCAGCGCCATCAAGACTCTACCGCCCAGCCGCATTGAGGCAATCGACATGGGTCGGCGATGCTTGCACAACGAAGGTGCCGACCTTCTTCGTGAACGCCTCGCCGACAAGGTCACCATGGACAACGACACTGCGCGGCGCCTGTTCACTCTCATCTGCGTCATGCACATACGGGGCTAGGTCCGCACACGGTGAGAACCCCGTCGGCCGTTCTATTCGCCTGCACTCACAACGCCATACGCTCGCCGATGGCGGAGGGAATCCTCAAGCACTTGGTCGGTCGCCACATTTTTGTCGAACTCCGCGGGCGTACGCCCGGGCGAGTTGGACCCTTTCGCGGTCGAGGCGATGGACGAAATTGGTGTTGATATAACGCGCCATCGGCCGAAGTCCTTCGATGATCTGGAGGACGAATCCTATGACCTCATCGTCTCGCTCTCGCCGGAAGCGCAGCACCGAGCAATAGAACTCACGCGGGCGATGGCGTGCGAAGTAGCCTTCTGGAACACGTTTGACCCGTCGATCGTCGAGGGCAGCCGCGCGATGCGGATGGACGCCTATCGCCAGGTGCGTGATCAGTTGCTCAAGCGGATCAAAACGGATTTCCCGGCCACGCCGATGGCAGGACTTTGAGCCGGTAGAAGCAGTTACTTTAGGATCTCAAGCGTTTTTTGGCACGGTTCGCGTGTTGCTAAATAGATTTCCTCTATTTCGTCGCCAATTAGCTTACGTTCTTGGATTGTGTGTGTGTCCTGGATGGGTACCAGGATGCCGCGCCGTGTTCGTTCGCGTCAAGAAGATCGGTGCTACGAGTATCTCTATCTCGTGGAGAATGCCGCGAGAGCGGACGCCATGTTCAGCGGGTGATCAAGGCGCTGGGACGTCGTGACGAGGTGGAGGCATCGGCGCTGTTGGATTCGCTGATCGCGTCTGCGGCCCGCCATTCCCGCCGTTCGATCGTGCTGTCGCGCTTCTACCGCGGCGAATTGCCCGCGTTGAAGCGGCTCAGCATCGGCCCCGACCTGCTGTTCTCCCGCCTGTGGCAGGACCTGCGCTGCCGCGATGTCCTGCGCGGACTGCTCGCGGACCGTCAGTTCGCGTTCGACGTCGAGCGCGCCGTCTATCTCGCGGTGGTGCACCGCCTGATGGTGTCGCGCTCGGATCGCCATGCCAGCGGATGGCGCCGTTGCTTCCAGGTGACCGGCGCCGACGGTCTGACCCTGGGCCACGCCTACAAGGCGATGACCTCGCTCGGCGAAGACATCGGCCAGAGCCGGGTGATGACCGATGCCATCGAAGAGGCCTTGTACCGACACCGCCAACCGCTGCTCGGCGAGGTCTCGGTCGCCTTCTTCGACACCACCAGCCTGTGGTTCGAGGGCCGAGGCGGCGCCAGCCTGGGCCAGCGAGGCCATTCCAAGGACTACCGGCCGCACCTCAACCAGGTGGTGCTCCGCATCGTGCTCGATGGCGACTATCGGCCGATCGCGTCGTTCCTGATGCCCGGCAATACCGCCGACGTCACCACGCTGGTGCCGGTGGTGAGGCGCCTTCAGGAGCGGTTCGGCGTAAAGCGGGCCTGCATCGTCGCCGATCGCGGCATGATCTCGCGGCCACCATCGCCGATCTGGAGGCACGCGGCATCGACTACATTCTCGGTGTGCGCGAACGCTCCGTCCGTGAGGTCCGCGAAGACGTCATCGACGACGACGGCGTGGCGGTGCCGCTCGTCATTCCCCGCCAGAAGGGCCAGACCCAGCTCGCCATCAAGGACGTGACCATCGCCTCTCGGCGCTACGTGCTGTGCCGCAACGAAGAGGAGGCGAACAAGGATGCCGAGGCCAGGGCCGCCCTCCTCGCCGCTCTCGAACGCAAGCTCGCCCAGAGCGACAAGTCCTTGGTTGGCAACGCCGGCTTCCGTCGCTTCCTCCGCGCACCCAAGGGCGAGGGTTCACCATCGATGCGGCCAAGGTCGAGGCGGACGCCCGTTTCGACGGCCTGTTCGTGCTCCTCACCAACACCAGGCTGTCCGCGCTGCAGGTGGTCCTCCGCTACCGCAACCTTTTCACGGTGGAGGACGCCTTCAAGACCACCAAGGCACTGTTCGCCACCCGCCCCATCTTCCACAAGACCGACGCCGCCATCCGCGGCCACGTCTTCGTTTCCTTCCTTGCGCTCGTGCTGAGAAAGGAACTCATCGACCGCCTGGCCGCCCGCCCACAGAAAGCGCTCGAATGGCAGCGCATCATCGACGACCTCGCCGACTTGAGCGAGATCGAGGTCGAGCAGCACGGCCGCCGGGCGCTGCTCAGAACCGCACCGGGGCCGACCATCGATCCCCTCTGCCGCGCCGTCGGCATCACCCTGCCACCGGTTTTCCAGGAACTTCCCAGGGGACTGAAAAACCGGTTGCGCCGCGGGCTGAGGTCTGACTCCCTGCCTCTATGACTGTGGGAGGCGGCGATGCCGGGGCAGCGGGCTTTTTTCTATGTGGACGAGCGGTATCGGCGCTGTCGGCAGCGGGCGATCCGCTGGAGCGGCTGGCGGCGGTCGTGGATTTCGAGGTGTTCCGCGCCGATCTTGATGCGGCGCTCACCCGCTCCGATCGGGCGAAGGGCGGGCGGCCGCCTTACGATGCGGTGCTGATGTTCAAGGTGCTGGTGCTGCAGGTGCTCTACGGCCTTTCGGACGACCAGGCGGAGTTCCAGGTCCTCGACCGGCGCAGCTTCGGCCGTTTCCTCGGCCTCTACACAGCGACCGGGTGCCGGATGCGAAGACGATCTGGCTGTTCCTGCAGCGGCTCACCCGTGCCGGTGCGGTCGAGCGGCTTTTCGACCGCTTCGATCGGGTCCTCGACGACCGCGGCTATCTCGCTATGGGGGGGCAGATCGTCGATGCCACTGTCGTCGAGGCGCGCCGGCCGCGGTTCTCCGCCGCCGAGAAGGCGACGATCAAGGGCGCGGTACACCTGCTCACTGGTCGAAGGCGAAGCGGGCGCAGATGGACCGGACGGCCGCTGGACGCTGAAGCGCGCCGCAAGAAGCCGCTCCCCGATGGTGCGGCGCGGACAACCGAGATCATCGTCCCGGCGTTCGGCTACAAGAACCACATCGGCATCGACCGCCGCTTCGGCCTGATTCGCACCTTTGCCTCACCCACGCCGCCGCCCACGACGGCGGGCAACTCGCAGGCCTGCTCGATCCCGACAACCTGGCGAGCGGCGTCTGGGCCGATACCGCCTATCGCTCCGCCGCCAACATCGCGCTGCTCCACCGGCGCGGCCTCGTCCCTCAGTTCCAGCGCGCCAAGCCGAGAGGCAGGCCGATGCCGGCGCACATCGCCCGCGGCAACGCCAGCCGCCGCCCGGTGCGCGCCCGCGTCGAGCACATCTTCGCCCTGCAAAAACGCCGCCTCGGCCTGACCATCCGCTCGGTCGGCCTCGCCCGCGCCAGGACCGGGATCGCCCTGGCCAACCTCGCCTACAACCTGCGCCGCCTCGCCTGGCTCTAAGGTGCGTTGCGCCCGCCTGACGCCTTAACCCGCAGCAGGCCACCATCATCCGCGCCCGCGACATCAAACCAGACGGCGAAGCCCCTCAACCAGCGCACGCCGAACTCCCACCCGCCTCTCCGTCGAACAAAACTCGACCAAACAGCCGTTATTGGCGGGGAAAAGGTCAGACCACCGACTGTGGGGGCGCGTCAAGCGGGGCGGCGACGTCGGCCTTGGATTCGATCAGATCGCGATAACAGTGCCAGGTCGCATAGGCGAGAAGCGGAATTGCAACGGCGAGACCGATAAAGAACGTCAAGATCCCGGCAACGGTGACTATCAGGATCAGCGCAGCCCACCCGAACATGACATGCCGGTTTTCACGAACTGCAAGCAAGCTGGAGCTGATTGCGGTGATGACATCGATCGGCCGGTCGTAGAGTAAGGGTACCGAAATCGCACTGAGGCTAAAGACGACGGCGGCAAACCCGGCGCCGATCAACGAGCCGATGCCGAGGAGTAGTGCGCCGTTCATCGTGAACACA
This sequence comes from uncultured Alphaproteobacteria bacterium, assembly GCA_963781645.1. Classification (GTDB taxonomy): domain Bacteria; phylum Pseudomonadota; class Alphaproteobacteria; order Rhodospirillales; family Defluviicoccaceae; genus Defluviicoccus. The sequence goes on along the minus strand of CAWAGY010000026.1, from coordinate 64,625 downwards.
ATGTCTTCAAAAAATGCGTCGAGCGTCGGCGGTGATTGGTTGAAAAAGCCCATGAACAGGATGAGGGCGCTCCAGACCCATATCCAGTAACAGATGAGGAGCGCGATCCCCATGGCGGACAACTGCCCAAGGCTCTCGCCCAGCGCGCTGAAAATACCGCCGAAATGAACCTCCTGCCCGCGTTCCAAGCGGTGACTGACTTCGTAGAGGCCGACCACAAGAATCGGCGCAAGAATGACAAATCCGAAGCATAGGGGAAGAATTAGCGAGTCGAGGCCAAGTGCGCGCAGTCCGAACGTCAAAGCGAGGCTGATGACGACGAACGCGCCTCCGTAGACAAGGCTGACCACCGGGGCTCGCTTAAAGTCGCGCCAGCCCTGGGCCAGCCAGTATCCCGAGCGATCCACGTCACCGATCCGGCGGATGGTCACCGGCAACCGATAGGATCCACCTTCATTACTCGCCATTCGCCCCTCCCTCCGCAGCCGATCCCTTCTCGGTTCAATTTTTCCCTATGCCGGTGCAACGAGCGCCCTACGTCGCGCCTGGCCGCTCCGGCTCTTCGACGGAACGGTAGCGATACTGTGCAGCGATTGTCATTCCCTTTAGCGGCCGGAGAATGACGACCGACGCGACGAGGGTAAGCGGCAACCAGAGGATGGCATGCACCCACAATGGCGGTGAAACCAGAAGTTCCAGCGCCACAGCCAAGCCGACGATGAGGAAGCCAAGAATGAAAATTCCGAACACGGCCGGGGCGTCCCCCGCATCATGACCAAGGAAGCTCAGATGACATACTTCGCATTCATCATTGACCGTCAGTAGACCGGTAAACAGCGAGCCCCGACCGCAGCGAGGGCATAGCCCCCGCATGCCAAACATCAAACTCTTCGATGTCGAGGGCGTGGCGACGCGTCCGCTCACGCCGGTGCCGTCAGTGCGCGGCGCCGTGGACGGCGAAATAAGCCGAACTACCCCACCAGTAGATGGACACGAAGAGAAACAGCCAGACCACGTCAACGAAGTGCCAGTACCAGGCTGCCGCTTCAAATCCGACGTGTTTTTCCGCCGTGAAATGACCCGCCCGGCCGCGCAGAAAGCAGACCAGCAGCGCGAGGGTGCCGACAAGAACGTGAAATCCGTGAAAGCCCGTCGCCATAAAGAATGTCGAGGAATAAATGCCGTCCTTAAAGCCGAACTCGGCGTGATGGTATTCATAGGCTTGCAGGCAAAGAAACGTCGCCCCGAGAAGCGCCGTGAGCCCGGTCCAAAAAACCATCTTTGGTCGGTCGTTGAGACGGATGACATGATGAGCGATGGTCACCGTCGCTCCGGACGTAAGAAGAATAAGTGTGTTTAGAAACGGCAGACCCCATGTCGACAGTGGCACAACCCCTTCGGGCGGCCAGACCTCATGTGCCGCCTCGTTGATCAGCGGAACGCTGGCGTTGAAATAGGCCCAGAAGAACGCGTAAAAGAACATCACCTCGGAGGCAATAAACAGGAGCACACCTATCCTCAGCCCATGCGCGACTACGTCGCTGTGCGCCCCTTGCCGCAACTCCCGGACCACATCCCGCCACCAGGCAAAGAACGTAAAAAGAAGGATGGCGAACCCGAGAAGGAGGACCCAAGGCGGGCCGCCGTGCATGAACCAGATGCCGCCCATCGCTAGGCAAAGCGCCGCGATGGTGCCGACAGCCGGCCACGGGCTCGGCTCCACCATGTGGAATGGATGATGTTTTGCTGTTTCGCTCGCCATTGTTCTTCCCTCCCCGGCCGGCGCCCGCCTCTCAGTTGTCAGCCACCGGTCCCCTGCTCATGATCCGCTGCCGCGCCGCGAGCGGCCGTGGTCGAAGCCTTCTCGGGCACGCGAAAGAAAGTATAGGACAGAGTCACTTCCGTGACATCCCGCGCATCCTGATCATCGTCCAACGCCGGATCAACGAAGAAGACGACCGGCATATCAATGGTCTGGCCGGCGCCGGACTCTGCTCAGTGAAGCAGAAGCACTCAAGCTTGTTGAAGTAGCGGGCCACTTTTTCAGGCACAACATTGAACGTAGCGGTTCCGGTCACGGTCGCAGCCGACTGGTTGTGGGCATGATAATAGGCGAGGGCCTGCTCACCGAGGCGAAGCCGCACCATCTGTTGCTCCGGCTGAAACTGCCACGGAAGAGCCGGATTCACGTTGGCGTCGAAGCGGACGGTGATGATGCGCTTTGACGTCCCCGCGGGACGTGACACATCCTCTGTTCTTGGCGTGCCGGCGAGACCGGTTGCTTGGCAGAACATGCGGTAGAGCGGGACCGACGCGAAGGACAGTCCGATCATTGCCACGACCACCCCGACAAGTGCCGCCGCTGTGATCAGCTTGCGCCGCTGCGTCCCGCCCATCCGCCCCGTACTCTCAGGTCTCAGAACTCGCGTCACTCATTGCCACCGGCGCCAGCGCCCTTATTCCGCCGGTTTCAGGCGACCGTGGGCGTGGGTCGCCGCGCCAATAACCGGCAGGACCTCATGGGTGTGGAATGGTGCAGGTGACGGTACGGACCACTCGAGCGTCGTTGCCCCTTCGCCCCACGGATTGGCGACCGTGACTTTGTTTCCGGCTCTATAGGTGTGAAATACTATATAGAAGAACATCAGAGTACCGACGGCGGTGATTGCAGCTCCGATCGAACTCACCATGTTCCAGCCGGCGAAGGCATCCGGGTAATCCGGAATGCGCCGCGGCATTCCGGCGAGACCGAGGAAATGCTGTGGAAAGAACAAGACGTTAACACCAATGAAGAAGATCCAGAACTGAACCTTCGCCAAACCTTCACTGTACTGTCGGCCGATCATCTTGCTGATCCAGTAGTACCAGGCGCCGAACATTGCAAAAATGGCCGCGATCGCCATCACGTAATGGAAGTGAGCGACAACATAGTAAGTATCAGTGAGAACCACATCGACGCTGCCATTGGCAAGGACGACGCCGGTGACGCCACCCAGAACGAACAGCCAGATAAAGCCCATGGCATACATCATGGGGGCTTTGAATTCGATCGAGCCGCCCCACATTGTCGCCAGCCAGCTGAAGATCTTGATCCCGGTCGGAACGGCGATGATAAGGGTCGCTGCGGTAAAGTAGGCGCGCGCGCCGACGCCTATGCCCGACACATACATGTGATGGGCCCAAACGACGAAGCCTACGATGCCGATGGCACACATGGCGTAGGCCATGCCGAGATACCCAAAAACCGGCTTCTTTGAAAACGTCGAGACAATCTGACTGATGATGCCGAACGCCGGCAGGATGATGATGTAGACCTCGGGGTGCCCAAAGAACCAGAATAGATGCTGCCAAAGCAACGGATCTCCTCCGCCGGCCACATCGTAAAATGCGGTGCCGAAGTTGCGGTCCGTCAGCAGCATCGTGAGGGCGCCGGCAAGCACCGGCATCGCAAGGAGCAAAAGGAACGCGGTGACCAGGATCGACCAGACGAACAGCGGCATGCGATGGAGGGTCATGCCGGGGGCACGCATATTGAAGATGGTAACGATGAAGTTGATTGCTCCGAGGATTGAGCCGGCACCGGTTACGTGCAGCGCGAGGATGCCGAAATCCACAGCGGCTCCCGGATGGAAGGCAATGCTTGACAGCGGCGGATAGACCGTCCAGCCCGTTCCCGGACCCTCACCGACGAACGCAGAACAGGTCAGCAGGAACAGTCCGGCCGCCGTCAGCCAGAAGCTGATGTTGTTCATGCGCGGGAACGCCATGTCGGGCGCGCCGATCATCAATGGCACGAACCAGTTGCCGAAGCCGCCGATCATTGCCGGCATCACCACGAAGAACACCATGATGAAGCCGTGGGCGGTCAACAGCACGTTGTAGAACTGGGTGTTGCCATCAAAGAACTGGAGGCCTGGCTCGGCCAACTCCAGCCGCAGGTACCAGGACATGCCGCCGCCCACAAGTGCGGCGAACATCGACAGCCACATGTACATCGTGCCGATGTCTTTATGGTTGGTCGAGTAGACCCACCGCCTCCAGCCGGTCGGATGATGATCGTGTTCGCCGTGATGTGCAGCCGCACCGTACGCCATGTTTCCGCCTTCTCCCTCGTCTCGCCCGAACCTCGCGGTCCGCCGATTGCTGGCCGCAAGTTAGCGCAGCTTCGCGATGTTCTCCGCCACGTTCACGTTAGAAGAACCGGCCGAGGCAAATTTCTGCTGAGCATCCTTTACCCAGGAGTCGAACTTTTCGCGCGACACGGCGACCACCTCAACGGGCATAAAGTAGTGGTTCACTCCACAAAGCTCAGAGCACATTCCATAAAAGGTGCCCTCTTTTTCGACGCGGAACCACGTCTCGTTGATCCGACCGGGAGTTGCGTCCTTCTTCACACCAAGCGAAGGAACGGCCCAGCTGTGGATAACGTCGTCCGATGTCATCAGAACTTTGACCGTCGCGCCGACGGGTACAACGATCGGATTGTCTACCGTGAGCAGCCGGGGTTGACCGGGCGAAAGATCGGAGTCCTGAATCGGGATGCTGTCGAATGAGAAATCGCCGTTATCCGGGTAGGCGTAGTGCCAGTACCACTGCCGGCCCGTCACTTTTAAAGTCATATCTGCAGACTGTGCCGCATCTTCGTAAAAAAGTAGGCGTAAGGACGGAATTGCAATAACAACTAGAATGATAATCGGTATAGCGGTCCAGACTACCTCAAGTAAAGTATTGTGGGTCGTCCGTGATGGAACTGGATTGCGTTTTGCATTAAATCGTAAAATAACGTACGCCAGTATTCCGAGAACAACCAAAACGATGCATGTAATTATCACCATCAGCAGGTTATGAAATTGGTGAATTTCCGCGGCAGCCGGCGAAAACGCAGGCTGCGTGTAGACTTGCCATGGCCTCGCCTGACCGACTGTCTCCGCCGCGGCAAGGCGGATCACGATGGGCAGGCCGAGAAGGCCTAGCACGACGGCCAGCAAATTGCGGCCTGATCCACTTCCGATCCCGCATATCCCCGACACCACTCGACCTTGGGCGAGCGCCCGATGAACCGATTTGTAACAACTTCCGCGCCTTTCTGCCTTCCAGATTTTCAATCACCGGTTTAGCAAAGCGGCCCGACGGAGCCTTTGACGGCGCCTCTTCCTGTTGAGTGACTAACATGAGCAAAAGCGCATGCAAAGGACTTTCTTTCGCGCGCCCCTAGCCCGCGGAGCAGGCGAACAATTGATTTTCCTGCGCCTTTGCTTATGTTCGCGGTGCCTTCCGCGATAGCGAAGGTCGGATCCGAGAAGGTCGTCATGCAGAGAATTCGATCGATCCCGTGGAAGCTGATCCTTGTCGTGGCGCTGGTTGCGGCCGCGGGGCTGATGTATGCAAGTGTGTTCATGGTCATGACGCATTAAAGGTGCCGGAACCGATGCGGAATGATTCACGAAAAGAAATTCGATGCTTTCCGTATACGATCTTCCCCATTTGAACGCAGGACTTAATGGTCTCACGATAATTTTACTCACTTCTGGCTACTGGTTCATTCGACGTGGAGATCGTACGCGCCATCGCCAATGCATGCTCGCCGCCTTCGGCGTATCGGCTGCATTCCTGATCAGTTATCTTGTTTATCACCTGAATTCCGGCCTTGCTCGTTTCGGTGGACACGGCGCAATCCGGCCTATTTACTTTAGCATACTGGCAGCCCACGTTTTTGTAGCGATCATAATCACGCTTCTTGTGCCCATCTCTCTCTTTCGCGCGCTCACCGGCCAATTTGAACGGCATCGGTGGATTGCCCGCTGGACATGGCCGCTATGGATGTATGTCGCTGTTTCAGGAGTCGTCGTCTACATCATGGCCATACATCTCTTTCCTTATGCGCCGGGTGTAGGCGTAAATGGCTGAGATGATTGGTACCAGTCACCTGGTGGTCGAGCGCGGTTCAATGATCCATCGCGCACTCACCGCTTGGTCCGCCCTTGCCGTTGCATCACTCGGTATTGCCGGGCTTTTCGCCCTGCTGCTCGCCTTATCACGCCTTCCAGGGATCGAAACCGTGCTTGCCTGGCCGATCGGCTTCTTCGGCAAGGGCTTGGTTATCCACGTCGTGTTCTCGTTTGTCGTCTGGTTTCTTGCCGCATTCGCTACACTGGCGGTGGCGGCGACGGCAACGGTCCGCGACGTTTTCCACCCCACCTCCGCGTTGATGCTGGCGGCGCCACTATCGGGAGCTCTCGGCCTGCCGTTGCTGTTCGTCCCGGCGCTCCGCGACGAGGGGGAGGCGACGCTCAACAACTACATCCCCGTTATCATTAATCCGATTTACTACATCGGGCTGCTGCTTATCGCCGCCGCAGTCGCCGCAATCGCACTCCGCCTTGTGCTTAACGTGCGTCTCCTTGATTGGCGGACGCATCCGCTCGCTGCTGCCGTAGTGGCGGCAGCCGTCGCTTATCTCGCGGCCCTCGCCGCGTTCGCCATTGCTTGGTCCGGACTCGCCGGCACATTGTCCGACTATGCGTTTAATGAACATCTGATGTGGGGCGGAGGGCACATCCTGCAGTTCGTCAACACTGTCCTAGCCTTCGTCGCTTGGGGTGTGCTGGCGCAACTCGGGACGGGACATCGCTTGGAACCGCTGCGTGCGATCGCGATCGTGAGCGCCTTCTTAGCGGCAACGTGCCTGCTCGCACTCCTCGCCTATGCCGTCTATCCCGCTTTCTCGGGAGCACAAATGCAGGCATTTACTCTGCTCCAGTACGCGCTCGGGCCGGCGGCCGCGGTGGTTATTTTCTCTCTCGCCATGCGTTTGCCGCGGCCTATCGATTGGCGTCATCCCGCCATGCGATGCCTATCGTTGTCGGTCATCGTCTTTGCAGGGGGAGGTTTTCTGGGCCTGTTCGTCGACGGTTCAGACACGCGAACGCCCGCCCATTATCATGGCGTTATTGCAGGCGTATCGCTCTCCTTGATGGGTGTTTTCCTTTTCATGTTGTTGCCGATGCTCGGGCGGCGGACGCCGAGTCCGCGGCGAGCCGCCTGGACGCTCGGTCTGTTCGGGTGGGGACAGCTTGCCGCCTGCATTGGCCTGTTCATCGCCGGCGGACACGGGGCCCCGCGCAAAGTCGCGGGCCAAGCGCAAGGACTTGTCGATCTGCCGGCTTATCTGGGCATGGCCCTCAACGGCATCGGCGCCTTGATCGCCATCGTCGGAGGAGCTTTGTTTGTTTGGACGGTTGCCGCCGCCCTGCTTTCCGGGCGTGCTGCTGAAAAAGACACCGTTCCGCCCCGCCTCGCATTATAGTACTGCAGAATGTGCCAAAAAACGGAACGAGGGTGCAGGAGAGCGGCCAAGTGAGCAGTTCGAGTGGCGTGGGCGACGCAGCAACGGCGAGCGCTGCAATCGCCGAACCACGGTTTCGCGTCAAGGATTACGCCGTCCTCCTAAAACCGCGGGTGATGTCACTGGTCGTCTTCACCGGCTGTGTCGGCATGGTGCTCGCGCCCACTGGAACGGATTTTGCCACAGCCATTGCCGCAGTCCTCTGCATCGCTCTTGGCGCGGGTTCGGCCGGCGCGATCAACATGTGGTACGACCGGGACATCGATCGCGTGATGACCCGCACCATGCATCGGCCGCTTCCGGCCGGCCGCCTCGAGTCCCGCACAGCGCTGCTCTTCGGCACCACTCTCGCCGTTGGTTCGGTGGCGGCCATGGCGGTCCTCGTCAACTTCCTCGCCGCTGCACTCCTGGCGCTGACGGTCGTCTATTATGTGTTTGTCTACACGATCTGGCTGAAGCGTCGGACCCCGCAGAACATCGTGATTGGGGGAGCCGCCGGAGCGTTTCCGCCGATGATCGGGTGGGCCGCCGCCAGCGGCGAGATCGGCGGTGGTGCGGTGATCCTTTTCGCGATCATCTTCCTGTGGACGCCGCCGCACTCGTGGGCGCTAGCGCTGTTTCGCAAGGGCGACTACGACCGCGCCGGGGTCCCGATGCTGCCGGTGGTTGCCGGCGAGACAGCGACCCGTCGCCAAATTCTTGCCTACTCATCCCTGCTGGTGATCGCCACGCTGCTGCCGGTCGCGGTCGGCATGTCAGGACTCATTTATGGAATGGCAGCCGGAGTTCTCGGTGCGATATTTCTGCATCATGCGGTTCAGGTCGCCCGTGGCACCGACATGGAAGCACCGAAGGCGCTATTCTTGTTCTCTATTCTCTATCTGTTTCTGATCTTCGCTGGTCTCGTCGCAGATCGCACTCTGACCACCTTCCTTTGACGCGACGCCGTGAGCAGCGCGTATCTCCGGCTTGAGGATCGCTTCCGCCGACTGGCGGCCCTTGGGGACGCCGAGGCCATTCTGCACTGGGACCTCGCTACGATGATGCCTCGGGGCGGCAGCGAAGCCAGGGCCGAGCAATTGGCGACGTTGAGAGCGCTGCGGCACGGTCTGCTCACCGCGAGCGAGGTCGCCGACTGGCTGGTCGAAGCCGCCGATGCGAATGGCATCGATGATTGGCAGCAGGCCAATCTCCGGGAGATGCGACGGATCCATGCGCATGCCGTCGCGCTCAACGAAGCCCAGGTCGATGCGCTTTCACGCGCCACATCCGCTTGTGAGGCGACGTGGCGCGCGGCGCGGGCCGACGCCGACTTCGTTCTTGTTCTACCGAAATTTCGCCACCTGTTGGCGTTGGTCCGTGAGACGGCGGAAGCGAAGGCGGAGCGGCTTGAACTAAGCCCTTACGATGCGCTCCTCGACGAGTACGAGCCGGACGGACGCGCCGCCGACATCGACCAGCTGTTCGCCGAGTTGACGGCGTTTCTTCCGGCGTTCCTCCCCGAGGTGATCGAGCGGCGCGCCCGCCAGCCCGCCCCGATCGAGCCGGACGGTCCGTTTCCCATCGACAGCCAGCGGCGGATCGCCGTCCGCCTGATGCAGACGCTCGGGTTTGATTTTCATCACGGCCGCCTCGACGTCAGCCTGCATCCATTCTGTGGCGGCACGCCTGATGATGTTCGCATCACCACCCGCTACGACGAAGCCGACTTCCGCTCGGCGCTGATGGGGGTGATGCACGAGACCGGTCACGCTCTTTATCAGCGAAACCTGCCGGTAGCCTGGCGGGGGCAACCCGTCGGCGACGCCCGCGGCATGGTCCTCCATGAGAGCCAGTCGCTTCTCATCGAGATGCAGGTGTGCCGGTCTCGGCACTTCCTCGCTTTTGCCGCGCCCCTCTTGCGGGAAGCGTTCGCCGGCGATCGATCAGCCTCTGATGATCCGGCTTGGCAGGCGGATAACCTTTATCGCCATTATACGCAGGTCGCCCCCGGCTTGATCCGGGTCGATGCGGACGAAGTCACCTACCCTTTGCACGTTATTCTCCGATACGATCTGGAGCGGGCGATGCTTGCGGGCGACCTTGATCCGGGCGACCTTCCGGACGCTTGGAACGCCGGCATGCAGTCGCCTCCTTGGCCTCAAGCCATCGGATGATCGTCTCGGCTGCCTCCAGGACATCCATTGGTATGACGGCGCCTGGGGCTACTTCCCCACTTACACGCTCGGCGCTCTTGCCGCCGCGCAGATGTTCGAGGCGGCATGCGCCGCCGACGCCGCTATCAAGCCGGCGATGGCGGCCGGCCATTTCGCGCCTCTCCTCTCGTGGCTCGCCGGCTCCGTTCACGGCCTTGGATCGCGCTACTCCAGCCGACAGCTGCTCATTCGAGCCACCGGCGCTCCCCTTGCGTTAAACGCCTTCAAAGCTCATTTGCACCGTCGCTATCTGGCTTGAGTTAGGGTCCACCAGCTGCTCCCTCTCGCACGGTTTACGTCCCAAGAGTATGCTTAAATGGTAACTGCTCGACCTGCCGAACGCGGAACAGCGCGGCGCGCAGGTGCGAAGCTAGCTTTGCGACGGGGAGGGGGAGGCTGACTCGATGATGACGCGCGACAGTATCTACACGACGGGGCTTGATTCAACGTGACGCCAATTACGTGCCGCTGACGCCGCTCACCTTCATCGAGCGCAGCGCCTTCGTTTATCCCGATCACCTCGCTATCGTTCACGGCACGCTCCGCCGCTCCTGGAAGGAGACGTACGGCCGCTGCCGGCGGCTCGCGAGCGCCTTGCGTCAACGTGGGATCGGGCCAGGCGATACCGTGGCGGTGCTTGCATCAAACATCCCCGAGATGTTCGAGTGTCATTTCGGTATCCCTATGAACGGCGCGGTTCTGAACACGATCAACATCCGCCTCGATGCCGAAACAATCAGGTTCATCCTGGAGCATGGCGAGGCGAAGGCGCTGATCGTCGATCCTGAATTCGCCGATCTGGCGGAGGCGGCCCTGTCCCGTCTGCCGCGCCGCCTGCTCGTCGTCGACATCGTCGATCCGTCGTTCGCCGAAAGCCGGGCGATCGGTGAACTCACTTACGATGCGCTGCTCGCCGAAGGTGATCCCGAGTTCGCGTGGGAAAATCCCTGCGACGAATGGCAGGCGATCTCTCTCAATTACACTTCGGGGACAACGGGCAACCCCAAGGGCGTGGTCTATCATCACCGCGGCGCCTATCTGAACGCGATCTCCAACATGCTCACCTGGAGCATGGTTCAGCACCCGGTCTATCTATGGACACTGCCGATGTTTCACTGCAACGGCTGGTGCTTTCCGTGGACCATCGCCGCGGCGACCGGCGTCAATGTCTGTCTCCGCCATGTCCGCGCCGATCTGATTTTTGACGCCATTCGGCACGAGCGCGTGGATCACTTTTGCGGTGCTCCGATAGTTCTCAACACCCTGATCAACGCCCCCGCCCAGATGAAGGATGGTATACATCATCGCGTCAAGGTCATGACCGCGGGAGCTGCCCCGCCCGCATCGGTGATCGAAGGAATGGAACGGATGGGGTTTGAGGTGACCCACGCCTATGGGCTCACCGAAACGTACGGACCCGCCGTCGTCTGCGCGTGGCACGATGCGTGGGATGATCTGGCGATCGAACGGAAAGCACGGCTGAAAGCAAGGCAAGGTGTCCGATATCCAATGCTCGAGGCAATCATGGTCGGCGATCCGCTGTCGCTGGCCCCAGTTCCCCGTGACGGCGAAACCATCGGCGAGATCTTCATGCGCGGCAACAATGTCATGATGGGCTACCTGAAGAATTCCGATGCGACCGAGGAGGCATTTGCCGGTGGCTGGTTTCATTCAGGCGACCTCGCCGTCTGGCACCCCGACGGCTATGTGGAAATTAAAGACCGATCGAAGGACATCATCATCTCCGGTGGTGAAAACATTTCGTCGATCGAAGTCGAGGACGTCCTTTACCGCCATCCCGCCGTGTTGGAAGTCGCCGTTGTCGCCCGCCCGTCCGATACCTGGGGCGAAATTCCCTGTGCGTTCGTCAATCTGAAGGAGGCGCCGCGGTCAGCGAAGGCGACTCATCGCGTTTTGCCGTGCCAACATGGCGCGTTTCAAGGTGCCGAAATCGATCGTCTTTGGCCCTCTCCCAAAAACCTCGACCGGGAAAATCCAGAAGTTTCAACTGCGCGCGCGGGCCCGCGACATGGGCAGCTTGCCCGGCTGACGCGAGCCGCCCGGCGCACCGGCGCGACTTTGCCCGCCGGAGAGTTAAGCTCCGTAAGCCGAACATCGCTTCTCCGCTAGCGTCCGCCATCCGTCTCGACCGGCAAATCGCCGGCGCGGGTAGACCGGCCTTCCCGGATCTTCGATCTGCCCGATCGACGGTCTCCTCAGCCCCTTCTCCGCAGACTGATCGCGGCCGATCAAGGAGTTGTCTCACTCCGGACCCATTGTAGGTATTTTTTCCTTGATATCAGCTAATATTCGTGATCTTGTCGCGGAATGACGGTTAGTCCGCCGCGACCGGCCTTCGCTCGTTTGTCGCCGCGCTGTGCGTCGGTGCCTGCAAACCAATTGCCGCCGTGTTCAACGTTTTGTTGCTGGAGACAACGAGCGATGAGTTTCGCCCCTGGTAAGCTGGCCGTGCTCGCGTACGCGAATAACTTCTCGTTGTGGTACTACGACACCGATAGATGAAGCACAACGGCTCGTTGCCCCCGGTTATTTCGACGAAATCACGAAGTTGGTGCGGCGGGGCGACCTTATCTTTAGCTCTCAGATGAGTTCTGGAACACGAAAGACGGCGCTGCTTCTTGTTACCGATGTTACCGACACGTCGATCACGATCGAATCCTTGGAAGCGAACGGCGCTAACGATCAGACTGCCCTTGGCAATGTCTTCATCAACAATGCGCAGGCGGATGAGGTATTGACCTTACGACGGCGAAGCCTGGGTCAACCGTCCACACCCCGGCATAGCGGGCGATGCCCACGCCGCTGTCGTCGGCAATCCGCACCAGACCTCCGCGGCAGACGTCGGTGCCATCGCCGAGAGAGAGAAGGGCCGGGCAAACGGTGTCGCCACGCTCGATCGCCGACGGTTTGCTCCCCGCACCAGCTTCGCACGCTCGCTCTCGCCAACTTGCAAGAGATCATTGCGAGCAATCCCGAAATCGGTGACGTCCTCAAGTACGACGGCACGACCTGGGTGAGCGCCCCGGAAGCAGGTTCAGCGGCGATGCGTTCGCAGCGTCGCACGCGGGCAGTGGCGGACCGGCGCATGCCTCGCAACCGTCACCGATGCGGGCTTCATGTCGGCGGATGACAAGCAGAAGCTCGACGGCATTGCTGCCTTCGCGGACGCCCAATCCGCCGGTCGCGTCCGATAGCGAGGCAGCTGAAGGCGACGAAATCGACGGCGCGCACCTTTACTCCGGCGCAGATCAAGCTTGCCATCGATGCACGGCTCGATCGCTGGGGATCAAGCGTCCAGATCACCGAATTCGCAGCTTGCTCCGGTCGGCAGCGGCACGCTGAAGGGCCGCGCCAGCCCGGGCGACGGCGATGTCGAGGACTCTGACCGCGGTCGATGTGCGGGGCCTGCTGAATGTGGAGGACGGGGCCGTCGCAGCCGGGGCCGCTGGCGACGCCCATGCACTCGCCACCGGCAATCCGCACCTCACCACGGCCCCGAAATCGGAGCCGTGTCGGTGGCGGAGAAGGGTGTCGCCAACGGCGTGGCGACGCTCGGCGAGGACGGCAAGGTCCCGGCAGTGCAGCTGCCCCCGATGATCGGCGCTGGTCGACATCGAGAGCGTGTTTGGCCGTACCGGGGCTGTCGCCGCCCAGGCGGCCGACTACACCGCCGATCAGATTGCCGATACCACAAGCAAGGTCTTGATGACCGCGGAAGAGCGCACCAAGCTCGCCTCAGTCGAAGAAAATGCGACCACGGCCGGAGCGGCTGGAGACGCCTTCGCTTCGACGCATGCCGGTTGCGGCGGTCGCTGCCCACGCCGCCGCGTCGTCGACCGAAGCCGGATTCATGTCGGCCGCCGATAAGGAGAAGCTCGACGGCATCGCGCCGGCGGCGGCACCCAATCCCGTGCTCGCAACCCAAGAGGAGGTCGCGGCCGGCGCTGGCACCGATCCGCGCCTGCTGACGCCGGCCCTGATCAAACAGGCGGTAATCACCCACGCTCCGCCGCCAGCGGCAGACAGCGTTACCAACGTCGCCCTCGCCAACATGTCTGCCGCGCGGATCAAGGGGCGCGCCTCCGGCGGCGGAATCGGTGATCCTCAGGATCTCACCCCTGTCCAGGTTCGGACGATTATCAATGTCGCCGATGGCGCAACCGCTGCTGGAGCGGTCGGAGACAGCCATGCCTCCGCGATCGGCAACCCGCACCAGACATCCGCCGAGCAGATCGGCGCGGTGGCGGTGGCCGAAAAAGGGACCGCCAACGGCGTCGCCACCCTCGATGCCACCGGAAAGGTGCCGGCCGCACAGCTGCCACCGGGCAGTGGCGGAGCGATCGCCAGCGTTTTCGGCCGTTCCGGAGCAATTACCGCACAGAAGGGCGATTACGCGGCCGATCAGATCGCCGACACGCCGACAAAGGTCTTGATGACCGCGGAAGAGCGCAGCAAGCTCTCTTCCATCGAGAAGGGTGCGACCGCAGCAGGACAGGCGGGAGACGCCTTTGCGGCGGCGCATGCGGGTGTCCGGCGGCGGCGCGCATGCCGCAGCGTCCTCGACAGACGCCGGCTTCATGTCGGTCGCCGACAAGCAGAAGCTGGACGGCATCACACCGGCGGCGGCGCCCAATCCGCCGCTCGCAACAGCAGAGGAGGTCGCCGCAGGGAGCGGCAGCGATCCGCGCCTGCTGACGCCGGCCCTGATCAAACAGGCGGTGATCACGCATACGCCGCCACCTGCTTTGGATAGCATCGACAATACCACGCTCGCCAATATGAGCGCCGGCCGATTTAAGGGGCGAGCCGCCGGCGGCGGTTCCGGAGACCCTCAGGATCTCACAGCGGCTCAGGCTCGAACGATCCTCAACGTAGCCGACGGCGCAACCGCCGCCGGAGCGGTCGGAGACACTCACGCCTCCCTCATCGGCAATCCGCACCAGACCTCCGCGTACCAGATCGGCGCGGTTCCGGCGGCCGAGAAAGGCGTCGCCAACGGAGTAGCTACCCTTGACGCCTCTGGAAAGGTTCCGGCCGCACAGCTGCCGCCCGGCAGTGGCGGGGCAATCGACAGCGTCTTCGGCCGCTGCGGGCCGATCGTGGCGCAGGTCGGCGACTACACGGCGGCGCAGGTCGGGGCGATCGCCGTGGCGGACAAGGGCGACGCCAACGGCGTCTGCCCGCTGGAAGGCGGCAAGGTACCGGCGTCCTTCCTGCCGCCGGGGACCACGATTACCACCTATGCCGAGTTTTTCGGCACCGACTACATCAACCCCACCAACGCGGCCGCGGCTAACGATGCCGGCCTCGACCGGCTCTGGCGCGACGTAGCCCGGAACGCGGCCGACCGCAAGAAGGTGACGTTCCGAGGGGGAGGAGTGTACGCCGTCTCGCAGACGATCTCGCCCTCCGGCAAGGGATACAATCTGGTCCAGACGAGCCCGACAGTGGACCTCACCAACAACTGCGTCGATCCCCGCATTTACTTCATCGAGTGGGGCGACACCAAGTTCCAGTTCGCAACCGGCGTCGCGACGAACTACATGGAGATGCGCCGCGGCGGCGGCGCCGGTCAGACGCTGGATAACTTCTGCCCCGCGTCGGCCCCGTCGAACCCCATTCCCAATGACGGGTTCCTCTATACGGGGGCTGACTTCCAGGCGGTGCGCAAGCGCGTTGCGTTCAACGTCCGCTACCAGGGCTCTATCAAGTGGAGCGGCCGCCTGACGCTCGAGCAGAACTCGCGCGCGGCTGATATCTGGGCGATCGGGTCGACCGGTGGCCTCGACGCGGACGCGCCACGAGACACGGGCGTTAGCGGCTGGATGTGGCGCGGCGCCGAGATCGATGCCCTCTGGCTCCATAACTGGGAAGGCGGAATCTATGCCATGCACCACACGGCTGCGCAGGTCGACAGCCTGACCAGGTGCCGCATCCATCGCCTCGATATCGCCGGCGGTGCGTTCGTTGCCGCCGACGGCAACACCCTTGACGGGTGCGTGATCAACCACCTGGGGGGAAAGGTCGATGGGACGACGTACATTTTCGGCTGCCCGAAGTTCAGGGTCGCCAACAGCTTCCTGGCGATCAACACTCCTCCGACGTTCACGGCGCGCAGCCCCATCGTCATCGCCAAATCGCAGGTCGATTGGGACGGCTACATCCATCTCAATTACGGCGATAAGGGAGGCGACAGCCGCGCCTTTGCCTGCTTCCACCTCGGCGATAGCGGGCGGCTGAAGATGAACTCCTACCACCAGGACACTGGCGCAGTGTACGAGTGCGGGGCGGCAATCTACTGCGGCCCCGATTATGCGGGACACGCGTGCGACTCGCAGCACGTCGAGATCGGCAGCCTGTCGAGCAATATCAACTTCGACGCATCGACCAACCCGGTCGGTCAGCCGCAGGTGAACCGGGCTGTTGTTGCCCTCGACTGCCGGGGATCGACGCCGGCGCAGAGTGGAAAAAATCGCCAGATTGTCTTCAGATCATTTAACGATGTCTTCGGTCCAGCCCAGAAATGGAAGCCTGTGATCCCCTACAAGCCGTCGGGCGGGTGGGTGGCCACCACCAACGATATGTGCCAGGTCAACTTCTCGTCCGGCTTCCAGCAATTCCGCTTCGACGGCGGCGCGTTCACCAAGGTCGCCTCGCCGGCACTGCCGGGTGGCTACTGAGCGCGCCCGCTCCTCAACCGACCGCCGATATTGAAGAGGGCTTCCGCTTTTCTTTCTGTGGAGGCCGCCGCCGCGAACCTATGGGAGGCGCAACGGACATGATGTCCGTTGCGCCATTCGCCTGCGAGGCGACCCTAAGCGACGGTGAAAGGCCCTCTTAAAAACGATCTAAGCATATGGTAAAAACCTTCATGATCGCTCGACTAGTGCAATATTAATGTCTGCATCTCAGCAACAAACTCGAATCCTCAAGTATAAGATGGCCATAGTCGAGGACTATATCGAGCCACAAGCGATTCTGCTGCCGTCGCATTCCGACCTCCCGGATGTTCACGCTAATGTCTGGAGATACAGATGAGCTTTTCTCTTGAAAACCTCTCCGCGCTCGCCAACGGAACCGGCTTTCCGCTATGATATTACGCTACCGATAATAAATCCGAGACCTTGCCGCGCCGGGCTACTTTGACAATGTCAGAGGATGCTGCGAACATAAAACGCCTCATGCTCATGGGAGATCAGACTTCTTATCTTTCCGGTGTCCACGCGGTCAATGTCGGCTCCTGCTTTCTAACCTGCAACAGCGCGACCCCGCTACCGGGAGAACTGTCTCCCAAGCTGCTGGAGCTCGCCGAGGCGGCAATCAACATCGGCTCCGTCCACGGCCGCTCCACACACCGCTTCGCGGCGGGTTCAGCCTCATCAACGTCTGCAATCTGTCGACCTTATGCGAATTGGGATCATCCATCACGAAAGCAGCGCCGAGAAATGAGTTGCAGTCGGGGTGCTTGTTTACCATCGTCTCCGGCGACAATGGCGACAGTTGCACGCAGGCGTTGCTGCAGATCGCCGCCGCCGGGGCCGAGCTCGAAAAGAACCCCGGGCTCCGGGCGATCGTCGGCATCGCCGCCAACAGCGCTGAGGCCAGGCGTCAGATCTGGACGAACGTTTTCAATAGAGACGGAGCGACGTTCCCGTGCCCGTCAAAGTCATCCGCGACTACGGTGCCGCAGCCGCGGGAACAGCGACGACCGCTGACCGAATCCACGCTTACTCAGCCGTCAGTGGACACTCGGTGCAGCGTGTCGTCAATGGCGTGCTGACCGACTGGTAACGGGTGTCACACAGATCCTCGATCCGTTCCCGGACTGCGCCGGTATCCGGCCTCTCTCCACATCATCGGTGCCATACCAGCGCGGCGCCGCGCCGCCACACGATCGGCGCCGCGCCGAGACCTTCGACCACCCTCGCCGGCACCGATAAGCGCGACCATCGCTCCGTCGCGAGCACGGCGAGAACGACGAGACCGCTGAGGGTATCACTCGGCCGGAATAGGATGCTCTCGACGAAATTATAGAGGCCGAGCGTCACAACGACGCAGATCATCGTTGCTATAAGGCGCTGGTTTTCGACACCGAGCTGGCGCCGGCGAACGAGAGGCACCGCAACCCAGAAGAAGCGGGCCAACATCGCGACGACCATCGTCAAGCCGACAGCGCCGGCTTGCAGCCAGATATCGAGATAACCACTGTGGGCCGTGTTGATCTCGGTTGCAGGCAGCACCCAACTCTGCGGCGGGGCATTGATCGGATTGATCTCGGCGCCGGTGTCCCAGAAGGCGCCCCAGCCGCTGCCGAGAAGGGGGTGCTGAGCCGATATTCGACTGCAGATACGGCCCACAGTTCGGTCCGCCGGGTCAGGGTCGCATCGCCGAACACGAGTTCGGCGACGGCTGAAGCCGGAACGCCGAAGGCGGCGGCGGTGGCAATGGCCAAGGCAACGACGCTCACCAGCGCCACCGGAACCATCGCAGGCGCGGCCGACCAGCGATTGATTACGAGATAAAGCGCCGGGAAGCAGGTCGCCATCAGGACGAGGAGGCCCAAGCTCGTTTTCGATTTGGTGAGGACGAGAAACACCACTCCCACAACCAGCACGGGAACGATGACGGCCCTCACCCGCAGGTTGCGTACAAGCGAGCAACGATCCGCCGATCAGAATGCAAGGAGACGAGGGTGATGACGCCGGCCAGATTCTTGTTGGTGTGGATGCCCATGGCACCGAGCGGACCAAACGCGAGCTTGGCACCAATACCGTCGCAGCGACATCCAAAAGGATCACGACGGCCGCCGCCAGGGCAATCGGATAAACGATAAGACGCCAAGAGCGTGCGATCGTTACCGCTGCCACCAGCAAGGCGAAGACGAGCAGATCGGCGACGAGGCGGCGCGTCGTCAGCGGCGGATGCGCCGACCATAGCGTCGTTGCCCCAAGCCAGCCGTAGATTCCAACGAGCAGGACGTTTTCCCTCAGCACGGCAATGGCCCGCAGCCGGTAGCAGAAGAGGATAGGCGCGCTGCAGGCGAATACGCCGATCAACACGAGCTGGCGGGTAACGTTGCTTTCACCGGTCGTCGCGGGAAGCACGCCGCCGCTCAGCGGATTACTGCCGATGAAGCCGAAGAGGAAATAAACGAACAGCAAAACGCCGATCCAGAGCCCCGGCATAACGGTCGGCCAACGCGGCAAGACGTGGTTGCGGCACGACCCCATCGGCGATGCGCGCAAAGGAAAGTGGTCATGAGCAGGCATCATAAGTCGGATCAACCGTCGCGTCAGTGAGGCGGATCACTGAATGCCATGTAAGCCGCGCTATGAAGGGGATGATGCGGATCGTCGGTGGGTGACCCGCCTGCTACCGGTAACGCGGCCCCTGAACATTGCCGCAACGAGGATCGATCCGATGACAGCAAAAGCCGCTATGGCCTCGGCTCGCCGGCTGTTCTCGCGCACCGAAATCCCCATGCGGATCAGCATCGACGGCTATGCCATCCCGGTGCTGAACTGGTCACTCGGCGGCCTGGCGCTCGCCAAGCCCTGCCCGATCGCGCTCTCGCCCGGCCAGCGGCTGACCGGAAATCTCGAACTGCTCGTCGGCGGCGTCAGTCTCTCCGTGAAGGTCGCACTGCGGCTCGCCCACGAACAGTCGGACCGCTTCGGCTTCACCTTCATTGATCTGACGCCGGAGCAGATGGGCATGCTGCGGGCGCTCCTGGTTCGGGGCGGGGCAAGCCCCCTCGAACGCGCGCCAGTTTCGGCAGAAGAGCCGCGACCTCGCCTTTCCGCGCAGCGACTGGTCCCGGTCCCGCCCGCAGACGAACCGCAGCGGCCCGCCGCTGGGCCATCCGCGTCGCGGCGGCGCTCGCGTTCTTGACCGGGGCGGCCTCGGCGATCGGCAGGCTATGGGCTGCTCCAGAAAAGCCGAGTGGAATCCGCGCAAGCCGCGGTTGCCGTGTCGACGCGGGTCGCGCGAATCGCCGATCGCGGCTATGTGGATCAGATCTACGCAACCCCAGGACAAGTCGTCCGGGCGGGAGACCCGCTGGTCAGTCTGCGGCGCAGGGCCGAGCCGGCGAAGTCGATCACCCTCACCAGTCCATGCGACTGTACGGTCGTCGACGTCCTCGTCCATGCCGGTAACGACATTGCCGTCGATCAGCCGCTCGTGCAACTCGCCGCCGCCGATGCCGCCGAACCGTTCATCGAGGCGCTGGTACCGGCCGAGCGCCGACGTGACCGTCGGACAGATCGTGCCGGTAGTCGTCGAAGGGCACCCGGCCGTCGGTACCGGCCGGATCGTCGCCATCGACGAACAACGCTCCGCCGATGATCGGTTCGGGCTCCCGCCGGTATTACGGCAGGACCCTCGCTTCCGCCTGGTGATCGTCTCCGAGCTTGCCGGACTTGGACCTTTGTCCCCGGGCCAGTCGGCACGCCTCGAGCTGAGTGAAGGGCTCTCGTGGTCCGCAGCGTCTCAGTGGCGAAGCGGATAAGCTCACCCGTCAAGTGACCCGGATGATCGAGCCTATGATCGGCGAAACCGTAGGCAACGCCGGCTAGGAACGGCGAACGCTGGACGCCGCGACGGTCGCGGCTCGACGGTTCGGTGGAAGGGATCATGCAAGCTGCCATAGCCTCACGTCTCTTCGATGCAGCGCGACCAGTTGCAAGTGGAGCAAGAGCACGCAGCAACCGTCCGGCAGAATTGCCCTCAGCATTGTCGTGTGCACCTATCAGCGGCCGGCCCTACTGGAGACCTGCCTGCGCTCCTTCTCAGACAGATCGTGGCGCCGGGCACCATTTATGAAATCGTCGTCGTCGACAATGATTCCGCCCGGTCCGCCCTGCCCGTCGTCACCGCCCTCGGGTTGGCGATCGAACCGCCTTCTCCGCTATGTCTCCGAACCCGTCGCGAATATCGCCGGTGCACGCAATCGCGGCGTTCAAGCGAGGCGACGGGAGAGCTGATCGCCTTCATTGACGATGATTTCATCGTCCCGGAAACACTGGCTATCGGCTGTCCTCCGGCAGATGGAGAGCACGCAAACCGACGTCCTTCTCGGAGACGTACGGCCGATCTTCGAGGGCGACCGGTGCCACACGCGGTATCGTCCAGGCATTCACCAGACACGCTCCGAATCGTAGCGCGGCATCGTCCCCGTCGGCGCCGACGGCCATACCCCCGGCGCACGCAGCGGCAATGCCGTATTGCGGCGCGACAACTGCTTCGCCGCCGAGGAACCATGGTTCGACCCTGCATTTGGACGATCCGGTGGGGAGGACTCCGAGTTCTTCATGCGCCTTGGGCGCCGAGTTCCACGCATTGTTGCGTCGACCGAGACCTATGTCCTCGATTTCGTGCCGCGGGAACGACAATCCGAGGCCTATGTCGTCGGTCGCGCCCTCCGCGAAGGGCGGAGCTACGCGCGCCTAATGCAGAAAAATAGCTCCCGGCCGAGGCTTAAGGCCTTCGACCTGGCTGTTCGCGGCCTCATTCAGGCCGCGTACGCAACACTTCTGTTGGCCGCCTCTCCCTGGCTGGGCAGCGAAAGGCGGCTCGAGCTGCGCATCCACCGCGGCCTCGCACTCGGCAAAGCGGGAGTAGCCGGCGCGACCCGCGACGTTCCGTACCGCTGATCGCGCCGCCACCGACGGCGTATCGCAGCCGCATCCGCTTGCACAAATCCTTTCTCGGTATTGCGTCGCCGATGCTAACCAGGGAGGCTCGGCAGCGAGGCATTGCAACAACGCATGGGACAGAAGCCGATTAACCGCCGCGACGGATCCGAGCCGGCCGCGTCGGCACACCGTCTCGTCCTCCTCCTTTGCACGGCGGAAGTTCTGACGATGCTCGGCGTTTTTGCCTTTCCCGCATTGCTGCCGTCCTTCGTCTCCGCCTGGTCGCTGACCAATACCGAAGCCGGCTGGATCGCCGGCGTGTACTTTGCTGCCTACGCGTTGCCGCGCCCGTGCTCCTCGCGCTCACCGATCGCTTCGATGCGCGCGGCGTCTACATCGGCGGGATCGGCCTCGCCGCCGCCAGCGCCATCGGCTTCGCCCTGGCTGGCCGATGGCCTTTGGTCGGCAATCTTCTTTCGCAGCATTGCCGGCGCCGCGCTCGCCGCCACCTATATGCCGGGCCTGCGCGTCCTCGTTGACCGGTACCGGGGAGAGCGGCCATCGAGGGCGCATTTCCTTCTACACCGCCAGCTTCAGCCTGGGCACCGCGGCTTCCTACCTGGTCGCTGGCGAACTCGCTCCGCTGTTCGGCTGGCGCGGAGCGTTTCGCTGCGGCGGGCGCCGCCGCCGGTGCTGCCCTCCTCCTCGCAATCGCCCTGCCGCCGACGAAACCGCCGCCGCGCCCGGCAGAAACCGCGATGCTGGATTTTCGCCCGGTCATCGGCAATCGCCGGGCGCTTGCCTACATTCTTGCCTACGGGGCGCACTGTTGGGAGCTGTTCACTCTGCGCTCCTGGCTGGTGGCGTTCCTCGCGCTCGGCGCAGCCAGGGAGCCGGCGGGACTGGCGGCGGTCATGTCGCCGACCGCTGTGGCGACGCTGAGCGGCCTGTTCGCAGTCGGTGCCAGCATCGGCGGAAATGAGTTGGCTCTTCGCTTCGGGAGGCGACGGACCATCCGTCGGACGGCCCTCGTTTCGGCAGCGATGGCCGCCGGAATAGGATTTACCGCTAGGCTCAGCTACGCCGTCGTCGTCGTCCTCGTGCTTGCTCTACACCGTTGCTGTTCAGCTCGATTCTGCATCTCTGACGGCGGGCGTTACGGCGGCTGCGACGCCCGGGCTCAGTGGAGCGACGTTGGCGCTTGCACGCCGCTGTTCGGCTTCGGCTGCGCTGGCATTGGGCCGGTCGTGTTCGGAGCGGTACTTGACGCTCGCCGGGGGCGCCGGTGCTGCCTTCTCCTGGGGCGTCGCTTTCGCCTGCGTCGCCGATCGTCGCCGTCCTCGTGGCGCCGGCACTCTCGCTCGCCGGCGGCCGTGATGCAGAGTACCGCCGCGGGACCGCGGGTGAGCGGCGCGATGGATGTCGAGCAGACGCGCAGCGTCGACCTCGGTGTATCGCTGTGTCGTCGACAGCGAAGCATGTCCGAGCAATTCCTGTATCGTCCTGAGGTCACCGCCGCCGGCGAGCAGGTGGGTCGCGAAGCTGTGG
Source organism: uncultured Alphaproteobacteria bacterium (assembly GCA_963781645.1). Classification (GTDB taxonomy): domain Bacteria; phylum Pseudomonadota; class Alphaproteobacteria; order Rhodospirillales; family Defluviicoccaceae; genus Defluviicoccus. Next base: position 41,880 of record CAWAGY010000026.1, on the reverse strand, counting down.
CGAAGCGCATGCGGCGTCGCCGTCTCCGCCAAGCCTAGACGGCTGCGCGCATGCCGCATCTGCCGTTGCACCACGCCCGGGTTCGAGCCGCCCACCCTTCGCGCCGAGAAACAAAGCGCCGCCTGCGGCGCCGGCTCGGAAGGGACAAAGGGCGACATAGGCGGCCACAGCATCCCGAACCAGCCGGCAAAACCGGCACCACCCGCTCCTTATCGCCCTTGCCGACGACTCTCAGCATTTCACCGAAGGGCGCGGCGCGGCGTGGCAAGGCGAGCGCCTCGCCGATCCGCAATCCGCAGCCGTAGAGCAACGAGAAGAGGGCGACGTCGCGAGCGGCGATCCATGGATCGTCGGAGATCGTCTCCGCATCCTCGACCACTGCCAGCGCCTCGTCGCTTGCGAGCGCCCGCGGAATAGCATGCGGCAGCTTTGGCGTTCGCACGGCAAGAATGGCGGGGACATGGGTGATCTGCCGTCGATCGAGAAACCGGCAAAAGCTGCGGATACTGGCCATCGCCCTCGCCGTCGACGTGCGCGCCCTGCCGCGGCCGGAGAGCCACGCGAGCCAGGCCCGCAAATCCGCCGGCTGCCAGCGTCGCCAAGGCTGGCCAACGTCGGCATCGCTCCCAAGTGCTCGGCCAGGAACCGGATAAACCCGCTCAGATCGCGGCGATAGGCGGCGAGCGTGTGCCGACTCAATCGGCGCTCGTCGGCCAGCCACGAGATTCCAGGCAGCCAGCGCGAGCCGCGAGATCTTCACCCGCGGCGGACGGGCAGGCTACGCGGCGTCCGCGACGGGCTGGCGAAACGCCATGCGACGACCTGCCCGAGGAACTGCAGCAACTCCTTGCCTTGGCCGGGGGAGAACGCATGCGGGATAGACGATCCGAAGGCGAGCAACTCCGGGAGGCTCGCCCGTCACCGATGTCGAGCCGAACCAGCGCCGCCGAGCGGATCGCGTCGCCGGCGGCACCGAACAGCGTGCCGTCGTCGGTGATATCGCCGAGGACAGACATCCTCGTCGCCGACCAGCCGATCTACCGCGCCGGCAGGTAGCACCGCCACACCGTCCGGAGCGTTGACGGTGCCTTCGAGGGCAATGCACGCCATATCCACGTCAAACAGGCGCGGCAGCTCCTCGATGACGAGGTTGGACACGTCGTCGAGCGAGGTGGCTTCGAGCATCGCCAGCACCGCAGCGTGCATCCGAATCTGCGTCGCCAGATTGACTCGACTTGTTTCGATGACGCTGGATGCGCATTCCCTGAGGCCGCTGATCTCACCCGTGAGGACATCGACCCAATGGCGCTGAAGGTCGACGACGGCGCCGTTGTTCCATCTTGCCGGCGGAGTCATGCTCTGCAGGAGGTGCGGACGGCTGACAAAAAAATCGGGATTGCGCTCGAGATAGTCCGCCACCTGCTGGTCCGACATCTCGCTTCGGGTAATCCGCCTCTGTCGCACAGGGGCGGAGAGAGGAAACCGTGATCGGCGTCTTGGTCCATGGTGAAGCCCTTAAGACACATGGCTGTTGCACATATTCATCTCTGAACTCACGGCAATGAGCAACAACGATACGACGGGCGCACGGGAGGACGTGGTCTTCGCCCGGGAAGCCGCGTCGCGGTGCTGCTGCCTTTGCCGCTGGCCGACGCCTATGAGTACCGGGTTCCCGCTTCCTTTCAGCTGGTTTTGGGGGCATTTGTCGAAGTTCCGCTGGGTCGCCGAACCGTCAGCGGAGTTGTTTGGGGTACCGGTCGAGGGAGCGTACACACAGACCGGTTGCGCGCCGTCTCAGCTCTCCATCCGCTTCCGCCCCTGCCGGAATCGTCGATGCGATTCGTCGCTTGGGTCGCCGGCTATACCGGTCAATCCGGCCGGGCGCCGTCCTCAAGATGACCATGAGCGTCTCCGGGTGCTCTCCGCCGTTTCCGCGATGCCCGCCTCTTGCGCCTGAACGACCAACGGCCGCCGATCGATCTCACTCCCGGCCGGCGGCGGGTGATCGAGGTGCTGGCCGACGGGACGGCCGCGATCGCGCGGTCGAACTCGCGCGCGAGGCGGGCGTCGGAACCGGCGTCATCCGCGCTCTTACCGACCTGGGCGTGGTTTCTTTGCAACGTCGCAGGAGGCGGAACCGATCCGTCCCCGATTGGCGGAGGCCGGGCCTGAGCCTCACCTCGGATCAGGAGCGGGCGGCGGCGGCACTTCGCGGCGGCAGCGACGAAAGCCCAGGCTTCGCCGTCCATCTCCTCGACGGCGAGCCGGGATCCGGGAAAACCGAAGTGTACTTCGAGGCCATCGCCGATGCTCTCGCCCGCGACCGGCAAGTTCTGGTGCTGCTGCCGGAAATCGCCCTGAGCGCCCAGTGGCTCGGCCGCTTCGAAGCCCGGTTCGGCGCACCGCCGCACAGTTGGCATTCGGAGGTATCGCCCGCGACCGCCGGCGCACGTGGCGCGCCGTGCTCGGCGGCGAGGCGCGGGTTGTCGTTGGCGCGCAGATCCGCGCTTTTCCTGCCGTTCGCCGATCTCGGCCTGATCATCGTCGACGAGGAACACGACGCGTCGTTCAAGCAGGACGACGGCGTCTCCTACCATGCCCGAGACATGGCGGTCGTCCGCGCCCGCATCGGCGACATTCCGATCATCCTCGTCTCGGCGACGCCGTCTCTCGAAACGATGGTCAATGTCGGCGTCCGGACGGTACTCCGCGGTCCGGCTTCCAGGCCGGCCGACAGTCGCGCCCGCGACCGACGATCGATCTGGTCGATCTGCGCAGTGACCGCCCGCCACGCGGCGCGTTTCTGTCGCCCCGGCTGCGGGCGGCGATGGCAGGCACGGCGAGCGCGGCGAACAGACCCTCCTGTTTCTAAACAGGCGCGGGTATGCGCCGCTGACGCTCTGCCGCGGTTGCGGCCTCCGCTTCGGATGCCCGGCATGCACCGCCTGGCTCGTCGAGCATCGGCGGCTAGCCCGGCTGGTCTGCCACCACTGCGGATTTACCCAGAGGGTGCCGGCGCAGCTGCCCGAGGCTGCGGTGGCGGCGATACGCTTGCGGCCTGCGGTCCCGGGCGTCGAACGATTGACCGAGGAGGTGAAGGCATTTGCGCCGCACCTCCGCCTGCTCGTTGCCACCAGCGACACCCTGACGGGACCGCGCGCCGCCGCGAACCTCGTCCAGTGCATCGAAGAGCATGCCGTGGATGTCGTCATCGGCACCCAGATCGTCGCCAAAGGCTACCACTTCCCGCTGTTGACGACGGTCGGCGTCGTCGATGCCGATCTCGGCCTGACGGGCGGCGACCTTCGTGCCAGCGAACGGACGTGGCAGTTGCTTACCCAGGTCGCCGGACGCGCCGGCCGGGCCGAACGACGGGGACAGGTTCTCGTCCAGACGACCATGCCCGGACACCCGGTGATGGCGGCGTTGGCCTCGGCGGATCGTCGAACGGTTCCTTGCCGCGGAGGAGGACGCCAGACGGACGAGCCGGCATGCCGCCCTTCGGCCGGCTCGCCGCCCTGATCCTCTCTGCCCGCGCCGAAGACCGAGTCGATGCCGCAGGGAGCGGCGCTCGCTCTCGCCGCGCCCGCTATTCGCCGGCGGTCGGATCCTCGGGCCCGCCCCGGCGCCCCTGTCGCTGCTGCGCGGCCGCCATCGCCGCCGGTTCCTCATCCAGGCGCCGAGATCGGCCCGCCTCTCACCCCTCATCCGCGACTGGATCGACCGGGTCCGGCTGCCGAAACGGTCCGCCTGCAGGTCGACATCGATCCGCAGAGCTTCCTCTGAGTGGCCCGTTGCCAGCGGGCCGATCACGCGATTGCGGGAGGTCGGGTCCTGCGTCGCGGTGCCAACCAGTACATAAGGGCAAAAATGGTCCCCAGCGTGCCGACATAGACGACGACTTGCAAGCGCTCGGGCGGTCGGTATAGCCGACCAGGGTGTGCAGCACCCGGCCGACGATGCTGTTTTCGGCGAGGACCGCCGACGTGTCCCAGGCCGTCTCGGCGAACGCGGTGACTTGTCCCGACGCCTGAAGAAAGGCGACCGCCTGCGCCGCCATCCCTGCGGCCAAGAGGGCGATCAGCCAGCTCGTGACCGCAAACAGGAAGCGCGCCGGCACACGCAGCAGTCCCAGGTACATGAGCGCCGCGATCCCGCCCCCGAAGAAAATGCCGAGCAGCACCACCGGTGGTCAACGCGACGTGCGCTTTCTTTCGCCGAGACGACGATGCCGTAGAGAAACAGTACCACCTCTGCGCCTTCGCGAAGAACGGCGACGCCGACGACAATTGCCAGCGCCGCCATCGACCGGCGCCCGCCCGCGACCGCCTCGCCCAACGCCTTCGCTTCGGCGGCGATAGCGCGTCCGTGCCGCGCCATCCACACGTTGTGCCAGCCGAGCATCAGCACGGCGACGACGAGGACCGCGGCGTTGAACAGTTCCTGCCCCGCTCCGGCGAAGGCGTTAGCGATCGCGCTCGGCGAAGGCAGCGACGCCACAGGCACCGGCGATACCGACGAGCACGCCATAGCCGACCCAGAGGCCACGCCCTCACCCCTCGCGTCGCCGCCAGCACGATGCCGATAACCAAACCGGCTTCGATGACCTCCCGGAAGACGATGATCAACGCTGCCACCATCGATGTCTCCTTCACTCAGCGATAATCACGCCCTTTGCGGTGTCGCCATGGTACTCTCCTTCGAATTCATAATGGCCAGCGGCCAGTCCACGGGACCGGACGATCCCTTCGGCTCCTCCCGCGATTACCTTTTCGATTTTCAAGGCTGAACTTTCGATCTCCTCGGGCGTCGCATCCAGGTTTCTGACCTTGATGACCAACGGTTTGCCGGCAGGCACTCGCAGTTCCGACGGCTCAAACCTATGGTCGCGAATGCTGAGTTGGAAGGTCAGGGGTTCATCCGCGAACGACGGACCCAGAGAAGATGACTGGTCAGCCCGGCAAATGCCACCGCGCGCCAAAAGACTCCCATCGCCGTCAGCCCTCCTTCGCCTTGCTCGGGTACTGGAATGTCCACTCGACGCTGAACGGCTGCCACCAGGCAGGCACACCGCTTTCGGTGTCGACATGCCGGATAAAGCCGGCAGCGGACGGGGGCTGAATTGTGTACATCACGTGGTACTCGCCAGGCCCCGCCATGTCGATGTTGTTCGCGTAATGCGGGCCATCCTTAGCGGTCATCGGCAAGAGTTTGCCGGTCTTCTTGAAAACCGACCCGACCTTTTCGATCGTATAGTCGATCGTCAGATAGGGGATCCACGCATCTTCGGCGAAACCGTGCGCCTCGTCGCTCGCGGCGTGGACGTCCAACTCGAGATGTACTGCATCTTTTCCCATTGCCGCCTGAGGGGGCATCGGCTCCATCTCAATTCCGACGAGGTAGTTGCCGACGATCTGCAAACCGTTCTTGTGTACGGGACCGCCGACGAAGAACTCGCCGGCGCCCGCGGTGCCGCTTGAGACGGTCAAAGCCACGACCAAACCCCAACGGGCGTACCTCTGTGAAAACCATGATGAACCTTCTGGCGAACCCGATGGCATCGTTGTCTCCCCTTCTCAGACGATCCCCTTCATTGAGAAGGAAGTCAGGGCAAAATGCAATTGATTATTATTCTCATTCGTCCGCTGTTGGGATTGGAACGGAGGGGCGACTATCACCCACAGAGCTCCCACAGCGCACACTGAGGGTTCTGTATCACGACGGAACGCGGCCATAGCAGCAGCAGCGCGCGCCAAGCATGTCCTTCTAGAAAGCTCGGATAAGGCGCGGATTTGCGCCACTTTTCGCCGGATCGGCGAAGGCAAGTCGGGTTGCAACGCCGAAATGAGTATGTTACAGAACGGTTCCCCGCGCGGCGACGAGCCTGTTCGGACGCGGGTCGGATTCGGCCTTTCGCATATCCTTTGGCCAGCAAGAACTAACACAAAGAGGGCGCTCTCCGGTGACATCTGCAACCGCTGGTTCTACCGGCCTCGCTGGGCGTTACGCATCCGCCTTGTTTGAAACTGGCAAGCTCGGCAAAATCCATCGATCCCGTCGCCGCAGAAATGCAGTCGCTTGATGCGCTGATTGAGGAAAGCGCAGACTTCAGGCGGCTGATAGCGTCCCCAGTGATCAGCCGGCAGAGCCAATGGCAAGCGATCGAGCGATCCTGAAGGCCGCCGGCGCGGGTGACCTCAGCCGCCGCTTTATCGGCGTGATCACCGATAATCGCCGACTGTTCGTCCTGCCCGACATCATCCGTCTTACCTGCAACGCGTTGCCGAGGAGCGGGGTCGAGACCCGCTGTCGAAGTGACCTCGGCGAAAGCCCTTGACCGACACTCAACGCGAGGCGATCACCCGCGCACTGCAGAAGGCTGTTTCCAAGCAAATTGCGCTGACCACGCGGACCGATCGCGACCTGCTCGGTGGGCTGGTCGTCAAAGTCGGGTCGCGCATGGTCGACAGCTCATTGAAGAAGCAAGCTGAAGCGTTTGAGCCTTGCCATTAAGGGGGTCGCCTGATGGAAATCCGGGCCGCGGAAATCTCCGAGATCATCAAGAAGCAGATCGCCTCTTTCGGAACGGAGGCGGAAGTCGCCGAAGTCGGGACGGTCCTCTCCGTCGGCGACGGCATCGCCCGCGTCTATGGCCTCGACAAGGTGCAGGCCGGCGAACTGGTCGAGTTTCCCGGACGGCACCAAGGGAATGGCCCTTAACCTCGAAGAGGATAACGTCGGCGTCGTGCTGTTCGGCATCGACCGGAACATCCGCGAAGGCGACACCGTCAAGCGCACCGGCGCCATCGTCGACGTTCCCGTAGGCCGGGAACTGCTCGGCCGCGTCGTCAATGCCCTCGGCGAACCCATCGACGGCAAAGGACCGATCGAATTCGGCGGAACGGCGCGTCGCCGATGTCAAGGCGCCCGGAATTATTCCCCGCCGATCCGTGCACGAGCCCATGCAGACGGGAATCAAGGCTGTCGATAGCCTCATCCCGATCGGGCGCGGCCAGCGCGAGCTCGTTATCGGCGACCGGCAGACCGGAAAAACCGCGATCATCATCGACACGATCCTCAACCAAAAGAGGATCAACGAGACGGCGAAAGACGAACTCGGAAAAGCTCTACTGCATCTACGTTGCTATCGGACAGAAGCGCTCATCGGTGGCGCAACTCGTCAAGATCCTGCAGGACAACGACGCGATGAACTACTCGATCGTTGTCGCCGCAACGGCCTCCGAGCCGGCGCCATTACAGTACCTTGCGCCTTACACCGGCTGCACGATGGGCGAGTTTTTCCGCGACAACGGCATGCACGCCGTGCTCTTCTACGATGATCTTTCCAAGCAGGCGGTCGCCTATCGCCAGATGTCGCTGCTGCTTCGCCGACCGCCGGGCCGTGAAGCCTATCCCGGGGACGTTTTCTATCTTCACTCGCGCCTGCTCGAACGCGCGGCACAATTGAACCAGGAAAACGGCGGCGGCTCGCTGACGGCCTTGCCGGTGATCGAGACGCAGGCCGGCGACGTTTCCGCCTACATTCCGACCAATGTCATTTCCATCACCGATGGCCAGATCTTCCTTGAGACGGAATTGTTCTACAAAGGCATTCGGCCGGCGGTGAATGTCGGCATTTCGGTCAGTCGCGTCGGCTCCGCGGCACAGATCAAGGCGATGAAGAAGGTCGCCGGCACCATCAAGCTGGAACTCGCCCAGTATCGCGAAATGGCTGCATTCGCTCAGTTCTCCTCCGACCTGGATGCCTCGACGCAAAAGCTTTTGAACCGCGGCGCTCGCCTGACCCAACTCCTCAAGCAGCCGCAGTTCAAGCCGTATCCGGTGGAGGAGCAGGTGGTGGTCATCTATGCCGGCACCCGCGGCTATCTCGACACTGTTCCGGCAGACGACGTCTCCCGTTACGAAGAGGCCCTTGCTCGATAATGTCCGGGCGAACGGGACCGACATCCTGGAAGCGATCCGCACCCAGAAGGATCTGACGCCGGACGTCGAAGACAAGCTGAAGGGGCTTCTTGAGCGCTTCGGCAAGTCCTTTTCCTGATCGCGTCGCCCTCTGACGACTGACAGCGGAAGGGGAGCGCTCATGCCGAGCCTGAAAGACCTTAGAGTTCGCATTACCAGCGTCAAGTCGACGCAGAAGATTACCGCGGCGATGAAGATGGTGGCGGCGGCGAAGCTCCGCCGCGCCCAAGCCGCCGCGGAGGACTGGGCGCCCGTACGCGCTCAGTATGGAGCGGATGCTGTCGGGGCTGATCGCCAGCCTGCCCACCCTCGATATCGCCCCCAAGCTTCTTTCGGGTTACGGAGCCGACCAGAAACATCTGCTCGTCGTCGTCACCGCCGATCGTGGCCTCTGCGGCGGCTTCAACAGCAATATCGTCCGCGAAACGCGGCGCCGCATAACCCGCTCCACAAAGCCGGCAAGGACGTCGAACTTCTATGCATCGGTCGCAAGGGACGCGACGCGCTGCGTCGCGAGTACAGCAGCCTGATCGTCGATACGCTCGACAACGTGACGCGCACCGGCGCCCGGTTCGGTCCCGCTCGGGACATCGCCCGCAATCTCCGCAACAAGTTCGAAGCGCGCGAATTCGACATCTGCACACTCCTGTACAACACGTTCAAGTCGGCGATGTCGCAGGTGGTGACGGCGAAGCAGATCATTCCGTTTCCGACCGCCAACCTGCGCGGCGGCGAGAGCACACACACGGCCGGCTATGAGCTCGAACCCGACGAAGACAGTCTGCTCGAAACGCTGTTACCGGCCAGTTTGTCGATGCAGATTTTTGCCGCCCTTCTCGAAAGCTACGCGTCCGAGCAGGGCGCACGAATGACGGCGATGGACAATGCGACACGCAACGCCGGAGACATGATCAACCAGCTGACGCTAACCTATAACCGCAGCCGGCAGGCGGCCATCACCAAGGAACTGATCGAGATCATCTCCGGCGCCGAGGCGGTCTAGAGCCGCAGGCAGCACAAGGGGGACGCCGGTCGAGGGAGCAGGAGCAGGAGCATGACCACCAAGAACGCCGTCGGCATCATCACCCAGGTCCTGGGCGCCGTGATCGATGTCCGCTTCAAGGAGAGCGAGTTGCCGTTCATCCTGAACGCGCTGCACGCCGACAACAACGGCAAGCGGCTGGTGCTGGAGGTGGCGCAGGAACTCGGCGAAGGCGTCGTCCGGACGATCGCGATGGACATTACCGACGGCCTCGTCCGCGGCCAGGAGGTCATCGACACGGGCTCACCGATAACCATCCCCGTCGGCCCGGAAACCCTCGGCCGGATCATGAACGTCGTCGGCGAGCCGGTGGACGAGCGCGGTCCGATCACCACGAAGAAGCTATTCGCCATCCACCGCCAGGCGCCCGAGTTTGTGGATCAGGCAACGGAAGCGGAGATCCTGGTCACCGGCATCAAGGTCGTCGATCTGATCGAGCCCTACCTGAAGGGCGGCAAGGTCGGCCTGTTTGGCGGCGCCGGCGTCGGCAAGACCGTCATCATCATGGAGTTGATCAACAACATCGCCAAGGCGCACGGTGGCTATTCGGTGTTTGCCGGTGTCGGCGAACGGACGCGCGAAGGCAACGACCTCTATCACGAAATGATCGAGTCCGGGGTCATCCAGCTCGGCGCTTCCGGATCGAAAGCCGCCCTCGTGTACGGCCAGATGAATGAGCCGCCCGGCGCCCGCGCCCGCGTCGGCCTGACCGGCCTGACCGTCGCCGAGTATTTCCGCGACGAGGAAGGACAGGACGTGCTGTTCTTCGTCGATAACATCTTCCGCTTCACCCAGGCCGGCTCCGAAGTGTCGGCGCTGCTCGGCCGCATCCCTTCGGCGGTCGGATACCAGCCGACTGCTGGCGACCGACCTCGGGACGCTTGGAGGAGCGGATCACCTCCACCAACAAGGGCTCGATCACCTCGGTTCAGGCCATTTACGTTCCGGCCGACGACCTTACCGACCCGGCGCCGGCAACCACCTTCGCCCACCTGGACGCAACCACGGTGCTCAGCCGCCAGATCGCCGAATTGGGCATCTACCCGGCGGTCGATCCGCTCGACTTCACGTCGCGCGCCCTCGATCCGCGGATCGTCGGCGAAGATCACTACAAAGTCGCCCGGGAAGTGCAGCGGGTCCTGCAGACGTACAAGTCCTTGCAGGACATCATCGCCATCCTTGGCATGGACGAACTCTCGGAAGACGACAAGTTGACGGTCGCCCGCGCGCGCAAGATCCAGCGCTTCCTGTCGCAGCCGTTTCACGTCGCCGAAGTATTTACGGGCACACCCGGCGTCTTCGTCAACCTGGACGACACGATCAAGGGCTTCAAGGGCATCGTCGCCGGCGAATACGACCATCTACCGGAAGCCGCCTTCTACATGGTCGGCACCATCGAGGGAGCGGTAGAGAAGGCAAAGCGTCTCGCCGAAGAATCGGCTTAGCCTTGGCGCGACTTCGGGAGGTGCGGCATGGCCGACACGTTCTTGTTTGAGATTGTCAGCCGGCCGAGCCGATATTTTCGGATCAGGTTGAGCTTGTCGTCGTCCCCGGCGCCGGCGGCAATTTTGGAGTGCTGCCGGGGCATGCGCCGATGCTCTCGACCCTCCGCCCCGGCGTGATCGAGATTCGCGACAAGGGCTTGGCCATCATTGACCAGATCTTCGTCGATGGTGGCTTTGCCGAGGTAACGCCGGAACGGACGACCGTGCTTGCCGAGGAAGCCATCGGCGTGCCCGAGATCACGCGCGAAGACGCCGAAGAGCGGCTGAAGCGGGCGCACGATGCGCTGATGGTCGCCGACACGTTCGGTGTCCGGATCGTCGCCGAGCGGGATCTGAAGGCCGCGGAAGCGATGATCGAAGCCTACGAAGCCTTCGAACGCTCGCGCGCAAAGGCATAAACGGGCATAAACAGATACCCAGGTCTTCGGGATGTGCCGGAATCGGGTGCTTCTCGCGCCGCTTCGGGCTTCGCCTCCGGACAAGGCCAGCCAATCACCTCAAGGGGTGCGGATACCACATGTTCTTGTATCTCTTGCAGCATGGGGAAGCGGTCCCGGAGACGGTCGACCCGGACCGGCCACTGACGCAGTCGGGGCGCGAAGATGTTGAACGGCTTGGCGAATTCCTCGCCGTACCGGTATAGGCGTCGCCCGCGTCGTCCATTCCGGAAAGCTGCGAGCGCAGGCATCGGCCGATATCCTCGCCACCAAACTCGGCGGCTCCGCCGGCTATCGAGGAACAGAAGCGGATCCTTCCGGGTGATTCCCCGGAATGGCTGGCGGACGCTGTCGCCACTGGAAGGAGGATGTGCTCGTCGTCGGGCATCAGCCGTTCATGGGCCGTTTCGTTTCGCGACTCGTTCTCGGCAAAGAATGTGCCGCGGTGGTCGATTTCACTCCGGGCACCCTGGTTTGCCTGGCGCGGCGGGGGGTAACCGGTGCCTGGTTTATCTCCTGGATGCTGCCACCGGCCCTGTTGCGCCGCTAATCTTGCAATGTTCAAAGGCGCCTATCGCGTGAGCGAGCACGACAACGGGTGTGGCGCGGACGGCACGATCGCTTCCCCTTCAGCACGGCTGGTCCATGGCCGCGCGCGACGCCATCGAGCTGCAACGGCCACTCGCCGCATCGGTCATCCGCGAGGACCGCTACCAACGGATCGAAACGGTCGCCGGTGTCGATGTCGCCTACGGGCGCCGCGGCGGCCCGGCTTCGGCCGCAGTGGTGGTCTATCGCCTTTCCGATCTTTCGCCGATCGAGGAAGCGCGGGCCACCGTGCCGGCGAGCTTTCCCTATGTTCCGGGTCTGCTGACGTTTCGCGAAGCGCCGGCGGCGCTCGCCGCGCTTGCCGCATTGTCCCGTCCGCCCGACCTGTTGCTCTGCGACGGCCAGGGCATTGCGCATCCCCGCCGCCTCGGCTTCGCCAGCCACCTCGGACTTTATCTGGATGTGCCGTCGGTCGGCGTCGCCAAGTCGCGACTGATCGGCCATCATGAAGATCCGGGTCCGCGGCCGGGCGACTGGCAGCCACTCATCGATCATGGCGAGGTCATCGGCGCGGTATTGCGGACGCGAGCCGGCGGGCGGCCGCTCTATATTTCGATCGGAAACAGGGTGAAGTCTGACGACGGCGATTGCGATTCGTCCGCGCTTGCAGCAAGGGCTTTCGCTTACCCGAGCCCTGCCGCCACGCCGACCGTTTGTCCAAGACAACTTCCGCTCCGCTGACCTGTGCGCAGGGGACCGCGGCCGCGATGCGTTTCAGCCATCACCAGGGCACCGCGCCATTAACCAGACGGTCTGCCCACCTTGCAAAATTGTGCAATGCAACATATGTGTGGCTCATGCCCATCATTCGCACATTGGCGCCGGACGAACTGGTCAAGTATCGTGATCACCTGTTGCGGTCTCTCCGCGAAGACCGCCGGCTGCGTTTCGGAAACGTCCTCGACGATGCCGGCATCGAAGGCTTCGTCCTCTCTTTGCAGTCAAACGATAACAGGATTCTGGTTGTCGAGGATGAGACGACGAGGGTGGTCAGTGCGGTCCAAATCGCCCTGCGGGAAGCGCCCGAATGCCGAACTGGCGTTTTCGGTGGACGCCGCGTATCGCCAGCGCGGCATCGCCCGCGATCTGGCGAGGCGGGCCATCCTCTGGGCGCGTAATCGTGGGCTCAGGTCAATCTGTCTTTTCGTGCCTGGCCGAGAATCAGCCGATGCGCAGGTTGGCCCGCGAAGCGGGCATGTGCATCAGCCTTGGCGGGGGAGAAGCCGGAGCAACGCTGACTCTGCCGCCGCCGTCGTTGCTCAGCCTCGTGCGCGAGACGGCCTACGATGTCGCCGCCCTCCGCCAGGCCGAGCCTTCTCGCATGGCAGCGAACACCACCGCAGTTTCGTCGACTGATTTCCATCGTATAACCGGCCTGCCGATTTTTGCTGCCGAATAGCCCTCGCGCCGCAGCCGGCGAAGCGGCATATAGGGCATGAGGAATCGCCGAGAGTTCGCAGCGATGCGTCTGACAGCCATTGCCCTGATTGCCCTGATTGCTTGCTCGCGTCCCGTGGCCGCGTGCGGCAAGAAAGGATCGCCCGAACGGCCGCCCGGTTCGGATTTTCCGCGCACGTACCCCAATCCCAACCCAGACTCAATAAGCCGGACGGGCCGCCTTGGACCACTTTTGCTATCGCGGAAGTCGTCTTCGGGCTGAAGAGGTCCCGATCCGCGATATCGTCGACGCTGTCGGTACGCCCGTCTACATCTATGCCCGGGCGACCATCGAGAGGCATTATCAAGTCTTTGCCGAGGCGTTCGCTGGCCTTGATACGGTCGTCTGCTTCGCGGTAAAGGCCAACGGCAACCTTGCGGTCATCCGTACGCTCGCACTTCTCGGTGCCGGCGCAGATGTCGTGTCCGGCGGCGAGCTGAGTACGGCGATCGCCGCCGGCGTTCCAGAGTCGCGGATCGTTTTTTCCGGAGTCGGCAAAACCGCTGACGAACTCGCTCACGCTCTCAGCCTTGGCGTCATGCAGATCAACGTCGAGTTCGAGCCCGAGCTGGAACTGCTCGACAGGATTGCTCGCTCCCTTGGGTGCCGCGCGCCGACCGCCATTCGCATCAACCCGGACGTCGATGCGAACACTCACGACAAAATCTCGACCGGTCGCAGCGAGAACAAATTCGGCATCGAGTGGACGGCAGCACACCAGGTCTATGCGCGTGCCATAGCGATGCCGGGAATTGAGCTTACGGGTGTTGCCGTGCACATAGGCTCGCAGCTTACCGATATGGAGCCATTTCGCGCGGCATTCCATCGTCTCCGGGATTTGGTGGCGATGCTGCGCGCCGACGGGCTGCACATTACCACACTCGATCTCGGCGGTGGTCTCGCCGTTCCCTACGGCAATGAAGATGCTGCCATCCCGACACCGGCAGAGTACGCGGCGGTTGTTCGGCAGACCCTCGGCGACCTGGACTGCCGGCTTATCCTGGAGCCCGGCAGATTAATCGTCGGCAATGCCGGTGTTCTCGTCACCCGCGTCCTGTTCGTCAAGGAAGGCGCGACGCGAACCTTCGTGATCGTCGATGCCGGAATGAACGATCTAATTCGGCCCGCCATGTATGATGCTTTCCATGCCATCGTTCCCGAGACCGAGGCGGGGCCGGAGGCGCCGCGTCGTCCCGTCGATATCGTCGGCCCCGTGTGCGAGACGAGTGATACTTTTGCCACCGGCCGCCTTCTGCCGCCGGTCGCCGCGGGCGATCTCCTCGTCATCCGCACCGCCGGTGCCTATGGCGCCACCATGGCATCGTCGTACAACGCCCGTTCCCTCGCTCCCGAGGTAATGGTCGATGGTGCCGCCTTCGCGATCGTCCGCGAGCGCCTGCCATACGCGGATCTGCTGGCTCGCCAGCATCTACCGGACTGGTTGCGCGAGGTTCCTGCCGATGCAGCATCGGCAGTGCCGCCAGTGCGCGCACTCCGTTAATGAACCCCTCCTGTCCGGCGCCGGATACAACGCCGGCTTCGCTTCTCGGCCTTGGCGCTTTATTGGGAACGGCTGTGGCCGCGCCTATGGCCCGCTGTCGCCATCCTCGGCACGTTTTTTGCCCTCGCCCTCTTTGATATTTTGCCGCGACTGCCGGCATCGGTGCATGTGCTCGTTCTCGTCGGCTTCGTCGGTGCCTTCGTCTATGCTGTCCTGCATCTCCTGCCGGCGTTGAAGCCGGTGGAACCGGCGGCCGCGCGGCGCAGGCTGGATGCAGCGGGAGGGATCGAACGCCCGCTTGCCTCACTGGACGATCGCCTGGCGGCCGGTGAGGGCGATCGGCTCGCCTCCGCCCTGTGGCGCCGCCATCGGGAACGAATGGCCACGGCGGCCGACAAGCTGCCGGTTCACTGGCCTGTGCCCGGACTGGCCGGACACGAGCCATGGGGGATCCGCGCCGCCGTGCTCCTCCTCCTCGTGATCGCCGTCGCCTCGGGGGGGCAAGCTTGGCAGGAGCGGCTGCTTCGAGCGATGCAGCCGAAACTCGCCGGCGGCGGCCCGGCAGCAAGTGCGGAAGTTTGGATCACACCCCCGGCATATACGGCGAGACCGCCCTTGTTCCTCCGTGGCGACCGAAGTGCCGACGCACCCGCCACGCCGGCGTTGCAGATACCCGCCGGAAGCACCGTGCTCGCCCGAGTCGCGGGTGTTGCGACGGTTCCCAGTCTTCGCCTCGGCACCACAGAAATACCGTTTACGTCCTTGGCAAGCGAGCAAGGCGCGCCAACCGCTTATCGCGCTGAAATGGAGGTTCATTCCGGCGATGAACTCAGCATCCTCAGCGGCCGCCGCAAGCTTGCCGTTTGGCAGCTGACCGTCGTGCCCGATCGTCCACCGACGGTGGCCGCTCCCACCGTCGCCGACCGCACTGGCAACGGCCTCCTCGATCTCGCTTTCGAAGCAACCGATGACTATGGCGTGAGCAAAGTCATCGCGCGCATCCGCCCGATCGGTGCCGGCAGCAGCGCTGAAGGCGAAGAGCTGCGCGTTCCGGTGACCCTGAGCGACCCGGGCGCGCCCGTCGCCACGGGTCGTGCACTTCTTGATCTCGCCGCGCATCCTTGGGCCGGCCGACAGGCGACGCTCGATCTCGAAGCCAGTGACCTGATCGGCCAGACCACCATCGGCCCTGTGTCGATTTCGTCATCCCGGAGCGGGTCTTCTCGCATCCGGTGTCGCGCGCGATTGTCGCCGAACGCAGGCGGCTAAGTCGATCCGACGCCCGAAACCAAGGCGTCTGTTGCCGCCGCGCTCGCCGCAATCGCTGCTGACCCGTCGCGATTTGCCGACGATTCGTCGTCTCCCTCGGTCTTTCGGTTGCTCGCTGGCGCCTGGTCGCGCGATGACGGGAACGGCTCGGCCGTCCGGTCGGTCCGGGCCTTGCTCTGGGACCTGGCGCTGCGTCTCGAGGACGGCGGTATACCCGCCGCCGAGCGGCGCCTGGCGGAAGCCCGGCAACGGCTCGCGGACGCTCTTCGAAGCGGCGCCAGCGAGGCCGACATCGAGCGCCTGATGGACACCCTGAAGGATGCCCTCGACGAATTCCTGGCGGCACTGGCGACGGAACTGAGCCGCCGTCCGGAAGTGGGAGTGCCGCCATTGCCATTCGGGCAGACGCTCCGTCCGGAATCGCTGCGTGGTCTGCTCGACCGCGCCCGGGACCTGAGCCGGGCGGGAGCCAGAGATGAAGCCCGGGCGCTGATCGGCGACTTGCAGCGGGCGCTCGACCGCCTTCGGCTCGGCCTCCGGCAAGGACCGGCGTCCGATCAACTGCGCGCGGCACAGAGCCTGATGCAGGATTTGCGCTCGCTGGAAGCGCGCCAAAGGGCCTTGCTTGACGAGACGTTCCAACATTTGAGGGAGCAGCAGGACAGCAGCGGCGCGGTGCGCGGCGTGGCGGTAATGCCGACAATCAGGCGGGCGCGCTTGCTCAGCGCAACTTGCGCCGCGATCTCGGCGACCTCGCCGAAAAACTGCAAGCACTTCTTGGCGGCATTCCTGCGCCACTCGGATTGGCCGATCAGGCCATGCGGGGCGCCGCGCAATCCCTGTCCGGTGACCGCTTGTCGGAGGCAGTAGCGGATCAGAGCCGGGCGGCAGATGCGCTCAGCCAAGCGCTGGCCGACGCACAGGAGGCGGTGGGGCGTCAGATGGGCGAAGGCTTCGGCCAATTCGGGTTCGGGCCCGGCGCCGACGGGAAAGGCGATCCGTTCGGCCGACCGCCTGGAGGCCCGTATGGTCTTGCCAATGGCACCGTTGCGATTCCCGAACGAGCCGAAGTCGAGCGCATCCAGGAGCTGCTCAAGGAGCTGCGAAGGCGCGCGGGAGAACGCGATCGGCCCAGCGACGAGCTCGACTACATCAAGCGTCTGCTCCGGCCGTTCTAGCGAGGCTCGGGCGGTGGCAGTTGGAAGCTGACCACGGCCCGCCGCGCGGCTATCGCCGGATTGGCGATTCGGGCCACGAACGGCACGCTCTCGCCTTCGGCGAGAGTTGCCTTAACGGGTTGAACGAGCACCGCCTGAACCTCGGCGTGGTCGGTGTCGAACAGGGTTACCCGGAGCGGTGGTAGCCCCCGCGGTCCCGTCGCGACGTTGGCGACCGTGCCGGCGACGATCAACACATCTTCGGTGCCGGACCACTCGCGGCTCGAGCTGACGTCGCGAATGTCGAGCCCGGCACCGGGCGGCGCGGGTGCCAGGCCGAAGACGCTGTAAGCCGCAGCGGCGCCCGGCAATGCGCGGATAATGGGTCTTTCGGCAGCGATCAGCACAACCAAAAACAGAACGAGAGCCGCTGCTGAACCGGCTGCGATAACCAGGAAGCGCAGTCGCCGACCAGGCGGGACGGAAGCGTCGTCGTAGTCGCCAAAATCGGCCGCATGCGGTGGAGGAAATTGGCTATCGTGCACCGCAGTCGCCGTCTCGCCCATCAACGGCGGACCGGCCTCCGGTTCCGAAAACGCGAGCGTTTCCTGCGGAGACGGATCCGGCTCGGCGAGCCGCTCGCCGGGATCCGGCGGCATGCCCCCGTCCGGAATGATGATTTGGTCTTCCAGAGCGTCGTCCGCCGGCTGGTCCCCGGAAAGCTGTTGCGTCGGGCCTGCAGCAGCGACCACTTGGTCGGGCGAGATATCGTCAGAGACGTCCGCCTGCGACGGAGCATCGGATAGTCCTGCGACCGCTTCCTCTTCGGCGCGATCCGAGAGCGACGCCGAGATGGCCGGATCACCCTCGGCCGCGCCGTATTCGTCGGGGACAGCCTCCCACTCGTGATGACATGCGGAACATCGGACGGTTCTCGCGCTGGGCCCGAACTCATCGCGATCGATGGCGTAGTGAGCTGCGCAGCTTGGGCAGACAACAATCATTTTACGTGCAGGGGCCCACGGTTATGCCCGTTATAGGACTTTTTGTCGCGTCAATGCAAGCCAGCACGCGGCTCATCAACGCCAGGCGAAACAGTCGGCGGTTCGGCGCGGCCGCTGGCGCTTTCCCGGCCCGCCCGGGGTGGACGTGGGCCGGACTTGACGCGACAGTTGGTTGCGCGCAGGAGAAGGTACAACGGATCGTGCACCGCCGTGGAGTTGCCGCCGCTACGGCGACCGCGTCGGCCCGCTCAATCCCGCAAGCCATGGGCGATTGGTAATTCGGAGTGAAGTGGGCACTGAGCCGGTCGAAGTTCGTGCAGGGACGCAGTTGGCGGCGGCGCGCAGAAGCGACAGCAGGCAGCGGCGCGCTGGCGTCAGCGGATGCGCACTCGCGGCGGCAACCCGCGCGCGACAGCCGCACGACGGCCGGTGCGACCGGACGCCGACGACGGATGTACGTCCTCGTTCTTCTCGGGTGCTTGGCTGTCGCTATCGCCGCCCTGTGGTCGGTCGGATTCGTTCGCTTTGCTCGTGACATCCCGAACGAAGTGGCCGATCCCGTCACGACCACCGACGCGATTGTCGTCCTGACCGGCGGCAGTGAGCGCGTCGCCACTGGTCTGCAGCTTCTTGCCTCGGACAAGGCGCAACGAGCCCTCATTTCCGGCGTCCATCCGGGTGTTGCGGTATCGGAACTTCTGCGGATTGCCGGCGCTTCTCCGCAGCCCATCGAGGGCCGCGTCGACGCGGGCTACGGAGCCCGCGATACCGCCGGCAACGCCATCGAAGCCGCCGGATGGATGCGGGCACGCGGATACCAGTCGTTGCGGCTCGTCACCGGCAACTACCACATGCCGCGCAGCCTTTTCGAGTTCCGTTGCGTCCTCCCGGACGCGAACGTCGTTCCGCACCCGGTGTTTCCGCGGATCGTGCAAAAAAGCGCCATGGTGGAGCGAGCCCGGCACCGCTGCCCTGATCGTCAGCGAATACAACAAGTATTTGCTCGCCAGCCTTCGGCATGCGCTAACTGGTACTCTGGCCCGATGTCAATAAGAATAAGAAGTCCGTAAAGCATGCTAACGGCCATCCGCTCATTTTTATTCCACGCCTTTTCCCGTCTTGTGGACAGGCCTGCTCATGATTCTGTTCCTGCCGCTTCTGGGGCTGCCGCGACGGCGCCTGCAGCCGCTGGGCAGATTTTGGTGCCGCGGCGTCCTGGGCCTCGCTCGTGTTTTTTGCGGGATCCGCTGCCGGGTCCGGGGCCGGGAGAACCTGCCACCAGGCCCCGTAATCGTCGCCGCGAAACACCAGTCCGAGTGGGACGGGCTGATCTTCCATCAACTGCTGAACGACCCGGTGTACGTCCTCAAGGCGGAGCTGCTCCGGGTCCCTATGTTCGGCCTCTATCTTGCCAAGTTTGGCAACATCGGCATCGATCGCGCCGCCGGCTTTCGCGCCATCAAGCAGATGCTGCCACTGGTCCGCGAGCGCCTCGGCGAGGGCGCGCAGGTTATCGTTTTTCCCGAAGGGACCCGCGTCCGGCCTGGCGTCCGCCGGCCTTATCATCCGGGAATCGCTGCGCTCTATCAGCGGTGCGACGTCCCGCTCGTTCCGGTCGCTCTTAATTCCGGGATGTTCTGGACGCGGAACGCGTTTCGCCGTTATCCAGGAACGATCACGATCGAGTTCCTGCCGACGATGCCGAAGGGCCTCGCACGCGACGTCTTCCTCGCTGAACTCGCGATGCAGATTGAGGAGGCAACCGACAGGCTCTGTGGAACAATCGCACCCGAAGCCCGGCCCGAAGCGAATCCCGCAGCCATTCCTGTGGAACCCGGGGAAAGTCACTAAGCGTCAGACCAACAAGGCGGATTGAAGACTAATGAGAGGTGCATCATTTGGGAAACATATCGTGAACGCTTTTCGTTGACGCCCCACTGGCACCAAAGTAGAGTGATCTGGCCTCCTTCGGCGGGGCCCAACCGAAACGACCGGGGTCGGGGAAATAAGATGGTCCAGGTGGATCCCGTCTCGCAGCAAATCTGGGACATGAAGTACCGCCTGAAGGCGGTCGATGGTGCCCCGGTGGACAAGATTATCCCCGACACGTGGCGGCGGGTGGCACGGGCGCTGGCCGAGGCGGAGCCGGAAGCGGCCGGCGTGGGAAGAGCGCTTCTTCGAAGCGATGAGCGACTTCAAGTTCCTGCCGGCCGGCCGCATCCTGTCCGGCGCCGGGTCGGGCCGCCGGGTGACCCTGTTCAACTGCTTTGTGATGGGAGATATCCCGGATGATATGACCGGGATTTTCGAGCACCTGAAGCAGGCGGCCCTGACGATGCAGCAGGGCGGCGGCATTGGCTACGACTTCTCGACGCTGCGGCCGAAGGGAGCGCCGGTCGTCGGCGTCGGTGCCGATGCTTCTGGTCCGCTGTCGTTCATGGACGTCTGGGACGCGATGTGCCGGACGATCATGAGCGCCGGCTCGCGGCGCGGTGCGATGATGGCGGTGATGCGTTGCGATCACCCCGACATCGAGGCGTTCATCGAGGCGAAGCGCGCGCCCGGCCGGCTGCGCATGTTCAATCTCTCGGTCCTGGTCAACGACGCGTTCATGCAGGCGGTCAAGGAGGATGCGCCGTGGGAGCTGACGTTCGCCGGCACGGTCTACAGGGTGCTGCGCGCGCGCGACCTGTGGGACACGATCATGCGCGCCACCTATACGTATGCGGAGCCCGGCGTCATTTTCATCGACCGCATCAACCGTCTCAACAATCTCTACTATTGCGAGACGATCCACGGCACCAACCCGTGCGGCGAACAGCCGCTGCCCGCCTATGGAACCTGCCTTCTCGGCTCAATCAACCTTGCTCAGCTCGTCGAGATCCCGTTCACCGCGAGCGCCCGGATCGACCCGATCCGCCTCGCCGAACTCGTAACCGTTGCCGTCCGCATGCTTGACAACGTCATTGACGTTTCACGCTACCCGCTTGCCGAGCAGGAAGCGGAAGCGCGCGCCAAACGCCGGATCGGCCTCGGTGTCACCGGCCTTGCCGACGCACTGATCCTTTCCGGCGCCAGATATGGCGGGAGTGCTGCGGTACGGCTGACCGAGGAATGGATGCGGACGATCCAGCGCGCCGCCTATCTGGCATCAGCCGCGCTCGCCGCGGAGAAGGGATGCTTCCCCCTGTTCGATCGCGACCGGTATCTCGCCGGTGAAACAATCGGGCGCCTCGATGAGGACGTCAAAGCGGAGATCGCCCGCCACGGTATCCGCAACGCACTCCTCACCTCGGTCGCCCCGACCGGGACCATCTCGCTGTTCGCCGACAATGTGTCTTCGGGCCTCGAGCCCGTGTTCAGTTTCCGCTACGTGCGCCACGTGCTGATGCCGGACGGCAGCCGCCGCGAGGAGGAGGTCGCCGACTACGCCTTGCGCCAGTTCCACCGATCACACGGCGAGGGAGCACCGCTACCCGATTATTTCGTCGATTCACAATCGTTGAGCCCGAACGATCACCTGGTCATGCAGGCTGCCGTCCAGAAGTACGTCGACAGTTCGATTTCGAAGACGATCAACTGCCCCGAGGGCATTACCTTCGAAGCGTTTAAGGACGTCTACACCCAGGCGTACGACCTCGGCTGCAAAGGCTGCACGACCTATCGCCCCAATGAAGTGACCGGTGCCGTCCTCGAGCTACGCGATTCCGCGCGCGATCAAGCAGCCGCCCAGCCCGAGTTGCCGCTGACGCCTCCGCTGGTCGAAGCCAAGCCGCGGGACCTCGGCGATTCCGGCGCCATCGTCCAGATGTTCCGGCCGCTCGACCGGCCGGAGGCACTCCCCGGGCAGACCTATAAGGTGCGTTGGCCGGAGAGCGACCATGCCCTCTACATCACCGTTAACGATGTCATCCAGGACGGTCGGCGCCGGCCGTTCGAGGTTTTCATCAACTCGAAGAACATGGAGCACTACGCCTGGACGGTGGCCCTGACGCGGATGATCTCGGCGGTGTTCCGGCGCGGCGGCGATGTCTCCTTCGTCGTTGAGGAATTGAAGGCGGTGTTCGACCCGCGCGGCGGCCAGTGGATGAGCGGCCGCTACGTCCCGAGCCTGCTCGCCGCGATCGGCGAGGTAATCGAAAAGCACATGATCGATATCGGCTTTATTCCGGCGACGGGCGGGCGACCGACGGCAAACCAGGCGGCGCGCCAGGTCGTCGGCCTCGCCCAAGATCTGCGCTTCCGACAGTGCCCGAAGTGCGGTGCCCCGTCCCTGATCCGCCAGGAAGACTGCGACACCTGCACAAGCTGCGGCTACTCGAAGTGCAGCTGATCCGTTACATCCAATGTATATCTGGTTCATCAAGTGAGTAACGGAGGTTACTTCAGGTCCAGAGCGGGCTGTACGCTTTGCAATATCGCACCTCCCGGATCGTTGTATCGCCCAAATTCAGGCTGTCACCGGTCATTGCGCAAAACTTAAAGTAGTCGCGGCTGGTGAATGGATCCGGACCCTTATGATTAGACGCGAGACGAATTGTTCTGCACGTTGCCCTATGAATGATACTTTTCAGCCCCTGCCCATCGGAACATTGGCAACAAATCCATTCCCGTTTGCATCGAGCCATGCAAGATATGGACGATCTTTCTTCTTAAACTTTCTATACATGCTTTTGCCCGTTTCTCCAAGCTTGTAGATATAGCTAACTATTGGAATTAATAGATAATGTTGCCGTTCATTTTTGCTTAGGGATGATAGGCGGAAGATGGCTGGTTTGTCTGTACTCCTTGTCATTTTCCTTATTTTCGCACCTTTTGCTGTTGCCGGTCAGACGGCGTTGTTTCTAACCTACCTGGCAGCGACATCGCCGCCTGCCTCTTTGATCGCTTACAACCCGAGTGGGTTCGATCCGCGCCGGCCGCTGCCGGCGGAGGGCTATCCGGTGACAGAAATCCGCGCCGATCTCTCAGCGCTCCGGCCGGGATTCGACGGCCTCGTGCTCTACGCGTATCAGCCGGGGCTCACACCCTTGATCGCCCGCATTGCGGTTGACCTCGGCTATCGGGCGATTCTGCTCGGCATCTGGGATCCGAGGTCTGCTGTCGAGCGGGACGGCATCGTCGAACTGGTCAAGCGATATGGCGACCGTCTCGCCCTCGCCGTCGCCATCGGCAACGAGGGGATCAACGACAATCGCTATGACCTGGCCGATCTTCGCGCGGCCGCCGATGATCTCGGCCGCCGACTGCCGCGGGGTGTCCATCTTCCGGTGACGACAAGTGAACCAGCGGGCGACTACGGCTGGGTTCCGCTCCGCGAGTTCGGCGACTTCCTCGCTCCTAACATCCATCCTGCTCTCGACCGCGCCATCCTCACCGCCGATGCCGCCGCCCTTTGGGTCAGACGCAAAGCGATCGCCATCGCCCGCGCCGCCGGCAAGCCGGTTCTGGTCAAGGAAACCGGCATACCGCATGATGGCGGTCCGGGCCTGACGCCTAGAACGCCAGCGGCCTTCTGGACCGCCTACGTTACTCCCGGACTCACCGCAAGCACGATCGGCCCGGTTCGGGACCGCCTCGTTCGCCGCCGCGTTCGAAGCTTTCGACGCCCCATGGAAGACGGACATGCTCGCCAGCCCCCTGGAAAGCCGGTGGGGACTACTCTCCGTTGACCGCACGCCTTACCCGGCGTTCCGAGGTCTGGTCGGCGCTCAGGGCCGGCCGTTAAGGATCGTCCTCGCTTCCAACCGCTTCGCCGCTTTAGGCTACTCAGCAGGTACCGACACGCTTCTCGTCCCGACAGGGAGAAATCGACGATGGTGCCGCCTGCAAGACTTGACGATCAAGAGCGGCGGGACCGCCTTCGGCTGATCCGCTGTGAGAGCGTAGGCCCTGTGACGTGGCGCCGCCTTGTCGACCGCTTCGGCACTGCCGGCCGGGCGATCGAAGCGCTGCCGGAGCTCGCCCGCCGTGGCGGCCGTCCCGCACCCGTCGCGATACCGAGCGTCGATGCGATCGAGCGCGAGTTGGCGCGCTCGCCGATCTTGGCGCCCGGCTGCTCGTTCTTCGGCGATGCCGATTATCCGCCGGCGCTGGCCGCCATCGAGGACGCACCCGCCGACGATCGCTGTCCGCGGCAATCCGGAACTGCTCACCAGGCCGTCGATCGCCATCGTCGGCAGCCGCAACGCCTCGATCACCGGCCGGCGCCTGGCACAAAGTCTCGCCGCCGATCTCGGCAGGCGGGTCTCGTCGTCGTTTCCGGCATGGCGCGCGGCATCGATACCGCGGCGCATCGGGGCGCCCTCCCGACCGGAACGGTCGCCGTTCTCGCCGGCGGCATCGACGTCGTTTATCCGCCGGATAATGCGGAGCTTTACGAGGGCATCGTCGCTGCCGGAGCCGTCGTCGCCGAACTGGCGCCGATGGTGCAGCCGCTCGCCCGACACTTCCCTCGACGCAACCGGATCATTGCCGGGCTGTCGTCGGGCGTGCTCGTGGTCGAGGCCAGCCTGCACTCGGGCTCGTTGATCACCGCACGATACGCGCTCGAACAGGGCCGCGACGTCTTTGCGGTTCCCGGGATCACCGCTCGATCCCCGCTCCCGCGGCGGCAACGACCTGATCCGCCAGGGCGCGGTGCTGACCGAGACCGCCGACGATATCTTGTCGGCGCTGTCGGCCGGCCCCGCCTGCTGCCGCTCACCCGCCGCCGGCGGCGGACGTCGAGGCGGCATACGTCGAGGCCGACCTCGGCGACGGCCCGCGCGCTCTGATTGCCTCTTCGCTGTCGCCGACGCCGGTGAGTGTTGACGAAATCGTCCGCACCTGCCAATTGTCCCCGGCGGTTGTCACCACCATCTTGCTCGAGTGGGAGCTGGCAGGCCGACTGGAGCGCCATCCCGGCAATCGGGTTTCGCTGATCATTTCCGGTCCCGAGCGGGCGTGAACGAATGAACATCGTCATCGTTGAATTGCCGGCCAAAGCCAAAACAATCAACAAGTACCTCGGCTCCGACTTCACCGTCCTCGCCAGCTACGGCCACGTCCGCGATCTTCCGGCGAAGGACGGCTCTGTCCGTCCGGAGCACGACTTCTCGATGGACTGGGAGGTCGATCCCCGCGCCCAGAAACACTTGAAGGCGATTGCGGATGCCCTGAAGGGCGCTCGATCGGCTGTAT
Organism: uncultured Alphaproteobacteria bacterium; assembly: GCA_963781645.1. Classification (GTDB taxonomy): domain Bacteria; phylum Pseudomonadota; class Alphaproteobacteria; order Rhodospirillales; family Defluviicoccaceae; genus Defluviicoccus. The sequence goes on along the minus strand of CAWAGY010000026.1, from coordinate 16,753 downwards.
CTGGCGACCGACCCGGATCGCGAGGGTGAGGCCATCTCCTGGCACGTCTGCCAGGTGCTCGACTCCCGCAAAATGCTTGATGGCATCGACACCAAGCGGGTCGTCTTCAATGAAATCACCCGCGGCGCCATTCTCGAGGCCTTTGCACAGCCGCGCGATCTCGATCAGCCGTTGATCGAGGCCTATCTTGCCCGGCGCGCCCTCGATTACCTCGTCGGCTTCACGCTCTCGCCGGTCCTCTGGCGGAAGCTGCCCGGCAGCCGTTCGGCCGGGCGGGTCCAATCGGTGGCGCTTCGTCTGATTTGCGAACGCGAAACGGAGATCGAAAACTTCGTCTCGCAGGAATACTGGACCATCGAGGGATCCTTCCGGACGCCGGCGGGCGAAGCGTTCCAGGCGACGATGACCCATCTCGCCGGCCGCAAGCTCGACAAGTTCGATCTGCCCGACAAGGCGGCGGCCGATGCCGCCGTCGAGGCCGCAGTCGCGCGCACCTATGTGGTCGGCAAGGTCGAACGAAAGACGACCCGCCGCAATCCGGCGCCGCCGTTCATCACGTCGACGCTGCAGCAGGAAGCCGCGCGCAAGCTCGGGTTCAGCGCAACGCAGACGATGCGCACGGCGCAGCGGCTCTACGAGGGGGTGACGATCGGCGGCGAGACGGTCGGCCTGATCACCTACATGCGCACCGACGGCGTGCAGATGGCGAGCGACGCCGATCGAAGCGCCTGCCGAAAGCTCATCGGCGCCGATTTCGGCGACCGCTACCTGCCGGAACAGCCGCGCGTCTACAAGACCAAGGTAAAAAACGCTCAGGAAGCACACGAGGCGATCCGACCGACCGACGTCGGACGGCGGCCTGACAATCTCCGCTCCCACCTCGATGCGGACCAGCTTCGCCTCTACACGCTCATCTGGAAGCGGACGATTGCCTGTCAAATGGCAGCGGCACTGATCGATCAGATGGCGGCCGATATCGTCTCGAACGATGGCGAGATCGTCTTTCGCGCGACAGGTTCAACCGTCGCCTTTGACGGGTTTCTCAAAGTCTATCGCGAGGGCCGAGACGATCCCGAACCCTCGGCACAGAAGCCGGCGGAAGCGGCGGCGGGTGAGGACGGCGAGCGCGTGCTGCCCGATCTCGCCACCGGCACGCCGGCGGAGCGCATGGCGATCACTCCGGAGCAGCACTTCACTCAGCCGCCGCCGCGCTTTACCGAAGCAAGCCTCGTTAAGCGACTGGAAGAACTCGGCATCGGTCGGCCGTCGACCTACGCCAGCATCATCTCCGTCCTGCAGGAGCGGACGTACGTTCGGCTGGAAAAAAACCGATTCGTGCCGGAAGACCGTGGACGTCTGGTCACGGCGTTCCTCACCAGTTTCTTCGAGCGCTACGTCGCCTACGGATTCACCGCTTCCATGGAGGAGAAGCTCGACGACATCTCGGGCGGCCGCGTCGACTGGAAGCGTGTGCTCGACGAGTTTTGGCGGGACTTCAGCGCCGCCGTCGACGGCACCAAGGGGCTGCGGATCAAGGAAGTTCTTGATGCACTTGACGATCTCCTCGGTCCGCACTTCTTTCGTGAAAGCGATACCGGAGGCGACCCGCGCGCCTGTCCCGGCTGCAGCGACGGACGCCTGAGCCTGAAGCTCGGCAAGTTTGGGGCCTTTATCGGCTGTTCGAACTATCCGACGTGCCGATATACGCGGCCCCTCGTTCCGGTTCGGGCCGACGAGGCGGAGGCGGAGATCGCCGGCAACGGCGGCCGCACCCTCGGCACCGATCCGGGGACCAGTCGACCCGTCGTCATCCGCAAAGGACCCTACGGCTACTATGTTCAGCTCGGCGAGGCGAGCAAGGATGGCGACGGCAAGGTCAAAGCCGAAACGAACGGCATTGCCGCGCGGCTTCGATCCGCAGACGATCGCTATCGATCAGGCGATGCAACTGCTGTCCCTGCCGCGACAGGTCGGCGATCATCCGGAAACCAGCCAGCCGATCACCGCCGGTGTCGGCCGCTTCGGCCCCTACCTGAAAATGGGCGACATTTACGTCTCGCTGAAGGGGGACGACGACGTGCTGACGATCGGCCTTAATCGGGCGGTCGATTTGTTCGCACGGACGCCAAAAAAGGCGGCCGGGCGCTTGATTGGTGCCCATCCCGCCGATTCCAAACCGGTGAAGGTCAAGTCCGGGCGCTATGGCGCCTATGTCGAGCATGGATCGCACAGGGCCACTATTCCGGCGAAGTCTCGCTGCCGACAGCCTAAGCCTCGACGACGCGGTCGCCCTCCTTGCCGCCAAAGGCGGCAAGACGAGCGGGCCAGACGAGCGAAGACCGCGGGAGGCGGGCTCATCAGCCAAGAAACCGGCTGTGGCGGGGTCCGCCGCCGCGAAGACGGCGCCAAAGAAGCCGCGGGCAAACAAGCCGACGGCCGCGGCTGCGGAGAGCGGCGAAGGTGCATCGCGCGCCGCGCCGACGAAGAAGATTGCGGATGACGGAGCCTCGACGCGCGCGCGCCGACGCCGGAAGGCGTCCGGCGTTTGACATACGAGAGAGCCGCGTCGATGGCACCCGCCCCTCGGGTATGACGTCGAAAGGGGCGCCATTCCCCAGCAGGGAGCAGATCGTCGCGTTCATCCGCGAAAGCGCCGGCCGATGTCGGCAAGCGCGAGATCGCCCGGGCCTTCCGGCTCGATGGAGACCAGCGCATCGCCCTCAAGCGCATCCTCAAGGAGCTTGAGACGGACGGCACTCTCGCCCGCAAACGCGGTCGTCGTTACGCGGAGCCCGGCCACCTTCCCGGTGTCGCCGTGATAGAGATCACCGGTACAGACGTCGATGGTGACACGATTGCCCGGCCGGCGGCGTGGGAGGAAAGTGGTCCCCCGCCGCTGATCTATGTGGCTCCGGAAAAGCGCAGCCGAAGTGCATTCGCCGCAGGTGAACGAGCCCTCGCCCGGCTTTCACCGATCGGCCCGGCCACGTACGAGGCCCGCATCATCCGCCGGCTGCTGGCCGCGCCGCCGCGAGCGCTCGGCCTTTACACGCTGGTCGACGGGCGGGGACGGATCCTTCCCGTGGACAAGCGCGCGCGCGAGGAACTGGTGGTCGCTCCGGGCGAGGAAGGCGGTGCCGAGCCCGGCGATCTCGTCTGGGCGGAGGTGCGCACCGCGCGCCCGCTCGGACTGAAGCAGGCGCGGATCGTCGAGCGCCTCGGCCCGTCAATGGGCGCCCGCTCCATATCCTTGATCACCCTCCACGACCACGACCTCCCGGCGAAGTTCTCCGAGGCGGCCCTTACCGAGGCCGGCGCTGCGCGCGCCGCTTCACTCGATGATCGCGACGATCTCAGAGCGGTGCCGCTTGTCACCATCGACGGTGAGGATGCCCGCGACTTCGACGATGCGGTCTTCGCCGAGCCCGATTGCGACAAGGACAATGCCGGCGGCTGGCATCTGCTCGTCGCCATCGCCGACGTCGCCTGGTACGTGCGACCCGGCAGCGCGCTCGATCGCGCCGCCTTCGAGCGCGGCAACTCGGTCTACTTCCCCGACCGCGTCGCTGCCGATGCTGCCGCACCAACTCTCGAACGTCTGGTGTTCGCTCGTTCCCGCCGAGGACCGCCCGTGCCTTGCCGCGCACCTGTGGATCGATGCCGAGGGCCGGCTGCGGCGCCATCGCTTCGTCCGAGGTTTGATGCGCTCGGCCGCCCGGCTGACCTACCGCCAGGTCGAAGCGGCGCGGCAAGGAACGGCCGATGAAATGACAGCGCCCCTCGTCGAACCCGTGATTGCCCCGCTCTACGGCGCGTACGCGGTTCTCGCCGAGGCGAGGCGCAAGCGCGGTGTCCTGGAGCTCGATGTTCCGGAACGTCGGGTTCGCATCGACTCGCATGGGCTCGTCGCCGGCATCGAGCTGCGCGAGCGTCTGGACAGCCACAAGCTGATCGAAGAGTTCATGATCCTCGCCAACGTCGCCGCCGCGGAAGTGCTTGAGGAGCGGAAGTCTCCCTGCATGTACCGCGTTCACGATCAGCCGTCCGCCGACAAACTGGAAGCGCTTCGCGATTTCCTCGAAACCCTCGGGCTGTCGCTGCGTCCCGGCCGGATGACCCGGGCGCAAGATTTCAACGCCATCCTCGCCAAGGTCGAGGGCACCGCCGAGGCGCGGGTGGTCAACGAGGTCGTGCTCCGTTCGCAGGCGCAGGCCTGTTACGATCCCGTCAATATCGGGCACTTCGGCCTATCGCTCCGCCGATATTGCCACTTCACCTCACCCATCCGCCGCTATGCCGATCTGCTCGTGCACCGCGCACTGATCGAGGCGCTTAAGCTCGGGGCCGGGCGGTCTGGGGGCGGAGCCGCCCGACTTCGCCCCCGCCGCCGAACACATCTCGGCGACCGAGCGGAGGGCGGCGGCGGCCGAACGCGATGCCGTCGATCGCTTTACCGCCGCCTTCCTCGCGGAGCGGGTCGGTACGACCCAGCAGGGCCGGATCGGCGGCGTCACCCGGTTCGGCCTGTTCGTTACTCTCGACGACACCGGCGCCGACGGCTTAGTGCCCATCTCGTCCCTGCCCGACGATTACTATGTTCATGACGCGCGTGGCCACAGGCTGGTCGGACGGAACCATGGTCTCATTTTTCGTCTCGGCGACAAGGTCGAGGTCCGGCTGGTCGAGGCAAGCCCCCTCACCGGCGGCATCGTGTTGGAAATCCTGGGCGGGATTCGCGAGGGCGGCACGCTGCGCCGGCCGAGGTACGAGGCCCGGATACGACGTCCCCCTTCCCGCCGTCGCCGCTGAGTAGATCGAGCCCCGGAAAACCGATGAGGCGCGAATTTATCTTCGAACGTGCGCCCTTTTCCCCAGTGCCACGCCTCGACCATCGCCGAAACGCCGGCGGGCCTGGTCGCCGCCTGGTTCGGCGGGACCCGCGAAGGCGCAAGCGATGTCGCCATATGGGCATCCCTGAACCTCCCCCGAACTGATGGACACCTTTGCTACGCTCCGGGAAGGGGCAGGAAGGGTGTTTGATGACGAAACCGCGTCGGAGTTTCACGGACGAGTTCAAGCGGGAGGCTGTTGCGCTGTTGCAGTCCAGTGGCCGGCCACTGATGCAGATCGCGCACGAGTTGGGCATTCAGCCGTCGATGCTGCGCAACTGGCGCAACGCTGTCGGGGTGCAGTCCCGGTGACCAGTCGGCCGAGATCGCCCGGCTGCGTCGGGAAGTCGAACGGTTGCGCATGGAACGAGATATTCTAAAAAAAACTGTGGCCATCTTCTCGGAACCGCCGAAATGAGGTTCCGCTGCATTGAAGATCACCGCGAGGCCTGGCCGGTGCGGCTGCTGTGCGCAGCACTGGAGGTCTCGGCCAGCGGCTACTACGCGTGGCGGGGTCGACCGGAAAGTGCCAGGGCGGCGGTGAACCGGGACCTCCTCGCTGACGTCCGGCGCATCCATGAGCAGCACCGTCGTCGCTACGGCGTACCACGCATCCATGCCGCCTTGCGGGCCGAAGGGCGCACGGTCAGCCGCGGCCGCATCGAGCGACTGATGCGACGGCACGGTATCCGCGCGGCGACACACCGCCGCTTTCGGCCGGTCACCACCGACAGCAGCCATGGCCTGCCGGTCGCCGACAATCTCCTCGGTCAGACCTTTCTCGCCACCCGGCCGAATGAAATCTGGCTCGCCGACATCAGCTACATCCCGACCGACGAGGGTTGGCTGTACCTCGCCGCCGTCCTCGACCTATTCACCCGCAAGGTGGTGGGATGGGCGATGCGCCATCACCTGCGGCAGGAGTTGGCGATCGCCGCGCTGACCATGGCGATCCAGCGGCAGCGGCCCGGTCGCGGATTGATCCACCACTCCGACCGGGGCAGTCAATATGCCGCCGGCGACTACCGCACGTTGCTGAAAGCGAGCGGTATCGTGCCGTCGATGAGCCGGAAGGGCAATTGCTGGGACAATGCGCCGATGGAAAGCTGGTTCCACACCCTCAAAACCGAGTTGGTTCACCACGCCGCCTACGCGACCCGCGAGGCGGCCAAGCGTGACCTGTTTGCCTATATCGAAGGATACTACAACCGTCAGCGGCTCCACTCCGCCCTCGGGTACCTCACCCCGGAACAGGCAGAGCTTCAGGCCGCCTAACCCGGTGTCCACTTTTTCGGGGGAACATCATCCCGGCAGGACGCGGGCGCTTGGCGGGCGCCCGTTCTCGTGGCGCAAGGCATCGACGGACGACGTCGCTATCCCTGCTGGAACCCCGTGTTGTTCCAGCCGACAACCGGACCGCTGCGCCTTTACTAAAGGTCGGGCCAAGCCCGAGCCGCTGGTGGGGCACGCAGACACTCTCGCTTGATCACGGCGAGACCTGGACCGAACCGAGCCGGCTCGGGCACGGCATCCTCGGGCCGATCAAGAATAAGCCGGTCGAGCTTACGGACGGCACCTGGCTTAGTCCCTCGAGCTGTGAGCGGACCGGATGGAAAATCCACATTGAACGATCGATGGACCGAGGGGTGACCTGGCATCGCGGCCACCCGATTAACGATGGGCGGGATTTCGCAGCGATCCAGCCGTGCATCCTCCGCCATGTCGACGGGCGGCTGCAACTTCTCTCGCGCACGCGGCAGGGCGCCATCGCCGGGTGCTGGTCGACAGATGGCGTTCACTGGTCTACGCTTTGCGCCATCGCCCTGCCTAACCCCGACAGCGGCATCGACGCCGTAACCGTCGACGACGGCATCCACATCCTGGCCTACAACCACGCACAGTCCGGGCGCAGCCCGCTCAATCTTGCCATCTCGCGCGATGGCGTCCATTGGCAGGCGCTTCACGTTCTCGAAGACGACCCCGGGGAATTTTCCTACCCGGCGATCATTGGTGGATCGGACGGACAAATTCATCTCGACCTGGACCTGGAATCGACGGCGCATTCGCTACGCATCTCTGCGTATCGACGAGTTCGCACCGGTCGCCATCGACAGCGGCCACTGGCCTGACTCGGCATTTGATTGCGACTAAGAGCGCCGAAGTTGGGCGTCAAGCAATAAAAAGCGGTACGCGCGGAGTTTTCTCCGGTTGTTCAAATCTTACTTGCGAATACAAGTGCTGCTATCGTTCTCGCAGTATGCATGCTTATGCAAATGAGGGCCGAATGTCGAATCGCTTCGTGTTGAGCATTTTCGTCGGCTGCACGCCATACAGGGAGCTGTCGCTGGAGCTCGCCGACGATCCGGTGGTGGATGCCGACGCGGTCACCGAATTCCGAGCGGCCGAGGGCGCAGGGCTAAGAACTGGCGACGTGATCATCAGCATGACGGGGAGCAAGTCTCGCATCTCGACGAACCTGGTCTCTCCGCCTGGAGGGCGGCCCGATGAGCGGGTAGCGCTCACTGTCGGGCGGTCCGGGCGGGCCGCCCCGAAGGGTCGGCCTGACACGCGTGCCGATCATTCCCGGCACGGTCACAGAGAAAAATCGGGATGGGATCGTTCAGTTTCTCGTGCCCGGCTTTAATCAGAGCACGCTCGGCACGCCCTCGGCGGGGCTAACCTCGCTCGTGCAGAGCAAAATCCCTCCGTTGCGCGGCGTCATCCTCGATCTTCGGGGAAACCCGGGCGGCCTCCTCCAGCCGGCGGTGAGGATTGCCGGTCTATTCATGGACGGCGGACCGATCGTCGTGACGCACGGACGTCACCTCGGCGAGATCTCGTTCACGTGGTCACGATTGGTGCCCCATCCGGCGTCGACCTGCATGCGCACGGCGTCATTTCCTCGATCTGCACCAGCGGCATCGACAAGGCGGAAGAGGTCGAGATCGCCGCCGCCCTGCTCGCCGGCGCCGGCTCGGAGCAAGCGCCGCCTTGGCCAAACCCGGCGTTGTGCCAACCCGCGCCCAGATCGGGAGACGTGGAACCGACCGTTGCCCGCCGGCTCATCGACAATCCCGGCTTATACGCTTTGGCGCGCGGACGAGCGGAAGTTCTGGCGGTCAATGGTTCTTGATGCGATTCGATGCGGCGCGGCGGCCAGGGCCGGCCACTTGCCCGACTTGACACCCCGGTTGCGCCCTGTATTGTCCCGTCTTCCTTGAGACCGAGAGTTAGGACTGTCGGGCATGGCTAAGCCCAATACCATATTGATCCGGTTGGTCAGTACCGCTGGAACCGGGTTCTTTTATGTCGCGAAGAAGAACCCGCGCACCAAGACGGAAAAATTCGAATTCCGCAAGTACGACCCGGTGGTCCGTAAGCACGTTCCTTTCAAGGAAGCAAAGATCAAATAGCTGTCCTCGCCGGCGCGGTCGTCAGCCGCGGACGTGCTCCACCATCTGCCTCAGCTTGCCCACGTCGTGGATCACGAGGACGCGCTTGCGCCGCTCGAGCACGCCTTTCCTCGCCAGATCGTTCATCACCCGCGCCACCGTCTCCCGGGTCGTGCTGACCCGGCTGGCAATGTCGCTGTGCACCGGGATCGGCTCGATCACGGCGGAATTGGGACCGTTCACCTCGATGTGCGCCTGACGCAAAATCTCCGCCTGCACCCTGTTCTGCGCAGCCAGCGTGCTGAGATCCATGATCCGCTCGTTGGCCGAACGAACAATGGTTGCAAGCCGGCACATTACCTTGAGCGCCACCTGCTGATTGCTCGCAAGGAGATCGAGGAACGCTGCGCGCGATAAAGAAAGGATCAGGCTGTCCTCCAGGACGACCACATTGGCCGATCGGGGCCGGCCGTCAAGCGCCGCGACCTCGCCGAAGTAACTTCCAGCCTCCAACTCGTCGAAGGTGATTTCGCGACCGCTCATGGAATAGTTGACGATGCGGACGCGGCCGCGAACGAGAAAGTACACATCGGTTGAAGTGCTGTCGCGATCGACCACGTGCTCATCGGCGGAGAACCGGCGGTAACGGCAGAGCTGCTCGATGCGCGCGAGTTCCGGTGCCTTCAGCTCGCGGAACAAGGCGATCTGCGACATCAGACTGCGATCGAAGCTTCTGCCCGCGGGAACCCGCGCCTGGTCGAAATGGGGTTGACTGTCGAGCATAAGCGCCTCAACGGTGCGAGGAATGGTTGTATAGGCTGGACAATACACCCTTTTAGGATGAGCTGCCAGCCCTGTATTCCTGCAAAAGTAGCGCCATTGGGGTAGTAGGCCCGCAACCCTTGCGGCTGCTCACCGCAGGACGACCGTCTTGCCGTCGTTGAGCAGCACCCGGTGCTCAATGTGATAGCGAATGGCGCGGGCAAGGACGATGTTCTCGATATCGCGGCCGACCCGCGCCAGGTCGTCCGGCGTGTACGTATGATCGACGCGCTCAACCGCCTGTTCGATTATAGGCCCGGCATCGAGGTCGCTGACCACGTAGTGGGCGGTGGCGCCTATGAGCTTGACCCCGTGTGCATGCGCCTGGTGATACGGCTTCGGCCCCTTGAAGCCGGGCAGGAACGAGTGGTGGATATTGATGCAGCGGCTGCGTAGCCGGTCGCACGTCCTAGGCGTCAGCACCTGCATATAGCGGGCAAGAACGACAAGATCGATTTCGAGATCGCCGACAAGTTCAAGAATCCGCGTCTCCTGTTCGCCGCGCGTCATCGGCGTCACCGGCAGGTAATGGAAGGGAATCCCATGCCAGGCAGCGAGGGGTTCGAGATCGGGATGGTTGGAGACGATGGCCGGAATTTCAACCGGCAGATCTCCGGTGCGATAGCGATAGAGGAGGTCGTTCAGGCAATGGTCGGCGCGCGAGACGAGGACCATCAGTCGTTCCTTGCGGCTCGCATCGTGAATACCCCAGACCATGTGAAAGCGTTCGGCGATCCGCGAGAATTCGTGGGCGACGATGTTCATGGCGGGCGTCGACAGGCCGGGACGGAAACATGTGCGCATGAAGAACCGCTGCGACAGCGGTTCTCCAAAGTGCGTCGATTCGGTGATGAAGGCGTCGCGATCGGCGAGAAAGCTCGCGACGGCGGCAACAATCCCCGTCTTGTCGGGGCAGGAAATCGTCAGGACAAAGAGAGGATCTCTGCTGTTGGCCACGATCGCCCCATTGATATCGGCGACCACCCAGATCCTCGGGCGGATCGCGCGGATTGCGCGACCTAGACGAGGGCGACGGCACCACCGCGCCGCTCGTCGCCGACCGCGGTAAAAACGCCGGCGCGGTCGCGCATCGCCGCGTGAACCCCCCCGAAGAACAGGTTCTTTGCCGGCCATGGATCGAGTTCCGGCACGAAGCCCTTGAGAGAGCCGAACCCGTTTTGCGCGAATCCGGGTTCGAAGGACAGCCGGCCGCTTTTCGAGATGGAGGCGCGGCAGCTCCACCGCCCGCTCCAATGGCTCAGCGAAGACGAGGTGGTTAAGCATTACTTGAAGGATCGCCGCGCGGATGCGCGTCGATCCGCCCGAACCAAGTGCGATCAATGTGCCGTCGCCGCGCTCGATCAGAGAGGGCGCCATCATCGAGCCCATCCGCCGGTCGACCGGCCAGGCGTCGGCTCCCTCCGGACACAGGTCATCTTCTCCCAACATGTTGTTAAGGATGATCCCCGTGCCCGGTAAGACGTAACCCGAACCCTCGCCGTTGGAGAGAGAGAGGGCGGCGGCGCTGCCATCGCCGTCGATGACGCTGATATGCGTGGTGCCGCGGCGCGAGACCGGTGTACCGGCCAGGCGCTTTCGCACCGTTGCGAGCGCCTCTGGCCTCAGGATTGCCGCGACGGCCGCGTCGAGCCGATCAGGCTGGAGCCGCAGCCGGGTCTCGTCGGCCTCCGCGAGGGTTGCGACGAGGCGCTGGAGATGTGCAGGGCTGCCGAACATGCCGGGGGCAAGTTCGTCCGTCGGCACCACCGCGAGGGCATAGGCGATGAGCAGACCGCCTATCGCCGGCGGCGGATTAAGATGGATATGCGCGGCAAACCGTTCGATCGTCAGGGGCGCCCGGCGCTCGACCCGGTAGTGTTCGAGATCGGCGTGGCAGACGTGGCCGCCGCCGCCGAGACAGTCCTCCGCCAAGCGCCGCCCCATCTCGCCACGATAGAACAGGTCGGCGCCTTCGATGGCGAGGATTTCGAGCGCATCGGCATATTCGGGGAGTCGGAAGACCTCGCCTTCGCCGATCAGCGTATCCGGCCACCCGGAGCTGGCAAACAGAGCCGCGCAGTCCGGCCGGCTGTTGAGGATGGCGGCGACGACGCCGATGATGTAGGCCTGCATCGCGTCGATGCGAACGCCTGCGCGAGCGAGGGCACAAGCCGGCTCGACCAGGCGGCGGAGCGGCAGGCGCCCCAGATCTTCGGCGGCCGCCGCCAGACCACGAACGGTACCGGGCGTCGCGATAGTGCCGAGACCGATCCGAAAGGCCTGGCGCCTCGGACCAAAATCCGCGTGCGTCGTTCGCACATCCGTCGTATCGGCGGATCGGCGGTATTTCGGGGTCTGGGTGAAAAAGTCGTAGACGAGGGTTCGGCCGGCATGCCTGCCGGCCCTCATTTGGCACACGAGGAAGCCGCCGCCGCCGAGGGAGGCGAGGACGGGCTCGGCCACCGCCGCCGCACATAGACAGGCAAGGGCGGCATCGACGGCGTTACCGCCCTCAGCCAGGACCTCCGCCCCCGCGGCCGCTGTTGCCCGGTGCCCGGCCGCTACCACGCCCTTTGCCGCCACCTTCTGCCGTTCCCCCAAAGATTGCTCCGCGCGGGTGCTAGCCACTTGTCGGCTCTCCTGTCAACTGCCGCAGTCAAGCAACCGTCATCAGCCGATTTCCCTATCGGCCCGACCGCGGCTGTGCTTAGAAGAAGCCGCGCCTGCAGATCCCGACAGAAGCGGTTTATTGCGACTGATGATCGACCCCGCCGCCCCCGCGTTGCTACCGGCTGGACTGATGGATGTGCTGCCGCCCCGCGCCGCCTTCGAAGCGGCGACCGTCGAGCGATTGGTCGCTCGGTTCACGACCTTCGGCTATGAGCGGATTAAGCCGCCCCTCATCGAATACGAGGAAACGTTGTTCGCCGGCGCCGGGGCGGCGTTGGCGACAGAGACGTTTCGCCTGATGGACCCGGTCTCGCAGCGGATGCTGGCCTTGCGCCCGGACATGACGATGCAGGCGGCTCGCATCGCCGCATCGCGGCTCGCCCACGCGCCGAGGCCGCTGCGCCTCAGCTATGCCGGACAAATTATGCGCGTCCGCGGCTCGCAGCTTCGTCCGGAGCGCCAGCTCGGGCAGGTGGGCGGCGAGATATTCGGCGTTGATGCCATCGAAGCCGATGGCGAGGTGATCGTCATGGCGACCACCGCCCTCGCCGAGGCCGGCGTTGATCGCCTCAGTGTCGATCTCGGACTACCGACCCTGGTGCCCGCCGTCCTTGCGGGGCGGCCGCTCGACGAGCCGAGCGCAGCACGGATCCGCATTGCCCTCGATCGCAAGGACATCGCCGCGGTCCGCGACCTTGCACCGGTTATCGGCGAGCCCCGGGCACGGCTTCTCTCCCGGCTTGTCGCCTGCTGCGGACCGGCCGACACCGCCCTGCCCCAGCTCGCTCGGCTCGACTTGCCGGAAGCCGCGGCGTCGGAACGGGCGGCTCTCGAAGCTGTGCATGCCGGCCTCCTGGACAGCGGCGCCAGATTTGACGATCACCGTCGATCCCGTCGAAAATCGCGGGTTCGAATACCATCAAGGCGTCACCTTTGCCTTGTTCTCGGCCTGTGTTGCGGGCGAACTCGGCCGCGGCGGCCGCTATCGCACCGAAAGCGGCGAAGCGGCGACGGGGGTAACCCTGTTCATGGATGCGGTGATGGCGGCGCTCGGCTCGCCAACGCCGCCGCCCCGGTTGTTCCTGCCGCGCCACGCGGGCTGCGACACGGCGCGCCGTCTTCGGCGTGAGGGTTGGATCGTCGTCGCCGGGCTGACCGATGACCGCGGATCACGTGGCCGAGGCACGGCGTCTCGGCTGCACCCACGTGTACCGTCGCGGGCGCCATCGAACCGGTGTCGGCGGGCGAGCGGGGCTGAGACAATCAAGCTCGGACGAGGTCGATGGCCAACGTTGTGGTGATCGGCGCCCAATGGGGTGACGAGGGCAAGGGCAAGATCGTCGATTGGCTGTCCCAGCGTGCGGACGTCGTCGTCCGCTTTCAGGGCGGCCACAATGCCGGACACACGCTCGTCATCGACGGCGTCATTTACAAGCTCAGCCTGCTGCCGGCGGGCGTCGTCCGCCGCGGGAAACTCTCGTTCATCGGCAACGGGGTCGTTCTCGATCCGTGGGCGCTGCTCGCTGAAATCGACGGGCTTCGCAGTCAAGGTGTCCACGTCGGTCCCGACAATGTCCGCATCGCCGAGAATGCGGCGCTGATCCTGCCGCTCCACCGCAATCTGGATAAGGCGCGGGAGGGAGCCCTGGGCAGCGCCCGCATCGGCACCACCGGCCGCGGCATCGGTCCCGCCTATGAGGACAAGGTTGCGCGGCGGGCGATCCGCCTTGGTGATCTCGCCGATCTCGAGCTGCTTGCGGACAAGCTCGAGGCGTTGCTCGTCCATCATAATGCGCTGTTGCGCGGCCTCGGGCTTGAAGAGATCGACGGCGCCGCCCTCTTCGACGAGCTCGCCGAAGTCGCACCGAAGGTGTTGCCGTATGCCGATACGGTCTGGAAATCGCTGGACGACGTGCGCCGCGCCGGCAAGCGCATCCTTTTCGAAGGCGCGCAGGGGACCATGCTCGACATCGACCATGGAACCTATCCGTTCGTGACTTCATCGAACACGATCGCCGGACAGGCCGCCGCGGGATCGGGTCTCGGCCCGGGCTCCCTCGATTATGTGTTGGGGATCACCAAGCCTATACCACGCGCGTTGGCAGCGGCCCGTTTCCGACCGAACTCGAAGACGCGACGGGCCGGCTGCTCGGCGAGCGCGGCCGCGAATTCGGCACCGTAACCGGCCGGCCTCGCCGCTGTGGCTGGTTTGACGCGGTGCTGGTCCGACAGGCGGTCAAGGTCAACGGCATCGACGGAATCGCGCTGACCAAGTTGGACGTCCTCGATGGCATCGACCGGCTTCGGGTCTGCGTCGGCTACCGCCTCGGCGGCGAGCGGCTCGATCATTTGCCGGCATCTTCCATGCGGCAATGCCAGGTCGAACCTATCTATGAAGAGATGGACGGCTGGACCGAAAGCACGCAAGGCGCTCGCTCCTGGGCACAACTGCCGGCGACCGCGGTGAAATATATCCGGCGCATCGAGGAAATGATCGAAGCCCCGGTGCATCTGCTGTCGACGAGCCCCGAGCGTGACGACACGATCATGGTGCAAGACCCGTTCGTCACCTGATAGGCGAGATTGCTTATCCGGTTGAGCCCAGCGCGATCGCCCAGCTCCAATCCCTTGTGGCGACCGGCGCGTGCGCATGATAGAACGGATCATGAACATACGCCGTGGAGGGCGCGCTCATGGCCGATTATCCCCGCTCGCTTCGTGAGTTCCAGAGACGCTTTCCCGACGCCGCCGCGTGCGGCGAGTATCTGGCGCGCACGCGCTGGCCGGAGGGCTTCGCCTGCCCGCGTTGCGGCGGGCGGGAGGCGTGGCGTTTGCCGAGCCGCACGCCCCTCACCTTCGGCTGCAAAGGCTGCGGCAAGGAGACGTCGGTCACCGCCGGCACGGTCATGCACCGCACCCACCTGCCGCTCAGCGTGTGGTTCTGGGCGGCCTGGCTGGTTGCGACCCATTCCAACGGCATGTCCGCAAAACAGCTGCAGAGCGAGCTCGCCATCGCCTCCTACGAGACCGCCTGGCTCCTTTCGATGAAGCTCAGGGCGGCGATGATCGCGCCCGAACGGACCCCGCTTTCCGGCCTGGTGGAGGCGGACGAGACGACGATCCCCTTTCGCACCAAGGACGATCCGCCTGCCGGAGGGCAGGGAAGAAGCCACGATGGCAAGCTCCTGCTCATCGCCGCCGTCGAAGTCGTCAACGGCAAAAACAAGAAACTCACGCTCGGGCGCCTGCGTCTCGCGCCGATCGCGGATTTCGCCAGGAACTCCCTGCATGCCTTTATCGCAGCGAACACCGCCCCCGGCAGCATCGTCAAAACCGATGGGCTCGCAGCCTATCTCGGCGCGCCGAACGTCACCCACGAGCCCCATGTCGTCGGAACCATGGCCGCCCACCTCGTTCTGCCCGGCATCCATCGCGTCTTCTCCAACCTCAAGACATGGGCGCTCGGCGTCTATCATGGCCTGCGGCGCAAACACTTGAAGGCCTACCTCGATGAGTTCGTGTTCCGATTCAATCGACGCCACACCCGGCACGCCAGCTTCGCTTCCCTCCTCGGTATCGCAATGGCCATCAAGCCAAGAACCTACAAGGAAATCGTCCAACTGGGCTCAACCGGATAAGCAATTCCGCGAGAGTTTCCCGGATTGCCCGATGGCTGCGGAGGATGCGTCGAACCCTGTGAGGAACATTCCGATGGTCGAAGCGCAGCGCCGGGCGCTGGTCGTAATCAACCGCAGGGCGGCGCGTGGCAAGCAATCCATCGACGAAGGCTTGCGCATCTTCAACAGGGCGGCATCACCTACGATGTCCATCTTGTCCGGCGACCGGCGCAAATAAGCGAGGTGATCCGTCGAATCGCCGGCTCTTGCGATTTCGTCGTCGTCGGCGGTGGGGACGGGACCTTGTCGTCGGCAGCCGACGCGGTACTCGCAGCCAGAACTCCGCTCGGCATCCTGCCCATGGGCAACGCCAACGATCTGGCACGAACGCTTGGACTTCCGACGGCCCTCGATGCGGCGTTTGGCGTCATTGCCGCTGGTCGGCTCAGACTTATAGACGTCGCCCGCGTCGGCGATCGCCACTTCTTCAACGTTGCCAGCATCGGCCTGAGTGTCGCCATCGCCAGACGCTTAACGGGCGATCTAAGCAGCGTTGGTGCGTTCTCGGCTATCTTGCCTGCGCTTGGGAGGCAATCCGCTCACCGCCGCGCTTTCGCGCGTGCATTGAATGCGACGGTAAGCTGCTGGAGACAGCTGCGATGCAAGTCAGCGTCGGCAACGGCCGACACTACGGTGGCGGCATGACGATCGTCGAGGACGCGGCAATCGACGATGGGCGCCTCGATGTCTACGCGCTGCCGCCGCTGCCCCGCTGGCGCTTGATCAGCATCGTGCCGGCCTTGCGTAAGGGAACGCATCGTCCTCTTGAGGACGTTTATAGTCTGCGACGGAGTTAACGTCGTTGTTGAAACGGATCACCCATGCCCATCAACGTGGATGGTGAAGTATCCACGTCGACGCCGGCAGTTTTCCAGGTGATCCCGCGCGCAATCTCTGTCTTCGTGCCGTCCGCATCCCTCGTCAGTGGGTGAGACGCTGCTCAATCACGGCGTTCTTCACCGACTTCTGAAGCTTTTCGAACGCCCGCACTTCAATCTGGCGAACCCGTTCGCGGCTGATTCCATAACGACGGCTCAAATGTTCGAGGGTCGTCGGATTGTCCTTCAGCCGCCGCTCGGCGAGAATTTGTCGCTCGCGCTCGCTCAGCGTCTTCAACGCTCCGGCCAGGAGCTGCCGCCGGCTATCCAACTCTTCCGAGTTACCGAGACGCACTTCCTGACTTTCATCCTTGTCGACAAGCCAATCCTGCCATTCGCCGTCGCCCTCATCCCGTAAGGGAGCATTTAACGACGCATCGGGGTTGCCGATGTGCCGATTCATCTGAATGACATCCGATTGCGGT
>CAWAGY010000025.1:0-16056 GCA_963781645.1 uncultured Alphaproteobacteria bacterium | reverse complement strand
TCGGCGACCACCCAGATCCTCGGGCGGATCGCGCGGATTGCGCGACCTAGACGAGGGCGACGGCACCACCGCGCCGCTCGTCGCCGACCGCGGTAAAAGTGCCGGCGCGGTCGCGCATCGCCGCATGAACTCCCCCAAAGAACAGGTTCTTTGCCGGCCACGGATCGAGTTCCGGCACAAAGCCCTTGAGAGAGCCGAACCCGTTTTGCGCGAATCCGGGTTCGAAGGACAGCCGGCCCTTTTCGAGATGGAGGCGCGGCAGCTCCACCGCCCGCTCCAATGGCTCAGCGAAGACGAGGTGGTTAAGCATTACTTGAAGGATCGCCGCGCGGATGCGGGTCGATCCGCCCGAACCAAGTGCGATCAATGCGCCGTCGCCGCGCTCGATCAGAGAGGGCGCCATCATCGAGCCCATCCGCCGGTCCACCGGCCAGGCGTCGGCTCCCTCCGGACACAGGTCATCTTCTCCCAACATGTTGTTAAGGATGATCCCCGTGCCCGGCAAGACGTAACCCGAACCCTCGCCGTTGGAGAGAGAGAGGGCGGCGGCGCTGCCATCGCCGTCGATGACGCTGATATGAGTGGTGCCGCGGCGCGAGACCGGTGTACCGGCCAGGCGCTTTCGCACCGTTGCGAGCGCCTCTGGCCTCAGGATTGCCGCGACGGCCGCGTCGAGCCGATCAGGCTGGAGCCGCAGCCGGGTCTCGTCGGCCTCCGCGAGGGTTGCGACGAGGCGCTGGAGATGTGCAGGGCTGCCGAACATGCCGGGGGCAAGTTCGTCCGTCGGCACCACCGCGAGGGCATAGGCGATGAGCAGACCGCCTATCGCCGGCGGCGGATTAAGATGGATACGCGCGGCAAACCGTTCGATCGTCAGGGGCGCCCGGCGCTCGACCCGGTAGTGTTCGAGATCGGCGTGGCAGACGTGGCCGCCGCCGCCGAGACAGTCCTCCGCCAAGCGCCGCCCCATCTCGCCGCGATAGAACAGGTCGGCGCCTTCGATGGCGAGGATTTCGAGCGCATCGGCATATTCGGGGAGTCGGAAGACCTCGCCTTCGCCGATCAGCGTATCCGGCCACCCGGAGCTGGCAAACAGAGCCGCGCAGTCCGGCCGGCTGTTGAGGATGGCGGCGACGACGCCGATGATGTAGGCCTGCATCGCGTCGATGCGAACGCCTGCGCGAGCGAGGGCACAAGCCGGCTCGACCAGGCGGCGGAGCGGCAGGCGCCCCAGATCTTTGGCGGCCGCCGCCAGACCACGAACGGTACCGGGCGTCGCGACAGTGCCGAGACCGATCCGAAAGGCCTGGCGCCTCGGACCAAAGTCCGCGTGCGTCGTTCGCACATCCGTCGTATCGGCGGATCGGCGGTATTTCGGGGTCTGGGTGAAAAAGTCGTAGACGAGGGTTCGGCCGGCATGCCTGCCGGCCCTCATTTGGCACACGAGGAAGCCGCCGCCGCCGAGGGAGGCGAGGACGGGCTCGGCCACCGCCGCCGCACATAGACAAGCAAGGGCGGCATCGACGGCGTTACCGCCCTCAGCCAGGACCTCCGCCCCCGCGGCCGCTGTTGCCCGGTGGCCGGCCGCTACCACGCCCTTTGCCGTCACCTTCTGCCGTTCCCCTAAAATTGCTCCGCGCGGGTGCTAGCCACTTGTCGGCTCTCCTGTCAACTGCCGCAGTCAAGCAACCGTCATCAGCCGATTTCCCTATCGGCCCGACCGCGGCTGTGCTTAGAAGAAGCCGCGCCTGCAGATCCCGACAGAAGCGGTTTGTTGCGACTGATGATCGACCCCGCCGCCCCCGCGTTGCTACCGGCTGGACTGATGGATGTGCTGCCGCCGCGCGCCGCCTTCGAGGCGGCGACCGTCGAGCGATTGGTCACTCGGTTCACGACCTTCGGCTATGAGCGGATTAAGCCGCCCCTCATTGAATACGAGGAAACGTTGTTTGCCGGCGCCGGGGCAGCGTTGGCGACAGAGACGTTTCGCCTGATGGACCCAGTCTCGCAGCGGATGCTGGCCTTGCGCCCGGACATGACGATGCAGGCGGCTCGCATCGCCGCATCGCGGCTCGCCCACGCGCCGAGGCCGCTGCGCCTCAGCTATGCCGGACAAATTATGCGCGTCCGCGGCTCGCAGCTTCGTCCGGAGCGCCAGCTTGGGCAGGTGGGCGGCGAGATATTCGGCGTTGACGCCATCGAAGCCGATGGCGAAGTGATCATCATGGCGACCACCGCCCTCGCCGAGGCCGGCGTTGATCGCCTTAGTGTCGATCTCGGACTACCGACCCTGGTGCCCGCCGTCCTTGCGGGGCGGCCGCTCGACGAGCCGAGCGCAGCACGGATCCGCATTGCTCTCGATCGCAAGGACATCGCCGCGGTCCGGGACCTTGCACCGGTTATCGGCGAGCCCCGGGCACGGCTTCTATCCCGGCTTGTCGCCTGCTGCGGACCGGCCGACACCGCCCTGCCTCAGCTCGCTCGGCTCGAGTTGCCGGAAGCCGCTGTGTCGGAACGGGCGGCTCTCGAAGCTGTCCATGCCGGCCTCCTGACAGCGGCGCCAGATTTGACGATCACCGTCGATCCCGTCGAAAATCGCGGGTTCGAATACCATCAAGGCGTCACCTTTGCCTTGTTCTCGGCCTGTGTTGCGGGCGAACTCGGCCGCGGCGGCCGCTATCGCACTGAAAGCGGCGAAGCGGCGACGGGGGTAACCCTGTTCATGGATGCGGTGATGGCGGCGCTCGGCTCGCCAACGCCGCCGCCCCGGTTGTTTCTGCCGCGCCAAGCGGGCTGCGACACGGCGCGCCGTCTTCGGCGTGAGGGTTGGATCGTCGTCGCTGGGCTGACCGACGACTGCGGATCACGTGGTCGAGGCACGGCGTCTCGGCTGCACGCACGTGTACCTCGCGGGCGCCATCCAACCGGTGACGGCGGGCGAGCGGGACTGAGACAATCAAGCGCGGACGGAGGTCGATGGCGAACGTTGTGGTGATCGGCGCCCAATGGGGTGATGAGGGCAAGGGCAAGATCGTCGATTGGCTGTCGCAGCGTGCGGACGTCGTCGTCCGCTTTCAGGGCGGCCACAATGCCGGACACACGCTCGTCATCGAAGGCGTCGTTTACAAGCTCAGCCTGCTGCCGGCGGGCGTCGTCCGTCGCGGGAAACTCTCGTTCATCGGCAACGGGGTCGTTCTCGATCCGTGGGCGTTGCTCGCTGAAATCGACGGGCTTCGCAGTCAGGGCGTCCACGTCGGTCCGGACAATGTCCGCATCGCCGAGAATGCGGCGCTGATCCTGCCGCTCCACCGCAATCTGGATAAGGCGCGGGAGGGAGCGCTGGGCAGCGCCCGCATCGGCACCACCGGCCGCGGCATCGGTCCCGCCTATGAGGACAAGGTTGCGCGGCGGGCGATCCGCCTTGGTGACCTCGCCGATCTCGAGCTGCTTGCAGACAAGCTCAAGGCGTTGCTCGTCCATCATAATGCGCTGTTGCGCGGCCTCGGGCTTGAAGAGATCGACGGCGCCGCCCTCTTCAACGAACTCGCCGAAGTCGCACCGAAGGTGTTGCCGTATGCCGATACGGTTTGGAAATCGCTGGACGAAGTGCGCCGCGCCGGCAAGCGCATCCTTTTCGAAGGGGCGCAGGGGACCATGCTCGACATCGACCACGGGACGTACCCGTTCGTGACTTCATCGAACACGATTGCCGGGCAGGCCGCCGCGGGATCGGGTCTCGGCCCGGGCTCCCTCGATTATGTGCTGGGAATCACCAAAGCCTATACCACGCGCGTTGGCAGCGGCCCGTTTCCGACCGAACTCGAAGACGCAACGGGCCGGCTGCTCGGCGAGCGAGGGCGCGAATTTGGCACGGTAACCGGCCGGCCTCGGCGCTGTGGCTGGTTTGACGCGGTGCTGGTCCGACAGGCGGTCAAGGTCAACGGCATCGACGGAATTGCGCTGACGAAGTTGGACGTCCTCGACGGCATCGACCGGCTTCGGGTCTGCGTCGGCTACCGCCTCGGCGGCGAGCGGCTTGATCATTTGCCGGCATCTTCCATGCGGCAATGTCAGGTCGAACCTATCTATGAAGAGATGGACGGCTGGACCGAAAGCACGCAAGGCGCTCGCTCCTGGGCACAGCTGCCGGCGACTGCGGTGAAGTATATCCGGCGCATCGAGGAAATGATCGAAGCCCCGGTGCATCTGCTGTCGACGAGCCCTGAGCGTGACGACACGATCATGGTGCAAGACCCGTTCGTCACCTGATTCTTTCCGGTTGACCCAGCGCGATCTCCAGCTCCATCCCTTTGGCGAGCGGCGCGTGTGCGGATAAACGGATCATGAACATACGCCGTGGAGGACGCGCTCATGGCCGATTATCCCCGCTCGCTTCGTGAGTTCCAGAGACGCTTTCCCGACGCCGCCGCGTGCGGCGAGCATCTGGCGCGCACGCGCTGGCCGGAGGGCTTCGCCTGCCCGCGTTGCGGCGGGCGGGAGGCGTGGCGTTTGCCGAGCCGCACGCCCCTCACCTTCGGCTGCAAAGGCTGCGGCAAGGAGACGTCGGTCACCGCCGGCACGGTCATGCACCGCACCCACCTGCCGCTCAGCGTGTGGTTTTGGGCGGCCTATCTGGTTGCGACCCATTCCAACGGCATGTCCGCAAAACAGCTGCAGAGCGAGCTCGCCATCGCTTCCTACGAGACCGCCTGGCTCCTTTCGATGAAGCTCAGGGCGGCGATGATCGCGCCCGAGCGGACCCCGCTTTCCGGCTTCGTCGAGGCGGACGAGACGACGATCCCCTTTCGCACCAGGGACGATCCGCCTGCCGGAGGGCAGGGAAGAAGCCACGATGGCAAGCTCCTGCTCATCGCCGCCGTCGAAGTCGTCAACGGCAAAAACAACAAACTCACGCTCGGGCGCATGCGTCTCGCGCCGATCGCGGATTTCGCCAGGAACTCCCTGCATGCCTTTATCGCAGCGAACACCGCACCCGGCAGCATCGTCAAAACCGATGGGCTCGCAGCCTATCTCGGCGCGCCGAACGTCACCCACGAGCCCCATGTCGTCGGAACCATGGCCGCCCACGTCGTTCTGCCCGGCATCCATCGCGTCTTCTCCAACCTCAAGACATGGGCGCTCGGCGTCTATCATGGCCTGCGGCGCAAACACTTGAAGACCTACCTCGATGAGTTCGTGTTCCAATTCAATCGACGCCACAACCGGCACGCCAGCTTCGCTTCCCTCCTCGGTATCGCAATGACCATCAAGCCAAGAACCTACAAGGAAATCGTCCAACTGGGCCCAACCGGATAAGCGATTCGGGAGAGTTTCCCGGATTGCCGATGGCGGCGCGGGATGCGCCGAACGCTGCGAGGAACATTCCGATGGCCGAAGCGCAGCGCCGGGCGCTGGTCGTAATCAACCGCAGGGCGGCGCGCGGCAAGCAATCCATCGACGAAGGCTTGCGCATCTTCAACAGGGCGGGCATCACCTACGATGTCCATCTTGTCCGGCGACCGGCGCAAATAAGTGAAGTAATCCGCCAAAACGCCGGCTCTTGCGATTTCGTCGTCGTCGGTGGCGGCGACGGGACCTTGTCGTCGGCAGCCGACGCGGTACTCGCAGCCAGAACTCCGCTCGGCATCCTGCCCATGGGCAACGCCAACGATCTGGCACGAACGCTTGGACTTCCGACGGCTCTCGATGCGGCGTTTGGCGTCATCGCCGCTGGCCGGCTCAGACTCATAGACGTCGCCCGCGTCGGCGATCGTCACTTCTTCAACGTTGCCAGCATCGGCCTGAGTGTCGCCATTGCCAGACGCTTAACGTGTGATCTTAAGCAGCGTTGGGGCGTTCTCGGCTATCTTGCCTGCGCTTGGGAGGCAATCCGCTCACCGCCGCGCTTTCGCGCGTGCATTGAATGCGACGGTAAGCTGCTGGAGACAGCTGCGATGCAAGTCAGCGTCGGCAACGGCCGACACTACGGTGGCGGCATGACGATCGTCGAGGACGCGGCAATCGACGATGGGCGCCTCGATGTCTACGCGCTGCCGCCGCTGCCCCGCTGGCGCTTGATCAGCATCGTGCCGGCCTTGTGTAAGGGAACGCATCGTCCTCTTGAGGACGTTTATAGTCTGCACGGTGTCGACGTCGTTGTTGAAACGGACCGACCCATGCCCATCAACGTGGATGGTGAAGTATCCACGTCGACGCCGGCGGTTTTCCAGGTGATCCCGCGCGCAATCTCTGTCTTCGTGCCGTCCGCATCCCTCGTCAGTGGGTGAGACGCTGCTCAATCACGGCGTTCTTCACCGACTTCTGAAGCTTTTCGAACGCCCGCACTTCAATCTGGCGAACCCGTTCGCGGCTGATTCCATAACGACGGCTCAAATGTTCGAGCGTCGTCGGATTGTCCTTCAGCCGCCGCTCGGCGAGAATCTGTCGCTCGCGCTCGCTCAGCGTCTTCAACGCCCCGGCGAGGAGCTGCCGCCGGCTATCCAACTCTTCCGAGTTGCCGAGACGCACTTCCTGACTTTCATCTTTGTCGACAAGCCAATCCTGCCATTCGCCGTCGCCCTCATCCCGTAAGGGAGCATTCAACGACGCATCCGGGTTGCCGATGCGTCGATTCATCTGAATGACATCCGATTGCGGCACGTTGAGGCGGGTGGCGATGGTGTTGACATGTTCCGGCGAGAGATCGCCGTCGTCGATCGCCTGCATCTGCCCTTTCAGCTTACGCAGATTGAAAAACAGCTTTTTCTGTGCGGCCGTGGTCCCATCTTTACCAGCGACCACGAATGCAAGATGTACTCCTGGATTGCGGCTCTGATCCACCACATGGCGTAGGTGGCAAGCCGGAAGCCGCGCTCGGGATCGAAGCGGATTACCGCCTGCATCATGCCGACGTTGCCTTCCGAGATGAGTTCGCCGAGCGGCAAGCCATAGCCGCGGTAACCCATGGCGATCTTGGCGACCAGCCGCAGATGGCTTGTGACCAGTTTGTGTGCCGCGCTGTCGTCGTGCTTTTCGACCCAGCGTCGCGCCAGGGCGAACTCCTCCTCGGCGCTCAACATCGGGTACTTCCGGATGTGCTGCAGGTATCGCGCAAGGTTGCGATCCGGTGTCATACTGAGATCGAACCCGAGCCCCGCCATCATGCCTCTCCTGTGTCCACAGTCGATCGCCGCACGCCTTGCCCCCTCGCCCCTTTTTTCGAACGCGCTTGCTCCCTTAGGTTCAGCTTAACCAAGTCGCTAACTCAAGTATAGGACCGATTAAATCAGCTCTAAGGAACCGATCATCATATTGAGATCTTTTGGCAACGCCGACTCGAAGCGGAGTCTTTCGCCGGTTTCTGGATGCCGGAATCCATCAAATACGCGTGAAGAGCCTGCCGACGAAACGCATCGGGCAGCGCCGGAGGAGAGCCGCCCGTCGCATTGCCTCGAACGTGCCCGTAAACCGGATCCCCGACGATGCCATGTCCGATCGAGGCGAGATGAACGCGGATTTGGTGGGTTCGTCCGGTCGCCAGACGGCATTCGATCAGCGTTGCGCGCGTTCCCACGCGCCGCACGCTGCGATAATGGGTGACGGCCGCCTTGCCGCCGCTTCGCACCACCGTCATCTTCGTCCGGTCGCGCTCCGATCGAGCAATCGCCTTGACGATGCGTCCTGCGACCGGAACCGGATGACCGCAGACTACGGCCATGTATGCGCGCTCGACCGAATGCTCCGCGAATTGTCGGGCGAGATTGGCGTGCGCCTGATCCGTTTTGGCGGCGACGATCAGTCCCGTCGTATCCTTGTCGAGGCGGTGAACGATCCCCGGACGCCACGGAGCGCCGATCGACGATAGCCCTTTGGGGCACTGGGCGAGAAGCGCGTTGACCATCGTCTTATCCGGCGTGCCGGCACCGGGGTGAACCACGAGACCGGGCGGCTTATCGATGACGATCACCGCGCCGTCTTCATAAACGACATCGAGAGGAATGGCCTGCGCGGCGGGTATCGGCGGCGGCGCTGAGGGCACCGTCAGCCGATAGAGGTCGCCGGCCCCGGCTCGGTAAGCCGGATCGACGATCTCCCGCCCGCTCGAAGCGACGACGCCGCCCGCTTCGATGAGTGCCTTGATCCGCGTTCGCGATATCGACGGTACGGCTTCGGCGAGGAGGCGGTCGAGGCGTGCTCCCGCCTTGTCGCTGGCAACGGCAACGGTGTAAGTGGAAGGGCTCATCGGCTTACGGATGCGGTTGGAACATGCCGGCGGTCAAAGCCTTGGTCATCGGACTGGGGGTGCTCCTTCTTTCCGGAATCGCCCTTCTCGTTTACGGCATCTCTCAAAAAGCCGCCGACCCAAAGTACAAGCTTTTCGAGAGTCGGCCGGCGAGCGGTGCGAGCGGTGCCCCCGTCACTGCGTTCGGAGAGACCCGGATCGCGCTGCCGGAGGGCTGCGACGTCGCCGACATCCGGCCGGACGGTCCGCGCCTCTATGTTAAAATCGGTCCCGCCGGCGCATGCGAGCGAATTCTCGTCATCGATGCGGCAACCGGCCAAGCCTTGGGCAGCATCTGGCTGCGACCGTGATCCTGCTGCCGGCGATGGTACGTGCGCAACTGGAACGCGAGGCCGAAGCCACCTATCCCGAAGAATGCTGCGGGCTTCTGGTCGGTCGGCGCGATGCGGACGGCTCGACGGCGATCGAGCGCGCCGTCGCCAGCCCGAACGTTGCTATCGGCCGGCAGCGCGATCGCTTCGAAGTGGATCCCCGCGTTCGCTTCGCCCTGAGCCGCGAGCTCGTCGGAACCTCCTCGGCGATCATAGGCCATTATCATTCTCACCCTGATCGTCAGGCGCGGCCGTCGGCCACGGACCGGGCGCTGGCGTTCGAGCCCGATCTCGTCTGGCTGATTGTCGCCGTCGCCCAGCACCGAGCGGAAAGTCGGCGCACGCCGGAGCCGTTCGGGCGTTTCGCATCGAATCCGACGGAAGCTTCCTTGAACTGCCGATCGTCGTCTGGCAACGCGGCGGAATGACCCCCTCTGCCGGTGCCCCGATGTATCATCGGGCCCAGAGTCAGACAGACCTTAGCGGAAAGATCTCATGGCTTTGGAGCCGATCCCGCCGTCGAACTATCTCATGCGGATGGCCGACGGCACCGTTAAGCAGATCAATCCGTTCACCGGCACCGAGGTGTGGACGGTGCCGGGACGCGGCCACCGCCCGCTCGGCGCCGACGAACGTCCCGGCGCACCGATCGATCCGGCTCTGCGCGATCACCACTGCGCCTTCTGCATCGGGCGCATGCTGGAGACGCCGCCGGAAAAAGCGCGCCTGGTTCGCAAGGGCAACGGCTGGACGACGTTCCGCGGTCTGGCCGCCGACGACCTCTTCGCCTCGGTTCCCGAGTTCCGGCGCATCCCCAACCTGTTCGAGATCGTCTCCTACGATTACTGGAAGAAGAACTTCAACTTCACGCTTTCCGGCGATGTCGAGGCACGCAAGGACGCCTATCTCGCGACCGCCGCCGGGCGCCGGCACGTGCTCGACGTTTTGGGCGCGCGGATGACTCTCTCGGGCGTCGACGCGGCCGCCATGGATCAAATGCCGGTCGAGGACAAGCTGGCGCTTGCCAACGCATTTTTCGGTGGCGGCCACGAACTCATCGTCTATCGACGCCACTACGTCGACGGCGCCCTTTCCGACGGCCAGCTCGCCTCCTCCGGAACGATGACACCCGAGGAGCATTACCAGTATACCCGCTTCACCATCGACGCGATGCGCGACGTCTATCTGGCGAACCGCTACGTGCGCTATGTCGCCGTGTTCCAGAACTGGCTGAAGCCGGCCGGCGCGTCGTTCGATCCGTGCCTATCCGCTTGACGCATACACCCACTAGGGATAGATTGTGTGCGTGAAGCGGATAGTGAGCCATGGACGTTCTCGACCGAACCGACCTGCCATTCCCGAGATCGCTCCCTGAGTTTCAGCGACTTTTCCCCGACGATGCGACCTGCGCCGCCTACCTGGAAAAAGCTCGCTGGGGTGACGGGTTCGCCTGCCCGCACTGCGGCGTCGTGGGTGAACCTTTCCGCATCGCCACGCGGCCTGGCGTCCTGACCTGTCGCGCTTGCCGCCGCCAGACGGGATTGACCGTCGGCACGGTCATGGAGCGCAGCCACACGCCTTTGAGCACGTGGTTTTGGGCTGCCTATATGGTCGCCAGCCAGACGCCGGGCATGTCGGCGGTGCAGTTTCAGCGGCAGCTTGGGCTGACGCGGTACGAAACCGCCTTCGGCATCCTGCATAAGCTCCGCGCGGGTATGGTGCGGCCCGATCAGGACCGGATCGGTGCCAGGGCAGGAGAGCATGTCGAGGTGGACGAAACCTACGTTGGAGGCCGGACGCGTGGTGAAGGCCGAGGCGTTCACCACAAGACGCTGGTGACTGCTGCCGTCGAAGTCCGCCACAGGGAGCCCGGCACCGCGCAGGACAAGCGGAAGGACGGCCGCTACGCCGGGCGCGTGCGGCTGTCCGTCGTTGCCGACCGCAGCGCCAATTCGCTGTGTGGCTTCGTCGAGAGCGCCGTTATGCCGGGGTCGCTGATCGTCACCGACGATTGGAGCGGCTATGGCAGCTTGCGGACACGCGGCTATGATCACCACGCCATTGCCGAATGCGGCGATCCCGAGGTGGCCGAAGAGTTCATGCCGATCATCCACCTCGTCTTCAGCAACCTGAAAACCTGGATCAATGGCATCCACCACGGCGTAAGCGCGAAGCATCTACAAGCCTATCTCAACGAGTTCACGTTCCGCTTCAACAGACGGTTCTACCCGTTCAACGCCTTCCGCTCGCTCCTCGGCATCGCCGGCGGAGTTGAGGCGCCGACCTACTCTGGGCTCTATTCAGGTGAGTGGACGCATCCTACATGTAGTGGATGTCTGTCATAACCGGATAGGCACGGTTCGATCATCTGCACAAGCAGCTCGTCGCCATCGATACCCGCGGCGCCGCGAACGAGGCGGAGATCAGGCTCGCCCGCACCAATCCCAACATCTACAACGAAGCGGCGGTCAACTATGCCGGCTATCGCAATCTCGTCTTCGCCGAGAACGATCACGCCATCGCCTTCGCCGGCTTCGGCCACCGCTTCCCCACCCTCGAAATCTACTCGAAGGCGGAGCGCAGCCAGCCCTGGAACCACTCCGAGGACGAGCTGCGCGGCGTCTCCGATCTGGTCCATGCCTGCCACGCGGCGATGGGCCCCGGCATCCCCTGCAACGAGGAATGGCACTACAAGGCGCCCGACTCCGACGTGCCGATGCCATGGCGGGTGCAGATCAAGTGGCGCGTGTCCAATCCCGCCGGCTTCGAGGGCGGGACGCTGATCTACGTCAACACCATCGATCCGGAGACGCTGCGCGACAAGATGGTGCCGCGTCTGTTCCAGCTGAAGAACGAGGGCCGGATCGCGCCGATGAAGATCGCCTTCGAATGCGCCTGCGTGCCCAATTGCCTGAAATACAATCCCGCTGTCCGCGAGGAGGACAAGGAGGACCCGGCCTTCCCGCCGCTCCGCCGCTAGCGGGAGAGGCCGGAAGGGGTCCTACCAGCGAGGGGCACACGTGGTGACGACGCAGCTGGTCGGATCGGCGCTCTGCTGCCCGCAGGCGATCATCGCCGCATCCTCTGCCCCGAGCGGAGTGATATCCGAGCCCTTCCAAGAGGCACCCCGGCTGTCGGCGACGAAGCAATCGGTGATCGGTCCGCCGCCGCGTGTGCAAGCCGTTGTGCCCAGGGCAATACCGCATCCTACCACCAACTTGATTAGTGCTATGCGCCGCATGGTACCTCCACTCGCCGTTCATCTTGGCGCCCGCTCAATCGCTCCATGCTACCTCGTCCGGGCTCTCGCGAAAACGTTTGGCGCTGCTGCGACGGGGACGGACCGAGGACAGACCGGCGCCGAGGTAACGCACAGGGGTTCCCAATGCATCCACGGCCGCCCTCCTGGCCAGTTCGGTTTCTTGTTGTGGCGATGCCGGCGATTACGAAGTATGGGGCCGAAAACATGAGTAAGTTGGGGGGGCGGAGGGAGAAATGACAAGCTTTTGGTTCTCTACTATTCCAGCTACGGACATATCGAGGCGATGGCCGAGGCGGTCGCTGAAGGCGCCCGCCTCGCCGGAAGCGAGGTTTGGGTTAAGCGGGTGCCCGAGCTGGTGCCGCAGGAGGTGGCACAGAAATCCGGGTTCAAGCTCGACCAGAAAGCACCCCTCGCCACGGTCCAGGAGCTTCCCGAGTACGATGCGATCATCTTCGGTACGCCCACCCGATTTGGCAACATGTGCTCGCAAATGCGCAACTTTCTCGATCAGACTGGCAGCCACTGGCTCAGCGGGGCGCTGATCGGCAAGGGCAAGGTGGCCAGCGTCTTCGCCTCGACCGCGACCCAGCACGGCGGCCAGGAAACCACCATCACCTCCTTCCATACCACCTTGCTGCATCAGGGGATGATCATCGTCGGCCTGCCTTACTCGGCGAAGGGACTGGTGAACATGGAGGAGATCACCGGCGGGACTCCCTACGGCGCGACAACGCTCGCCAATTCCGACGGCTCCCGCAGGCCGAGCAACAACGAACTCGACTTGGCGCGATTCCAGGGCCGCCACGTTGCCGAGATCGCCGCCAAGCTCTCTGCTTGACGTCGTTCCCGGTGCCCCGGCGCTCAGGGAAAGCCGCTCAACGGTCGATCAGTGCCATCATCTGTGCACCATAGCGCGGACTTGCGGTGCCACCGATCGGCGCCGCAGCATCGAGAGCCGCGAGTTCCTCGGCTGACAAAGCGAGCGTCGCGGCGGCGACATTCTCTTCGAGGTAGGGCCGCCGCTTGGTGCCGGGGATCGGCACCACGTCCTTGCCCTGGTGGAGGAGCCAGGCCAGCGGCGCGGTGGATTGTGGCGATCGCCTCACGATCGTCGCTGGCCCCGTATAGCCAGCTCATCCCCATGCAGCCGAGCCCGAGTACCGATATTGTCAAGCCGCAGCGACCGAGCGTCCTCTGTTCCATCACCGTCTTCCTCTATCGACGACCAGGCGCTCCGATTATACCCCGGGTGCGGCCGCGTCCCGTCCTTGATCACCTCGCCGGTTTGCCGGTAAAAGGAGAACATCTGCATGACGCCGTGGTCCCCTTCGTCTAGAGGCCCAGGACACCGCCCTCTCACGGCGGCAACAGGGGTTCGAATCCCCTAGGGGACGCCAGCCGCCTTGCCAAGTGGTGACGGGTCAAACGACGGCGACGTCCCCCGGCTGCTCGGTGTGTTGCTGCTGGTAGAGGTTGGCAAAATCGATCGGGCCGAGCATCAGCGGCATAAATCCGCCGTTCAGCGTCGCCGTCGCCACCACGTGGCGGGCGAACGGGAAGAGCAGGCGCGGGCATTCGATCAGCAGAAGCTGGCGCAGGTTTTCCTCGGGGACGTTGACGCTGAAGACGCCGCCATAGGAGAGTTCGATGACGAAGGCGGTCATGTCACCGGTCTTACATTCGGAACTCGATCTGCAGAACCACCTCGTAGACGTGGTTCGCCGCGTCGAGGCCGCGTGCCTGGACGTCGACTTTGACCGAGATATCCGGCTGCTGCCGCTGTAGCTGGGCGAACACCTGCGGCGCCGCCGGCGCTTCGAACGACAGGTCCTTGACGTACTGCGCGTTGACGACGAGCGGCGGCCGCGAGTATCGCCTTCGCCATCTGCCCTGTTCTGTGGTGCCGGGGGAATCCGGCTGTTGGCGCTGCTCGGTCATCGCTGGCGTCCCTTTCGCTGTTGCAATCTGATCCCCTTCGCCACCGGGGTCGGCAACAGGGCGGCCCTGGCTAGCACGGATCAACGGGTGCCCACAATCGCCGTGGCGTTCAGTCGCTTTCTCCCGGGAGTGGCCGCGTACCGGCGGCGGACGGCGGCAGACGCTGTGATCCCTCATCGATCGGCTGCGGCTCGACTTTCTCGAACTCGCCTTCGATCACCGTTCCTCGCGCGTCGGATGCCGGATCGGAGTTCGGCCCGCAGTGTCGGCGAGGGATCCGTGAACCCAGGCGATCGTTTGCCCGCTGCGACGGAGACGCCAGGCGATGGCGAGGCGCAGCAGGGCGCGCACCGGTGGCAGCAGCAGCAGCATGGCGAGGGCGTCGGAGAGCAGCCCCGGAAACAGCAGCAGCGCGCCGGCGGCGAGAACGCAGGCACCGTCGAAGGCTTCGATGACCGGCAGTCGCCCCGCGTTCAGGCTCTGTTGCACGGAGCGGCCGATGCTGAACCCCTGGTGGCGGACGATCGTCGCACCGAGAAGGCCGGCGGCGAGGACGACGCCGACGGTCGGCCAGAAGCCCCAGAGGGCGCCCGCCTTGATCAGCGACACGATATCGAGGATGGGCAGGGCGAGAAAAATCAGGCCGAATGCGAGCATCATCGATGTGAGGTAGTGAGAAAAGAAGCCGCCCGCCAGCGGCGACGGCAAAGTCCCAGGCGCGGCCACGGAAATGATCGCGACGCGCCGCTGGACCTGGCACCCACAAGCCGGTACCCTTATCTATGCGAATGGATCCGACCGTTTCAGCCGCCTGCTGCAAGGATACCCTGCATCGTCATGGGTGATGGGTACTATCTCGACATCATCCTGTTCGCGCTCGTCGCCGCCTTCCTCGTCCTGAGGCTGCGAAGCGTCCTCGGCCGCCGTGACGGTTTCCAAGGGAAGAACGAAGATCGGCTGCCGTTTCCCGGGCGCGGCGACCAGCGCTCGGATGAGCCACCGGCCCGGCTTCCTGAACGCGAGCGAAGGTCCGCTCGACGCAGAGGCGAGCAACGAGCCTTCGCCGATGCCGGCGTCGCTCGATGCCAGGATTGACCCAGGTGCACGTCGCCGATCCAAGCTTCGACGAGAAAGAGTTCATTGCCGGTGCACAGAAGGCCTTCGAATTGACTTGCAGGCCTTCGCCAACGAGGACGTCCGTTCGCTGCAGCCGCTGCTGAGCCAGGACGTTTACAACAATTTCGTGCAGACCATTCGCGCGCGGCAACAGGCGGGCGAAAGCTGGAGACGACCCTCGTCGGCATCAAATCATCCGAGATCGTCGAGGTGTACATGGCCGGCCGAACGGCTCACGTCTCCGTTAAGTTCGTCAGTGAGCAGATTTCGGCGGTCCGTGATGGCAACTCCGAGATCATCGAGGGTGACGCCACCAGCGTGAACGAGGTCGTCGACTACTGGACGTTTGCGCGCGATACCCGTCATCCAATCCCAACTGGACGTTGGTCGCTACCGGCGCGCCGGACTGAACCGTCGGCGTTTCCCACATCTCCAGGCTTCCGCCGTTGTTGCCACGGCCCATCTGAGGCCGCGCGGCCGGCAGGTGCCATCAGCTGAAACGCCCAATTGACGCACCTCGACAAATCGCGGCACAAGCGGCGGCAGTGATGCATGGACCGACAGTGACAGGTGTGCACCAGGTGGGCGATAAGTAGCGAGGAGCACTATGGTCGCAAGGTCGGTCGCTTCGGACGGACGCTTTTCATATACCGCGTTGCTCGCATCCGCTCTTGTCGGATGCAGTTCGACATCTCCATCCCGCGTCGGCCAGCCGCTGGCGCCGGCGCCGAACCCGAGCGCGCCGCCGACGGCAATGCCCGGCTTTCACCTTGCGCCGATCGCGTTCGACCAGATCGCCAATTGGCCAAATGATCACCAGGCGGACGCACTCGTCGCCTTTCGCCGCTCCTGCGCAAAGATCGATGGCAAGCGATCGGTCGGAAACGGCGCAATGGGATGGCAGTTCGGCGCCGGAGGCCACTGGCTTGCGGCATGCCGCGCCGCGGCGACCAGTCGCCGGCGACGACCGCTCGGCCCGCCGTTCTTCGAGCAGTGGTTCGCTCCCTATCTCGTCCTCAGTGCCGGCTCCGACGAAGGACTGTTGCCCCGGGATACTACGAGCCAATCCTCTTCGGCTCCTGGCGGCGCACCAACCGCCATCACGTACCCGCTCTACCGCCGCACCG
>CAWAGY010000024.1:0-164041 GCA_963781645.1 uncultured Alphaproteobacteria bacterium | reverse complement strand
GGTGAACCGCGCCGGGTTTCCCGGAGGCCATTTTGATTGAGTCCTACGCGGCGATACGGGTCATCTCAAGCTGAGCATAGTAGGCGGCCTCGGCCTCGGCGGGTGGTCTATTGCCGATCGGCCCGAGAAGACGGCGGTTGTTGAACCAGTCGACCCATTCGAGAGTGGCAAACTCGACCGCTTCGAAGCTGCGCCAGGAGCCGCGCCGATGGATCAGCTCGGCTTTGTAGAGGCCGTTGATGGTTTCGGCGAGAGCATTGTCGTAGCTGTCGCCGACGCTGCCAACTGAAGGCTCGATGCCCGCCGCGGCAAGCCGCTCGGTATACTTGATCGAGACGTACTGCACACCGCGATCGCTGTGGTGGACGAGACCGCTGCCCCGGACGGGCCGGCGTGCGTGCAGGGCCTGCTCCAGCGCGTCCAGCACGAAGCCGGCGTGCGCCGTGCGAGAGACACGCCAGCCAACGATACGCCGCGCAAAGACGTCGATCACGAAGGCGACATAGACGAAACCGGCCCAGGTCGCGACGTAGGTAAAGTCGGACACCCACAGGGCGTTCGGACGCGGCGCTTTGAACTGCCGATTGACGCGATCGAGCGGACACGGCGCCGCTGCATTGCTGATTGTGGTCCGCACCCTCTTGCCCCGCACGACGCCTTGCAGGCTCATCGCCCGCATCAGGCGCGCCACGGTGCAGCGCGCGACCGCGATCCCTTCCCGGAGAAGCTGTCGCCAGACCTTGCGGACGCCATAGAGGCGGAAATTCTCCTCGTACACGCGCCGGATTTCGGTCCTCAGGGTGATATCGCGCCGGGCCCGCGCCGGTAGCTTCCCCGGATCGGCGCGCCGGGCGGCGTGGGCGTGATACGTCGACGGGGCGATCGGCAGAACGCGGCAGATCGGCTCGACCCCGTGGAGCGGCGCGGTGCTCGTCGATGAAGGCGATCATGGCTTGAACCGGCGGTCGAGCTCCGCCTGAGCAAAATAGGCCGAGGCCTTGCGCAGGATCTCGTTGGCTTGCCGCAGCTCCCGGTTCTCCCGCTCGAGCGCCTTCAGCCGATCCCGCACCTCGCTCGTCATCCCGTCCCGAAGCCCCGCCTCGCGTTCGTGCTGACGCACCCAGTGCCGCAGGGTTTCCCCGCTGCAGCCGATCTTGCGCCGCGATCGAGCCGATCGCCGCCCACTGCGAGGCGTGCTCGCCCTGGTGCTCAAGCACCATCCGGACGGCTCGTTCCTTCACCTCAGGCGAGTAGCTCTTCACTGTCTTCTTGGTTTCCATGGCTCCATCCTCTCAAGAGGCGGAGCCTCCGGGAAACCCGGCGCGGTTCAGAAGCCCTGCGAGATCAGTTGCTTGCGGAGCATGAAAAACGCCGCCGCCCCTTCGCAAGCGTTGAGGCCAACGATCTGCTGGAATGGGCTCGTCGCCTCGGCCCCACGGCGGAGAAGGAATTTCTGGAGGTGATGGCACTGCTCGGGCCATCTGCACCAGCGGGCGAGATATTCAGAAGAATTCTATTCCAAATATGGCCTTAACTGGATCATCGCCGATTTACAAGAATATACTGACGTTCCTCACCGATCACAAGTTTCGCCTCAAGAAAGAGTTGAACTTTCTCCAATCGGGATTTGTGGTGACCGATCCGCAGACTGGTCAAAGCACTTTCGTCTATGAGGACGATCTCGGAACCTTTGCCGCCGGGTTTGGGAGCAACGGATGGCGATGAACACGGCGGCACAATTCCAAGCTTTGCCGCCCCCCCGTCATCTTAAGCGGCGGCTTGGGCGGGCACGCGGTCGAGGACGAGGCCGCCCTCGCCGGCGGTCACCGTCACCCGGTCGCCTTCGCCGATGCGGCCGTCGAGGATGCGGACGGCGAGCGCGTTCTGCAGGTCGCGCTGGATCACCCGCTTCAAGGGCCTCGCGCCGTAGACCGGATCGTAGCCCTTCTTCGCCAGCCAGGCGATCGCGTCCGGGCGCACGTCGAGGCTGATCTTGCGCTCGGCGAGCAGCCGCTTCAGCCGCTCCAGCTGAATCGCGACGATCGCGTCCATCTGCGCCGGGAACAGCCGGTGGAAGAGGATGATCTCGTCCAGCCGGTTCAAGAACTCGGGGCGGAAGCTGGCGCGGACGATCGTCATCACGTCCTCGCGGATGGCGCTTGAGTCCTCGCCTTCCGCCTGCTGGGCGAGGATGTCGCCGCCGAGGTTGGAGGTGAGCACGATGATCGTATTGCGGAAGTCGACGGTGCGCCCCTGGCCATCCGTCAGCCGGCCGTCGTCGAGCACCTGCAACAGCACGTTGAAGACGTCCGGATGCGCCTTCTCGACCTCGTCGAAGAGGATCACCTGATAGGGGCGCCGGCGCACCGCCTCGGTGAGCGCACCGCCCTCCTCGTAGCCGACGTACCCCGGAGGGGCGCCGATCAGCCGGGCGACCGTGTGCTTTTCCATGTATTCGGACATGTCGATGCGCACCATCGCCTGCTCGTCGTCGAAGAGGAACTCGGCCAAAGCCTTGCACAGCTCGGTCTTGCCGACGCCGGTCGGGCCTAGGAACAGGAACGAGCCGATCGGCCGGTTCGGGTCCTGCAGGCCGGCGCGCGCCCGGCGCACCGCATCGGCGACGGCGGTGACCGCCTCCTCCTGGCCGACCACCCGCCGCGACAGGTTCTCTTCCATCGCCAACAGCTTCGAGCGCTCGCCCTCCAGCATCTTCTCGACCGGCACCCCGGTCCAGCGGGCGACCACCTGGGCGATGTCCTCAGCGGTCACCGCCTCGTTGACCATCCGGTGCTGGCTTGCCTCTTCGGCCGCGACCCGCTGCTTCTCCAGCTCGCGGATGCGGGAGTTCTGCAACTCGCCCGCCTTCTCGTACTGACCTTCGCGGATGAAGCGGTCGAGCTCCTGCTTCGCCTTCTCGAGGTCCTCCTTGATCCGGGTGGCGCCGGCGAGCGCGTCCTTCTCCGCCCGCCACTGCGCGGTCAGCTCGTGCGAGCGGTCCTCCAGCTCGGCCAGCTCCTTCTCCAGCTTCTGCAGCCGGTCGGCCGCCGCCTTGTCGGTCTCCTTCTTCAGCGCCTCGCGCTCGATCTTCAGCTGGATGATCCGGCGGTCGAGCTCGTCGACCTCCTCCGGCTTCGAATCCACCTGCATCCTGAGGCGGCTGGCCGCCTCGTCCATCAGATCGATCGCCTTGTCGGGAAGGAAGCGGTCGGTGATGTAGCGGTGCGACAGGGTCGCCGCGGCGACGATGGCGCCGTCGGTGATGCGCACACCGTGGTGCAGCTCGTACTTCTCCTTCAGGCCGCGCAGGATCGAGATCGTGTCCTCGACCGTCGGCTGCGAGACGAACACCGGCTGAAAGCGCCTGGCCAGCGCCGCGTCCTTCTCGATGTGCTTACGGTACTCGTTCAGCGTCGTCGCGCCGATGCAGTGCAGATCGCCGCGGGCGAGCGCCGGCTTCAACAGGTTCGACGCATCCATCGCCCCTTCGGCGGCACCTGCGCCGACGAGCGTGTGCAGCTCGTCGATGAACAGGATGACATCGCCCGCCGCGGCGCCGATCTCGTTCAGCACCGCCTTCAGCCTTTCTTCGAATTCGCCGCGGAACTTGGCGCCGGCGACCAGCGCGCCGAGATCGAGCACCATCAGCCGCTTGTCCTTGAGCGGCTCCGGCACGTCGCCCTTGACGATGCGCTGCGCCAGCCCCTCGACGATGGCGGTCTTGCCGACGCCCGCCTCGCCGATCAGAACCGGGTTGTTCTTGGTGCGGCGCGACAGCACCTGGACGGTGCGGCGGATCTCCTCGTCGCGGCCGATCACCGGATCGAGCTTGTTGTCCTTCGCCGCCTGGGTGAGATCGCGCGCGTACTTCTTCAGCGCATCATACCCCTCCTCGGCGGTGGGGGAGTCGGCGGTCCTCCCTTTGCGCACCTCGTTGATGGCGGCGTTCAGCGACTGCGGCGTCACCCCGGCATCGGCGAGGGCGCGCGCCGGCGGTGTCCCCGCCGCCGCCGCCAGCGCCAGCAGCATCCGCTCGACCGAGACGAAGCCGTCGCCCGCCTGCTTCGCCAGCTCCTCCGCCTGGTGGAGGACGCGCGCCACTTCCTGGCTGAGATAGACCTGGCCGGCGCCGCCGCCTTCAACCCGCGGCAACTTGTCGAGCTCGGCGTCGGTCGCCCGCCTTGCGCGGGGGGCATCGCCTCCGGCTGCCGCGATCAGGTTGGACGCCAGGCCCTGTTCGTCCTCCAACAGCGCCGCCAGCAGATGCAGGGGCGTCAGTTGCTGATGACCGCGACGCAAGGCC
Source organism: uncultured Alphaproteobacteria bacterium (assembly GCA_963781645.1). GTDB lineage: Bacteria > Pseudomonadota > Alphaproteobacteria > Rhodospirillales > Defluviicoccaceae > Defluviicoccus. The sequence goes on along the minus strand of CAWAGY010000024.1, from coordinate 159,738 downwards.
AGCGTCTGCGCCGCCTGAATGAAGCCCTTCGAGCGCTCCGTGTACTTTTCGAGATCCATGGTTTTCGATCCGGACTGCCGGCCCACCGGGTCCCGCCCGTTCCCGCCGGTTCCCTGCGTCGACCTTGCGTTGCGACACCCGTGATATGGCCCGGCGGGCAGCGTCCGCAACAGTGGGGTGCGTGGTTTGATCTAAATTGAAGTGTTGGCCCCAAGCTGGAGGCGTTGGCGATGGTTGGGGGTTTCTGCCCCCGTTGAACCGCGCTGAGGGTATCCACGGGCACGTCGGGAAGCCCGGCAGCGACTAAACAACGGGAGGTTGATCCGAGGAAGACCGCTTCAGTTCAGCAGGTCCACCACCAGCCGGTCGAGACGGATCGACAGTCGCGCGGCCTTGAGGGCCGCCCGTACCATGCGCCGGGACTGGACGAAATGCGCCTCCGTCGGCAGGACGACGGTTGCGGCGACGAGGGCGGCTTCGCGGGCGGCGGCGACAAGCTGGCGATGCTCGGCCGACTGCGGATCGAAGCGGGGGATCGGCAGCTCGAAGATCAGCTTGTCGAAGTCGCGCGCACCCCACCGTCCCCGCGATTGCAACGCCGCAATGCGGGTGCGGATCGCCTCCGCGTTGAGCAGGCCGGCGAGGTAAAAGGCTTCGGACAGGGATTGCGCCTCCGCCCAGTAGAGCTTGTGGTCGATGACCGCCGAGCGGTCCTCGACGACGGCGGCGGCGAGGAGGATGCCGGACTTGGCGTAGACGACGCGGATCGCCGCCGGCGGCACCTGCCGGTCGAGGGCTTCCAGATAGTTCCAGCGCTCGATCAGCGACATCGGCCCGCGACCGTGCTGCGACCACAGTTGTTCGGCCAGCCCGCAGCCAGCTGCACAGGCCGGGGTAGCCGTGCTCTTCGGCGCCGGCGGCATCGAGGATGGCATCCGTCGCCGGATCCCAGGGGACGACGGCAAGCGCCGGCTTGAGGATGCGAAAGGGCGCGATCGACTCGCCGAGGAGCAGCGTGCGGACGAATTTTGATTTCGACCGCCGCCGTCAACGGCGGCAGGTTGCGCCACGGCACCTTGTCCTTGCTGCCGGCGCGGCTGGTGACGACCGGAGCCGCACAGTTGGCGCCGAGGCGGCCGATGTCCACCCTGTTTACGACACACAGCCGGCGCGGCACCATGGTCGCCCCCTGGCGGAACGAGCGGCGATAGGGCGAGCCGCCGCTGAGCTGCGCCCCCGCCGGCCAGGCAACGCACCTCTCGTGAAGCGCCGGCTTGGCCTCGCCGAGGGTGGCATCGCGCCGCGGCAGGACGCCGCGAAACACCGTGATCTCGTCCGGCAAGGCGCCGGCCGGGGCACGCCGGGCAAAGACCACCGACGACGGCACCGGGAACAGCGGTCGGACCTTTTCATCGAAGGCCCAGGCCTCGACGATGCGCACCTCGGCGCTGACGAAGCGGCCGCTGCGGAAGCTCGCATACTGGGCGCGACTGAGCACCCCGAAGGGCATGACGAAGGCGATCGTTCCCTGCGGCTTGAGATAGAGCTCGGTGCAGCGGACGAAGAAATAGGCGGACAGGTCGTGGTGCGTCGCCAGCTTGCCGCCCGCCCACAGGCCGCGCAGGCGGCATTCCTCGCGGAACTTCCGCTGCAGTTGCGCGGCCATGTAGCGGTAGCTGAGCCAGGGCGGATTGCCGACGATGACGTCGACCCGCTGAAACGGTGCCGAGAGCCACAGGGGCCGGCTGAGATTGCGGGCGATGTAGCCCCAGATGTGATCGCGGCCGCTCTGCCGCAGCGCCCGGATGTGGCCGTAGGTCTCGACCAGTGTCTCTCGATCGCGTTCGTCGACGCCGCTTTCGTGATGACTGAGCCAGGCGCGCATCGCCGCCGGACCGGCGTTCTGCTCGCTGAGATCGAGCATCGTCTGGACCGTCTCGTCGAACCGGGCCGGGTCGTTGGCGAGGCGCTCCGGAAACAACAGATCGGGGCCGTCGGGGACGCGGATGAGGACATCGCGGGCGGCGTACATCTGCCTGGTGTTCCACTGCAGACTGTCGCCGAGGTAGACCGGGATCGAGATTCCGCCCGGCCGGTTCTTCAGCCGCTCCTGGCCAAGGGCGAGGAGATAGGTGACGCGCGCCACCAGCACCGCGACCGGATGGACATCGATGCCGACCACCCGCTCGAGACACTGTCGCAGCCCATCGGCCGGGTCGAGCCGGCTTGCCTCGGTGGACTTGAGAAAATGGCGAACGGCGTGGAAGAGGAAGGTGCCGGAGCCGCAGGCCGGATCAAGGACACGCTGCGACCACGGCCGCTCGATGGCCCGTGCGCAGATTTTCGCCGCCAGCCAGTCGGGCGTGTAGTACTCGCCGAGGTCGTGGCGGGTTTCCGGGTCGACAAGCGACTCGTACAGGCTCTTCAGGACGTCGTGCTCGACATCCTCCAGTCGGAAGCGGGTGACCTGGCGGGAAACGCGGCCGACCAGCTCGGCACCGCCCGGCGCATGCAGCACCCAGTCGAAGAAGTCGGATTCGACCGCACCGGCGATGCCGGCCTGGCGGAAGGGCTTGCCGCTGAGGAGGTCCGCCGGTTCCGGCAGGGGCACCGCCAGCACCCGCACCGCCAGCGTCTTGGCGACGATGGTGAGATAGGTGTGCTGCAGAAAAAGATCGTCCGCATCGACGGTCGTGCCGTAGACGATGGCGAGCAGGTCCGCCCACAGCCGCCGCTTCAGCTCGACCTCCGGCAGATCGCGCACCGTCTTCCACAGGGCGGCGAGGCCCGATAGCGCCCGCCGGCAGGCAAGACTTCTCGCGGCCGAGTTCGAAGCAGATGATCGCCGGATCGGGGAGCAGGTTGGGACGAAGCGAGACCGCGGAATCAAGCCAGATCAAGAGGCTGCGCGGCTGCATCGGGTCCGTCCGGTAGGACGTGAGCGAGGTGAGAATGCCCTCTTCCATCTGATAGGACAGGAACTCGGCGCCGTCGGTCGCGATGCCGATAAAGCGCTCGCCCGATTCCCACTCCCGCTCCGGCAGATAGCGGCCCAGCCCCTCTTCGGCATCCCGGCGCTCGCGGCGCAAATCGCGTTTGAACTCAAAAACCGTGAGACCGAGCAGCGCATCGGCCCGGCCGCGAACCTCCGGCAACGCCCGCTCGAAGCAAATTTCACTGCTGCGGGCGCCGAGACCGTAGACGAGCAACTCGTAGATCAACGCCCGGACTTTCTCGTGCCCGGGTCGGCTCGCCATCTCGACGACGATTTCAGCGAGACGGCGTGCCGGCAGAGGCGACATAGGACCGGTCGAAAAAGGACTGGGGCATCAGCAGAAGTTACAGTCGAAATTGCTGTGGTCGGGACAGCAAGCAAGATAACCCATATAGAGTAAAGTCACCCCTGCTGCGAGGTTTGATGTCGGCAAATGATTGCCTCTTTCTGCCCGGCGAGGCGGCCGGCACAGGGGATCGACATCCTTGCGTAAAAGCGACGGGCGACCATCCGCGCCCGCACACGTCACCTCATGGTGTCAGCCCTTCGCCGCCGCACCGCCAGCGGCGGCCCGGGACCGGCGGCCTGACACCGCGTCAATCGCCGCCGCCGTCGGGCTTCGCTCCGATTTTTGATTCCTCGCCCGCCGCGAGCCGGCGGATGTTGTCGAGGTGGCGGATGACCGCGATCAACGCCAGCGCCGCGGCGAGCACCGCCCGACGACCGTCGGCGAGCCACAACATCCAGAACGGTGCGCTGGTCAGTGCGAGGAGCGCCGCCAGCGATGAATAGCGGAACAGCCGCGCCGCCAGCAGCCAGACACCGCCGACGACGAGGCCGACCGGCCAGGCCAGCGCCGGCGAGGACGCCGAGCGTCGTTGCCACGCCCTTGCCGCCGCTGAAGCCGAGCCAAACCGGAAAATTATGGCCGATGACGGCGGCGGCACCGGCGATCAACGGCGGCCAGGCGGCGGGACCGGCATCGCCGGTGAAGACAAGCACCGGAAGCGCCCCTTTAAGTGCGTCGAGAAGCAGTGTCGCCGCCGCCAGACCCTTGTTGCCGGTCCGCAGGACGTTGGTTGCGCCGATGTTGCCGGAGCCGATGCGGCGGATATCGCCGAGCCCGGCAAAGCGGGTGAGCAGCAGGCCGAACGGGATCGAGCCGGCGAGGTAGCCGGCCAGGGCGGCGATGAGCGCGGAGTTGAACGGATCGCTCACGGCACCCCTCAATCGTCGAGGGCGAAGACGCAGCGACCGTCGATGACGGTCATAATGACCCGTCCCTGCACCGGCCGGTATTCGAACGGCGTGTTCTTTGATTTGGAGTAAAGCTCGGGCTCACGCACCTGCCAGGCCCGATCCGGATCGAACAGCGTCAGATCGGCGGGAGCGCCGCGCGCCAGTCGCCCGGCGGCGAGCCCGAAGCGATCCGCGGGCTTGCAGGTAATCAGCCCGAGCACGTCGAGCAGCGGGAGGTGGCGGTTGTGATAGAGCTCGAGCGAAATGCTCAACAGCGTCTCCAGGCCGATGCCGCCGAACGCCGCTTGCGCGAACGGCAGCCGTTTCGCATCCTCGTCCTCCGGCGCGTGGTCGGACGCGATCGCATCGATGGTTCCGTCGATCAGCCCCTCGATGACCGCCAACCGGTCGCTCTCCGCCGCGCAACGGCGGCGACAGCTTGCCGAAGGTCCGGTACTCGCCGATCGCGTTCTCGTTGAGGGCAAAATACGGCGGCGCCGTCTCGCAGGTAATGTCGAGACCGCGCGCCTTCGCCCTGCGCACCACATCGATGGCGGCCGCCGTCGAGAGATGGGCAAAGTGCAGCCGCCCTTGCGTGAGCTCGGCGAGGCGGACATCGCGCTCGACCATGATGACCTCGGCCGCAGCCGGAATGCCGACGAGACCGAGCCGGGTGGCCATCTCGCCCGCGTTCATGTCGCCGCCGTGGGCGAGGGCCGGCTCTTCCGGATGCTCGACGATGAGAAGGCCGAAGGTGCGGGCATAGCTGAGCGCCTGCGCGAGGACCTTCGCGTTCGCCACCGCCTTGACCCCGTCGGTGAAGGCGACGGCGCCGGCCTCGGCCAGCATGCCGAGTTCGGCCAGCTCCTCGCCGGCGAGCCCTTTGGTCACCGCGGCGTAGGGATAGACCTTAGTCAGGCCGAGCAGCCGGGCGCGGCGGGCAACGAACTCGACGACCGAATTGTCGTCGATGACCGGCGTCGTGTTCGGCAAGCAGATCAACGACGTGATGCCGCCGGCGGTCGCCGCCCGTCCGGTCGAGGCAAGCGTCCCCTTGTGCTCTTCCCCCGGCTCGCGCAGCTGCACGCGGACGTCGACGAGACCGGGCGCCAGGCAATAACCCCGGCAATCGACCGTCTCGCAGCCGTCGGGTGGGCCGTCCGCCCCGATCTCGGGACCGAAACCGGCGATCGTCTCTCCCTCGGTGATCAGGCCACCCGGCGCATCGAGGCCGCTTGCCGGGTCGAGCAGGCGGGCGTTGACGTAAGCCACCCGTCCGTTTGCCGTGCTGCCCACCGCCCTTGCTCCCCTCGTTCTTCTGCGGTCTCGTCTGCTTCGCATTCCTCGCGTCGCCGCGCAACCGAGGCCGCGCTTACTAGTTGTTCTCGTTCCCCGGCGGCCGGTTGCGGCTCAGCACCTCGAGGCAGGCCATGCGCACGGCGACGCCCATCTCCACCTGCTCGCGGATGACGCTGCGACCGAAGTCGTCGGCGACCACCGAATCGATCTCGACACCGCGGTTCATCGGCCCCGGGTGCATGATCAGCGCCTCGGCGTTGGCGTGCGCCAGCTTCCCGTAGTCGAGCCCGAAGAAGTGAAAGTACTCGCCGATCGAAGGGATATAGTTGCCGCGCATCCGCTCCGTCTGCAGCCGCAGCATCATGATGATGTCGCAGCCGTCGAGGCCGCGGTTCATGTCGTGGTAGACCTCGACGCCGAGCCGTTCGGCCGCCGCAGGGATCAGCGTGCAGCGGGGCGACGAGGCGGACCCGCGCGCCCATCGTCGTCAACAGGTGGATGTTGGAGCGGGCGACGCGCGAGTGGGTGATGTCGCCGCAGATGGCCACCTTCAGGCCGGACAGCCGGCCCTTCCGCCGGCGGATGGTCAGCGCATCGAGCAGCGCCTGCGTCGGGTGCTCGTGGGCCCCGTCGCCGCCGTTGATGACGCCGCAGTTGACCTTCTCCGCCAGCAAATGCACCGCACCCGATTCGGGATGGCGGACGACGAGGACGTCGACGTGCATGGCGTTCAGGGTCATCGCCGTGTCGATCAGGGTCTCGCCCTTCTTCACCGAGCTGGTCGCGACCGACATGTTGATGACGTCGGCGCCGAGCCGCTTCGCCGCCAGCTCGAACGACGTCCGCGTCCGGGTCGAGGCCTCGTAGAACAGGTTGATGATGGTCCGGCCGCGCAGCAGCGACTTCTTCTTGTCCGCCTGCCGGTTCTGCTGGACATAGCTCTCCGAGCGGTCGAGGAGCACAGTGATCTCGGGCGGCGTCAGCCCTTCGATGCCGAGCAGATGACGATGCCGGAAGGTCGAGGCGAGGGCGTCGGGGTCGTCCATGAGCGGCGACTATAGAGGCGCCCGCTCACCCGGCGCAAGCCGACGCCCCGTGCGGGGAATGAGCGCTGCGACGCTCAGCGCGGACTTGTCAGCTATTTCCGATCGAAAGGGATTAAACAGCCCGATGTAAGGCAGACTCAACTATCTCCCAACCCTCCCCAGGGTGAGGCCGATCGGCGAGTTCGAAAACTGTACCAAACCGACCCGGTTCGACTCACCTCGCGTGTCACCCTGGTCGCCACTTCACGGCTCTCCACCACCAGGAAATCCGGCCGCGACTCGCCTCGAAGATTAACGAAGACATAGATTTGCTCGCCAACAAGCCAAAAGTTTGCTGGTTTGGCGTTGGTCGTTACCTCCACCGACCATGCTCTTGCAGCACTGATCAGTTACCAGCAAGTCAGCCCCGGCTGCATTCCTTGAATTGCCTATCTGGTTGAACCCAGCCCTCCTCGGTATCGCAATGACCATCAAGCCAAGAACCTACAAGGAAATCGTCAACTGGGCCCAACCGGATAAGCGATTTCCTTGAAGTCGGCGAAACCGTGAAACCTCGTCGCGACAGCTCTGCAGCCACCAGAAAGACCCCTGTCATGCCCGTCGCTTGTTTCTGAGCCATGATACTTGTCTCATCGAGCTCTTACGTGCCCATTTTATCGCTATAGCGCCTCGCCGCGGTAGGGAACACCACTCGACGCGTTCTTTCAACGCCTAGTAACGTCTTCAGAGTACACACGGGGCGATTGAAGTCGGCAAATCACGTTAACCCCTCCCCGCTTGCAGAGAGGGTGCCTAACCGTCTTTTTCCACCTGGTCGAGCCGCCATTGAGCCGCCTCTCGAATATCCTTATCGAAATGAGAAGGAAACTTAAGAACAGCGTACTAGATTGACCATTCGAGCAGATGGAGATCCTTCATTTTTTGAAAGCCGCTTTGAATATCGCCGCTTATTATGAGACGTTTGATGGTTTCTACCGTTCCCCAACGCTCTCGCATCTGCTTAAACCTTGTCGGGTAATATCCTTTAGCCTCTGAAACTCGTATACTCTCGTTGATAAAAACTTCTAACTCGTCTCGGCCCATTGTACCCCCTGGTGTTCTCACGTAGCATACATGAGACTCAGCACCGATGCGACGACCGGCAGATGTGCTGGTAACGGCATTCAGGTGTCCTGACCGGGATCATAGGCGAGGTTGGGGGCGAGCCAGCGCTCGGCCTCCGCAAGGGACATGCCCTTGCGCCGGGCGTAGTCCTCGACCTGGTCGCGGTGCAGGCGGCCGACGCCGAAGTAGCGGGCTTCGGGATGCGAGAAGTAGCAGCCGGAGACCGAGGCCGCCGGCCACATGGCGAAGCTTTCGGTGAGCTCGATCCCGGCGTTCTCCTCGGCGTCGAGCAGGTCGAACAGCGTGCGCTTTTCGGTGTGATCGGGGCAGGCCGGATAGCCCGGCGCCGGGCGGATGCCGCGATAGCGCTCGGCGATCAGCGCCTCGTTGGCCAGATCCTCGTCCTGCCGCATAGCCCCAGAACTCCCGGCGCACGCGCTCGTGCAGGCGCTCGGCGAAGGCCTCGGCCAGCCGGTCGGCCAGCGCCTTCGCCATGATCGCGCGTAGTCGTCGTGGTCGCGCCTCGAAGTCGCTGACGACGCTCGTCGAGGCCGTGCCGGCTGGTGACGGCGAAGCCGCCGAGCCAGTCCGCGATGCCGCGTCTCCTGCGGCGCGACGAAATCGGCCAGCGCCAGATTGGCACGGTCGCGGTCGCGCTCGCCATCTGCTGGCGCAGCGTGTGGACGACGGCAAGCGCGTCGCGTGCGGCGATCGTCGGCGTAGACCTCGATGTCGTCGCCCGACGGCGTTCGCCGGGAAGAAGCCGATGACGGCGCGCGGCCGCGAGCCACTTCTCGCCGACGATGCGCTCCAGCATCGCCTGCGCGTCGCGAAGAGCGCGCGGGCCGCCTCGCCGACGATCGGGATCATCGAGGATCGCGGGATAGCGGCCGCTCAGCTCCCAGGTCTGGAAGAACGGCGCCCAGTCGATGGCGATCGACCAGCTCCGCCAGTCGTAGGCGTCGAAGACGCGTGAGCCCGAGGAATCGCGGCACCGGCGGCCGGTAGCCGTCGACCAATCGGCTTGCAGCCTGTTGGCGCGCGCCTCCGCGAGCGGCAGCCTGTGCGCGCTCGGTGTCGCGCCTGGCGTGCGCGCTCGCGCAGGCCTCGCTAGTCCTCGCGCACTCCGCGCCCGATAGCCGTCGCGCTGCGTTCGCCGACAGAAGCGATCCGACGACGCCGACGGCGCGCGAGGCGTCCATGCACGTGGACACGGCGGCCCGTCGTAGCCGGGCGCGATCTTGACCGCCGTATGCACGCGGCTGGTCGTGGCGCCGCCGATCAGCAGCGGCAGCGACGAAGCCCTGCGCGCTCCATCTCGCTGCGCGACGTGCACCATCTCGTCCAGCGACGGCGTGATCAGCCCGGACAGGCCGATCGATGTCGGCCTTTTCGCGCGCGCGCCGCCTCCAGGATCTTCGCGCACGGCACCATCACGCCGAGATCGATGACCTCGATAGTTGTTGCACTGGAGCACGACGCCGACGATGTTCTTGCCGATGTCGTGGACGTCGCCCTTCACCGTCGCCATGACGATGGTGCCGGCCGCGGCCCGCGGCTCTCCCTTCGCTTCCGCCTCCATGAACGGCATGCAGGTAGGCGACCGCCTTCTTCATGACGCGCGCGCTCTTCACCACCTGCGGCAGGAACATCTTGCCGGAGCCGAACAGGTCGCCGACGACGTTCATGCCGTCCATCAGCGGCCCTTCGATGACCTCGAGCGGCCGCGCCGCCGCGGCGCGCGCCTCCTCGGTGTCCGCGTCGACGTACTCGTCGATGCCGTTGACCAGCGCGTGCGTCGAGCCGCTCCGCCGACCGGCCGCTCGCGCCACGCCAGTCGACGACCGTCGCCCGCTTCCTCGCCCTTGAAGCTGCTCGGCGATCTCGAGCAGGCGCTCGGTGGCATCCGGCGCGGCGATTGAGGATCACGTCCTCGACCCGCTCGCGCAGCTCCGGGGCGATCTCCTCGTAGACGGCGAGCTGGCCGGCGTTGACGATGCCCATGTCCATGCCGGCGCGGATCGGCGTGGTAGAGGAACACCGAGTGCATCGCCTCGCGCACCGGATCGTTGCCGCGGAACGAGAAGGAGACGTTGGAGACGCCGCCGGTGACCATGCGCATGCGGCAGCGTCCGCCTTGATCCGCCGGGTCGCCTCGATGAAGGCGACGGCGTAGCCGTTGTGCTCCTCGATGCCGGTCGCGACGGCGAAGATGTTCGGATCGAAGATGATGTCCTCGGGCGGGAAGCCGACCTCCTCGACGAGGATCCGGTAGGCGCGCGTGCAGATCTCGACCTTGCGCTCGGCGGTGTCGGCCTGGCCCTGTCTCGTCGAACGCCATCACCACGACCGCCGCGCCGTAGCGGCGCACGCTGCCGGCCTGCGGCGAGGAACGCCGCCTCGCCCTCCTTCAGGCTGATCGAATTGACGATGCCCTTGCCCTGCACGCACTTCAGCCCGGCCTCGATCACCGACCACTTCGAGGAGTCGATCATCACCGGCACGCGGGCGATGTCCGGCTCGGCGGCGATCAGGTTGAGGAAGCGGACCATCGCCTGCTCGGAGTCGAGCATGCCCTCGTCCATGTTGACGTCGATGATCTGCGCGCCGTTCTCGACCTGCTGCGCGCGCGACGTCGACCGCGGCGGCGTAGTCGCCGGCCATGATCAGCTTGCGGAACTTGCGCGGAGCCGGTGACGTTGGTCCGCTCGCCGATGTTGACGAAGCGGCTGATCACGTGACGGTTCGCGCGCGAGGGCAACGGCTTCGAGGCCGGAGAGCCGCGAGTGCGCGGCTCGATCTCGGGCATCGGCGCGCGGCGGCATGCCGCGCGACCGCCTGCGGCGATGGCGCGGATGTGCTCCGGCGTCGTGCCGCAGCAGCCGCCGACGATGTTGACGAGGCCGGCGTCCGCCCGAACTCGCGCAGGTGCGCGGCCGTCTCGTCCGGCGTCTCGTCGTACCCGCCGAATGCGTTCGGCAGGCCGGCGTTCGGATAGGCGCATGACGTGCGGGTCGGCGACGCGGGCGAGCTCCTCGATGTACGGCCGCATCTCCGCCGCGCCCAGCGCGCAGTTGAGCCCGACGTCAACGGCTGCGCGTGGCGCACCGAGTTCCAGAACGCCTCGATCGTCTGCCCGGAGAGCTTGCGCCCGGAGAGATCGGTGATCGTGCCCGGAGACCATCACCGGCAGTCGCGACGCCCTGTCTCCTCGAACACCTCGTCGAGGGCGAACAGCGCGGCCTTGGCGTTCAGGGTGTCGAACACCGTCTCGATCAGCAGGATAGATCGACGCCGCCCTCGATGAGCCCGCGGGCTGCCTCGGCGTAGGCGGCGGCCAGCTCGTCGAAGCTGATGTCGCGGAAGCCCGGGTCGTTCACGTCCGGCGAGAGCGACGCCGTCCGGTTGGTCGGGCCGATGGCGCCGGCGACCAAGCGCGGGCGGCCATCGGTTGCCGCCGCCGTCGTCGGCGACGGCGCGGGCGAGCCGCGGCGCCTTCGAGGTTCAGCTCGTAGACGAGCTCCTCCATGCCGTAGTCGGCCAGCGCGATGCGGGTCGAGTTGAAGGTGTTGGTCTCGATGATGTCGGCGCCGGCATCGAGGTAGCTGCGGTGAATGTCGCGCGATGATCGGCGCCTGCGTCAGCGTCAGGAGATCGTTGTTGCCCGTAAGGTCGCGCGGCCAGTCGGCGAAGCGGTCGCCGCGATAGTCCGCCTCGTCGAGGCCGCTGGCGCTGGATCATCGTCCCCATGGCGCCGTCGAGGACGAGGATGCGCCGCGCCAGCTCGCGCGCGCAGCATAGGCGAGCCGGTCGTCGCGGGTCGTCATCCGGTCACCGCCGCCGGCGGCGCTTCGGCCGCGGCCTCCGATGGGCGCGGGCGGACGCCGAGCACGTGGCAGATGGCGTAGGCCAGATCGGCGCGGTTCAGCGTGTAGAAATGGAACTGCTCGACGCCGCCCGCGTGCAGCGCCCGGCACTGCTCGACGGCGACGGCGGCGGCGATCAGCTTGCGCGTTTCCGGATCGTCGTCGAGCCCGGCGAACAGCTCCGGCATCCAAGACGGAATGCGGGCGCCGCACAGACCGGCGAATTTGCTGACTTGCGTGAAGTTGGTGACCGGCAGGATGCCCGGAACGATCGGTACCGTGATGCCGGCGCGGAGGACGCGATCGAGGAAGCGGAAATAGGCGTCGGCGTCAAAGAAGAACTGGGTGATGGCGCGGCTGGCGCCGGCGTCGATCTTGCGCTTCAGATTATCGAGATCAAGGGCCGGGCTCACCGCTTCCGGATGGACTTCCGGATAGGCGGCGACCGAGACCTCGAAGTCGGCGACCCGCTTCAGACCGGCGACCAGATCGACGGCATAGGCGTAGCCCTCCGGGTGCGGCTGATAGCCGGGGCTTCCTTCCGGCGGATCGCCGCGCAGGGCGACGATGTGACGGATGCCGGCCTCCCAGTAGCACTGGGCGACGGCATCGATCTCGCCGCGGCTGGCGCCGACACAGGTCAGATGCGCCGCCGGCTCGAGATCCGTCTCCCGACGCAGGCGGACGACGGTCGCATGCGTGCGCTCCCGCGTGCTGCCGCCGGCCCCGTAGGTGACCGACACGTAGACCGGTTCCAGCGTCGCCAGCCGCTCGACGCAGGTCCACAGCGAGGCCTCCATCTGCGGCGTGCGCGGCGGAAAGAATTCGAACGAGACGCGGACGCCCTGCGGCAACGGCGCCGCCACCGGCAGCGGTCGGCCGTCGCGCGGACGAAGGGCGCGGGGCCGGAGGGCTCGGGCTATGGACGTGGTCGTCCGCGAGGTCACGCCTTGGGTCTCCGTTCGGCTTCGGATGCGCCGCCGCCGGCCGCTCTCCCCTCCGCTATCGAAAGTGGACGATGCAAGCGCCAGGTCCGACCATGGCTGCGATCAGCCGGTTCGCCGCGTCCGGCGCACGCGGTGCCACCCACGCCGTGCGGTTCTGCGGCAAACGGGCCGACGGTACTCCAAGACACGCTGCCGACGCACTGGTTTTTTTTAAGCGGCTGTGCTACTCGCCAGGGCCGATTTTGATGCGATGGATCCGGCGCTTACTGCCGGTTCGTCGGAAACATAGGCAACAGCGCCGCGGTGCGTGGTCTCACCGGCGGCAATCGCCGCAAAGGGGGATACGAACGCGTGCCCGGACCGATCCGCCGCTCCCCGTTCCTGCCGGCCAGCGTGTCCGTATCGCGGCTCGGCCGCGGTTTGGTCGTGGTCTTGGCGCTCGCCTTTTCGGCAACGGGCTGTGCCACGCCGCCGCCGCAATCCGATCCCGAGGCTTACGCCGAGTTTCGCGAACTCAACGATCCGATCGAACCGTTCAACCGGGTCATCTTTCAGGTCAACCGCGGCCTCGATGCCCTCTTCCTCAAGCCGCTCGCCGAGTTCTACCTGCTGCTGCTGCCGCCGCCCGTGCAGACCGGCATCCACAACTTTGTCACCAACCTGCGGACACCGGTGATCTTCTTCAACGATCTTCTGCAGTTGGAAGGCGCGCGGGCGCTGAATACCGCCGGTCGCTTCGCCGTCAATACCACCGTCGGCGTCGGCGGTTTGGTAGACTGGGCCTCCGACTGGGGCATGCCCTACCACGACGAAGACTTCGGCCAGACCCTGGCGGTGTGGGGGGTTGGGGAGGGGCCCTATCTGGTGCTGCCGCTGGTCGGGCCGTCGAACCCGCGCGACGCCGTCGGCCTCGGCGTCGACAGCGCCGTCCTCGATCCGTTCGGCTTCCTCGCCACCTTCATCTACAACGAAACCCAGCTTTTAACGATCCTGTCGTACACGCGCCTGGGGCTGACCGCCGTCGATGCACGCGCCCGCAACTATGACGCGCTCAACGACATCGAGAAGAACTCCCTCGACTTCTATGCGGCGATGCGCAGCCTTTACCGGCAACATCGGCAATCCGAAATCAACAACGGCCGGCCCGTTCCCTCGCCGGATACGCCCACGATCGATTGACAGCAATGGCGCCTAACAGGAATGGCGGAAGGGCTGCGATGACCATCGCCTGTCGGGACCTGTACGCCGTATTCCTCCTGGTGGCGATCCTTCTTATGGCGACCGCGACGGCGGCCGGCGCGGCGACGACCGCCTTCACCAGCCTGTTGCCGACGTCGGAAAACGGCGAATGCGAATGGCGGGAGAATGCCTTCGCCGACGAAGACGCCTTCCTCTGCCCCGGCATGGGCGGCTATCGGGTTTATGTGCGCGAGGAAGGCGTCGACTCCTGGTTGGCGTTCACCCGCGGTCGCGAACTGTCCGATCTGCACGCCGGCATCCTCCGCGTCACCGGCGCCGACGTCATCGCCCTCACCGGCGAGCCGCTGGAGTGGCGGATGGCCGATGACCGGCCGGTCGCCGCGATCTTCCAGGCGCGCACCGAGAGCGGCAGCGGCGGCGACACGACGACCTATATCGTCGCCCGCATCTCCGGAGACCGCGTCTGCGTCGCCGGCCGGGCCGCCGACGAAGCGACTGCCAAGCGCATGGCGGACGGCGGTGGCGGCTGCCGTTGATCCAAAGCCTGGGTGTGGCGTCAGCCCTTGCGGGCGACGATCTCGCCTTTCAGGCCGACGGCGCGGGCGAGGCGGGCGAAGCGGCGGTCGATGGCTTCCGAGCGGAAGGTGCCATCATCCGGTACCCGGAGCTGCAACGCGTCCTTTTCAAGCTTCAGGCGGGTCTGCGACAGGATGCCGGCGGCGGCGCCCGAGACGGTATGGGCGAGGCGCAGCGCAAGGCCGATAATCCGGGCGCGGGCAAGGCGTGCCTCATCGAGAAGCGTGCGGATCTTCTCGACCATCCGGTCATCTTCATTGCCGCCATAGCGCAAGAGGACGGCGAGCGCCAGCTCCGCCCGGTCGGCGTGAAGGAGTCCGGGGTAAGGGACACGCAGGACCCGGTGGAAGGCGTGCACCGCCCGATAGTCCGGATGCTCGTTCCAGCCGATATCACTCAACAGACACGCGGCATAGCGTAGCCGCCGCTGACCGTCCGTCTCCTCGGCAAAGAGCGGCGTCATCCAGTCGAGAATCTCGTTGCCGTGCAGCTTGAACCGGCCGGAGCGCTCGATCCTGCGCTCGCAGGCACTGATCAGCGGGTCCTGACGGCGCAGCGACGGCGGCAACAGCTCCAGCATCTGCCCCTCGCGCATGCCGTAGGCGGAGAACATCACCTCCTTCGGCCGCGCCGCCTGCAGCAGCGCGGCGAGTGCCGCCGCCGCGTAAGGCAGCGACTCCAACCGTGGGGCGTCGACACTGGTCAAACGGTCAAGAGTATTAGGGCTCAGCGAGGCGATCAGATCGGCGAGGCGGAGCGCGTCGAAAAAATGAATGGTGAAATTGTCGACGACGTGCAGCGGATGGTGTGTCTGGTCGATGAAGATGCGGGCGAGTGCGCGCCATGAGCCGCCGACGGCATAAAGGGTGCGGCCGCCGATGGCGCCGAGCCAGGGCACCCGCGCCAGTTCACGCTCCAGGATAGCCCGCGCCTTCGCCCGGTCGCCGCCCAATTCCTCGGCGACGCGGAGATGGCCGAGCGGCATCGTTGCGAACTTGTCGACCTTGCCGCTCTCGAGACTGACGAGATCGAGGCTGCCGCCGCCGAGATCGCCGAGGACACCATCGGCGCCGGGGACGCCGTTGAGCAGGCCGACGGCGGCGAGCCGCGCCTCTTCGGCGCCGCTCAGGATGTGGACCGGCAGCCCGCACGCCTCTTCGACGGCGTCCGCGAACTCGACGCCGTTGCGCGCGTCGCGGACGGCGGCGGTCGCCACCAGTTCCAGGCGCTCGACCCCCATCGCCTCGGCGAGGTGGGTGAAGCGGTGCATGGTCTTCAGCGCGAGGGTGACGCCCTTCGGATTGAGCAGGCCGGTTTCGCCGATGCCGGCACCGAGGGCGCATTGCGCCTTTTCGTTGAAGATCGGGATCGGCACTCGGGTCGGCACGTCGTAGACGACGAGGCGAACGGTGTTCGAGCCGATGTCGACGACGCCGACCCGGCCCGACGACGCCCCTGTCTCGCGTGCATCGGCCAGGATCGCCGGGCGGCTAGCCTCTCGCAACGCCGGCGCCCCAGCCGCATCGGCGAATGCCGCCGGCACTTTTTGTTCGCCTTCCGCTCGCATTGCCCGTCCCGAGAACCGAGATGAACCTGGCCGCCGTCCACCTTGCGTTAGGGACTTCGGCCAACTGCCCCGCCTTGCGCCGTCAACCCGGTAGCCGACGACGCGACAAACGTTTAGCATAAACGCCTCTGACCCGGATGGCGAATTCATGTTCCGCACCGCCGAATTGGGGCGCACCGTGTCCAAGGAGGAGTATCACGCGCAAGCGCCCGAGCTGCGCGCCGGCCTCCTCGAAGTCCAGCAGGAGCTCAAGGACGCACCATTTCCGGTGATCATCGTCTTCGGCGGCGTCGACAAGGGCGGCAAGATCGAAACCATCAATTTGTTGAACGAGTGGCTCGATCCGCGGTGGGTGGTGACCCGAGCCTATTGGGCGCCGTCGGACGAGATGATCGAACGGCCGGAGTACTGGCGCTATTGGCGGGATCTGCCGCCGAAGGGCCGGATCGGCCTGTTCATCCGCTGCTGGTATTCGATGCCGCTCTTGGAGCGGGTGCACGGCCGCTGGAACGAAGCGGAGTTCGACGAGGCGCTTGACCGGATCGTCGCCTTCGAGAACTGCCTCGCCGACGACGGCGCTTTGATCCTCAAGTTCTGGATGCACCTTGGTCGCAAGCAGCAGAAGCAGCCGCCTGTCCGAATTGGAGAAGAACCCGCTGACCCGCTGGCGCGTCACCCAGACCGACTGGGACCACTGGCACATCTACGACGACTTCATCACCGCCTCCGAACGGCTGATCATGCGCACCTCGACGGGCAAGGCGCCGTGGCAGATCGTCGAGGGTTTCGATAAGCGCTACAGCGGGCTGACCGTCGGCCAGGCGGTGCTCGACGGCATCCGCCGGCACCTCGACGAGACGGAGCTGCACCGTCGCGTCGCCGCCGAGGTCAGCGCCCGGAAAAGCGAGGGCAAGGAGACCGAAACCGGCGCCGCCGCCGAGCCTGCGTCGACGGGGCGGACGGCGACGATCGTCGAGCTCCCGCGCGTCACCATCCTCAGCCGCCTCGATATGACGACGACGGTCGAAAAGAAGGTCTACTCAAAGGGCCTGGAGAAACTGCAGGGCGGCCTCAATGAAAGCTGCCGCCGCGCCAAGGATCTCGGCGTCTCGACCATCTGCGTGTTCGAAGGGTGGGATGCGGCCGGCAAGGGCGGTGCCATCCGCCGCATTACCGCCGCCCTCGATGCCCGCGACTATCAGGTCATTCCGATTGCGGCGCCGACCGACGAGGAGCGCGCCCAGCACTACCTCTGGCGATTCTGGCGGCATCTGTCGCGGGCCGGCCGCATCACCATCTTTGACCGAAGCTGGTACGGCCGGGTGCTGGTCGAGCGGGTCGAGGAATTCGCCAGCGAGGCCGAATGGCGGCGTGCGTACGCCGAGATCAACGACTTCGAGGACCAGCTGGTCCGCCATGGCAACGTTCTGTGCAAGTTCTGGATCCACATCACCGCCGATGAACAGCTCGCCCGTTTCAAGCAGCGCGAGGGCACCCCTTACAAGCGCTGGAAGTTGACTGAGGAAGACTGGCGCAATCGCGAGAGATGGGGGGACTACGAGTTCGCGGTGAACGACATGGTCGAGCGCACGAGCACGAAGCAGGCGCCGTGGACCCTGGTCGAGGGCAACGATAAGCGGCTCGCCCGCCTCAAGGTGCTGGAAACGGTGGCCGGCCGGCTTAATGCCGGCATTCGCGCCGCCGAGCAGTCGGGGGTCAAGGCGCTCAAGCTGAACAAGGTCGGGAGATCGGCATGAACGAGACCGGCGCGCAGAGCCGAGCCACCGACAGCCGAAGTCTGGAGCCGGACGAGGCCATCGTCGAGGATGTCGCCGCCTCGATGCCCGAGCAGGCGGGCGAGGCCGCGCCGCCGCGCGACGGTCGCGATGGAGGTGGCACGGTCATTCCCCCGCTGGCGACGCACGTGCCGACGCAGCTCAACAACCTGCGCGCGCCCGAGCTCTACCTGAATCGTGAGCTGACCTGGCTGCAGTTCAGCTACAGGGTGCTGAACGAGGCGCGCGACCGGCGCACGCCGCTGCTCGAACGCGTCAAGTTCCTGGCGATCGCCGCCGGTAACATGGACGAGTTCTTCATGAAGCGGATCGGCGGCCTGAAGCAGCAGATCGGCGCCGGCGTCGCTAAACTGTCGATCGACGGGCGGACGCCGTGGCAGCAGCTCGAGGAGTGCCGGGCGACGATGGCGGACTTCCGTCGTCAGCAGCGCGAAATCTACATCGATCTCATCGCCGATATGAAGCGCGCCGGCATTCGCATCTGTTCCTTCGCCAAATTGGCGCCGGAGCAGCAGCAGGCGATCCGCGACTACTACCACGAGAACATCTTTCCGCTGGTGACGCCGCTCGCCATGGACCCGGCGCACCCCTTCCCGTTCATCTCCAATCTCTCGCTCAACCTTCTGGTGACGTTGCGCTTCCCGAACGAGCCGCAGTTGACGCTGGCGCGGGTCAAGGTTCCGGTCGGCTCCGGGGTGCCGCGCTTCCTCAGGATCGATGCCGAAAATCACTTCGTCCTCCTCGAGGACGTCATGGCCAACAACCTCGACGAGCTGTTTCCGGGAATGGAGATCGCGTCCGTCGAGCTGTTCCGGGTCACCCGCAACGCCAATACAGAGCGCAGCGAGGAGCAGGCGGACGACCTGGTGCAACTGATCGAGGTCGAGCTGCGCGATCGCAAGTTTGCGCCGATCGTGCGTCTCGAGGTCGGCGAGGGTATCCAGCCCAACCACAAGGGGATGCTGGCGGCGGAACTCGGCCTCGACGAGGAGCGCGACGTCTACGAAAGCGAGGTGATGATCGGCATGCGCGACCTGTGGGAGCTGGTCGCGCTCGATATCCCGGAATTGCACGACCCCAAGTTCCAGCCGATCGAAAACGTCAAGCTGCAGGCCCGCGACCTGATCTTCCACATCATCCGCGAGAACGGCCCCATCCTCCTGCACCATCCTTACGAATCGTTCGCCACCTCCGTCGTCCGCTTCGTCCAGGAGGCGTCCGACGATCCGAAGGTGCTGGCGATCAAGATGACGCTCTACCGCACCTCGGAATCGACGATGATCATCGACCATCTGATCGATGCCGCCCGCAACGGCAAGCAAGTGGCGGTCGTCGTCGAGCTGAAGGCGCGCTTTGACGAGGCCGCCAATCTGCGCTGGGCGAGCCGGCTGGAGGAGGCCGGCATCCACGTCACCTACGGCGTCCTCGGCCTGAAGACGCACGCGAAGGCGATCCTCGTCGTCCGCCGCGACTACAATGGGCTGCGTCGCTACGCCCACATCGGCACCGGCAACTATCACGGCGGCACCGCGAGGCTGTACTGCGACCTCGGCATCCTCACCTGCGACCGCGACATCGGCCTCGATCTGACCGAGCTGTTTAACTATCTGACCACCGGCTGCCGGCCGAATCACAGCTACCGCAAGCTCCTCGCCGCACCGCACCTGATGAAGAAGACGCTGCTTGCCAAGATCGACCGGGAGATCGCCGTCCACTCCGCCGGCCAGCCGGGGCTGATCCGCTTCAAGTGCAACGGCCTTGAGGACCCGGACATCGTCGAGGCGCTCTACCGTGCGTCGCAGGCGGGGGTGAAGGTGGAGCTGATCGTCCGCGACACCTGCCGCCTGCGGCCGGGACTGCCCGGCTTCTCCGACCACATCACGGTCGAGAGCATCGTCGGCCGCTTTCTCGAGCACGCGCGGGTCTACTTCTTCAACAACGGCGGCGACGAGGAGTTTTTCATCGGGTCCGCCGATCTGATGACACGCAACCTGGAAAGCCGGGTGGAGATCCTGACGCCGATCGAACACCCCGATCTCAGGCGGGAGTTGCAGGCACTGATCGAGACGCAGCTTGCGGACCGGCGCAGCGCCTGGGACATGCACGCCGACGGCAGCTACGTGCAGCGGCGCCCGCGCGGCACCCACAAGGCCCGCTCCAGTCAGGAGATCCTGATGGAGGCGGCGCGGCTGCGCTCGGAGCGGGCAAAGCGGCTGCGCAAGGTGAAGCCGCGGGCCTTCGCCCGACGCGGCCCGAAGTGACGCACCGAAGTAATGCGGCCCGAAGTAAGGCAACAGGGGGCGATACGGTGATGAAGACCGTCTATCTTCTCCGCCACGCGAAATCGAGCTGGAAGGAGGACGGCATAGAGGACATCGACCGGCCCCTTTCCAAACGCGGCCGCGCCGCGGCCAAGGCGATGCGGCGCCACCTTGCCGAAAAGAAGCTGCTGCCGGCCCAGATCCTCTGCTCTCCGGCCAGACGCACGCGCGATACGCTCGCCATCGTCCAGGGAGCCTTCGCCACCGCCGTGCCGATCCGTTTCGAGAAAGGCATCTACATGGCGGAACCGCAGACGCTGCTGCGCCGCCTGAAACGCCTCGGTGACAGCCTCGGCTCGGTGATGATCGTCGGCCACAATCCGGGCCTGGCGCAATTGGCCCTGATCCTAAGCGAATCCCTGGACACGGACGCCCACCGCGATCTCGCGGTGAAGTTTCCGACCTGCGCGCTGGCCGTGATCCGCAGTCAAGCGGAACGCTGGGGCGACCTTGAGAGCGGCGGGGGGACCCTCGAAGCCTTCGTCCGCGCCCGCGATCTGGCCTCGGCCTGAGCGTTCAGCGAGCGGCGGCAGCCCGGACCGCCACCACCTTTTGATAGAGCCCGCCGAAGAACGTCGTTTTGGTCCAGGTGAACCCCTGCCCCGCGCCGGCGAAGTCCTCGATCTCGCGGTCGATCAGCCCGAACGCGAACGGCTCCAACCAGCGGAAGACCAGGTCCATCGGCCTGCGCAGCGGATGCCAGCGGACCGCCCGGTGGTAGTCGACGAACACCACCTTGCCGCCCGGCCGGACCTTGGCGAGGAGCGCATCGACGACCGCGTGCTTGAGGTCGTCCGGGACTTCGTGGAGAAGGAAGAAGCAGCAGACCCCGTCGTAGAGGCCGGCTCCCGGGCTGGCGGCGTCGGCGATCCACACCCGCGTTTGCGGGTAGGGAGCAAGCTTGCGCTGCACGTGTTCGACCTGCAGCGGCGAGATATCGATGACGTCGAGCCGGCCCTGCCCGCCGACGGTCCGGGCGAGTTCGGTGGAGAGGTTGCCGTAGGCATTCGCCGCCTGCAGCACCGTCTCACCGGTCGCGAACTCGGCGCACGCGGCGCGGACGAGGCGCGGCAGATTTCCCCACAGAAGCGCGGTCAGAAATACCGGATTGTCGAAAACGAATAAACTGGCCGGGGTCAGATAGGCCCACCAATAGTTGCGGACCAGGTACTCCGGGAGTTCGATCACCTCGTGTCTCGCGGACGCCCGGAGGTCCGCCTCAAGTCCGCCGTCCATGCTCGGTTATGCCCCCGCTTGCGCCTGCGCTCCGGATACACTGAAACGCCATTGCTGCAAAGCGCAAATGCGTCCGACCGTTATTCGCGCGCGCGGTAGGGTGATGTCGACCGTGACGTCGCGGCGAGCCGGGCGAGAACGGCGATAATGCGCCGGATGCGGCCGATCCGTTCGTCGTCGTCCGGGGTGTAGCGCAGGGCAAAGGCGAGCCGGCGGTCCCAGTCCCGGACGTGATCCCGCGGCCCCTCGGGTGCGGGCCCGCGACCGGTGAGCCTGCCGACGGTGGCCGCGTAATCGGGGTGTAGCTCGCACTGGCAGGAGAGCAGCCGGCTGTCGTCGAAGCCGAGATACCCGGCGACGAAGAGCCGGTGGCCCAGGTCCGCCATCTGTCGGGGCGTCAGCCGGCGCGGATCCGGCCAGGGCTTCACCGCCGCGGCAGGGCGCGGGCGGGACGGCGGCGGATACGGCGCGCCGGGGGCGACGTGTCGGTTTCGCTGGCCGTCGCGATCGGACGGCGGCTCGATGCGGCGCGGGGCTGCGCTTTCGCCGCGTTCGCGCAAAGCAATCGACCACATCGGCATCTCCTCGAAGATCAAGGCAAGCTTCGCCCGAAACGTCTGCAAGCAGCGGGCCAGGGCGATTTTCGCCGGTTCGCCCCGGCCACGCCCGCTGCGGATACGCTCCGCCGCCGGACGCACCCGGCAGAAGCTGCCGCACGGCAGGAACGACGGTGCCGGAAGCTGCCGCCCCGTCAACAACCGGCCGGTGCCGACACCACGGCGAAAACCGAGACCAAACGGGAGGGCGGCAGAGCGGACACAGGCGTTCATCATCGTGCCCGCCGGCGGCGGCCGCCGTGGACACTTCGCCGGCAAAAAGCGTATCGTCCGCGCGCCTTCGCCTCACCGGCGATCGATTCCTTCCATGGAACCCCGTCCTGATGCCGCTCCGCCTCGTTCTCGCCGTCCTCGCCCTCAGCCTCGTTGCGGTGCGGCCGCTTGCCGCCGAATTGCAACCGCACCGCGCGATCTACCGGATGTCGCTGGCCCCGCCCGAGCAGACCAGCGATGTCGCCGTCTGCCGACGGCATCATGCTCTACCAGTTCGGCCGCAGTTGCGACGGCTGGACGGTGGAGAACAAGACGGTGCTCCGGCTCGGCTACGACGACGACGTGGCGACGCAGACGGTGTGGTCGTTCGTCAGTTGGGGAATCCCTCGACGGCCGCCACTTCCGCTTTCGCGCCCGCTATGAGCAGGACGGACAGAAACTGGAGAAGCTGGCCGGCCAGGCCGATCTCGGCGACGACGGAAAAGACGGCGAGGCGGTCTTCGACGAACCGGAGGCCCTGCGTATCACGCTGCCGGCCGGGACATTGTTCCCGACCGCCCACATGCGCGAGGTAATCGCCGCGGCCGCCACGGAGGACCAACACAGCCTCGCCCGCATCGTCTTCGACGGCGCCAGCGTCGACAATCCCTATCAGGTAAACGCGCTGTTCGGCCCGCTGCCGGCCGCCGCGACGGAAGCGCTGGCCAAGGCCGCGGGCATGCCGGTCCTGCCGGCATGGTGGACGCGAATGGCCTTCTTCCCGTTGTCATCGCAGGCGGCGCTGCCGGAATTCGAGATCGACGCCCAGTATCGCGCCGACGGAATCGCCGACCGGATCCGCCAGACCTTCGATCGCTTCGCCGTCGATGTCCAACTGGAAAAACTGCAGGTCCTGCCGAAACCAGACTGCTAGTCTTCGGCGGCGGCGTTGGGCCCTGAGGTCTGCGGCGAGGTCGTCCGACCGGGCGGGGGCCACAGCCAGGCGGCGCCGCGGACGCCGCTCGCGTCGCCGTGCCGATGACGACACAGGCGGGTCGCCACCCGATCCGAAAAAATCCAGGACTCCCACAGGCGCGGAACGTCCCGGTAGAGACGGTCGATGTTGGAAAGGCCGCCGCCAAGAACGATTGCGTCCGGATCGACGATGTTGATCACCGTCGCCAGCGCCCGCGCCAAGCGCCGGACGTAGCGGTCGAGGGCGGCCGCCGCCGCGGCGTCGCCTGCGTCGGCAAGGCGTGCGATCTCTGCCGGCGAAAGGGCGCGGACGCCGGCACCGGCGCCGGCAAAATTCGCACAATCGGCGGCGAGGCCGGGTCCCGACAGAAACGTCTCGATGCAGCCGCGACGGCCGCAATAGCAGGGCGGCCCCGGGCGCTCGTCATCCTCCGGCCACGGCAGCGGATTGTGTCCCCATTCGCCGGCGATCGCATTGGCACCAATCAGCGGACGGCCGTCGACGACGAGGCCGCCGCCGACGCCGGTGCCGAGGATCACGCCGAAAACGACACGGGCGCCGGCGGCGGCGCCGTCGATCGCCTCGGAGACGGCGAAGCAGTTGGCGTCGTTGGCAACCCGCACCGGCCGGCCGAGGGCGGCGGCCAGATCGGCGTCGAACGGCCGGCCGATAAGCCACGTCGCGTTGGCGTTTTTGACCAGGCCGGTTGCCGGCGAGATGGTGCCGGGAATGCCGACGCCGACGGTGCCTCGGCGGCTTGCGCCGATGTCGTCCTCCAGGGCCGAGACCAGTGCGACGACGGCGGCGATGGTCGCCGCGTAGTCGTCGGCGGGAGTGGCGATCCGCCGCCGCGTCCGCTCGATGCCGCCGGGCGCAAGCACCACTCCCTCGATCTTAGTGCCGCCGAGATCGATGCCGATGCGCACGTCGCCTGCCGCGGCACGGGCGCGGCCGGTTTCCGGGCGATCCGCCGACCGGCCCTGTCGGCCGGGCACGCTAACGGATGGTCAGGGCATCGAGACGGGCGGAGGGGTGGTCATCGTGCACGCGCACGACCGTCGGTTCCTCGCAATACAGCCGATGCAGCGTCGCCAGCACCGCCCGCGCCTCGTCGCCGGCAAGCGAGTAGAAGATTGTTTGCGCCTTGCGCCGGGTCTTCACCAGGCCGTCGCGTCTGAGCCGGGCGAGATGCTGGGACAGCGCCGATTGGCTCAGCCCGACAAGGCGTTCCAGTTCCCCGACCGATCGTTCCTCGGTCAGCAGCTGGCAGAGCACGACGAGCCGGTGCGGGTTCCCCATGGCCCGAAGCAACGCGCTGGCGCGTCGTGCGCTGGTGTGCAAAGCCTCCATGTTCACGTTATTCACCGAGTTGTTTTTCGCGACATCCCCGTCCGCCCGTACCGCAATTGACCCCGTTCCATTTTGCGGGCGGATTCCGTGAAACATTCCGTTCCACATCTTAATTCTAATAACTTGCGGCCGCGACCGCCACGTGGTTTTTCGGAGCCGCCGAGATGGCCGGCAAAGCTGCGGATTCCGTCGCCTGCGCGCGGGGTTCGACCGTCACCTGGGCGGAAGGGATGAGGATGCACGGACGATGACATCGCACACGCTCGATGCGCGCGGCCTCGCCTGCCCCCTTCCCGTCCTCAGGGCGAACAAACGGCTACGGACGCTGGCCGCCGGCGACGAACTGCGGGTGCTCGTCACCGATCCATCGGCGCCTGCCGACTTTGAGCGCTTCTGCATGACAACCGGCCATGCTCTCGTCGCCCGCGAGGTCGATCCGGCCGAGGCGGCGGTGACCGTTGTTCGTCTGCGCAAGGCCGGATGACGAAGGCCACGCGGCGCCGCACACGTTCAGCCGGCGTGATACCCGCGGTACCAGTCCACGAAGGCGGGGATGCCATCTTCGAGACGCGTCGCCGGCGCAAACCCGAGCACGGTGCGGGCGCGCTCGATATCGGCATGGGTGGCGGTGACATCGCCCGCCTGGTGCGGCTGGAAATCAAGGCAGGCCTTCTTGCCGATCGCATCCTCAAGCAGCCGGACCAGATCGAGGACGCCGGTGGGCCGATTGTTGCCGAGATTGAACAGGCGGTGCGGAACGCGGGCGCCATCCTCCGGCGGCAGGCCGAGCGCGGCCTGGAGGCCTTGGAGGATGTCGGCGATATAGGTGAAGTCACGGCTTTGCCGGCCGTGGTTGAAGATCGGCAGCGGCTCACCCGCCAGGATCTTGCGGGTAAAGATCCAGACCGCCATGTCCGGCCGCCCCCACGGCCCGTAAACGGTGAAGAAGCGCAGGCCCGTCAGCGGCATCCGGTGCATGGACGCGTAGCTCTCGCTCACCACTTCCATCGCCTTCTTCGACGCACCGTAGAGGGAGACCGGAGTGTCTGTCCGATCGCTCTCGGCGAAGGGATGCTTCGTGTTGCCGCCGTACACCGACGACGACGATGCGTAGACGAAGTGTTCGAGGCCGGCGAGGCGCCGCGCCTGCTCCAGGAGGACGACATGCCCCTCGATGTTGCTTTTCACGTAGGCGAGCGGGTTTTCGAGCGAGTAGCGGACGCCCGCCTGTGCCGCCAGATGTGCGATCCGGCGGATGTCGGGGAAGCCGGCGAACAGATCGGCGACGGCCGGCCGATCGGCGATGTCGAGGTGGCGGAAATCGAACTGCGGTTGCCCTTGAAGGCGGGCGAGCCGGGCCCGTTTCAGCGCCGGGTCGTAGTAGTCGTTGAGGCTGTCGACGCCGACAACGGTCTCGCCCGCCGCCAGCAGCGCGTCCGCCAGATGATACCCGATGAAGCCGGCGACGCCGGTGATCAGCACGCGCATGGATCGCTTCCCTCTTTCCTTGCTCTCACCGCAAGGGGTAAAAGCGCGCGATGGTTCGGCGCAGCGCCGGCCTCGTCCGGGTGGTTCAGTCGGGCAGGAAGACCGGTTCGCCGATGCAACGTTACGTTAGGCTCGGGATCAACATCGATCATGTGGCGACGATCCGCAATGCCCGCGGCGGCGTCCATCCGGATCCGGTGCGCGCGGCGCTCGCCGCACTCGAGGCCGGCGCGGATCTGATCACCGCGCATCTCCGCGAGGACCGGCGGCACATCCGTGATGACGACATCGCACGGCTGCTCATCGAGGTGCCGGCGCCGCTCAATCTCGAAATCGCCGCGACGGAAGAGATGGCCGCGCTTGCGCTCGATCACCGCCCGCACGCCGTCTGCCTGGTGCCGGAGCGGCGCACCGAACGCACGACCGAAGGCGGCCTCGACGCGGTCGGCGGCACATCATTGCTAGAGCGTATCGTCCCGCCGCTGGTCGGCGCCGGGATTTGCGCAACGCTATTCGTCGAGCCCGACCGCGAGCAATTGCGTGCCGCCCGGGCGGTGGGGGCGAAGGCGGTGGAACTGCACACCGGCCGCTATGCCGACCGGACGGACGACGCCCGTCGGACCGAGCTCGACCGCCTGCGCATCGCGGGCGCAATCGCCGGCGAACTCGGCCTCGAATGCCATGCCGGGCACGGCCTGACCTTCGACAACGTCGGCCCGGTTGCCGCCATCGACGGCATCGTCGAGCTCAACATCGGCCATTTCCTCGTCGGCGAGGCGGTTTTCTCCGGTCTGGCCGCCGCCGTTCGGCGGATGCGCGTGATCATCCACGGCGCTGCCGTCGCCGATCCGGCCGCCTGATGGTGGTCCTCGGTGTCGGCGTCGACCTCCTCGACATTCGGCGTATCGAGCGCACCATCGTCCGCTTCGGCGATCGCTTTCGCGAGCGGGTGTACACCCCGCTCGAGCGGCTGCACTGTTCGCGCAGGGCGAAGCCGGCATCGGCCTATGCGATGCGCTACGCCGCCAAGGAAGCGTGCGCCAAGGCCCTCGGCACCGGCTTTCGTGCGGGCGTTTTCTGGCGCGACATCGAGGTCGACGCGCTGCCGTCGGGCAAACCGATCATCCGGCTGACGGGTGGCGCGCACGCCCGGCTCTTGCACCTGACACCGACCTCGATGATCCCCGGCATCGACATCTCGCTGACGGACGAGTATCCCTACACGCAAGCGTTCGTGGTCATTGCAGCCCATCCGACGTCGGCGCCCGGTGAAGCGGACGGAACACCTTAGACCCGCATCACCTTCCGCGCTTCATCACCAAAACAACCAGGCGTTCCGCTTCATGGCAGCCAGAGCACGCGGCAAGGGGATCTCCGAGTTCATCAAGACGGTCGTCTATGCGCTCGTCATTGCTGCGGTGATCCGTTCGTTCCTGTTCGAGCCATTCAGCATTCCGTCGGGCTCGATGATGCCGACGCTCCTGGTCGGCGACTATCTGTTCGTCTCCAAGTATGCTTACGGCTTCAGCCGCTTCTCGTTTCCGTTCGGCCTGCCGCTGTTCAAGGGTCGCATCTTCGCCAGTCCGCCGAAGCAGGGCGACGTCGTCGTCTTCCGCCTGCCGAGCGACACGTCGACCGACTACGTGAAGCGGATTGTCGGCCTGCCGGGCGATCGGGTTCAGGTCATCCACGGCATCCTGCACGTCAACGGCAAAGCGGCCGAGCGGACGTTTCTGAAGGACTTCCAGGCGAACACCGGGTTCGGCCAGCCGAGGCAGTATCGCGAGTACCGCGAGACCCTGCAGAACGGGGTGCAGCACCTGATTCTGGAAGTGTCCGACGACGCACCGATGGACAACACCGACGTGTACACCGTTCCGGAGGGATCGGTCTTCGCCATGGGCGACAACCGAGACAGCTCCCGCGACAGCCGTTTTCTCGGCGACGTCGGCTACATTCCCATTGAGAATATCGTCGGACGTGCCGAAATCATCTTTTTCTCGCTCGACGGACCCATCTACAGGGTGTTTGCAGACCCTGGAACCATCCGGTGGTCGCGCTTTTTCAACGTGATCCACTAAGAGGCGCGGTCGACCGGGCGCGAGGCGCTTGCGGTTGCTCGCGACCCGACAGCAGTGGATCCGGCGTCGGAGCAAGGGTGCGGGGGGAACGACGTGCCAGCCGACGATGCGGCGCTCGCCCGGGCGGTGGAAGAATTCCAGGAGGCGATCGGCTACCGCTTTAGCGACGTCGAGCTCCTGATCGAAGCCCTGACTCATGCGAGCCAGGGGGAGCGCCGCCAGGGCCTTCCCTTCTCCAACGAGAAGCTGGAGTTTCTCGGCGACCGTGTGCTCGGCCTGATCATCGCTGACGCCCTCTTCCACCGCTTTCCGGCGGAGACGGTGGGTCACTTCGCCGCCCGCTTCGCCGGTCTCGTCGACCGTGACAGCCTCGTCGGCGTCGCCCGCACGGCCGGGATCGACGCCGTCTTGTTGTTCTCGGGAGACGAGAGCGACCGCATCGGCAAGCGCATGGCCTCGCCCCTTGCCGACGCCTGCGAGGCGATCATCGGCGCCCTCTACCTCGACGGCGGCCTCGCCGCCGCGCGCGCCTTCGTCGAACGGCACTGGCAGCCGCTGCTGGAGCGCGAGCACGGCGCCGAAAAGGATGCAAAATCGCGGTTGCAGGAGTGGGCGCAGGGACGCGGCCTCCCGCGGCCGATCTATCGCGAGACGGCGCGCGCGGGGCCGCCGCATCTGCCGATGTTCACGGTCGAGGTGACGGTCTCCGATTTCCCCACGGTTGCCGGCGAAGGAACATCGAAGCGCCAGGCCGAGCAGGCGGCGGCGGCGGCACTCCTCTCCTTCATCGAAGCCCCGGCCGGCAAGGCTCCGCCGCCGTTGGACGAGCCGGCGGGCGCTTAGGCGATCTGATCCTCTTGCACGGCCGCGGGTTGATCGGGCCCGGCCTCGGCGCCGGAGCCTGGTCTGCCGACGCAAGTGTACCGGAAGCCGGCGCCGGCCATCATCTGCGGATCGTAGATATTACGGAGGTCGACGACGACGGGAGCGGCAAGAAGGGAGCGGATGCGATCGAGGTCGAGGGCGCGGAATTCATTCCATTCGGTCAGCACGACGAGCGCATGGGCGCCGTCCATCGCGCGGTAGGGATCGTCTTGCCATTCCACCCCGTCGATCAGCGCCCTTGCTTCTTCGATGCCGGCCGGATCGAACGCCCGGACGGTGGCACCGGCGGCGACGAGGGCGGGAAGGATGTGGAGCGACGGGGCGTCGCGCATGTCGTCGGTGTTGGGTTTAAAGGTGACGCCCAGGACGACGATGATCTTACCGGCGACCGCGCCGCCGCAGGCGGCGATGATCTTGTCCGCCATCTTTCGCTTGCGCGCTTCGTTGATGTCGTAAACGGTTTCGACGAGGCGGACCGGGCTCGCCTCCTCTTGTGCCGTGCGGATCAGGGCGAGGGTGTCCTTCGGAAAGCACGAGCCGCCGAAGCCGGGGCCAGCGTGCAGGAACTTCCGGCCGATGCGACCATCGAGGCCCATGCCGTGGGCGACGTCGTGGACGTCGGCGCCGAGGCGCTCGCAGAGGTCGGCGATCTCGTTGATGAAGGTGATCTTGGTCGCAAGGAATGCGTTGGCGGCATACTTGATGAGCTCGGAGGTGCGCCGGTCGGTGAAGACGATCGGCGTCTCGATCAGATAGAGGACGCGGTAAAGCTGCCGCATGATCGCGCGCGGCCGCTCGCTGGCGGTGCCGATCACCACCCGGTCGGGACGCATGAAATCGTTGATGGCCGAGCCTTCGCGCAGGAATTCCGGATTGGAGACGACGTCGAAGAGCGCGTCCGGGCGGGTCTCGCGGATCAGCGCCTCGACCCGGTCGGCGGTGCCGACGGGCACCGTCGATTTGTTGATGACGACGGTATAGCCGTCGAGGGCGGTCGCGATCTGCTTCGCCGCAGCGAAGACGAAAGCAAGATCGGCGTGACCGTCGCCGCGGCGGGACGGCGTGCCGACGGCGATGAAGACGGCCTCGGCGGCGGCAACCGCATCGGCGAGATCGGTGGTGAAGCTGAGGCGGCCGGCTCTGGCGTTGCCGCGGACGAGTTCTTCGAGGCCGGGCTCATAGATCGGTATCATCCCGTCGTTGAGGCGGGCGATCTTATCGGCGTCCTGATCGACGCAAACGACGCGAGTGCCGAATTCCGAAAAGCAGGCGGCCGACACCAGCCCCACGTAGCCGCAGCCGATCATCGCCACCTGCATTTGATCCCCTCCCCCGCATTATCGGCGCCGGCGGCCGGGCCGTCGCGCCGCCTGCTTACTCCGGCGATCTGCGTCACCCGGCGCTTGCGGTGATCTGCGCCGCGATCACGGGCGGCACCCGCGGCCGGGCCCAAGGCGATCTTCAGCGGCGGCCGCGACACCGATCTCGGGTTCTAGCAGATGGCACCGCCCCCGGGGTAGATGACTTAAAACGCCAAGCAGATGACTTTGCGCCGCTCCATGGCCTAACCCCAGGGACCGCGCGTTGTAAGCGCATCCCCGCCCATTCCGGCTATCGGCTCGACGGCCCGGCCGGCGAAGAGTGCCTTGACGAACAGCGAGAAGACGGCCGGATTTTCGACGAGATAGCGGCGCCACAGCCGGCTCGGATCGGTGAACAGCCGGTGCAGCCATTCGAGATGCAGCCGTGATACCCAGTGAGGCGAGCGGCTCTCCGGAAATGCCAGGAAGTTGAGGGAGTTGCCGACACACAGGCCGATCCCGGTGGCGCCTCCATGCTGGCGGACGCGGAGTGCCACGATCTCCTGGCGGGGCGAACCGACGGAGAGAAAGACGAAGCGGCCGGGATTGGCGACGATGAACTCGACCACCCGCGCCACCTCCGCTTCATCGTTGATGAAGCCCATCGGCGGATCGTAATGGGCAATCTCCACGCCGGGGTAACGTTCTTTCAGGATGGCGACGGTCGTTTCGGCGCAGCCGATGACGGTGATGCGGTCGCCTGCGGCCAGCACCCGCTCGAACAGGGCGCGGGTAAGGTCGGAGCCGGTGTTCAGCGGCAGATCGACGCCGAGCAGGCCGGCGAGCATGCGCAGGATCTGGCTGTCACACACGGATATCCACGCGTGGGCGTAAAGTGTGCGGATGCCATCGCCTTCGCGGCAGGCGCGGACGACGTGATCGACATTCGGCGTGACGACGTAGGCGAAGGCGGCGTCGGACGCGCGGCGCGCGAGGAGTGCCAGCAGCTCATCGCCCGAGACGAGACACAGCGGCATCTCGAGGAAACGCAGATACCCCCCGGCGGGAACGCGCTTCGCCCGCGCGGGCCGCGCCCCTTGTAACCCTGCTGCCTCCGCAGTCAGACTTCTGCGCAGCGTGACCAAAGCCTCATCCCTTTCAGATCAACCTGTCGTTCCACGTCTCGGTCAGGAATGCCCCTCGTGGCTGACCCTCTTGCCGTTGCCCCGGCGGCAGCGGCGCCGACCGCCGTTTTCGGCGTGTCACAAGCGCACGGAGTGCGGCCACGTCGCGTCCTTACGAGCCGATGATAATCTGCCGCTATGAGATGCAGTGTGATGATGTTCACAACCGCAGCGTTGAATTTTGCGCGTCAGACCCTCCGCCGAGGCTTCGTTTGGCCGGCCGCTTGCAACTGATGAATCGGCAATCAGGCGCCGAAGTGTGATGGCGCCGACACCCGGCAAAGGCGGTATCGCGTATTATGCGCGCGAGTTGCGGTTGTCCGGCAGAGATAATATGAAGGTCATGGTTGCCTTCCAAGGCAAGTCGAACAGATACCGGCGGCGGGTCGGATGCTGACCGACGCCCGCCAGGTTCCGGCGGGCACGACGCTGTCGGCCGATGTCTGCATCATCGGCGCCGGCGCCGCCGGTATCACCCTCGCCTCCGAGCTTGCCAAAGGTGCGCAGAAGGTCGTGCTGCTCGAGAGCGGCGGCTTCGACTTCGAGGACGCAACGCAGGCTCTCTATCAGGGGGACGTCGTCGGTCACCCGCTGAATGCGCCCGACGTGTCGCGGCTCCGCTACTTCGGCGGCACCACCAACCACTGGGGCGGCATGTGCGCCCCGCTCGCCGCCGAGGACTTCCGCGTCCGGCCGTGGGTGCAGTACAGCGGCTGGCCGATCGGCGCCGACGATCTCGCTGCGCATTGGCGGCGGGCCGTGCCCTACGTGCAGATCACCTCGGACAATTTCTCGCTGCGTGACTGGGCGGACGAGCTGCCGGCGATCTTCAAGGGCAACACGTTGGGCGACCGGCTGGCGCCGCTCCTCTTCCAGCAGAGCCCGCCGACGCGGTTCGGCGAGGTCTTCCGCGAACGGCTGACGGCGGCGAAATCCATCGAGGCGCTGCTCCACGCCAATGTCCTCACCCTGACGACGGATGCGCAAGCCCGGACCGTCGAGCGTGTGGAGGTCGGCTGCCTCGACGGCAACCGCTTCACCGTCCGCGCCCGCGTCTTCGTCCTCGCCACCGGTGCCATCGAGAATGCCCGTCTGCTGCTCCTGTCGGATACCGTGCAGACGCCGGGGCTCGGCAACGGCAACGATCTGGTCGGCCGCTTCTTCATGGGCCACCCGCAGTTCGATGACGGCGCCCGGATCGTCCTCGAGGAGCCGACCGCAGCGGCGGCGAAGCCGCTCGGCTCGACCTTGCACGCGTACGCGATGCTGCGGCTGACCGCGGCGACAGCGGCGCGCGAGCAGTTGCCGGGGTTTGCCGCCCACCTCGATCCGCGGGCGTCGGAGGCGGCGCCGACCCTTCATCACTCCCCCGCCTATCTGGCGATGAAGCGTCTGGTAGCCCGCTTCAAGGGCACCGAGTTCCCGACGACGACCGCCGCCGACGATCTACGCACCGTGCTCGGTGATCTGGATGGCCTCGCGACCGGCCTCTACACCCGCTTCGGCAAGGCACCAATGCTCGATGTCCGGCCGCAGTGCGAGCAGGTGCCCAACCCGGCGAGCCGCGTCTACCTGGGCACCGAGCGCGATGCGCTGGGCCTGCGCCGCATCGTCGTCGACTGGCGGCTGACAGACCTCGACGTGCTCGGCATGCGCCGCGGCCTCGCCATCGTCGGCGAGACGTTCGCCGGCGCCGGTCTCGGCCGGCTGGAGACGACGGACGCGCTGCGCGAGGCGACGCCCGCCACGCTCGCCTGCGCCGAAGCCTGGCACCACATCGGCACCACCCGGATGAGTGATGATCCGCGTTCGGGGGTCGTCGACCGCGACTGCCGCGTCCACGGCACGACCAATCTTTACGTCGCCGGCAGCTCGGTCTTCCCGACGACCGGCATCGTCAACCCGACGTTCACCATCGTCGCGCTGGCGATCCGTCTCGCCGATCACCTGCGCGACCAGACGGCATGAGGTGAGATGATGAGCAGCGGCAAGCCGCGCGTTTTGATGACCAACAACTACGACATGCCGCTGCAACGGCGGCTGTGGCAAGAGGACGGCGGCCGGCGCCCGAACCATCATCTGTGGGCGACGGTACAGTTGGAGGCGGCGGGTTATCCGACGTCTCTGATCCCGTTCGAGACGGGCACGCGGCTCGCCCGGCTAAGCGAGGCGTGCAGGATTTTCGGCGATCTCGACCAGCAATGGTACGCCCTCACCCACATGGCCGAGTACGACGTCCTCTATGCCGCACACCAGAACCCGCTGCTTCTGCTGGCGCTGTTTCGCCGCCTCGGATTGTTTCCGAAGCCGATCGTCAGCGTCCTGCACCGGTCCTACGGCCGATCGACGGCGGCGCGCATGTTCGTCGCCGCCTTCCTCCGCGGCTATGATGCCTTGATGACGGTCACAAAGGAGATCGCCACGGCGATGCGGGCGAACGGCACCTGGTCCGAGGCGCGGCTGTCGGCGCTGCCGTGGGGCCTCGACATAGCCGCCTTCGACCGGGCGATCGCGGGCGTCGCCACCGAAACCGGCGGCGACCGCCACTTCATGAGCACCGGCAAAACGCATCGCGACTTTCATGTCCTCGTCGAGGCGTTCCGGCGTGTTCCGGAGGCGGCTTTACGAGTTTATCACGGAGATGACAATGCGGCGGCGGTCGCCGCCCGCGATGTCGCCCGGAACGTGGGGGCGGCGGGCGCCGGCATCGGCTTTCACGAACTCGGGTTCAACGACTGGCGCGAGATTGCGCGGATCAACAAGCGGGCATACGCCATCCTGATCGCGCTCGATCTCGAAAGCGCCGCCCCCTACGCCAATGGCTTCGGGCTCACCGCCTTGCTCGATGCGATGGCCGCCGGCCGGCCCGTTGTCATCACCCGCACCGCCTATCCGGTGATCGACGTGGAGGCGGAGGGCATCGGCCTGTTCGTCGACGGCGCCGATGCCGCCGGCTGGGCCGCGGCCGTCCGCCGCCTCCTCGGCAATCCGGACGAGGCCGAGGCGATGGGCCGGCGCGCAAGGCGGCTGTGCGAGACGACCTACAACATCGAGACCTATGCCGCGGGCGTCATGCGGCGGATCGATCGTGTTACCGACGGTGTTGCCGCGCCGACCGCCGTTTCGCCGGTCGGCACCTGAGCCGGCACGTCCGGCCCTTCGCTTCTTTCCTTCCTCTCCACGCGCCGGACCGTTTCCGACGACCGCCGTCTCCGGTACACGGCGTTGCTGCCGCGCTGCGCTGTTCTGGAGCGCGCCACCCTGGAAGGAGTAGGTCTAATCCCACCGAATAAAAACGCCGCGGCCGATTGCTGGCCGCGGCGTTGCGTCGGTCGTGGAAGCGGTGCCGGCGATACGCCGCCCGCCGCCGGCGGCGATCGCCTACCGCGTCAGGCGGCGACCAGTTCGCTGTCGCTTGCAACCTGGTTGAAGACGACGGCGACTTTCGCCGCCGTGGCGGCATCGAGGCCGCGGAGCTGATAGGCCAGGGTATCGGCACGGCCGCCGATCGGCTGGCTGACGACGAGCAGCTGGTCGGCCCGCTCCGCCAGCCGGCAGGCGTGCTTGGCGGCGGCGAGCGGCGGCGCATCGAGGATGACCACGTCGTAGCGGCTCTGCAGCCGGTCGAAGGCCTGTTCCACCGCGGCCATCGTCTGATAATCGACGCCGCGTCCGTTCATGCCGTAGCCGAGGATCTGCAGGCCGTGCCGCTCGCTGACCCAGATCGCGCCTTCCAGATCGATGCCGTGCTCGGCGCAGTCGGCGAGACCGAGCTGATGCTCGCCGCCGAACAGGCGGCTTAACGGCCGCTCGGGGTCGAGCTCGACGACAAGGGTTTTCAGGCCGACGCCGCGGCAGAGGATGGCCAGGGTCGCGGCCAGGCTGGAGCCGCCGTCGCCCGGCTGCAACGACGAGACGACGACGCTGCCGACCCGGTGCGAGCCGATCCCGAGCATCGTTGCCAGATCGAGCAGATTGCGGGCATAGACCGAGTTGATCGCGATGTTCTCCGGATCGAATCCGCGCTCCTGCAGAGGCAGGGCGGCGACGACCGGATACCCCGCAAGCGTCTCGAACGCCTTCAGCTGCGCCGTCGTCCGGATGCGGCGGTCGCGCAGCGAGCGGGCGGCGACGACGAGGAAGGCGAAGCCGGAGCCGGCGACGGCGGCGGCACCCGCGATCAGCGACTTCTTCGGGAAGACCGGCGCGTCCGGCGCGACGGCGCGGGAGACGAAGCTCGCCGCCGCCTGTTCCAGACCGATGGCCGCCTCGACCGTGTCGATCTGATCGTCGAGGCGGGCGAGCGACACCTTGCTTGCGTCGGCTTCGCTCTGCAGGCGG
This sequence comes from uncultured Alphaproteobacteria bacterium, assembly GCA_963781645.1. Lineage (GTDB taxonomy): Bacteria > Pseudomonadota > Alphaproteobacteria > Rhodospirillales > Defluviicoccaceae > Defluviicoccus. The sequence continues at coordinate 124,131 of CAWAGY010000024.1, read as the reverse complement.
GCGAGCTGGACCTTGCTGCCGGTGGCGTCGGTCGCCTCGGTCTCCACCTGCTGCAGCCGCTGGCGCAGCTTATCCACCTTCTGCTGCAGGATCTGCTCCTCGTTGCGGACGGTCGCCCCCATCGTGGCCAGCTCCTGGGAGATGGCGCGGTCGATCTTGGCCAGGCTCTCCTGCTTCTTAATGTATTCGGGATGGCGCGGGCCGTAGGTCTCGGCCGCATCGGAGAGGGCGACAAGCGCCTCGGCGCGACGTTCGCGCAGCGCCTGGATCAGGGCCGACTGCGCCACCTCGGTGAGCTCTCCGGCGCCACCGCCGCCGCTCCGTGCGCGATCGAGCACTTGCCGCCTCGCCGTCGCCGCCGACAGATCCGATTCGGTGACGATCAGCTGCTGGCGGATGTTGGCGAAGACGCCGCCGGCGACATCGTTGGTCTCGGCGAAGACCAGCTTCGAGCCGGCGCGGGTGCGGACGATGTTCTGCTCAAGACCCTTCAGCCGGTCGTAGAGCTCATCGCGCTGCGCGGTCAAGGCGTCGAGCGCCTGCAGCCGGCGCTCGCGCGCCGCCATGATCTGCTGGCTGATAAAGGCGTCGCCGACGGCGTTGGCGATGCGCGCCGCAACCGTCGGATCGCCGGCGGTGGCGTCGATCTCGGCGACACCCGACTGGCCGACCTGGGTCACCGTCACCGCCTTGGCGAGGGCGGCGACGGCGGCACGCTCGCCGGGATCCACCGCCCCGGTCGCAGTCGAGCCGTCGCTGACGGCAACGTCGGTCTGGGCGTTCCGCTTGGGCTTGCCGGCCGCCTTCAACTCGCCGTTGAACTCGGGATAATAGCGGAGGCCGGCGGTCCGCGCCGCCTGCCTGAGAACGTCGAGGCCGGAGACCGCCTGGACCCAGCTCTGGATGCGGACCGGGTCGATATAGGCGTTGGGATCACGCCGCTGCTCATCGAGGACGCCGAGGCCGTCGCCGTCGACACGCACCAGGGCGCTTGCCTGGAACTTCGGCGGAAGCAGGGACGCAACGGCGAAGGCCATGCCGCCCATGATGAGGCCGGCAAGCCCGATCTGCCGCCAATTGCGGCGGACCGCGTCGAGGACGAGCGAGAGGTTGAGGGCGTCCCGCTCCTCCGCGCCCGGCGGCATACCCGGTTGCAGCGTCCACGGCCCGCCGGGCAGGCCGGCGGGGGCGACCGTCGAGAGATGACGCGACGGATCGGGCGGCGTCGGTGTCAGCTCGTGCGTCATTCGCGTCTCGTCCTCTGTGGCGTCTTCGATCAAGCGCTATCGCGTCCGGCTCGCCATCCGCATGATGACGGGGCGGCATGCATCGGCACCTGCACGGACCGGACATAACGGCCGAAGGCAGCGCGCCGATGACGGCTTCCGAGGATCATGCTTACGACATGTTGCGGTCGGCGTATGTGATCGCGGTCATCAACAGGCGCCGGTAAATGCGTATCATGGGTTGTCGTTGCCACGGGGCGGCAACCGTTGTGCGGCAACCGGCAGCGGCTGCGCCCTGTTGATGCGGCACGGAGCCGATCCACATGCCGATCCGCAGCCCGTCGGCTCGATATCTTGAACGAAAGCGAAGCCAGGCCGTGACCCTCCTGACCCGCCGCGAGGCGCGATGACCCTGCCGAGAGCGTTCACCCGCCTCCTCGCCTCGCTCGGCGTCGAGCAGCGCTACATCCTCGTCAACGGCGCCGGCGTCATCGTCGCCCGCGCCGCCGGCGCCGCGCTCATCATGCTGATCACCGTGCTCGTCACCCGCGCCCTCGGCGCCGAAGACTACGGGCGCTTCGCCTTCCTGTTGTCGGTGGCGTTTCTCGCCGTCCTCTTCGGCGGCCTCGGCCTGCCGGTCGCCGCCAACCGCCTCTTGCCCCGCTATCGGCAGCGACGGGGGGGCGGCAGTTCAGCCGCCGCCGGCGGCCAGTTCCTCGCCCTCGGCCTCGTCGTCGTCTTCGCCGGCAGCCTGACCGCCGCGGTGAGCGCCATCGAAGCCATCCGCAACCTTACGTCGGCCGGCCATCTCTTGCCGTTCCCGCTGTGGGCGATTGCTCTCTATGTCAGCGCGACGGCGATGATCAGCTTCCTCGCCCCCTCCTGCCGCGCGCTCGACCGGCCGACGACCGCCGCCCTCGTCGACAACATCTACCCGCGGCTGATCATCCTCGTCGGCATCGCTACCTTCGCCATCGCCGGCCGGGCGCTGACGCTCGACAGCGTGCTCGTCCTCTGGGCGATCGCCGGCTGGGTCACGGTTGCCATCGCCCTCGCCGCTCTCCTCCGTCATCCCGAGGTCGTCGTCGCCGCCGGCCGCCGTCTGCGCGCCCGCCAGGTGCGCATCTGGCTGTCGCTGTCGACGACGATGATGATCACGCCCGTCTTCTATTTTGTGCTCAGCGAGACCGACATCCTCTGTCTCGGCTTCTTCAGCAATCCCGCCGACGTCGGCCTCTACAACGTCGCCCGCCGGCTGGCCGAGCTGATGCAGTTCGCCTACGTCGCCGTCAACACGCTCTTGTTGCCGCGCATCGCCGCCGCCCATGCCGCCCGTGATGCGGCGAGGATGCAGGCGATCATCGACACGATGAACGTCCTCGTGCTGATCCCGGCGAGCCTTGTCCTTCTTGTCCTGGCCGGCGGCGGGCGGACGGTTTTGGCGCTGTTCGGCCCCGAGTTCGCCGGCGGCTGGACCGTCGTCCTGATGCTGGTGGTGCCCCGCTTCATCGACCTCGTCCTCGGCCCGGCATCGGAGGTGCTGATGATGACCGGCGACCAGGGCCGCGTCGCCCGCATCAATATCGCTGCAGGATTGGCCAACCTCGGCCTGAATTTGCTCCTGGTGCCGGCCTGGGGCGCGATCGGTGCGGCGACGGCGACGGCAGTGACGATGATCGGCTGGAAGAGCGTCCTTTACGTGCTCTGCCGCCGCCGCCGGACCGACTTGCAGCCGTCCCTCCTCGCCCGCCTCGGCGCATTCCGACGCAGCCGGCGGCACGCCCGCGCCGACGCGGGACACGCGGCTGCGACCGAAGCCGTTACGGTCGAAGCCGCCGGCAGTTGATCCGCTCGCCAAACCGTGCACAGATGTTGTCCGAGCCCGCCCCGATGAAGCCGCAGCCGACCGTTCCCGCCCTCCCTCTCGTCAGCGCCCTGGTCCCGACCTTCCGGCGGCCGCTGCTCTTGCCGAAGGCGCTGAAGAGCCTGCTCGGCCAGGACGGCCTGCCGGTGGGAGCGCTCGAAATCCTGGTCATCGACAACTGCCCCGATGCGTCGGCACGGGCCATCGTCGCGTCGATCGCCGCCGCAGCACCGCCGGATCGTCCGATCCGCTACCTGCACGAACCGCGGCCGGGCATCAGTTATCCGCGCAACGCCGGCTTGGCATCCGCCCGCGGCCGCTTCGTGCTGTTCATGGATGACGACCAGGAAGCCACACCCGGCCTCGTCCACGCCTACCTCGACGCCTATCGCGGGACCGCAGCCGCCGCCCTGTTCGGCCCGGTCGAGGCGGACCTGGAGCTAACGCCGGACAGTGGCGGTTCCTGCGCCGCAGCTGGCGCAGAGTCCTCCGGCGACGCCGACATGGCCGAATACTTTTCCCGACGTTACGCCGTTGCCGATCGCGCCGACATAACGGACGACATCGCCCGCCTCGGCACCAACAACGCGTTCTTCGAGCGCGCCATCTGTTTTCCTGATCCGGATCCGTTCGACCCCGCGCTCGGCACCATCGGCGGCGAGGACACTCTCGTCTTCCGCACTCTCGTTTCCCGCGGCATCCGCTTCGTCTGGGTTGCCGCTGCCCTGGCCAGCGAGTTCGTGCCCCACCAGCGGCAGACGTTCCACTACGTCCGCATGCGCCGCTTCCGGTCCGGCCAGATCCGCGTGCTCACCTGTCTCCGGATGCAGCCGCGCCGGCCGGCGCAGGCAGCCGTCTGGATGACGGCGGGTCTCGCCCAGACCGTCGGCTACGGGCTTGTCGCCGGCGTGCTGCGGGCAGCGGGTCGCGACCGCTGGCGCCACTTCGCCGGCCGCGCCTGGGGCGGTGCCGGCAAGCTCCTGTGGATGGAGCGCTTCCGCTTCGCCGCCTACGGCGCCACCTCCCGCCTCACCCGGTGAGCCGCCGGCGCCAGCGCTCGCGAGCGCGGATCTCGGACTTGATAACCCAGATGCAAACTCGCCGGTGTCTCCATTGCGGACCCCCGAGGTATCCGCTACTCAATGCATAGTGAAGGTGCGAGCGTAGAGCAGCGGAGCATTTCGGCCATGAAGTACAGGGTGCTGATCGAACAGGACGAAGACGGCATGTTCGTCGCGAACGCGCCCGCGCTGCCGGGCTGTGTCTCGCAAGGGTCGTCTCGTGACGAGGCTTTAGCGAATATTCGCGATGCGATAGAGGGCTATCTCGAAAGCTTGCAGGCCCACGACGAACCCATTCCACCATCGATCTCCGAAGAAATTGTCGAGGTTGCCGTGTGAGCGCGCTGCCGGTTCTGTCCGGCCGGCAGCTGGTAAAAGTGCTTGGCAGGCTCGGCTATGCTGTCGATCGGCAACGGGGAAGCCACATCATCCTGCGTCAGAGCGATCCACCCTATCGGCGGCTGGTTGTTCCCGATCACGAGGAGATCGCGAAAGGCACCCTCCGCGCGCTGCTACGCGATGCCGGCTTATCCGTCGAAGACCTGCGGCGCATGCTCTAACCAAAGAATTCGACACCCATCCCGTGGATTTGCCCCGCCTTACTTTCCCGTATTGCGCGGGGGTGCTGCGGTGATCGGTGGCGGCACTTCGCCGGCCACGCCTGGGGCGGTGCCGGCCACGCGGCATACTGCACAGAGTCGTTTCGTGCAGTCTTGACTGCTGGAAGCGCCGACTGCATCACGTCCACCGCTGCCGGTACTTCCCGAATATGCCGGTGATGATGCGCTGCGCCACGGGCTTCTGCGACGCAAAGAACAGGTAGTAGACCACGGCGTTCGTGCTGTTCCGCATCGGCAGCGGGTTGGGGACGAAGCTGAAGCCCGCATCCTCCTTCAGCCGCTTCACGAAGGCGGCGACAATGGTTTCGTTCGGCTGCTTTTGTTTCTCCGGCTCGAATCCGAACAGATTGGCCTGCTTGCTCTCCACATAGGCGGCCACGCGCCAAGTCTCGTCGCCCCAAAACCGCGACATGCGCTCTATGCCGTCCCGCGGCACTTTCTCCGGTTGGCGCCAAATGGCGTTGCGGTTCATGTCCATGACTGGAAAGTTGAGGAACATATCAACGGCCTTCGACTGCCCCGCGAGGCGCAGAACTTCCCAATCCATTTGCAGGCCGTAAGGGTCGAGCAGGCACAGGGCGCGGTTGAAATTGCGAAATTGGATCTTCGGCAAAAGCTCCTGCGCCAAAAACGTGTTGGAATCCTCCGTGTGAATTTCAACGTTGCTGTGCCCCTCGCACAGCTTTTGCAGGTAGGACGTTTTGTGCGGGTTCATGTCGATAAAATAGAACCCGTCGAAAGGTGGCTTGATGCGCAAGGCGCGGACGGGGCTGCCGTCGATCAGTTCGCCCGTCCGCTTCGAGAGGTGGGCCCCGGCCCCGCTAAATCCGTCGATGTAGTATTTTTTTAGGTCCGGACTTCCTTTGAAGGCCGCCGTATAGGCGGCTCCGTATTTCTCCACGATCTCAAGCTTAAGCTCGGACCAGTAGCCGATCTCATCGAACTGGATGGGGAGGGGATTGTCACGCGACAACCTGCGTTTCCTGCTGCTTCGGTGCATCGCGCCGCCGCCCCGGAAACTGGTTCCACTCCTTGCCCTCAAGCAGCCGGCCGCCAGCCTTGGGCGAACGGCCGCCCCACTGTTTGAAGAAAAAGGCCACGCTCGCACGGACACACTGGTTGCGGATGTTTATCACCCAGCTTTTGTCCATCGGCCGCGCGCGGGGACCGCTCTCGCCCCCGACGATTACCCAATCAATGCCAGTGAGGTCGAGCCTGCCGACAGGTGCTAAAAGCGGCTCGATTGACAGGAAGCGAACGCCAGCGTTCGCCGCCTGCAGATGCGCAATACGCGTCGTCGCCTGCTCATCCTCGACGGAGACGCCAAGCCAGATGTGCCGGGGCCCATGCCGTTTCCGGTAGCGGTCGTTGACGAATTTCTGCAGGAGCGAACTCCGCTTTGTCAGCACTTGGTATGTGTGCCAGTTCGCCCGCTCCATCGTGTCGAACACGGCTGCGATGTAGACTGAAGGAATTTCCTTATGGAACAAGTCGCTCATCGAGTTGACGAACACCATGCGAGGCCGCTTCCAACCGAACGGCTGCAACAACCGCTCCGCCCGCAGCGTGAGGTCAAAGCCCGTCTCGAAGGGATGACCTGACACTCCGCGAAATCGCTCCGAAAAACGCGCCGCGTAACAATTGTCGCAGCCGGCGCTGATCTTGGTGCAGCCCGTGACTGGGTTCCACGTTGTGTCCGTCCACTCGATGGCGCTGCGATCTGCCATCGCTTCCTCCGAAACCGGATGAAGAACTGTAGCCACATTGCTTATGTGTATACAGGTTTTCTCGTAGAGCTCCTACAGATGCGCCGCGCCCGGCTAGGTTATGTCCGCTGCCAGCTCGGCTCGACGCACGCGCCCAAGAGGCGTATGGCCGGGGACATCATCATGGCAGAAATCGCAGATTTCGAGGTCGTGTCGCGGAGCCGGTTAATCCGGTAGCTGAGGCGGGGACCGTCTCATGGCCGCGCCGAGCGTTCCGCGACGGGTTCACAAGTTGACATCGGCGGAGCGCTCAAGGCGTCAACGTCGGCGACGAGCGAGTTCGGCCGTAACGGATCGATCGCGGCGGCGGCCGTGACATCGCCGGCGTGCGATCCGAAATCGCGTCAGCCGCCGAAGAAGCTTTTGATGACGCCGGCGGCCGGCTTGTCCTCGATCGAGTAGTCGGCGATCCAGTCTTTGCCCTTCGGCTCCGCGTCGACGCGCCAGCCCCACAGGTACATGCCGGCGAGCCAGCCGTCGTTCTGTTCGCAGGCGATCTGCATCAGCGCCTCGTAAAAGGCGGTCTGCACGCCGAAGTCGGCGAACGTGTAGCTCTTCTCGTAGTCCCAGGGGCGGACGAGGGCGCCTTCGACGCTGCGCACGCCGATTTCGGTGAACAGGATCTGCTTGCCGTACTTGCCGGCGATGTCGCGAAAGAGATCGAGGTAGGCGGAACGGCCGTAGAGGCCGGGCCCGTCCGGAACCGCCGGCGCCTTCGTCCAGCGCTCGATGATCGCCTCCCGGCTGGCGGGCGCATCGCCAGCGTTCGGCCCGGCATTGATCGCCATCGGCGCGTACATGTCGATGCCGATGTAATCGACGGCGTCCCAGAACGAAACGGTCTGCTCCTCGCCCCAGTTGGCGGCATAGACGAGCGGGCCGTGGTAATGGCGGCGGGCATCGTCGGCGACGCGCAGCCATTGGTCGCGGATCGGCGGGGCCCGTGAGCTGCGCCAGTTCGGCGCCGATGGCGAGCGGAATAGGCGCCGGTCGCCTCGGCCAGCTCGGCATAGCGGCGGATGAACGCCCGGTAATTCTCGAAAAACGCCTGCCTTGTCGGGGGGATTGATCGCCTGCGGCGGCTGGCTGTAGCCCTTGACGTGCAGATGCGGCTTGATCATCACCCGCAAGCCGTGGTCGCCCGCCTGCTTGGCTGCTTGCGCGACGTTCTCGATGCTCTCCGTCTGTTCGGAGGCGTAGATGTCGGTCGGCGTCGATCGAGTTCAGAAACAAGGTGGGGATGACGGCGACGGCGTTGAACCCCAGCCGGCGAAGTTCGCTCAGGCTTTCGGTGTAGCGCTCGCTGCGATAGGTGCCGTTCCACCACGACGGCAGGCTCATGCCGCGGACGATGAGGTTCGGCGTGCAACGCGGCGCCGCCGCCGTCTCTGCAGCCCGGCCCGGAACCGCGGCAGCGGTCGCGCCGAGAACCACCATCGCCGTCAGCACGTCCCGCCTCGAGCAGCCCGTCGGTCCGCTGGTCATCGCCTTCGTCTTCCTCAACCCTGCCATGCCTCGCCACGTCCTTGCGCGCGGACGATGCCGGGGCCTTCAGCACCAGTCATACCCGATCGCGGGCGGCCGTTACTGTCGCGGCCGTCACAGTCATTGCGGGAAGATGGTGTCGGCTGCGCCACCGGCGCCCCGGAGGCCGTTGCGACGCGGTCGTGAGGCGGCCGGCAGGCGATCCCGCGTCAGGTATTCTCCGCCGGCACGCCCTCGTGGCGGAAGACGCGCTCGTCCGAAAGAAAATCGATGACCACCGGCAGGCCGCGGACGAGGCAGAGGCCGACCGAGACCCAGACGAACGCCATCGTCAGTTGACCCAGAACCGGCGACCAGGCCGCCCATACACCCGGCGCCAGCGCCGGCATCGGCTGCAGGAAGAGCACCCAGGCGAAGGTCAGCGCCTTGACCGCGCCATAGAGGCCGCGCATGGTCCGGCCGCCGACGAGCACCTTCGCCCACGGCAGCCGCAGCATGCCGAACGCCGTCTCGCCCCGCGCAATCGCCGTGTAGCGGATGGAATTGACGATCGCCCCGCGGACGATGAAGACGATGGCCACCCAGATCGGGATCAGTCCGAGGTTGCCAAGAACGATCCACAGAACGCTTTCGACCACGCGGTCGACGGCGATGTCGAAGATCGAGCCGAACACCGAGGTCTCACCGCGCCGCCTGGCGACCCAGCCGTCGACGCCGTCAAGGGCGATGATCAGAAGCAAGAGGGGGGCATTGACCAGCTGCCAGGGTGCCGCCGCCCAGTAGGCGAGCGCGACCAGCACGAACACCAGTAAGAACCGCACGAACGTGATCAGGTTCGCCATATCGCCCACCCGCACGCGAGCCCCGCCGCCGCGATCTTCCGCTTCCGGCTCGACGACCGCCGCCGCCGATGTTCCAACTCCCTCTCCGGCCCGGCCCGACCGCCCGCAGGTCACACGGCCGCTCCGCAGCCGGCCGCGAGACATCCTCTTCTCATTCCTGTAACGATCTAGATTAGCGATCGTTGCACCGCGCACGCAACTCAATGATCGCGGCCGGCTTCAGATGCCGCCGCCGGCCTCGATGATCCCGGTCAGGTGTTCGATGCGCCGCAACAGCGCATGCAGGTGCGGATCGTGATCCCGTCGCGCTCGAGGCGCCGCACCGTGTTGATCAGGTAATCGCGATTGAGCCCGGCGACGCCCTCGGCCCGCATGATGATCTCGGCGGCGGCCTCGATGCCGAGGTTGCCGGCGTATTGCGGGTGGCCGCTGTCGGCGACGAAGGTGTAGGCGGCAACGGACGCGCCCTTGATCGCGACCGGCAGGGTGCGGGGCAGGTACGCATAGCCAATGAGCTCCCGTTCATCGAGGTAGGCGCGGACGCGGTCCGCCTCGCCGCAAGCGACGCGGAAGGCAAGGCCGCGGCAGGATCCGCCGGGGGCGAGGCCGAGGACCAGCCCCGGCGCCGCCGGCGTGCCGCGGTAATGGTGGGAGAAGATGCAGAAATCGCGATGGTAGCCGCGGAGCAGCGCCGGCCGCGCCTCGGTGAAGGCGAACCCCGGCTGCCACATCAAAGAGCCGTAGCCGAACACCCAGAAGTCGCCGTTCTGCGGCACGCGTTTCTCCCTCAGCCGCCGGTCGGAGGACGAGGAAGGCAGGCGAACGGCGGCGCCCGTCATTGTCGGCGAGGAGCGCGGCCCGCGTCCAGGGCGAAGCCGCAGGCCTTGTACCATGGGCTGGGCTGCGATAGCGTCGGCCGTCAATCACGGACGGTAAGCCAGGCGCCGCGATCAAGCGACAACGCGTGGTGCAAAGGCGGGTCTCGCTAAGCCGGATCCGGGGGCGGGGAGAGCATGCGAAGCGGCATTATCGGCGGGATCGTCGGCGCCGTCATCGGCATCGTCATCGGCGCCACGATCATTGCGCCCAGGCTTCACCCGGAAGGCCCCAAGAGCGCCGCGGCACCGCCGTCGCCTCCGGCCGAGGTCGCCCGCGAGCTGCCGAGGTTGTTGCTGCCGAGGCCGGCCGTGGAGTTGAAGCTGGCGGGCGCGGTCAGCGGCGAAACCCCGCTTGCCGGCACCCTCGGTCGCCGCTTCGACACCCTGATCAGCGAAGCCTCCCGCGGCCAGATGGAGATCCAGTTCTACGAGCCGGGCACCCTCGTGCCGCCGGGCGACCTCTTCGAGGCGGTGGCATCGGGGGCGGTCGACGCCGGCTTCGCCCCGCCTTCTCTGCTGAGCTCGAAGATCACTGCTCTGCAGATCTTCGGCGGCGTGCCCTTCGGCCCGGATGCCTCGGAATTCCTCGCCTGGGTCGATTTCGGCGGCGGCCGGGAATTGCTCGAGAAGATCGGCGAGGCGCACGGCACCCGGGCGATGGTCTGCGGCATGCTCCCCGAGGCCGCCGCCGGCTGGTTCCGCAAGGAGATCGAGATCACCGCCGATCTGCGCGGCATCAAGATGAGCATCGACGGCCTCGGTGCCAGGGTTCTGGAGCGCCTCGGCGTGCAGACGCGGCCGCTTGATCTGTCGCAGGTCGGCGCCGAGCTGGAGAACGGGACGATCGACGCGGTCGCGTTTTCCGCACCCGCGCTCGATCTGCACCTCGGATTGCACAACCACCTCAAGTATTACTACTTTCCCGGCTGGCAGCAGTCGGCGTCGGCACTCCTTCTGCTCGTCAACCTCGGCAAGTGGCAGAATTTGAAATCATCGCAAAGGGTGCTGATTGAAACCGTCTGCGGCGACAACGTCAGCTTCGCGCTCGCCGACGGCGAAGCGATGCAGTACGCGGCGCTCCAGGATCTTTACGCGGCCGGCATTCAATTCCGTCGCTGGCCGTTGCCCATCCGCGAGGAATTACAGCGGAGCTGGGCGCAGATCGTCGAGGAACTCGCCAGCCGCGACGCCGAGTTCCGGCGGGTGTGGGCGTCTCTATCGGCATTCCGCAAGCAGTACGGGGTATGGGACGAGCTCACGAAACGCTGAGCCGTGGGATCCGGCGGAGGGCCGTGGCGGCTGCGGCTTTCTGCGCAGCTCTCGTCGCCTGGCCCGCCGCAGCCGGTGCCGCGCCGGACGCCGCCGAAGGCAAGCAGGTGTTCAACGACCGTTGTGCCGTCTGCCATTCGACGAAGCCGGAGTTCCACAAGGAAGGGCCCTCTCTTGCCGGTGTCTATGGCCGGCGCGCCGGCACCGCGCCGTTCTTTCCCCACTACCAGGCCCTGAAGGGATCGGACGTCGTCTGGACGGACGCGACGCTGGATGCCTGGCTCACCGATCCGCGCGCCTTCGCCGGCGGCCGCGACACTGCGATGACCTTCAAGCTGCCCGACCCCGACGAGCGCGCCGCCGTCATCGCCTACCTGAAGACGCTGCGCTGACGCAAGATCAGCCGCCGGCGAGCCAGCCGCGCTCGCGGAAATAGCGCAGCGCTCCCGGGTGCAACGGCAACAGGATGCCGTCCCGGACCATCCGCTCCGGCTTCAGACCGGCGAGTGCCGGGTGATAGCCGCGGATTTCGTTCAGGTGCTCCATCACCGTCCGGGTCAGTGCGTAGACCTCGTCATCGTCCTCATCGGCCGAGGTCGCCAACAGCGAGACGACGCCGACGCTCGGCACGTCGCCGGCGGTGGTCGCGAACGTCCCCTTGCGAATCACCACCGGCGTCGTGCCGGGAACGGCGGCGGCAACCGCCGTCACCGCCTCGCCTGCGAGCGGAACAAGCCGGGCGCCGCATTCGTCGGTCGCCTGCGCCACCGCCACCGCCGGACCGCCGACGACGACGCCGAAGGCGTCGATGTCGCCGGCGCAAAGCGCGGAAGCCACCCGTCCCGGCGCCATCTCCGTCGCCAGCGCCAGATCCTCGCGGCGAAGGCCGTGGAAGGAGAGCAGCGCCTCCATCAGCTGCCGCCCGATCGATTGCGGCGCCGCCGATGTTGACCCTGCGGCCGCGCAGGTCGGCGAACTTGACGATGCCGGAGTTGCGGCCGACCACCAGGTGCAGCGGTTCGGCGCCGAGCGAGAGGACGGCGCGCAGGTCCGGGAACGGTCGGAGCGATGTGGGATCGCGTCCCTCGTAAGCGTCGGCGGCGACCGCTGCGGGGACGATGGCGAAGGCGAGGCGCCGGTCGGCCAGCTGGTTGAGGGTTTCGCTGGCGCCGCCGGTCGGCGCCAGCGCGCAGCGCAGGCTCTCGCTGCGCGGATCCATGCTTTCGCCTGAGAGGCGCATCAGCAGGCGGCAGATGGCGCTGCCGGCCATTTCGCCGATGCTGTCGCCGCTGGCGGCACCGAGGGTGAAGAAGCGGTTAGGCGCCGGCAGCGAAAGGGGCGGAGGCGGAGTTTCCTCGGGCTCGTCGCCAAGCGCCGGCGGCGGCGCGGCGAGGCAGGCCGCAACGAGAGCGACGGATGCGGCCGATGCGACGCGGGCACGGAAGGCAGCGCGTCCAGCCGGTGCGCTGGCAGGGCGGATCGCTGGCGATCGCCAACCCGCGCGTTGCCGGGAGCCGGACGAGCCGCTAGCCTGACGCGTCGATCGCCCGATCCCTTCCACCCAGCCGGACCCCATGGACATCAAAGACCATATCCGCAGCATTGCCCGATTTTCCGAAGCCGGGAATCCTGTTTTACGACATCTCGACCCTGCTCGCCCACGCCGACGCCTGGTCGGTGGCCATGGGCCGGCTGGCGAAGTGCGTCAGCCGGCACCAGCCCGACCTCCTCGCCGGCATCGAATCGCGTGGCTTCCTTGTCGCCGCGCCCCTCGCCCTCAAGCTCGGCCTCGGCTTCGTCATGGTGCGCAAGCGCGGCAAGCTGCCGGGCGCCGACCATCCCCTACGAGTATGCGCTCGAATACGGCACCGACACCATCGAGATCCAGGCCGACGCCGTCAGCGCCGGCCAGCGCGTCGTCGTCCTCGACGATCTGCTGGCGACCGGCGGCACCATGGCGGCGGCGATCCACCTCCTGCGCAGCGTCGGCGCCGACGTCGTCGGTGCCGCAACGATCATCGAGCTCAGCTTCCTCAACGGCCGCAAGGGCCTCGACGTGCCGTTCACGTCGCTCGTCGCCTACGACTTCTTGAGGAACGCCGGTCGCGGGCGATGCGGGACCCCGGCCCGCTCCCTGCGCCACCCTCACCACCTTGCGCATCAGCGTCGGCAGCGCCAGTTCGGCGACGCGATCGGGGGCAACCCAGCGGCCACTGTCGGCCTTCGCCGCCGCCCCCGCCGTCACCGGCACCCTCGCCCGCACGATCGAGAGGTTGAGGGCGAAGTGGGTAAAGGCGTGCTCGACGCAGCCTTCGAGCGGTTGCCACGAGAACGATGGCCCGAGAGATGGCCCGAGCGCTGCCAGCGGCGCCTCGCAGATCGCGTCCTCGAGCAACCAGGGCTCCGCCCGCCAGGAGGTGGACGGCACCTCCATCAGGCCCCCGAGCAGCCCCTTCGCCGGCCGGCGCCGGAACAGCACCGATCCGTCCGGCCGCTCCGCCCAGAAGGCGACGCCATGCGCGTCGCGGCCGCTTGCGCGCCGCCGGTCGCACCGGCAGGGCTTCGACGAGACCGGCCGCGTGCGCGGCACAGTCACCCTGCCACGGACAAAGAAGGCATTTCGGCCGGCGTGGAAGGCACACGGTGGCGCCGAGGTCCATCAGTCCTTGAGCGAAATCGCCCGGCCGGTCGACGGGGGCGAGATCGCCTGCGACGGCATCGATCGCCCGCCTCGCCGCCGGCAGCGGCGTCTCGATGCGAAAGGCGCGGGCGAGGACGCGGACGACGTTGCCGTCGACGGGCGTCGCCCGCGCCCCGAAGGCGATCGCCGCCACCGCCGCCGCGGTGTAAGCGCCGAATCCCGGGCAGCGCGCGCAGCTCCGCGACCTTTTTCGGAAATCGGCCTTGATGCTCGGCGACAACCATCGCCGCCGCCGCGTGCAGATTGCGGGCCCGAGCGTAGTACCCAAGCCCCTGCCAGGCGTGCAGCACATCGTCGAGCGGTGCGGCGGCGAGGGCCTCGACGTTCGGCCAGCGTCGAATGAAGGCCTCGAAATAGGGAATCACCGCCGCCACCGTCGTCTGCTGCAGCATGATCTCGCTGATCCAGACGCGATAAGGATCGGCGGTGGCGCCGGGTTTGGCGCGCCACGGCAGATCCGGCCGACCGTGCCGGTCGTACCAGGCGAGCAGGTCGCGAACGAGTTTTTGCTTCACATTTTCGTCGATTGCGTCGTCCCTCGCTGCCAACGGCTGTTGCGCCCGCGCCCGCGGCGGTACGATCGTGCATCGGCCCGGCAGCGGGAGCCAGTAAGGAATGGCAGGAAAATCGGACGGCCGTCCCACCCCGTCGCGGCCGCCGCGAACGGCCGGGGCTATGCGGAGGGCCGGAGGCGAACGGGGGGTGGGGGCTGCGCGCGCTCGCCGAGACGCTCGATCGGCTGACCGGTCCCCTGATCGGCGCTCAGCGGCTGCTGGCGGCGGACCTGGCGCTCGACTGGGCGACGATCGCCGGCGAATCGCTGGCGACGGGCAGTCATCCGGACCGGCTGGTCTTTCCGCCGAAACAACGACAGGACGGCACTTTGCATCTGCGCGTCGCCTCCGGCGCCGCCGCCCTCGAGCTGCAGCATGAGAGCCGCCGCCTGATCGACCGGATCAACGCCCATCTCGGCTTTGCCGCGGTCGCCCGCCTGAAGGTAGTGCAGGCACCGCTGCCGCCCGCCCGGCCGAGAACCGCGCAACTGGCCGCCGCTGATCCCGCTCCGTCGCCCCCGCCCGATGATGGCAACGCCGAGGCGGTCGCAGGCGAGGTGCTGGCCGGGATCGAAGACGAGCGACTGCGCAGCGCCCTCTTCCGTCTCGGCCGCCGGATTCTGGCGGATGCGCGCGACAAAGTTCGGGATGCGGCGTCCGGCGAGGCTTGTCGCGGAGACGGCGAGCCCCTATAGTCATCAACATCTTGTGGTCGAGAGATAGATGAGAACAGTTCTTTGGTGTTTGGTTGGACTCGTCCTGATGCTGGCGCCGATCGCCGCGGTGGCGGCGCCATCGACGGAACAAGAACTCGCCGAGCGCAGCCTCGGCCAGGCCGATGCGCCGGTGACGATCATCGAGTATTCATCGCTGACCTGCCCCCACTGCGCGGAGTTCCATCGCGAGGTTTTCGGCAAGCTGAAAACCGCCTACATCGAGACCGGCAAGGCGCGCTATATCCTGCGCGATTTCCCGCTGGAGCCGCGCGCGATGGCGGCCGCGATCATCGCCCGCTGCGTCGAGCCCGACCGCTACTTCGGCTTCATCGACATGCTGTTCGCCGATCAGCAGGCGTGGGCGCGCAGCAAGGATCTGTTGAACGAGCTGCAAGTACGGGCCCAGCTCGCCGGTCTTTCCGGCGATGATTTCAACGCCTGCCTGAACAATGCGGCGCTGATGCAGGGCATCCAGAAGCGCGCCGAAGAGGGTCAGCAGCAGTACGGCATCGATTCGACGCCGTCGTTCATCGTCAACGGCAAGCGCCTGACCGGCAGCCACAGCTTCGAGGACTTCGAGGCGGCGATCGCTGCCGCAATGCCGAAGACGCCCTGAGACGGGACCGCTCGCTGCGGTGTTGCAGGTTTCGCGGCTCAAGCTCAGCGGGTTCAAGTCTTTCGTCGAACCGACCGAGATCAGCATCGAGCCCGGACTGACCGGTGTCGTCGGACCGAACGGCTGCGGCAAATCCAATCTGGTCGAGGCGCTGCGCTGGGTGATGGGCGAATCCTCGGCGCGAACCCTGCGCGGCGGCGATATGGATGATGTCATATTCGCCGGATCCCGCGGTCGTCCCGCGCGCAGCGTGGCCGAGGTGACCGTCGATCTGGACGTGAGCCAGGGCGGTGCACCGCCGGCATGGGCCGGCCTCGATCTCTTGCAGGTGAGCCGGCGCATCGATCGCGGCCGCGGCTCCGCCTACCGGGTCAACGGCCGCGAGGTGCGGGCGCGCGACGTCCAGCTTTTGTTCGCCGACGCCGCGACCGGCGCGCGCTCGGCGGCGATGGTCACGCAAGGGCAGGTGCGGCCTTGATCGCGGCGAAGCCGGGCGATCGCCGCGCCGTCCTTGAGGAAGCCGCCGGCATCACCGGCCTGCATACCCGCCGGCAGGAGGCGGAACTCAGGCTGAAGGCGGCCGAGGACAATCTGCGGCGGATCGAGGATGTGCTGGCGACCCTCGCCGTCCAGGCGCAGAGCCTGACGCGGCAGTCGAAGCAGGCGGCGCGCTATCGGCAGATCGCAGACCAGATCCGAAAGACGGAGGCTCTCGTCCTCGCCCTTCGCTGGCGCCAGGCCGAGGATGCCGCGGCGTCTGCCTCCGCCCGCCTCGCCGCCGCAGACGACGCCATCGCCGCCGCCGGTGCCGCCGCCGTCGGCCGCCGAAGCGGCGCGGGCAGAGGCCGCGGCTGCGCTGCCGCCGCTGCGTCAGGCGGCGGGCGAGGCCGACGCGGCGCGGCACCGGATGGCGGCGCTGGCCGATGGGCTTGCCGCCGAGGCGGCCCGCCTGGAGGCCGATCGGGCGGCATGCCGGCAGCGGCTGAGCGAGAGCGCCGCCGATGTCGCCCGCCAGGAGAGCCGGCACCGGGACGCCGCGGCCGCCGTCGCCCGGCTGATCGACGAGCGGGCGCGACTCGTCGCCGCGGGCGCCGGTGACGACGACCGCCGACGGTCGGCGGAGGGGAATCTCGGCGCCAGCGAGGCGCGGCTGGCGGCCGCCGAGGACGAACTTACCCGCCTTACCGCACGGGCGGCGGCGGCCGAGGCGGCGCGGGCGGCCAAGGTGCTTCGCATCAACGACCTCAGCCGCGAGGCGGAACGCTTAGAAGGCCGGCTGCGTGCCGTCCTCGCCGACGAGGCGGCGCTGGCGGCAGGGGCCGGACGGCAGGCGGAGGCCGAGGCGATGCTTGGCCGGGTGGGCCCGGCGGAAGCGGCGCTGGCGGCGGCCCGGACCGCGCTTGCCGTCGCCGAGGACGAGGCCGAGCGCACGGCGCGGCGCGCGGCCGAAACCGGCGTGCGCGAGCGAGCGGCGGCGGCCGATGCCGCCGGCCTCGCCGCCGAGGTGCGCGCGCTTGCCGAACTCGTCGAGGGATCGGCGGACACCGGCCCGCCACTCATCGACGCATTCGCGGTCAATGCCGGCCTGGAAGCCGCGGTCGCCGCCGGCCTCGCCGAAGACGCCTTTCTGCCAATGGCAGGCGACGCGCCGCGCGACTGGCGGATGATGCCGCCCGCCGTCGACGCACCGCCCTTGCCGGCGGGCGCGCAGCCGCTCGCGGCATCGCTCGCGGCGCCCCGGGCACTCGATCGGCGGCTGGCGCAGATCGGCGTCGTCGCCGACCGGGAAAGCGGCGAGGCGCTGCAGCCGCGGCTCGCCCCCGGTCAGCGACTGGTCAGCCGGAAGGGCGATCTCTGGCGCTGGGACGGCTTGACGCGTCCGGCCGGCGAAGCAACTCCCGCGGCGGTGCGCATAGGCCAGCGGCAGCGCCTTGCCGCGGCGAGGGAGGCACTGACGCAGGCGACGGCGGCAGCGGCGGCAGCGGCCGGCGAACACCGCCTCGCCCGCACCGGGGAACGCGCCGCGGCCGCCGCGGTCGGGGGCGCCCGGGCGGCGGCGCGCGACGGCGAACGCGCCGTTGATACGGCACGCCGGGCTTCGTCGCGGGTGCGGGACGAGCGCGCCCGCGACGAAGCCCGCAGCCTCGCCCTCGCCACCAGCCGTGCCACCCTCGAAGTGGATCTCGCCGAGATCGAGACTCGCCGTCGCGCCGTCAACGAAGCTCACGCCGGCAGCGACGACGGCGACGAAGCGGCCCGGGACGCCGTCCGCGCCGTGGTCGCCGATGTCCGCCGGGAGCACTTCGAGCGGCGGAGGGGATCTCGATACGATCCTCGGCGAAAGTGCCGGCCGCCGCCGTCGACTACGGGCGATCGACGAGGAATGCGCCGCCTGGGAGGCCCGCCGCGACGAAGCCTGGCAGGCAATGGACGAGCTGGCCGAACGGCGCGCCGCCGCCGAGAGTCAATTCGCCGAGCTTGAGTCGCGGCCGACCGAGCTCGCCCGCCGCCGCCAGCTCCTCGCCGACGAGATGGCGCAGGGCGAGCGCCACCTCGCCGAAGTCGCCCAACGTCTTGCCGACGGCGAACGCCGCCTCGATCGCGCCGATGCCGATCTCCGCGCCCGGGAGGCGGCGCTGGCGACGGCGCGGGAGGAACGGGTGCGGGCGGAGGCGGCGGTCGAACAGGCGGCGGCGGCGCGGACGCACCTCGTCCGGCTGATCGATGAGCGGCTCGGCATTGCCCCCGACCGGCTCGGCCAGCTTGCCCCCGACACGAGCGAGAGTGCGGGCGACATCGCCGGCGAAGAGCGGCGCCTGGAGGCGCTGAAACGCGAGCGCGACCTGATCGGGCCGGTCAACCTGCGGGCCGAGGACGAGCGGGCCGAACTGGAGGCGGAGCGCGTCCGCCTCGACGGCCAGCGTCAGGACCTTTTGCAGGCGGTAGCCAAGCTGCGCCAGGGCGTGGCCGAACTGGACCGGGAGGGACGGGCGCGTCTGCTCGCCGCCTTCGCCGAGGTCGATCGCCACTTCCAGGCGCTGTTCGCCCGGCTGTTCGGCGGCGGCCACGCGCATCTGGCGCTGACCGATACCGATGATCCGCTCGAAACCGGCCTGGAGGTGATGGCGAGGCCACCGGGGAAGAAGCTGCAGACGCTGTCTTTGTTGTCCGGCGGCGAACAGGCGCTGACGGCGCTCGCCCTGCGCTTCGCCGTCTTTCTGACGAAGCGGGCGCCGATCTGCGTGCTCGACGAGGTCGACGCGCCGCTCGACGACGCCAACGTCGATCGGCTGTGCGCCCTGCTCGACGATCTGGCGCGCGATCGGACCCGCTTTCTCGTCATCACCCATCACCCGCTGACGATGGCGCGGATGCACCGGCTCTATGGCGTAACCATGGCCGAACGCGGCGTCTCCCAGCTGGTTTCGGTCGAGGTCCGGCGGCCCGATGCGCTGCGCTCGGTCGGCTGAACCCCGATCGGCGGCAACTGCGGGCCGACGGCCTTGACACCCGAAAATGGCCTCTTTATCGTCCGCATGTTGCGCTGCAACGGGATCGATCAGGGGGTTTTGCCGTCCACCACGCCGATGAACGAGGATGACCCCGAGCCGCTCGCCCGACTTGACGCGCGGCTGAAGCGCCTGAAGGGCGAACTCGCCGGCGATGAGGCGCCGGGCGGCGCCTCGGCGAAGAGCGGGTACGGCCTCGCGTTCACCCTCGCCACCGACCTCGTCGGCGGCCTTATCGGCGGGACACTCCTCGGCTGGGGCATCGATACCTGGTTGGGGATCGCTCCGTGGGGCCTGATCGTCTTCTTCTTTGTCGGCGCCGCCGTCGGTATGTGGAACGTCTACCGCACGGTCCGCGCGCAGGAAGCCGCAATGGGGTTTCGCAACCCCGCGGGAGGGGATGAGGGGACGGCCCCAAAGCCGGCGCAACTCCGGCGGCGAGGGGACGGACGAGGGACAAGAAGGATAAGACGGTGGCCAGCCCGCTGCACCAATTCGAAATCAACAAGATCGTGCCGATGCACATCGGCGGCCTCGATACGTCCTTTACCAATTCGGCGCTCTACATGCTGATCGCGGTGACGCTGATCACCCTGTTCCTCGTGCTGTCGATGCGTAACCGGGCGGTGGTGCCGGGGCGGGTGCAATCGATCGCCGAGCTCTCCTACGAGTTTATCGGCGGCATGATCCGCACCAATGTCGGCCGCGAGGGCCGGCCGTACTTCCCGTTCGTCTTCTCGCTGTTCTACTTCATCCTCGTCGGCAACATGCTGGGCATGGTGCCTTACAGCTTCACCTTCACCTCGCATCTGGCGGTGACCTTCGGCATGGCGCTGGTCGTCTTCATCGGCACGACGATCATCGGCTTCATCAAGAACGGCGCCCACTTCCTGTCGTTCTTCCTGCCGCACGGCACCCCCATCGGCCTCGCCCCGCTTCTGATCCCGCTCGAGATTATGTCGTACTGCTTCCGGCCGATCAGCCTGTCCTTGCGGCTGTTCGCCAACATGACCGCAGGGCACACGTTGTTGAAGGTGTTCGCCGGCTTTGCCGTCTCCCTCGGCATCCTCGGTTTCATTCCGATGCTGGCCGTTGTCGGCGTGACCGCCCTGGAGTTTCTTATCGCGTTCCTGCAGGCCTATGTGTATACGGTGCTGGCTTGCATCTACCTCAATGACGCGCTGCACATGCATTGAGCCTGCGTCGTTGAGCGACGGTCGCCGGCGCGACGCCCCGGCCGATCCGCCCAAACAACAATCGGTGAAGAGGGAAATCAGGTCATGGAACTCGACGCAGCAAAGATGATCGGCGCGGGCATCGCGGTCGTCGGCCTCGGCGGCGTAGGCGCAGGCATCGGCAACATCTTTTCGACGACGATCGCGTCGCTCGCCCGCAATCCCGCGGCACAGCCGCTCATCCAGCTGCCGATGTGGGTGGGATTCGCCCTGGTCGAAGCCATCGCGCTGTACGCGCTGGTCGTCGCCCTGATCATCCTGTTCGTCTGATCCGTTCGTTTCGGGACGGCTGCCCGCCGCCTCGCCCGTTTCCACGGAAGCCCGCCCATGCCGCAGTTCGATCCGGCCGTCTGGTCGCCGCAGCTCGTCTGGCTCGCCATCAGCTTCGTCGTCCTCTACCTGTTGATGTCGCGGGTGGCCCTGCCGCGGGTCGCGCAGGTCCTTGAGGAGCGGGAGTTCCGCATCAACGAGAGCCTGCGTAAGGCGGAAGCGCTGAAGGAACAGGCCGAGGACGCGGTCGCCGCCTACGAAAAGATGATGGCGGACGCACGGGCGAAGGCGCAGGAGCAGATCCGCTCCGTTCGCGAGCGGGCGGCGGAGGAAGCGGCCGATCGTAACGCCGAACTGACCGAACGGCTGTCGGCGCACATCGCCGAGGCCGAGGCGCGTATCGCCAAGGCGCGCGAGGACGCTGTCGCCAATGTCCGCGACATCGCCGTCGACGTGGCCGAGGCGGTGATCGCGCGGCTGATCGGCAAGGCGGATGCCCGCTCCGTTGCCGGCGCGGTCGATACCGTCCTCGGAGGCACAGCCTGATGTGGGCGGCACACGCCGCCGAGATCGCGCATGCCGCCGCCCAGCATGCGCCGGAACCGTTCTATGCCACGGCCGAATTCTGGGTCGCCGTCGGCCTCGTGATTTTCCTCGCCCTCGTCGGCAAGCGGGCCTACCGGTTGGTGATCGTCAGCCTCGACGAGCGCGCCGAGCGTATCCGTGGCCGCCTCGACGAGGCGGTCCGCGTCGCCGAAGAGGCGCAGGCGCTGCTGGCCGCCTACGAGCGCAAGCAGCGCGATGCGGCGGGAGAAGCCGAGCAGATCCTTGCCGATGCCCGCCGCGAGGTCGACCGCCTCACCGAACACGCGGCCGCCGAACTCGAGCGGTCGCTCCGACGACGCGAGGACATGGCGATCGAGCGCATCGCCCATGCGGAAGCAGCCGCGCTGGCCGAAGTCCGCACCCGCGCCGTCGACGTGGCGATGCAGGCGAGCGAGCGCCTGCTCCTCGAAAAGATGACGCCGAAACAGTCCGACGCCCTGATCGACGCCGCCATCGCCGAACTCCCGCGCGAAGCTGCACTTAGTGAGTAGTGCTTAACGGTAGCCTTGCCCTAGATAACCCGACTTCCACATCGCCAAAACCCTTGTTGTATAAAAAGGCTTTTACGACTCGGATCGGCGTCGCATTTCTTGGTCCAAGCACGACCTCGGTAATCGCAGGTGCCCCATCGTTAATGAGTTGAACTTCGATATATGGGACAATCCGATTTTTGACCGCTCTGAATTGCATTTTAGTGATCATTCCAGGTCCGTCGTGAAAATATCCTCTTGGTATAGTTGTCATAAGCAGACGCCACTCTGTTCTTCCTTGAATGCGGGGTTTTTAAAAGTAAACAAATGAGGAAAGAGCAGAATAAATTAGAAGACATATTAAAATGAGCTTGGCGCATCTCTTGTTTTTCTACTGTCGAATTTGGCATTAACAAAGACGGCCCATATGGGTGTCTGAGAGCCCCAGCTTTGACAGCATAAACGCTCCTCTCACAGGAATGCAATTTGTTTTTTGTTGTTCGATATCGTCAATCGTTCAGTCACAGGAAAAATTCCAGAATTGTTGCTTCGGAGTCGACGCGGCGAGCTTTTGTAGATATTCTTTAGTAAAGCCAATTCGCGACACCGGCGCCGTTATCTCCATATCCCCTCCGTTGGCTTAACAAGTCGGATCAGAAACACAGAACGCTGCGCCTTCGCAACTTTCGATAATTTCTTCTAGGTACGTGCGTAAAATTCTGCGTATCTGAAGATGATATGCCTTCTTCTTCACACAATTTGGTAAGTACTTTACTTATATACTTTCCCTCCATGTAGTCATTTGAGATACTCAGTTCGCTTAGCCAAACTGTTTTATTGCATATTATCGAAACAAACGATTGGTTGCTACAGTAATGATACAATGGTAGGTCTGGTTTCATATCGGCTGTCCCTGTAGCGCTCTCTGTAAGTCATCCGCGACAGGGCTCACCCTCGCCGATCAGCTTCAGCCATTCGGCTTCGGACTGAGGACGGTGACGCCGAGGGCTTCCGCTTTCGCCGCCTTCGATCCGGCGTCCGCGCCGACCACCACGTAGTCGGTCTTCTTCGAGACCGAGCCGGCGACCTGGGCGCCGAGAGCTTCCGCCCGCGCCTTCGCCTCGCTGCGGGTCATCGCTTCGAGGGTGCCGGTGAAGACGACCGTCTTGCCGGCGACCGGCGACGCGACGGCGACCACGGGCGTCATCGGCTCGACCGTCACCTCATGGGCCAGATCGGCGAGCGCTTCGACGTTGTGCGGCTCGGCGAAGAACAGCGCCAGATCGGTCGGCGACCGAAGGCCCGATCGAGTCGATCGCGACCAGTTCCGCCATCGCCTCGGCATCACCGGCGGCGGCGCGGCGCCATGGCGTCGCCCCACGCCTCAAACGTCCCATAATGACGGGCGAGCCGCTTCGCCGTCGCCTGGCCCACCTGACGGATGCCGAGCGCATAGATGAACCGGTCGAGCGCGATGCGGCGGCGCGCCTCGACGGCGGCGAGCAGGTTCTCAGCCGACTTTTCGCCCCAGCCCTCGCGCGTCCGCAGATCGGAGGATCGGGCCTTAAGGCGGAAGATGTCGCCCGGCCGCTCGATCAGGCCGTCGCGGCGGAACGCTTCGATGTGCTTCGCGCCCAGCCCCTCGATGTCGAAGGCGTCGCGGGAGACGAAGTGGCTGAGCCGCTCGACCGCCTGAGCCGGGCAGATCAGCCCGCCGGTGCAGCGCCTGGCCACCTCGCCGGCCTCGCGCGCGGCGAGGCTGCCGCAGTCCGGGCAATGATCGGGGAAGGCGAACGGCACCGAGGCCGACGGCCGCTTTCCGGTCACTACCGCCACCACCTGTGGGATGACGTCGCCCGCCCGCTGGACGATCACGTGGTCGCCCTCGCGGATGTCCTTGCGGGCGATTTCGTCCTCGTTGTGCAAGGTGGCGCGGGAGACGACGACGCCGCCGACGGTGACCGGCTCGAGCAAGGCGACAGGCGTCAGCGTGCCCATCCGACCGACCTGGATGCGGATGGCGCGGACGATCGTCTCCGCCTGTTCGGCCGCGAACTTGCGCGCGATCGCCCAGCGCGGGGCGCGGCTGACGGCGCCCAGGCGCTCCTGCCAGTCGATGCGGTCGACCTTGTAGACGATACCGTCGATGTCGTAGGCGAGGCCCGCCCGCTCCGCCTCCAGTTCACGGAAAAACGTCCCCATCTCGTCGGCGTCGCGGCAGAGGCGGGCGAGCGGGTTGACCGGGAAGCCCATACCCTGCAGCCGGGCGAGGAATTCGTGGTGAGTGGCGGCGACCGGCTCGCTCGTCTCGCCCCAGGCGTAGGCGAAAAAGCGCAGCGGCCGCGCGCGGGTGATCGCCGGATCGAGCTGGCGCAGCGATCCCGCCGCGGCGTTGCGCGGATTGGCGAAGACCTTGCCGCCCGCGGCCCGCTGCCGCTCGTTCATGTCGGCAAAGTCGGACTTCGTCATGTAGACCTCGCCGCGAACCTCGAAGACCGCAGGCGCACCCTTGATGCGGGCGGGGATGTCGGCGAGGGTTGCGAGGTTGCGGGTGACGTCCTCGCCGGTGGCGCCGTCGCCGCGGGTGGCGCCGACGACGAAGCGCGCCCTTCTCGTAGCGCAGCGAAACCGACAGCCCGTCGATCTTCGGCTCGGCCATCATCAGGAGCGGCCGCGTCGGGTCGTCGCGCAGCTCCTTCAGCCAGCGGCGGATGCCGGCGACGAAGGCCGCCATCTCTTCATCGGTGAACGCATTGTCGAGCGACAGCATCGGCCGGCTGTGGACGACCTTGGCGAAGCCGGCGGCGGGGGCGGCGCCGATCCGCACCGACGGCCCGTCGTCGCGGACGAGATCGGGGAAGCGGGCCTCGATCGCACCGTTGCGCCGCTTCAGGCGGTCGTACTCGCCGTCGTCGACGACCGGTGCGTCCTCCTGGTAGTAGGCTCGATCCAGTGCTGCGAGCTCCGTCGACAGTGCGGCGAGTTCGGCCGCCGCCTGTTCCGCCGTCAGCTCCTCGACGGCGATGGCGCGCGGCGGCGCTTCGCCGTTCGCGCCGTCGTTGACCTGGTCGTTCATCCGGCCGCGCCCTGCAACAGGCTGAGGGCGGCGGCCCGCGCCTCGTCGGTGACGGCGGCGCCGGCCAGCATGCGGGCGATCTCCTCGCGGCGGCCGGCCTCGTCGAGGGCGGCGACGGCGATCGTCGTCGTCCCGTCGCCGACGGACTTGCGGATCTGCCACTGGTGGTGGCCGCGCGCCGCCACCTGCGGCGAGTGGGTGACGACGAGCACCTGCACGTCCGCGGCGAGGCGAGCGAGGCGTTCGCCGACGGCATCGGCGACGGCGCCGCCGACACCGGCGTCGACCTCGTCGAAGACCAGCGTCGGCACCGGATCGGCCCCGGCGAGCACCACCTTGAGTGCCAGCATGAAGCGGGCGAGCTCGCCGCCGGAGGCGATGCGGGCGAGCGGGCCGGGCGGAACGCCGGGGTTGGTCGCGACCTCGAAGGCGACGCGGTCCTGACCATGCGCGCCCCATTCGGCCGCGGCCAGCGGCATCGACGCGGGTGACGAACTGCGCCTTGCCCAGCCGCAGCGGTTCAAGCTCGCGCGACGATCGCCGCGTCGAGCCGGCGCCGCCGCCTGCCGCCGGCTCTGGGAGAGCGCCGCCGCGGCCCGCGAGATAGGCGCGTTCGGCCGCCGCCTCGCGCTGGCCGAGCTCGGCGATGCGGCCGTCGGCGACATCGATCGCCGCCAGTCGTTCCGCCATCTCGTCGCCAAGTCCGGCGAGATCATCGCAGGCGACCGAATGCTTGCGGGCGAGCGCCCGCAGCGCGAACAGCCGCTCTTCCATGTCTTCCAGATGGCGGGGATCGAGATCGGCGTCGCCGGCGACACGGCGCGAGTCTGGTCGCGTCGCGTCCACCACGTCCGACAGCGCCCGCTCGAGGATGTCGATGACCGGGCCGAGCCGCCCCTCGGCCTTCGGGGCGATCCGTTCCAGGGTCCGCAGCGCCTGCGCGCAGCGCGTCTGCGACGCTGCGGCCCGCCGCCGGCTCGAGCTCCGCCATCGCATCCTGCAGCGCCTGGATCAGCTTCTCGGCGTTCATCAGCATGGCCCGGCGGCCGGCCAGGTGCGCCTCCTCGCCGGGCTGCGGCCGCAAGGCCTCGATCTCCTCCACGGCGTGGCGGAGAAACGCCTCGTCACGGCGGGCGGCGATCAGCGCCCGTTCCGCTTCGGCGCGCGCCGCCCGCGCCGCCTGCCAGTCCTGCCAGGCGGCGGCGGTCGCCCGCACCTCGCCCGCGAGGCCGCCGAAAGCGTCGAGCAGGCGCCGGTGCTCGCCGGGATCGAGCAGGCGCTGATTTTCGTACTGGCCGTGGATCTCGACGAGGGTCTCGCCGATCCGGCGCAGCAGGCCGAGCCCGACCGCCTGGTCGTTGACGAAGGCGCGCGAGCGGCCGTCGCTGCCGAGCAGCCTTCGCAGCACGAGAGTCCCTCCTCTCCGCCCGTAACGCCGTGTTCGTCGAGAAGCTGCGTGCGCCGGATGGCCGTCCGCCAGTGCGAAGCGGGCAGTGACCGCGCCCTGCGCCGCGCCGTGCCGCAGCAGCCGGAGCATCGCCGCGAGCGCCGAGGCCGAGGCCGAGCGCATCAAGCAGAATCGATTTGCCGGCGCCGGTCTCGCCGGTCAGCGCACACAGCCCCGCGGGGAACTCCAGATCGAGCCGGTCGATCGATCAGCACGACGTCGCGGATCGAGAGCGAGGCGAGCATCCTGCCTGCCGTATCCCTGCCTGCCGCGCCTCAGAAAAATCTCGGCCCCTGGCGCTCGATCCGCCGCCGACCAGCTTGTAGGCATCGGCGTACCAGTCGCTGCCCGGGAAGTTGTAGCCGAGGACGGCGGCGGTGCGCCTCGCCTCGTCGGTCAGACCCGACGGCGGTGTAGGCACTCGGTCAGCCGCAAAAGTGCCTCCGGGACGTGGGTCGTCGTCTGGTACTGACTGATCACCGTCCGGAAGCGGTTGATCGCCGCGAGATAGTGGCCGCGGGTCTCATAATAGCGGCCGATGGTCATTTCCTTGCCGGCGAGGTGATCGTTGCAGAGCTCGATCTTGAGGCGGGCATCGCGCGCGTATTCGGAGGTCGGATAGCGGATGACCAGTTCCTGGAAAACCTTCTTCGCCAACTCCGTCATTTCCTGATCACGCTGAATGTCGGAAATCCGCTCGTAATAAGAGAGCCCTTTTAGGTAATAGGCGTAAGGCACATCGGGGCTGGCCGGGTGCAACTCTATGTAACGGTCGAGCGGCGCCGATTGCCTCATCGTACATATCCGCTTTATAGTACGCGTAGGCGGACATCAGCTCCGCCTTCGTCGCCCACGGCGAATACGGGTGCTGGCGCTCGACCTCGTCGAACAGTTTGGCCGACTTCTTGTAGTCGCCGTCCTCCAGCTTGTTCATGCCGTCGTTATAGAGGTCGTCGACCGGCCGCTCGACGTAGATGTCCTTGTCCGAGCTGCAGGCGACGACGGCGAGCGCTAAAAGCGCCGCCGCCGGCTTCAACCGTGCCGCCGCCCGTCTGCCGCCGCTCGTGGTCATCTGGACCCCTTCGTCCTGCCGCGCCGGCCGGAGTATAGCACGGCCGGTCGCCGGCTCGGCAAGGCGGAGGGAAAGGCGAAGGCGCGCCCCGCCCTTCCCTGTCAGGTCCCGCTCCTCGCACTCGATCCGGCGCCCCCCGCCGTATCAGTTGGCCTGGCGGCGCAGGAACGCCGGGATGTCGAGGAGATCCTCCTCCGTCTGCGACGACGGCAGTCGCTCGGCGGTGGAGAGGCCGCCGAGGCGCGGTGCCTTGCGGAAGGCCGGGTCCTCGACGGGTTCCGGTTGAACCGGGCCGGCCGCCGGCTTCGGTCCGCCGGTGCCGGCAATGCGGGCGAGCAGGTTGGACATGCGGGTGCGCGAGCGCTGGACGTCCCCATCCGCCGGCCGTCCGCCGTTGTGGCCGAGTTCCGATGCCGCTTCGACGTCGGCCTTCGACACCGGCGCCGGGGCGATGAAAACGTTGCCCATCGCCTGGCCGTCGGTGCCGGTGGCGGCCAGGTGCTTCTCGCCGGCGTTGACGCGCAGCGTATCCCGCGGCATCTCGGCATCGGCGAAGGCCACCTCGGCGGCGTGCGTATCCGCCGCCGGTCGGCCGGCCGCCTCTTCGCGCCCGCGCACCGCCACCTGCCGCGCATCGCTCAGGCGGCTGACGACGCTCACCTTCGGCGGCTGCTGCTTCAGGGCTTCGGCGATCTCCATGCCGGTGGCGACGACGGAGACGCGGATGCGGCCCTCGATCGTGTCGTCGAAGGTCGAGCCGAAGATGATGAAGGCGTCCGGATCGACCTCGGAGCGGATGCGGTTGGCCGCCTCGTCCACCTCGAACAGCGTCATGTCGTAGCTGCCGGTGATGTTGATGAGGACACCGCGGGCGCCCTTCATCGAGATGTCGTCGAGGAGCGGGTTGGAGATCGCCGCCTCGGCCGCGTCGAGCGCGCGGCGGTCGCCGGTCGCCTCGCCGGTGCCCATCATCGCCTTGCCCATCTCGCTCATCACCGCCCGGATGTCGGCGAAGTCGAGATTGATCAGCCCCGGCATCACCATCAGGTCGGTGACCCCGCGGACGCCGGAGTAGAGGACATCGTCGGCCATCTTGAAGGCGTCGGCGAACGTCGTCCGCTCGTTGGCGATGCGGAACAGGTTCTGGTTGGGGATGATGATCAGGGTATCGACGAACTGCTCCAGTTCCTCGATGCCGGAATCGGCGATGCGCATGCGGTGCGCGCCCTCGAAGTGGAAGGGCTTGGTGACGACGCCGACGGTGAGGATGCCCTGCTCGCGGGCGGCGCGGGCGATGACCGGGGCGGAGCCGGTGCCGGTGCCGCCGCCCATGCCGGCGGCGATGAACACCATGTTGGAGCCACGGATCTGCTCGATGATGTCTTCCAGCGCCTCCTCCGCCGCGATCCGGCCGATGTCCGGCCGCGAGCCGGCGCCGAGGCCCTGGGTAACGGTGACGCCGAGCTGGATGCGCCGCTCCGCGAGCGACTGCGCCAGCGCCTGGGCGTCGGTATTGGCGGCGGCGAATTCGACGCCATCCAGCTTCGCCCGGATCATGTTGTTGACGGCGTTGCCGCCGGCCCCGCCGCAGCCGACGACGGTGATGCGCGGACGAAGCTCCGGCACCAGGTTGGGGGTGGGGACGCTGAGATTGATGGTCATTGACGTGCCTCCGCTCGCTTCGTGGTGAAACCGATTGCTCAAAAGTTCTCGCGCAGCCATTGGCCGAACCGTCCGAATCGCCCCTGCGGCATCGGCGCCGGGCAGTATGTCGCCTGCCCCTTCTCTTCCGCCTCGCTGACGGCGCGCCGCAGGAGGCCGGTGCAGGTCGTGAAAGCCGGACTGAACGCGGCTTCCGGCATCCCGTCGATGGGTGTGGGCCGGCCGATCCGCACCTGTTTGTCGAGGATCGCGCCGGCGAGATCAGTCGGTGCCCGGCAACTGGCAGGCGCCGCCGGTGAGCACCAGCCGCCGCCCGGCGACCTTGTCGAAGCCGGCGTCGTGCAGGCGCGAGCGCACCATCTCGAAGATCTCCTCGATCCGCGGCCGGATGATCCCGACCAGCATCG
The DNA here is from genome assembly GCA_963781645.1 of uncultured Alphaproteobacteria bacterium. Classification (GTDB taxonomy): domain Bacteria; phylum Pseudomonadota; class Alphaproteobacteria; order Rhodospirillales; family Defluviicoccaceae; genus Defluviicoccus. Next base: position 94,779 of record CAWAGY010000024.1, on the reverse strand, counting down.
AGCGCGGCACTTGCGTGCAATCGGCAATCTTGTCGCCGCCGATCGGCGGCACCTCGATCACCTGCCGAGCGTCGGAAGGCGACGGCATGCAGTTGCCGAACAGCGTCTTGATCCGTTCCGCTTGGCCGACCGGCGTCGACAGCCCACGCGCCAGGTCACGGGTCACGTGCTGGCCTCCGACCGGCAGGATGTCGGTGAACACCAGTTCGGTGTCGAAGTAGACGGCGACGGAGGTGGTGCCGCCGCCCATGTCGATGAGGGTCACGCCGAGCTGCTTCTCGTCGTCGATCAGACAGCCGAGGGCGGACGCGTAGGGCGAGACCACCCTGCCGGCGACTTCCAGGTGACAGCGGCTGACGCAGGTGTAGAGGTTGCGCAGCGCTCCGGCCGACGCCGTGATGACGTTGAGGTTGACGCCGAGGCGGTGGCCGAACATCCCTCGCGGGTCGCGCACGCCGCGGCAGCCGTCGATCGAGTAGCCAACCGGGATGGCGTGGATGACGCGATGGTCGCTCGTGACCTGATCGGCGAAGCCGGCCGGATCGAGGATGCGGCGGATGTCGTGGTCGCCGATCTGATGGCCGGCGACGGAAATTTCGTACGGAAACAGCCGTGACCGCGGCGCTCCCGCCGAGACGTTGACGACGACGTTGCGGATCTTGTCCTCGGCCATCCGCTCGGCGGCATCGACGCTGGCGCGGATGCTCGCCTCCGCCGCATCGAGATCGACGAGGGTGCCGTTGCGGACGCCTTCGGACACGTGATGGCCGATGCCGACGACCCTCGCTCCCTGCGGGCCGACCGACCGCGCAATCAGGCAGGCGACCTTCGTCGTGCCGATATCGAGCGCCCCGATCAGACCGTTGCGGGCCTTCGCCTGGGAAGACGCCTTCGTTTTTCTCACCACTCCTCCCTCAGCTTCGCCTGGTCACGGGTTGCGGTCATGCGTCGTTGCCGTGTGACGGCTTTTCGCCGTCCTTGGCTTCGCGCGGCTGCAAGATCAGCCGGTCGGCGAAGCGCATGTCGATGCTCGCGATGTTTCTCGCCAACAGGGCGTGCGTGTGCTGGTATTCGGCCAGCCGCGCGAAAGCCGCCGCCGGATTGTCCTCCGGCAGAAGGACGGTGACCCCGTCCTCCAGGTGCAGGTTCCAGCGGCGACCGCCGACCCAGACGCCGGCCTTGATCTGGCGCTGCAGCTCCGGTTCCGTCGCCAGCATGGCGAGGAGCTGGCCGGTGTGCGCCGGCGCGCCGTCGCCGACGACGACGATCAGATTGCGCGGATTCATCTCCTTGGCCTGGACGATCGTTTCGCCCGACCGGTCGATCAGGGTGAACCGGCCCTGATGCTGCCACAGCGCCACCGGCTGCCGCTCGTTCAGCCGGATGATCAGGGTGTCGGGTAGGATGCGCTCGATGTCGGCCGCGCGGACCCACGGCAGGGCGAGCAGGCGTTGCCGCGCCGCTTCCAGATCGAGGGCGAGGATCGGCGCACCGAAGCCGGTGCCGAGCGCCTGGATCAGCGCCTGGCGCGGGGTCTCGGTGCGGCCGACGACGAGGATCTCCTCGATCGTCAGCCCCGTCGCCGCGGAGAGGCGGGCGAATGTGTCGGCGGCGAGATCGACGAGACGGCCGTCTTCGGGCGATACCGCGAGCGTCGTCAGGGTGACCCCGCCGGCGACGGCGAGGATGGCGGCCCCGGTCCACATCCGGCGGCGCGCCCAGGCGAGCGCTCGTTTCACCCGGGCGGTGACGGTGGTCGGCGGCCGGGCCTGACGTGTGCGGCTCATGCGTCGTACTCCGCGTTTTCGACCATCCAGCCGACGAGGGCCGCGAACGGGATGCCGGCGTAGATGGCCTGTTCCGGGACTAAGGAGGTCGGCGTCATGCCGGGCTGGGTGTTGACCTCGAGGATGAACAGCCGCTCGCCGTCGAAGCGGAAGTCGGCCCTGGAGACGCCGCGGCAGCCGAGCGCAAGGTGCGCCTCGCGGGCGAGATCGAGCGTCTGTTCGTAAATTGCGGGGGTCAGCGCCGCCGGGATCACGTGCCGCGAGCCGCCCTCCTTGTATTTGGCGTCGTAATCGTAAAAGCCGCGCGTCGTCGTGATTTCGGTCACGGCGAGGGAGCGGTCGCCCATCACCGCCACCGTGAGTTCGCGCCCGGGGATGAACCGCTCGACCATCACCTGCCGGCCGAACGGCCAGTCGGCCGCGGTGAACGGTGCCCGCGACGCCTCGGCGTGAACGATGTGGACGCCGACGCTGGAGCCTTCGTTCAGCGGCTTGATGACGTAGGGTCGCGGCATCGGATCGGCGGCCAGCATCTCGTCGCGGTCGACGATGCGGCTTTCGGCGACGGGGATGCCGGCCGCGGCGAAGACACGCTTCGCCAGGGGCTTGTGCATTGCCAACGCCGACGCCAGCAGGCCCGAGTGGGTGTAGGGAATGGCGAGAATGTCGAGTAGCCCCTGGATGCAGCCGTCCTCGCCCCAGCGGCCGTGCAAGGCGTTGAAGACAACGTCCGGCTTCGGCGTCAGCCGTTCGATCAGGCGCTTAGGATCGCGGTCGACATCGATCGTCGTCACCTCGTAGCCGCCGGCGGCGAGCGAGCGGGCGACCGCCGCACCGGACACGAGGGAGACCTCGCGCTCCGACGACCATCCGCCCATCAGCACGGCGACCCGCTTCGTCATGCGCGCCGCTCCTCCCGGTTTCCGGGCGCGGCTACGCCGATCCGCTCGATCTCCCACCGCAGCTCGACGCCGCTTGTCTCCCGCACCCGCCGGCGCACCTCTTCGCCCAGCGCTTCGAGGTCGGCGGCGCTGGCGGTGCCGGTGTTGATCAGGAAGTTGCAGTGGTGCTCCGACACCTGGGCGCCGCCGAGACGAAGGCCGCGGCAGCCGGCCCGGTCGATCAGCTCCCACGCCTTGCCGCACCCGTCCGCCGTCTCCGGGTTGGCGAAGGTGCTGCCGCCGGTGCGGGCGCGGACCGGCTGCGATCCCTCCCGCGCCTCACGGATGGCGGTCATGCGGGAGGCGATGTCAGCCTTTTCGGCGCCTTTGCCTTCAAGGGTCGCCTCGACGAAGATGTGATCGGCCGGCACGCCCGTGCGGCGGTAGCCGAAGCCGAGCTCGGATGCGGCGAGGGTACGGCGCTGGCCCGCGGCATCGAGCAGCCGGGCGGAGACCAGCACGTCCTTGGTCTCGCGCCCGTAGGCGCCAGCATTCATGCGCATGGCGCCGCCGATGGTGCCCGGCACCCCGCTCAGGAATTCGAGGCCGCCGATGCCGGCTTCGCGGGCGGCGAGCGCGACGTTGAGGTCGAGGGCGGCAGCGCCGGCGACGAGATGGTTGCCGGTCGCGGCGATGCCGGCGAAGGCGCGGCCGAGGCGGATAACGACGCCCGGCACGCCGCCATCGCGGACCAGAAGGTTGGAGCCGACGCCGAGCACCGTCACCGCGACATCTGCCGGCTTCTCGGCGAGGAACTGCGCGAGGTCGTCCTCGTCCGCCGGGCGGAACATCACCTCCGCCGGTCCGCCGACGCGGAACCAGGTAATCGGCGCCAGCGCCACGTTCTCGGCGTAGCGGCCGCGCACCGGGGGCAGGCGCTCGATCAGCGCCGGGGTGTGTTTGCGGGCCGCCATCATTCGCCCGGTCCTCCGCCGCGGGCACGCAGCTCGCTCAACTCGTCGGGCAGCGCGTGCGCCCACTGGGTGATGTTGCCGGCGCCGAGGCAGACGACGAGATCACCCGGCCGGGCGAGATCGGAGACAATGCGGGCCAGCTCGCCGCGCTCGGCGAGCGGCAGCACCTGGCGGTGGCCGTGGGCGCGCAGCCCCTCGACAAGGGCGTCACGGCTGATCCCTTCGATCGGATCCTCTCCCGCCGCATAGACATCGGCGACGATCACCGCGTCGGCATCGTTGAAACAGGCGCAGAAGCCGTCGAACAGGCTGTTCAGCCGGGAGTATCGGTGCGGCTGGACGACGGCGATGACCTGTCCGTGGCCGACGGCGCGCGCGGCCTCGAGGACGGCGGCGATCTCCACCGGATGATGACCATAGTCGTCGACGATGGTGACGCCGTCGACCTCGCCCGTCTTGGTGAAGCGGCGGTTGACGCCGCCAAAGCCTTCGAAGGCGCGGCGCACGATCTCGTCGTCGATGCCGATCGTCTGCGCGACGGCAATGGCGGCGAGCGCGTTCTGGACGTTGTGGCGGCCGAACATGGGCAGGAACAGATCGGCAATCGTCCTCGCCTGTGCGCTCTTGCGATCGGTGATGATCGCATCGAAGCGCATGCCGTCGTCGGTCGACCGCAGCTCCGCGGCGCGAACGTCCGCCTGGGCGCCGAAGCCGTAGGTGACGATGCGCCGGTCTAGCAGACGCGGGATGATGCCCTGAACTTCGGCATGGTCGATGCACAGGGCGGCGAAGCCGTAGAAGGGGATGTTGGACAGGAAGCCGACGAACGCCTCCTTCAGCGCCTCGAAGGTGCCGTAGTGGTCGAGGTGCTCGGGATCGATGTTGGTGACGATGGCGATCGTCGCCGGCAGCTTGACGAGCGTGCCGTCGGACTCGTCCGCTTCGGCGACCATCCAGTCGCCCGAGCCCAGCCGCGCGTTCGACCCCCAGGCGTTGATGATGCCGCCGTTAACCACGGTCGGATCGCGGCCGGCGGCGTCCAGCAGTGCGGCGACGAGCGAGGTCGTCGTCGTCTTGCCGTGGGTGCCGGCGACGGCGATCGACCACTTCAGCCGCATCAGCTCGCCCAGCATCTCGGCGCGGCGGACGACCGGGATCAGCCGCTTGCGGGCAGCGACCACCTCGGGGTTGTCGGGGCGGATCGCAGACGAGATGACGACGACCTGGGCCTCGCCCAGGTTGCTCTCGTCGTGGCCGATGGCGACATGCACGCCGGCCTGGCGCAAACGGCGGATGTTCGCCCCATCGGCGCGGTCGGTCCCCTGCACCCGGTAGCCGAGGTTGTGCAGCAGTTCGGCGATGCCGCTCATGCCAATGCCGCCGATGCCGACGAAGTGGATGGTGCCGATGTCGAGCGGGATTGACTTCATGCGGCGCCCCTTCGTTCGAGGGGGGCGGGACAACCGTCGCTGACGCAGACGAGGGCGAGGGCGAAATCGGCGAGACGGTCGGCGGCATCGGCGATGCCGAGCTCGCGCGCGCGGACGGCGGCGCCTTCGAGGGCCGGCGGATCGGCGAAGAGGGCGGCGAGGCGGTCGGCGAGCTGCTCGGCGGTGAGCTCCGCCTGCGGCATCAGCCAGCCGCCGCCGGCATCGGCAACGGCCCGCGCGTTCGCCGTCTGGTGATCGTCGGTAGCATACGGATAGGGCACGAGGATCGCCGGGCGGCCGACCACCGCCAGCTCGGCGACGGTCGAAGCACCGGAGCGGGCGATGACCAGATGCGCGTTCGCAAGCCGCTCGGGGACGTCGGCGAAGAAGCTGGAGAGCTCGGCCGGGATGGCGAGACGGGAATAGGTCGCCTCGGTGGCGGCGAGCGTCTCCGGACGGCACTGCTGGGTGACGGCGAGGCGGGCGCGCAGCTCGGGCGCCAAGCGCGCCAGCGCGTCCGGGACCAGGGTCGAGAACACCTGCGCCCCCTGGCTGCCGCCGAGGACGAGCAGCCGGATCGGCCCGTCGTCGGCGGGAGAAGCGTAGGCGGTGCCGGTCCAGGCGGCGAACGCCGGGCGGACCGGCATACCGAGGCGCACCACCTTCGCCGCGTCCGCCGGCGACAGGGGCGACAGGCGTTCGAAGCAGGTGGCGATGCGGCGCACCCGGCCGGCAAGCAGGCGATTGGCGCGGCCGAGAACCGCGTTCTGCTCGTGCAGCGCCGTCGGGATGCCGATGAGGCTGGCGGCGAGCACGGTCGGCAGCGAGGCGTAGCCGCCGAAGCCGATGACGACATCCGGCCGCGTCCGTCGCAGGTGGCCGAGCGCCCCGGCGAAGCCGAGGGTGAGGCGGGCGATGCCGAAGGCGCGGGCGAAGACGCCCATGCCGGTGATCGCGGCGCCGTGGACGCGGACGACCTCGACCGCGCCGCCGAAGCCGGTGCCGCGACGGTCGGTGAACAGGATCGGCACGATGCCGCGCGCCCGCAGGCTCGCCGCCACCGCCTCCGCCGGGAACACGTGGCCGCCGGTGCCGCCGGCGGCAAGGGCGACGACCGGGCGCATCCGCATCAGCCCATGCCTCCCGCGTGCGGCCGCTCGCGGGTCAGCGCCAGCACCAGGCCCATCGCCCAGGCCAGCGCCAGCGACGCCGAGCCGCCGTAGGAGATGAACGGCAACGTGATCCCCTTCGGCGGGATCAGGTGCATGGTCGACGCCATGTTCATCAGCGCCTGCATGCCGAACAGGGCGATCAGCGCGCCGCCGGCGAGGACGATGAACAGGTCTTCGTCCTTGAAGGTGCGGATGAAGCTGCGCAGGACGACGAAGGCGAACAGGGCGACGATGATCAGGCAGACGATCAGCCCGAACTCCTCGCCGGCGACGGCGAAGATGAAGTCGGCATGGGCGTCCGGCAGCACCTCCTTGACCCGCCCTTCGCCCGGACCGCGGCCGAACAGCCCGCCCGCGTGAAAGGCCTCGATCGCCCGTTTCACCTGATAGCCCTCCCCCGACGCCGGATCGAGAAACTGATCGACGCGGTAGTGGACGTGATCGAAGGTGAGGTAGGCGCCGACGCCGGCGGCGATGCCGCCGAACATGAGCAGCGCGATCAGCACCAGCGGACAGCCGGCCAGGAAGATTTGGATGCCCCAGGCGGCAAGGACGAGCACGGTGGTGCCGACGTCCGGCTGCAACAGCAGCAGGCCCGCAACACAGGCGAGGAGGGCGACCGAGAGGGGATAACCGATAGCCCGGCCATGCTCCCGGCTGTCGGCGATCAGCCAGGCGGCGACGACGGCGAACGACGGCTTGAGGAACTCGGACGGCTGGATCGACAGTCCGAGGACGTTCAGCCAGCGGGTGGCACCCTTGACCTCGGCGCCGACAAACAGCGTCGCCACAGTCAGCACGAATGAGCCGGCGAGGATGACAAGGGCCATCCGCTGGACCCCTTTCGGGGATAAAAGCGATGTCGCCAGCATCACGCCGATGGCGAGCGGGATGTAGACGAACTGCCGGCGGGCGAAGTGGAATGGATCGTACTGCAGGCGTTCGGCCACTGCCGGCGATGCCGCCATCGTCAGGACCACGCCGACCGCGGCGAGGAAGATGATGGCGATGATCGTCCAGCGATCGACGGTCCACCACCAGCGGCTGATCAAACTCGTGTCGGTGCGGGCAAACGAGGTCATCCGGCCATCTCTTCCGGCTCTGGCTCTTCCGGCTCTGGCGGTGTGAAGCCGGCGACGAGCGCGCGGAACGCCTCGCCACGCGCCTCGAAGTTCTCGAACTGGTCGAACGATGCACAGGCCGGCGACAGCAGCACCGTCGCCTCCGGCAGCGCGTCGGCCTCCGCCAGCCTGCGCGCTGCGGCCACCGCCCGGGCGAGGGTGCCGGCACGGGTCAGCGGCACCCGGCCGGCGAGGACATCGGCGAACATCGGTGCCGCCTCGCCGATCAGGAAGGCGTGGCGGATGCGGTCGAGGTATGCATCAACGGCGGCAAGACCGCCCTCCTTCGGCCGGCCGCCGGCAATCCAGTAGATCGACCGGTAGGAGGCGAGGGCGCGGGCCGCAGCGTCGGGATTGGTCGCCTTCGAGTTGTTGACGTAGGTGACGCCGGCGATGGTGGCGATCCGCTCCTGGCGATGGGCGAGGCCGGGGAAGTCGAGGATCGCTTCGACGATGGCGGCGCGTCCGAGGCCAAGCGCGCGCCCGACCGCGTACGCCGCGGCGGCGTTCTGGGCATTGTGCTCGCCCGGCAGTGCCCGCGCCCGGGCCAATTCGAGGACCGGCTCGGCTTGGCCATCAAGGGCGTCCCACAGCCGGCCGTCGGCGGCGAAGACCCCGCCCGCGGGCCGTTCCCTGATCGAGATCGGCACGATGCGGGCATCGCCGATTGCCCGTCGCTGCCGGCAGATGTCCCGGCACGCGGCATCGTCGATGCCGACGACGTGGCTCGCGGTGACGCCTGCCGGCGGCCGGGCGAAGATGCGCCGCTTCGCCGCCACGTAGCCGTCGAAGCCTCCGTGCCGCTCCAGATGGTCGGGGGTGATGTTGATGAGGACCGCGACCTCGCAGGCCAGCGACGGGGTCAGATCGAGCTGGTAGGAGGACAGTTCGAGGACGCAGAATCTCGCCGGCGGCGAACGGGCGGAAGCCCAGCACCGGCGGCCCGAGATTGCCGCCGACTTGGGCGGCAAGGCCGCTCCTCGCCAGGATGTGGCCGATCAGCGCCGTCGTCGTCGATTTGCCGTTGGTACCGGTGATGCCGACGTAGCGCGCCCCCGGCTCGGCCCGGATTAGAAGCTCGACGTCGCCGATCGGATCGAGGCCGGCCTCTCGGGCGCGGGCGACAAGCGGGTGCGGCGCCGGATGGCGGTGGGGAATGCCGGGACTGAGGATGAGCGCATCGATGCCGGCGCAGGACCGATCGGCCGGATCGTCTATGGGGATGCCGTCCTGCATCGCGGTGTCGCGCGCGGACGGGTTGTCGTCCCAGGCGGTAACGCGCTTGCCTGCCGACAACAGGGCATGGGCGGCGACGCGGCCGGACCGGCCGAGCCCGAGGACGGCAAAACTATGTTCGGGAAGGGCGGCGAGATCGATCATCCCGCTTACCGCAGCTTCAGGGTCGAGAGGCCGATCAGCGCCAGGACCGAGGCGATGATCCAGAAACGGATGACGATCGTCGGCTCCGCCCAGCCGAGCTTCTCGAAGTGATGGTGCAAGGGCGCCATCCGGAAGACGCGCCTTCCGGTGAGCTTGAACGAGATGACCTGGACGATGACCGAGACCGTCTCCAGCACGAACAGACCGCCGACAATGGCAAGCACAAGTTCGTGCTTGGTCGAGACGCTGATGGCGCCGAGCGCCCCGCCCAGCGACAACGAGCCGGTGTCGCCCATGAAGACCTTCGCCGGCGGCGCGTTGAACCAGAGAAAGCCGAGGCCGCTGCCGACCAGCGCGCCGCAGAAAACGGCGAGCTCGCCGGTGCCGGCGACGTAGTGAATCTGCAGGTAATTGGAGAAGACGGTGTTGCCGACGAGATAGGCGATGAAGGCGAAGACGCCGGCGGCGATCATGACGGGAACGATAGCGAGCCCGTCGAGGCCGTCGGTCAGATTGACGGCGTTCGATGCGCCGACGATGACGCCGATGGAGACCAGATAGAAGAAGGCGCCGAGATCGAGCAGCACGTCCTTGAAGAACGGCACGGCGAGGCGGAGTTGCAGCGGATCGGGTGTGAGGAGCGTGATCCACAAGGTGGCGCTGGCGGCGATGATCACTTGCAAGAACAGCTTGCCGCGCCCCGGCAGGCCGCGGCTGTCGCGGTGGACGACCTTGCGGTAGTCGTCGAGGAAGCCGATGGCGCCGTAGCTGATGGTGACCATCAGCGCCACCCAGACGAAGCCGTTGCCGAGGTCGATCCACAGCAAGGTCGAAAGCGTGCAGGCGACGAGGATGAGGAATCCGCCCATCGTCGGCGTGCCGCGCTTGCTGAGGATGTGGCTCTCCGGACCATCGTTGCGGATGGGCTGACCGCCGTTCTGTCGCGTCTTCAACAGCCGGATCAGCCGCGGGCCGAGGACGAAGCTGATGAACAGCGCCGTCAACAGCGCCGCACCGGAGCGAAACGTCAGGTAGCGGAAGACGTTGAAGAGGGCGAAGTGGTCGGCGAGCGGAACGAAGAGATGGTACAGCACCGCTCAGGCTCCCTGCGCCCGACGTGCCGGGACCGCATCCGCCGATGCTGGTGCCAGTGCCGATGACGACGGCGGCAGGGTCTTCAGGGCCTCGACCACCCGGCCCATGCGGCTGCCGGCCGAGCCCTTGACGCCGACGACATCGCCGGGGCGGACCGCATCGGCGACGATCGGCGCGAGCCGTGCGGCATCGGCGGCGTGCGCGCCTTGCATCCGCGCCGGCAGGGCGTCGAACAGCGCCCGCATGCGCGGCCCGGCGGCAAAGACCAGATCGATACCGTGGGCGGCGAGCGGCCGGGCGAGGCCGGCGTGCAGGGCGCGTTCGTCGGCACCCAGCTCCAGCATGTCGCCGAGGACGGCGATCCGCCTGCCGCCCTTGCCCGGCGCCAGTGCGCCGAGGACGGCGAACGAGGCGGCCATCGAAACCGGGCTCGCGTTGTAGCTGTCGTCGATGAGCTCGAAGCAACCGCCCTCGACGGTGACGGTGAAGCGCTGGCCGCGCCCCTTCGCCGGCTGCAGGTCGGCGAGCGCGGCGGCAGCGGCGTCGCCATCGCCACCGGCTCCGACGACCGCGGCGAGGACGCAAAGGCTGTTGGTCACCCAGTGGCCGCCCGCGAGGCTGACCCGATAGGCGATGGGCCGGCCCTGCACGGCGGCGCGGACGTCGCTGCCGTCGGGGGCGAGCCGGCTCGCCACGAGCTGCACGTCGGCACCCGCGGTAGCGCCGAAGGTGAGGATGCGGGGGATTCCCGCCCGCTCCGCCGCGGCCACCAGCCGGGCGAAGTGCGGATTGTCGCGAGGGAGCACGGCAGCGGCGTCCGGAGCGCAGCCGGCAAAGATCTCGGCCTTGGCGTCGGCAATTTTCTCGACGGAGCCGAAGTTCTCGATGTGAACGGCCTCGACGGCGGTGATGACGGCGACGTGGGGACGGGCGAGGCGGGTGAGCGGAGTGATCTCGCCCGCGTGGTTCATCCCCATCTCGAAGATGCCGAACGCAGCGCCCGCCGGCAGCCGGGCGAGGCTGAGAGGCAACCCCCAGTGGTTGTTGAGGCTGCCGTCGTTGGCCGTGGTCGCACCCTGCCGGGACAGCGCCAGGCGAAGCGCCTCCTTCACGCCCGTCTTGCCGACGCTGCCGGTGACGCCGATGATGCGGGCGGCGGTGCGGGCGCGGGCGGCGCGGGCGAGCCCTTCGAGGGCGGCTTGCGTATCACCGACGTGGAGGAGCGGCGCATCGGCCGCCACGCGCTCGGATGGGCGATGGACGACCGCGGCGGCGGCGCCCTTCGCCAGGGCGTCTGCAACAAAATCGTGGCCGTCGAACGTCGGCCCCTTCAGGGCGATGAACAGGGCGCCGGGCGCAAGCGTGCGGGAATCGATGGTGACGCTGGTCGCCGCCCACGTCCGTTCGCAGCGGCCGCCGGTTGCGGCAATCGCATCCTCTTTCGTCCACAGGGGCGGCACGCCGTTCATTCCGCCACCTCGCTCGCGATGCTGCGGACGACCGCCCGATCGTCGAACGGCAGAACCCGCGGGCCCACGATCTGGCCGGTCTCGTGCCCCTTGCCGGCGACGACGAGGACATCTCCCGCGGCAAGATCGGCGACGGCTTCGGCGATCGCCTCTGCACGGTCGCCGATCTCGATGGCCTCCGGACAAGAGACCAGGATCTGCCGGCGGATGGCGGCGGCGTCTTCGCTGCGCGGGTTGTCGTCGGTGACGATGATGCGGTCGGCGAGCGCCTTGGCGACCGCCCCCATCTCCGGGCGCTTTCCGGCGTCGCGGTCGCCGCCGCAGCCGAAGACGACGACGAGACGGCGGCCAGCCTGCGGACGCAGCGCCTTGAGGACGGCGGCGAGCGCGTCGGGCGTGTGCGCGTAATCGACATAGACGCGGGCTTTTCGCACACGGGCGACGCATTCGAGCCGGCCCGGCACCGGCGTCAGGCGGGCGAGCGCCTCGATGACGGCATCGGCGGCGGTACCGACGGCGAGCGCGAGGCCGGCGGCGGCGAGGGCATTCAGCGCCTGGAAGTCGCCGACCAGCGGCAGATCAATGACGTGGGATGCGCCGAGGATATCGACGCTCAGGCGCTGGCCGCCTTCGATGGGTGCGATCACTCCCAGCCGCAGGTGTTCGCCCAGCCGGCCGTAAGTCAGAACATTCAGGCCGCGGGCCGCCGCCGCCGCCCGTACTCGGGCCGAGACGAGATCGTCGGCGGCGACGACGGCGCTGCCGCCGTCGCCACCAGCGCCGAGAACAGCCTGAGCTTGGCGGCGAGATAGGCCTCGATGCTGCGGTGATAGTCGAGGTGATCGCGGCCGAGGTTGGTGAACGCGGCGGCGGCGATGCGGACGCCGTCGAGACGGAACTGGTCGAGACCATGGCTCGACGCCTCCATCGCCAGCGCCTCGACGCCCCGGTCTGCGAGATCGGCGAGCGTGCGATGCAGGGCGATCGGATCGGGCGTGGTCAGCGCGCCTTCCACCTGCGCGCCGGGGGCGGCGAGGCCGAGGGTGCCGAGGCTGGCGGCGTTGCGGCCCGCGTACGCCCAGATCTGGCGAAGGAAGCTGACGACGGAGGTCTTGCCGTTGGTACCGGTGACGGCGCAGACGGTTTCTGGCTGGCGGGCGAAGAACCGTGCCGCCATCAGCGCCAACAACCGCCGCGGGTTGCCGTCGACGATGAGGGCGACGTCAGCGGCGGTATCGGGCGGCCCGGCTTCGCTGGCGGCGGCCGGCCTCGGTGGCGGTGGCAGCATCGGTTGCGGCGCGAGCGAGCATCGATCGCACCGCCGGCTCCGCCTTGATCGGCGCCAGGACCGCCCGGGCGCCCCGTCTTACCGCCTCGCCGACGAAGTCGAGCCCGTCGACGCGCGCTCCCGGCAGGGCCGCGAACAAGAACCCGGGCTCCACCTTGCGCGAATCGGCGGCGAGCCCGGTGATCTCTAAGCGGCCTGTCTCGGCGGCGGTGGGCAAGGCAATTCCGGTTCCCTTCAAAATCTCAGTTAGACGCAAACTGCTTGACCTGAATGCGGGCGATGGCATCGCGGACGCTGGGGCGCTGGGCACGGGCCTTCGGCGTCGCCTCCGCCTGTGCCGCAGCCTCGGCGTCCGGCGGCGGCATGCCGAGGATCGGCGCCATCTGCCGGACGATCTCGCCGACGACGGGGGCGGCGACCCAGCCGCCGGTGGCGAAATTGAAGGTGCGCTTGATCCCCTTCGGCTCGTCGAGCATGGCGAGCACGACGTAGCGCGGCGACGTCATCGGAAATGCGCCGACGAAGGAGGCGATGCGCGCGTTGTGCATGTACCGGCCGTTGTTCGATTTGTCGGCGGTGCCGGTCTTGCCGCCGACATCATAGCCGGGGACGTCGGCCTTGGTGCCGGTGCCGTATTCGACGACGAGCCGCATCAGCTCGCACATCTGCCGCGACGTCTTCGGCGAGATCACCCGCATTCCGGGCGGCACGTCCTCCGGTTGCTGCCGGATCAGCGTCGGCTGGCGGAGGATCCCGCCGTTGACGACAGCGCCGACACCGGCCACCAGGTTCAAGGGCGTTACCGAAGGCCGTGGCCGAAGGCGATCGTCATCGTGTTGATCTCGCGCCACGGATCGGGAGCCTGGGGCTGACCGACCTCGGGCAGCTCGATGTGCGTCCGGTTCAAGCAGCCCGAAGCGCTGCAGATACTGCTTCTGCCGCGCCGAGCCGATGTCGAGCGCCATCAGCGCCGCGCCGATGTTGGACGAATGGATCAGCACCTCCGGCGTCGACAGCCAGCGGCCCTGGCTGTGGTAGTCGCTGATGGTGAAGCGGCCGACATGCAGCGGCCTGGCGGCGTTGTAGCCGCTGCGCAGCGTCGTCGCCCCGGTATCGAGCCCCATCGCCAGAGTGAAGACCTTGAAGGTCGACCCCATTTCGTAAAGGCCCTTGGTGATGCGGTTGAAGCGGGCTTCGTCCTTGGGATCGATTACCGGCGCATTGGGGTCGAAATCGGGCAGCGAGACCATCGCCAGCACTTCGCCGGTCTCGACGTCGAAGATGGTTCCGGCGGCGCCGATGGCGCTGAAATCGCGCCGCGCCCGGTCCAGTTGCTCGCGCATGAGCTGTTGCAGGCGGATGTCGATCGACAGCGTCACAGGCTCGCCGTTCGCCAGTCCCGCGTCGAACGTCTCTTCGATGCCGGCGATGCCGCGGCCGTCGATATTGGTCAGGCCGAGGACATGGGCGGCGGCGCGGCCGGCCGGATAGTAGCGGCGGCGCTCGTTGACGAAATCGATTCCCGGAATGCCGAGGCGGTTGACCTTCTGCTTGTCGTCCCAGCTGATCATCCGCTTGATCCAGACGAAGCGGCCGGAACCGGCGAGCTCCTTCCGCAAGGCCTGGCGATCGAGGTCGGGGAAGACCTGCATCAGGTCGCGGACGGCGGCGTCGACGTCGAGAACCTCCTTCGGATCGGCGAAGATCGACGGTGTCGGCAGGCTGGTCGCCAGGATCTGCCCGTTGCGATCGAGGATGTTGGCGCGGCCGAGGACGGATTGGCCGGTGCTTGCGGCGAACGCGCGGCTTCCGCCGCTGATCGAAGGCGGTCAGGTCGATCAGGCGGCCGGCAACGACGAGGAAGGCGAGAAGGAACATAATGCCGGTGGCGAGCAGCCGGTTGCGCGCCGTTTCCAGCGCCCGCCGCCGCGCCCCGGAGCGGTCCGAGGTGTCGGTGTCGCGCGGCGGGATGGCGCGGCGGGGCGTCATCGCTGGCCGATCCTGGTCCGCGAGGCGACGCGCACACCGCCGGTCTCGGCGCTGCCGTAGGTCTTTGCCCTGGTGGTGCCGGTCCCCTGCTTCGGCGACTTCGCCGCAGATGCCGCCGCCTGATCGAGCGCGGCGTCGAGGCTGGCGAAGGTGGTAAGCTGCCGTGGCTGGACGGCGACCAGGCCGAGGTAGGCGCCGGCCAGCCGGTGCAGCCGCTCCGGCTGCGTTAAATAAGCGAACTCCGCGTGCAGCACCTGGATCGTTTCCCGCTCGCGGACGATCTCGCGGTCGAGCGAACCGAGCTCGTCCTTCAGCGACTGCACCTCGTATTTCATCGTCAGCAGGACGACCGCTAGGGCGACGGCAAGGATGAAGCAGAGGATCGACGTCTGGCGGACGAACATGGACCTGGCGTTCATGCCGCCCTCCTCGTTGAGTTGGGGATTGACCCCGGTTTCGACATCGAGCCCGACCCGGCCGGGCGCCCGGGTGTCGGCCAGGCCGCTGCCCCGGTGCGCTCGCCCGCGCGCAGCCGCGCCGAGCGGGCCCGCGGATTGGCCTCTATCTCGGCTTCGCCCGGACGGATGGCGCGGGTGGTGATCAGCCGGAAGGTCGGCGCCGGCGCCTGTACCGGCATCGCCGCGGCTTCCGGTCGGTGCCGCGACGGCCGTGCGGCACGGCCGCTGCGCGCCCGCAAGAACGATTTCACTCTCCGGTCCTCAAGCGAGTGGAAGGCGACGACGCACAGCCGGCCGCCCTCGCGGAGCAGTACCTCGGCCGCGCAGAGACCGCGGTCGAGTTCGCCGAGCTCGTCGTTGACGTGGATGCGCAGCGCCTGGAAGGTGCGCGTCGCCGGATCGAGGCCGTCGGCGGCGGCGGGGACGATGCGGCGGACCAGTCGGGCAAGGGCGCCGGTCGTCGCGATGGGCGCCTCCGTGCGCGCCCGGACGATGGCGGCGGCGATGCGGCGCGCCGCCCGTTCCTCGCCGTAGGCATAAATAATGTCGGCGAGCTCCGATTCCGGCAGAAAGTTTACGGCATCGGCGGCGGTCGCGCCGGCGGTCGGGTCCATGCGCATGTCGAGCGGTCCATCGAAGCGGAAGGAGAAACCGCGCTCCGCCTCGTCGAGCTGCCACGACGAGACGCCGAGATCGAAGGCAACACCGTCGACGGCACGGAGTCCGTGCGCCGGCAGCAGCTCTGCGAGGTCGCCGAAGCGGCCGTGAACAACGCTAAGCCGTTCGGGATAGCGCGCGGCCAGGGCGCCTGCCCGGGCGAGCGCGGCGGGATCGCGATCGATACCGATCACCCGGCACGGCGCCGCGTCGAGCAGTGCCTCCGTGTAGCCGCCGCCACCGAAGGTCGCGTCGAGGTAGATGCCGCCGGGACGCGGCGCCAGCGCACGGAGTACCTCCTGCAGCAGCACCGGCCGGTGCCCTCCACCCATGGTCATGCCTCACCTCGCTCGCGCGGTTCCGGCCTGAGGGTGAGGGTTGCGCCGCGCGCCCGCGCCCGGGCGAGGGCCTCGGCGCGATTGGCGTGGTAGGTCTCCGGATTCCAGATCTGAAAGCGTGTCCCGCGGCCGACGAACAACGCCTCGCCGTCGATGCCGGTGTGGCTAATCAGCTCCGCCGGCAGCGCGATCCGCCCTTCCGGATCGAAAGAGAGCATGTGGGCGCTTTCGACCACCGCCGATGCGAGTTCGTCCTGCTCGTCCGAGAACATCTGCAGGTCGTCGAGACTGGTCGCGATACGCTGCATAAATTCCTCACCGCAGCCTTCGAGCCCCGGGGTCTTGAACAACGGGTAGATGTATACCACGGTCGCACCATCAGCACCTTGTGCTTGAAGCGCATCCCTAAAAACCTTGGGCACGGACACCCGTCCTTTGCGGTCGATCTTGTTGAGATGTCGGCCGACCAATAACGGCATTCCGGCCCCCTCGGGAACCGCGTTGTTCGCCAGGCTCGGAGCGAACGCTGCACGGGCCGGCCCGCCCCGCCCTGCGCTGACGGCATCGCCGGCATTTCATGGGATATCATGGGATATAGTGGGCGTCAATGGGAGCTAATGGAGTAAAAGCCGCCTTTCGACCCTTATTGCCGATACGAACACAGCCCGCTGGCATCGTCGCAAGTCTTCGTTGAAAGAATCCTTGCGCAAGCTTTGCCTGTGGATGGAGTTCGATTCGGCAAAAGTTTTGCGAATCGGTTGCGCACGAGGGTCCGCGCAAAGAATATTTCATCGCGAGTGTTCTTTCTTTGTTCTGCGTTAAACGGGGCGCCCGGTCGGTGCCGGCACCCCGCCGACGGCGGCCCCATCGCATTAGTCCCGGCCAGAAGAAGATGCCAGACGGCCTGTAAGCCGGGTTCTGTCCCCGCCTGCGGCCGAACCGGCGGCGGGGGATGGCCATTCATCTGGGACGCCCGTTGCCGGGCGCCTCGCGCGACCGACCCGGACGGCGGCGCGGAAGCCCGCCCGGCCGACGTACGAAGCGGCCGCCGGCCTGCCGTCCCTACTTGGTCTTGCTCCCGGTGGGGTTTGCCGTGCCGTCCCCGTTGCCGGCGACGCGGTGCGCTCTTACCGCACCCTTTCACCCTTGCCGGCAGGCCCGAAGGCCCCGGCCGGCGGTTTGCTTTCTGTGGCACTTTCCCTGGGGTCGCCCCCGCCGGGCGTTACCCGGCACCGTGCTTCCATGGAGCCCGGACTTTCCTCCCCCGACCGGGGTGCCTCGCGCATTCCGGCCGAAGGCGGCCATCCGGCCGTCTGGCATCGGTAGAGGGTAGTCCTTACCGCGCCGAATGCAACGCCGCTGCACAAGCCTCACCGATCGAAGCGTCACCGGCGCGCAGCCTGACCACGTCCCAGTCTCACTCCGGCCCAGTCTCACCAGGTCCCGGCTCACCACGTCATCGTCATCCTCAGGCCCGCGCCGCGGGGGTTCGGCGCCAACGAGACCGAGAGCGTCGGCACCGCCGCCGTCCGCTCCGCCACCAGCGCCTGATACGCCCGCCAGTCGCGGGCGGGACCGGCCGGCTGGGTGAGGAGGTAGGCGATGCCGCCGATAAAGTTCGCCGCCGCCGAGATCGCCGCGTCCTTCGGATCGCCGAGGACGCCGATGATGACGCCGCCGGCGGCGTTGATGCCGAGATTGGCGGCCTGCATGGTCCACGACGTGCGCTCCTCGGCGCGCTCGGCGTTCGCCCGCAACAGCGCCTCGGCGGCACGCAGCTTGTCGATGCGTTCGGCCCGCGTCGCCTCCGGCAGGCCTTCGACCGGCGCGGCACCGAGGCGGGCGTCAAGCGGCCGGAACACCAGGTCGGCGACGCCGATGGCGGCGAGGCCGCCGCTCACCGCGTTGCTGACGATGTCGTCCTGATCATGAGACAGACCGGCGGCGATGCCGGTGTAGATGGCGCCGCCGCCGTTGATCGCCATCCAGCCCCAGTACCAGATCTGGCCGTGCAGGCGGCTTGCCTCGAGCTTGTCCTCGAGAAAGCTGATACGCTTGTCGATGACCTCATCCGAGAGCGTCGTATCCGCCGGGGTCAAGGCATCGTCGGCGATCGCCGCCGCCGGCGACGACATCGCGACAACAAGGGAAGTAACGGCAAGAATGGCAACGAGGCTGCGCGCGATCGGCATCGGCATGGGCGATCTCCCCTCCCCTCTGCGGGCCCCGCTCCGGCCAGGGGAGATGATCCGGCGGAGATGATAAAGAAGGCGACCGGCCGACGCACTCCTCCCTTTGCCGCGCCGCCGCAGCGTCAGAGCGTGGCGGTCAGCGGCGGCCGATAAGCTCGTCGCCCGAGACCCGAGCGGCGAGACCACGGATCAGGCGGGCGGTCTCGGCATCGAGGACGCCGTCGATGCGAGCGGGGCGGAAGTGCCTCTGGAAGGCGCGGAGCGTCGCATCCAGCTCGATCGTCTCGTAGCCGATCGCCGCGAGGAGGCCGCGAAGCACCCCGGGATCGGCCGGACCGGCATCGACTTCCTCCGGCCATACCCCTATTCCTGCGGCCGCCAGCCGCCGCCAGTCGAACAGCTCGCCCGGGTCCATCTTCCGCCTGGGCGCCACGTCGGAATGGCCGACGACATTCCGCGCCGGAATCGGATGGCGGCCGACGATGTCGCCGGCAAGATCGACCAAGGCAGCCATCTGCGCCTCCGGGAACGGCCGGTAGCCGAATTCGTGGCCCGGATTGACCAGTTCGATGCCGATCGACCGGGCGTTGACGTCGGCGGCACCGCGCCAGAAGGACTGCCCCGCGTGCCAGGCGCGCCAGCTCTCTTCGACCAGCGCCGTGACCTTTCCCGCTTCGACGATCAGATAGTGGGCGCTGACCTTGGCGGCGGGATCGACCAGGCGGGCAAGGGCGGCCGCGGCCGTCTCCATGCCCGTGTAATGGAGCACAAGCATATCGATCGGCGCACCGCCACGGTCGTCGAAGTTGGGCGAGCAACGGCTCTGCATGATCGTCTCGATCAGATCATCGGCTGCGCCTGGTCATCATGTCATAGGCTGCGCCTCGGCGACCGCCGGGCGGATGAACTCGATGACGGCGACGCCGCCCAAGGTGAGGATGCCGCCTGCGATCATCGTCGCAGAGACGGTCTCGCCGAGGAGGAGAACGGCGAAAACAACGGCGAGGACGGGCGCCAGCAGGGTCATCGGCACCACCCGGTTCATCGGATAGCGCTCGATGAGGAAGTACCAGAGTCCGTAGGCGATGATCGACGATGCCACCGCCATGTAGGCGATCGCGCCCCAGGCCCGCCAGCCGGCGTGGGCCAGCGCCGCTGCCTGCCCGTGTTCGAGCACGAAGCTGACGCAAAGAAGCTGCGGTGCGGCGAGAAGGCCACCCAGCCGTTGAGGGTAAAGACGTTGATCGGCCCGAGGCGCTTGATCAGGACGTTGGCGGCCGCCCAGGCGAAGGCGGCGGCGGCGACCGCAAAGAGATGCCTTGGGCTCGTCATCCGCGACGGCTCGCCGGCGAGCAGGTAGACGCCTGCGAAGGCGAAGGCCATGCCGAGGATCTGCGCGCGGCCGATCCGCTCGCCGAAGAAAACGCAGCCGAGGAGTGCGCTGAACGGGACCGTGAGCTGGATGGCGATCGCCGCCGGTCCGGCGTCGACATGGGCGAGGCCGAAGAACATCAGGCCGAAGTGGCAGCCACCGAGGACGACGGCGATGGCGAGAACGAGCGGCCAGCGTCGCCGTTCGGCGCGACCGAGGAAGGGCAGCAGCAGCAGAGCAACGAGGGCGAAGCGCAGGGCCAGCATCAAGAACGGCGGCAGCTCGGTCAGCCCCACCTTGCCGACGATGAAGTTGAGCGCCCAGAGGACGACGACGATCAGCGCCGCTCCTGCGTCGCGCGGCGAGAGCGGCCTTTCAGGATCCGTGTGCCCGACGGTCGGCATCGGCGAAGGGTCTGGAGGCGCCATCGCAGCTATGTCAGGCCGCGCTGCTTGGCGATCTCGTCGTAGGCGGCGTTGATCGCCGCCATCTTCTCGTTGGCCTGAGCCAGCATCTCGCGCGGCAGACCGCGGGCGACCAGGGTATCCGGGTGGTGTTCGCGGATGAGCCGGCGATACGCCTTCTTGACCGCATCGTCACTGGCGTTGCGGGCGATGCCGAGGACGAGATACGGATCGTGCGCCGCCGCCGTCGGCAGGAAGCGGTCGCGAACGCGGGCAAAGCGGTTCGCATCGAAGCCGAAGATGTCGGCGACTCGGCGGAGGAAGGCGAGCTCGGCCGGGCTCACCGGCCCGTCGGCGCGGGCAATGTGGAACAAACCGCCGAGCAGCTCCTCGAGCACCGCCGCCTCGCGCCGGAACAACAGCGCCACCTGTCGGGCGTACGGCTCGAAGCCGCGCGAATCGCCCTTCGCCGCATCGAAGATGCGGGCGACGTTGCGCACCTCAGCCGGCGGCACCCGGAACACCTGTTTGAAGGCATCGACCTCGGCCCGGCTGACCGCCCCGTCCACCTTAGCCATCTTGGCGCCGAGGACGATGACGGCAACGCTGAAGGCGGCCTCGCGGGACGATCGGAAGGCATCGCCGGGAGCGCCGAGGGAAGGAGCCGGTTGCGGTATCTCCTCGAAATCCGCGCGCATGCGATCGACGGCGTGACCGGCGGCGGCGCCGAACAGGGCGCCGAGCGGCCCGCCCATGGCGAAACCGGCCATTCCTCCGATGAACTTACCCCAGATGCCCATCACCGCCCTTGCATCGCCGCCGCGCTTTGCCACCATAGGCGCACAGCATAGACGCATAGGAGCGCCGGGCAAAAGGATCGGGCGCGCGCATCCGGGCTGCACCGGACGAGACCCGAACGCGGAACAGATAAGGAGCCGAGGTGCACGCGTCCTTCCGACGGCCGGCGATCGGCTGGTTGATCATTGGCTCGATCGTTGCGGCAATCCCCGCCCGCGGTCTCGCCGCCGATCGGGGAACGCTGCGGGCGACGGGGACGGCCCGGCCGCCGGAGGGAGCGACCGTTGCCGTCGGCTCCTTCGATACCGGCGAGCGCACCGGTCTCCTGTTGCCGGAGATCGAGGATGCGCTTCGGATGCAGGGCTTCACCGTCTCGGCCGAGGCGCCGTGGCGGCTGACGGTGGCGACGGCGGTCACCGCGGAACCGGCCGTCCGCGGCCCGCTCCGCGTGTACGGCACGATCGGCAGCAGCAGCCGCGCCAACATGGCGCTCGAGGTGCCGCTTCCGCAGTGGCCGGGACCTCGGCAGGACGCGCCGCTCTATCGCTACAACGTCGCTATGACGCTGGGTGAACCCGGACGGCCGGCGATCTGGCAGGGGTCGGCGTCGGCGGTCGCGGCGACCGCCGATGCGCTTGCCGTCGATCGCCAGCTGGCGACGGCGCTGGTCGGCCGGCTGGGCGAGAGCGTCGCCGACGCGCCTGTCCCCCTCGACTGAACGGCTCAGACCGCCTGCGCAAGATGCCGCGACAGCGCGTTCTTGAGCCGCGTCTCCTGCTCGTCGGAGAGCGACGTCTGCAGCACCTGCCCCTGGAACTTCTCGAACTCGGGCAGCACCTTGTCGAGCGTCACCTTCTTGAAGAGGACGAACAGCGCCGACGAATCCGAGCAGACCGTCTCGCCCATCCGTTTTATGAAGGCATCGTCGATGCCGTAATCGGAGAGCGCGCCTGCGAGCGCCCCGGCGCCGGCGCCTGCCGCCGCGCCGGCGACGAACCCGATCAGCGGGTTCATGAACAGGATGCCGACGAGGACGCCCCACATCGCTCCCCAGGTGCCGCCGCTCATTGCCCCCATGCCGACCATGTTGACCGACTGCTTGAGATTGAGCTTGCCTTCGGCGTCGCGGGTAACCACCACCGCATCCTCGAGATCGACCAGATACTCCCGCTGCATCGACCGCAGATCGTTAAGCACGTGGTCGGCCGTATCGCGGCCGTTGAAGGCGATCACCACGAGTTCACTCATTTTCTTTCCCCTTTCCCGACCCTGGTTGTCATGGCATCGGCCCGAATGAAAAACCGTCGCCCGGCCGGCCCCTACGGTAGCCGTTCATGAATAAATTTACTCGCCGTCACGCAGGATCCGACCGCGACGTAATAACTTGCGCTACTGTAGTCCCTTCGTCCGCTCGCGTCACCCGTCAGCCGAACCGCCAGGCACTGCCGCCCGCGAAGGATGGTCACGGATTGGCGGCCCGGTCCACGAATGGAGCAGGAATGGCCGACGAACAGGAGACCGCGAACGGAACGGCAGCCGCGGATGCGTGGCCCATGGCGGGCAAGATCTGTCTCGTCACCGGCGGCACCGGCGGCATCGGCTTCGTCACCGCCCGTGAACTCGCCCGCATGGGCGCCGCCGTCTCCATTGTCGGCCGCGATCCTGCCCGCGGCGAGGCGGCCTTGCGCCGCATCCGCGAGACGGCGGCGGACGCCCGTGTCACCTTTTTGCCGGCGGATCTGTCCGACCAGGCCGACATCCGCCGGCTCGCCGATGCGCTCCTTGCCCTGCATCCGCGCCTCGACGTGCTCGTCAACAACGCGGGTGGCCTGTTCGGCCGGCACCGGTTGAGCGCCGACGGCATCGAGATGACCTTCGCCGCTCAACCACCTCGGTCCCTTTTTTGCTCACCCACCTCCTGATGCCGGCGCTGGCCGCCGCCGCACCGGCGCGGATCGTGACCGTCGCGTCTGCCGCCCACAAGGGGGTCAGCCTCGACTTCGACGACCTGCAGGGCGAGGAGCGCTACGACCGCTGGCTCGCCTATAAGCGCTCGAAGCTGGCCAATATCATGTTCACCTACGAGCTTGCGCGCCGCCTGGAGGGCCGAGCGATCACCGCCAACTGCCTGCATCCGGGCTTCGTCGCGACCGACATCGGCTCTCGCCACGGATTTGTTCCGAAAATCCTGTGGTCGATCGGCAAGCTCTACGCGATCAGCCCGGACGAAGGCGCGCGGACCAGCGTCTTTCTGGCCAGCTCCGTTGAGGTCGAAGGCGTCAGCGGTAAATACTTCACGAACTGCAGGGCGAAGCCTTCGTCCGAGGTATCCGTACGACCGCGAGGCGGCGGTCCGGCTGTGGGACGTCAGTGCTAATCTCGCCAGTCTCGACCACCACCGCCTGTAGCGACGCAACACGTCCCGGCCTTCAGCGCCGGCCGCCGGCTCCTGCTTGCCGATCGGCCGGCGTTCGGCGAGAATAGAGAAAAGAAGAAAGTGCGCGGCATACGGCAGTGGGTCGGGCTACCGAGGGGGAGAACGTCGAGTGGCGCTGAACCTTGTTGTTGCATGGTTTCTCGCCGTCTACTTTACCGGTGTCGCCGGGTTCTACACCGTAACGATCATCCGCAAAGGGCGGCGTGCCCTCTCCGGTCAGCCGGGGTGGAGTGGGCAGTCTGCACTGTTGGGTGCATTGGCACCTTCACCCTCTTCCGAGGGCTGATCTGGGTGGTGACGGTGGCGCGACTGATCTGGCCCGGGATCGATGTCTGGCTGATCCAGCTGACGCCGCTATGGCAGCCGCCGGTCCTTCTCGCCGGCGTCGCCCTGATGATCGGCGGAATTCGCCGCGGTCGTCGCTATCCATACCTACATGGGGCCCGACTGGCGTTCGGGGATCGACGCGACGGGGGACCCCGCCGGCTGATCACGACCGGCCCCTTCGCGGTCATCCGCAACCCGACGTTCATCGCCATCCAGGTGGCGCAGCTCGGGCTCTTTCTCGCCCTGCCGACGATCTTTACGTTGATCTGCCTTATCGTCGGCGTCATCGCCATCCACGTCCAGGTCCCCCTCGAAGAAGCGCATCTCGCGGCGCAATTCACCGACGCCTATCGCGCCTATCGGGCGACGACGCCGCGCTGGCTGTGGCCGCCGCCGCGTCGCCCTTTCTAGTGTCCTGATCGAGAAATTTGCTTTATCATGTCCCCTATCTTGGGGAGGCGATGGATGGCGGGTCGAGGGCGTGTAGCAGCGGTGTCGATTGATCTGTCGGAAGCGGAGCGCGGGGCCTTGGAGGGTCTGAGCCGTCGGCGTCGGACCGCTCAGGGGCTGGCGCGTCGGGCACAGATCGTCTTGTGGGCGGCCGCCGGGCTTCAGAACAAGCAGATCGCGGCTCACCTCGGGTCGGAATCCGACGACCGTCGGCAAATGGCGTCGGCGGTTTGCCGAGCATCGGCTCGACGGGCTGTACGACGAGCCTCGCCCGGGCGCGCCACGGCGGATCGGCGACGAGGCGATTGCCGAGACGATCCGCCGGACGCTGGAGGAGAACCCCGGCCAACGCGACGCACTGGTCGCTGCGCGGCATGGCCGCTGCGACCGGCTACGCGCCGTCGACGATCCATCGAATCTGGAAGGCCTTCGGCCTGCAGCCGCATCGCGCCGAGAGCTTCAAGCTGTCGACCGATCCATTGTTCGTGGACAAGGTTCGCGACATCGTCGGCCTCTACATGGCGCCGCCCGACCGTGCCCTCGTGCTGTGCGTCGACGAGAAGAGCCAAATCCAGGCACTCGATCGAACCCAACCGCTGCTGCCGATGCGCCCCGGTCAGGCCGAGCGCCGCAGCCACGACGACACGCGGCATGGCACGCTCTCGCTGTTTGCCGCGCTCGACGTGGCGACCGGCAAGGTGATCGGCCGCTGCTACCAGCGCCACCGTTCGCGGGAGTTCCTGAAGTTCCTGCGCGCCGTCGACGCCGAGAATTCCTCGCGATCTCGACGTGCATCTGGTGATGGACAATTACGCCACCCACAAGACGCAAGCGATCCGCGCCTGGCTCGCCAAGCGCCCGCACTGGCGCGTCCATCTCACCCCGACGTCGGCCTCGTGGATCAATCAGGTCGAGCGGTTCTTCGCCGAACTCACCAACAGGCAAATCCGACGCGGCGTCCATCGCTCCACCGCCGAGCTCGAAGCCGCCATTCATCGCGACATCGAGACCGAGAACCGCACCCCAAGCCCTTCCGCTGGACCAGGGCCGACGACGACATCCTCGCCAGTATAGAGCGGTTCTGCCTCCGCACCCTCGATGCCAACCAGAAACTAGACGCAATCAAACAAACTTCGGAATCAGGACGCTAAATCCTTGTCCTATTTCTTCCGCGCCAACTCCACTGCCGCCATGAGCGTATCGAGATCGACCGCCCCCGGCATCATCCGGTCGTCGACGACGAATGCCGGCGTCCCATTGATTTGCAGCTTCTGCGCTAGCTCAAAATTGGCGTCCAACTTCGCCTTGATGGCCGGATCAGCCATCGCCGTCTTCAGTTTTGCCGGGTCGATGCCCACCGATTTGGCGATCTCAAGAATGCGCGCCTCGTCGAGACCGCCACGGTTCTCCATCAGCGCCACATGAAACGCCAGGTACTTGCCGGGGTCGATCTTCCACGCCGCCTGCGCCGCCTCCGCCGCCTTCTCGGAACTCCGGCCCGAGGATTGGGAATTCCTTGAACACGAGCGAACGTTGCCGTCCTTTTTCAGCACCTCGCGCACCATCGGCATCACTTTCTTGCAGTAGCCGCAGTGGTAATCGAAGAACTCGACGATGGTAACGTCGCCCTTCCGGTTGCCGGCGACCGGCGTCGTCGGATCGCTGTTCAAGGACTTTGCGGTGGTGACCAGCGCCGCCGCCGCCTCCTGCTGTACATCGGCCTGGCGCTTGCCCTCGTAGGCGCGGAGCGCATCGACGACGACGTCCGGGTTCTTCGTCAGGTAGTCGCGGACGATCGCCTCGATCCGCGTGCGCTGGGCGTCGCTCACCTCCTGTGCCAGGGCCCGGTGGGGCATAAGGCCGACCGCCAGCATCGTCAACAAGATCGCGGCGAGCGCCGGTCGCAGGAACATTTTCGTTCGGAGTGTCACAAGAGCAGGCCTTTCGTCAGCGGAAGCGGGGAGCGGCCGGGCCGCCCCCGGAGCCCCCATGTAAACGGGATCGCAACGCAAAGACGCGACGCTTATTCGTGTTCGCGCGCCACGTCGACGGCGGCAATGATGTCTTGCGCCTTCATCCAACCGGGGGAGCCGGTCGGCAGCATGCGCTCCGCCTTCCCGGCATGATAGCGGGCATCGACCGGTTTGTTGAGCAGCATTGCTTCCTCGGCCAGCGCCAGCGAGCTCTCCGCCTCGTCCCCGGCGCGGCCGTAGGCGATCGCCAGTTGCCGCCAGACGAACGGCCGGTTGGGCTCCCGTGCGATCGAAACGCGCAGGTTTTCGGTCGCCGCCGGCAGCAGCGCCGGATCGTTGGTGGCGAGCTGCGCCCGCGCCAGATCAAGGCGGATCATCGGCGCGTCGGGAAGGAGCCTGACCGCCTTTTCATAAGCCACCACCGCGTCCTTCGGCTTCGCCGTCTCGAACAGCATCTGCGCCTTCAGCTCCCAATAGTATGGATCGGCCGGGTAGTCGGCGATCAATCCGTCGACGGTAGCCAGCGCCGTCTTGAAGTCGGAGGAGCGGTGCTCGGCGATCGCCCGGGCGTAACGGGCCTGCTCGCTCGTGTCCGAAGCCGGATAGCGTTGCATCGTCAGGGACGGATCCTCGAGGAACGCCCGCAGCTTCGCCAGCATGAGCTGGTGCTGGCGCTGAAACTCGGGCTTGACCGGGACATCCGAATAGCGCGATCGGGCGACGAAATCGGTCAGCGCCTGGATGCGATCGCTGCTCAAGGGATGGGTCAGCAGATAGGGATCCTGCCGGACCGGGCTCAGCAACTCCTGGTTGGAGAGGGTTTGGAGAAAGCTGAGGAGCCCGCGCGCCGACTGCCCGCTCGCATCGAGGAAATGCATCGCCGCGGCGTCGGCCGAACTCTCCTGGGTACGCGAATACTGGAGGAAGTTGCGCAGCGCGACGTTCTGGCCACCGGACATCACCGCCATACCGACGTCCGGGCGGCCGGCGAGAGCGGCGGCGGCGCCGAGAACCATCGACAGGATATTCTCGGCGGTGCCGCGGGCAAGCGCATCCTGCACGCGCGAAAGATGGCCGCCGGCGATGTGGCCGGCTTCGTGGGCGATCACCCCGATCACCTGGTTGGCATCCGTCGACTGCATCAACAGCCCGGAATTAATGAACAGGTTCTGCCCGCCGGCGACGAAGGCGTTGATCTGTCTGTCGTTTACAATGTAAATGCGGACATTGGTGGGATCGAGGCCGGCGGCAAGGAAGATCGGCGTTGCATAGCCGCGGATGATGTTCTCGATTTCGGTGTCGCGGATCAAAGAGATGGATTCCGCCCGGGCCGACCCGGAAACCAGCAGCGCCAGGGCGACAACAAGGGAAGCCAACGCTTTGCAGAAAAGCCGCAACGGCACCGATGATCATCCGCAGTTGCCCCGCATATCTAGGCACCGCTTCCGGCGTCGTCAATCGACAGCGCTCCCGAGGGCGATCCTCGCCGGAGGCGTTCTCGGCGTGCTGCTTGTCGGCGGCTGCCGCAGCACTCCCGCCCTCCCCGACGATACCGCCGTCGCCGCCGCCGAAGGTGCCTTCGGCATCGCCGTCGCCGATGAGCCGCAGGCCGCTCTGATCGGCCGCGACGTCCTCGCTTCCGGCGGCAGTGCCGCCGACGCCGCGACGGCGATGTACTTCACCATGGCGGTGACGCTGCCGTCCTCAGCCAGCCTCGGCGGCGGTGGCGTCTGCGTCGTCTTCGATGCGGCCGGGCACAAGGTTCAGATCCTCGACTTCCTGGCGCAGGCGCCGAAAACGGTGCCGCCCGCCGCCGACCGGCCGACCGCCGTTCCCGGCAACGTCCGCGGCTTCTTCGCGCTCCAGGCGCGCTATGGCCGCCAGCGCTGGGAGGAGCTCCTGACCCCGGCGGAGACGCGCGCCCGCTTCGGCACGCCGGTCTCACGCGCGCTGGCTGGCGATCTGGCGTCGGTCGAGGGCAGCCTTGCCGCCGACCCCGGGATGCGCCGCGTCTTCGCCCCGCACGGTGCGTTCGTCGGCGAGGGTAATCCGCTCGTCCAGCTCGATCTGGCGACGGTTCTCGCGCGCATTCGCACCGAGGGAGCGGCCGATTTCTACACGGGGCAGCTGGCGGCGAAGCTCGTCAGCGGTGTCGACGCCGCCGGCGGCTCGCTCACCCGCGACGATCTGCAGGCCTTCGTGCCCACGTGGCGACCGCCTTTGATCGTCACCGGCGACGGCCTCGCCGCCAATCTGCCGCCGCCCCCACCGATGGCCGGCGCCGTCGCCGGCCAGATGTGGGCGATGCTCGTCGCTCACGACCGTTTCGCCGATGCCGCCGCGCAGGATCGCGACGCCGTCCTCGCCGAGGCCGCGCTGCGGGCCTTCGCCGAGGCCGACCGGCTCGGCCTCGATCGTCCGGGAGCGGTGCTGCCGGGCGATCCGCAGGCGATCGTCGCCCAAGCCCACATCGAGCCGCTCATCGCCGGAGCCGGTGCCGCGGGTCCCGCGCTCCTCCGGCGCGCCGCACGCGGAAAACCCATCCGCCGCCGGCTTGATCGCGGTCGATGCCGGCGGTCAGGCGGTTGCCTGCTCGGTCACCCTCAACAACCTGTTCGGCACCGGCCGGATGGCAGACGGCACCGGCATCGTCCTCGCCGCCCTGCCCGATACCGGCGGCCGCGGCTCGGCCATGCTGACGCCGATGCTCGTCACCGACCAGAACAACCGTCGCTTCCGCTTCGCGGCGACGGCGAGCGGCGGCGTCGTCGCGCCGGAAGCCCTGATCGGCACCGCCGCCCGCACCCTCCTGGCGGAGGAGCCGCTCGCCCGCGCCATCGCCGAACCGCGGCTGCTCGTCCTGCCGGACCTCGACCGGCTGATCGTCGAGGAGCGGATGCCGCCGGCCGCCGTCGATGTCCTTCGCCAGCGCATGGGCACCGGCGCCGTCGCCACCGTCGGCAGTCTCGGCCGCATCGGCGCCGCAGCCTGCCCCGACGGTCTGCCGGGGGATACCGCCGCCTGCCAGGCGGCAACCGATCCGCGCGGTTCCGGCCTCGCCATCACCACCAACTGAAGGCGGGACGCCATGCTGGGGCCTTCACGGCGCAGCGCTATTCCGCCGTTCATCGTCATGGACGTGATGCGGGCGGCAAACGATCGTGTCGCCGCCGGTGACGACGTGATCCACCTGGAGGTCGGCCAGCCGTCGACCGCGGCGCCGGCGGCGGTGCGGGCGGCGGCGGCGCGGGCGCTGGCGACGGACCGCCTCGGCTACACCGACGCCCTCGGACTGCCGTCGCTACGCGGCGCGCATCGCCCGCCACTACGGCGAGACCTACGGGATTGACGTAAATCCCGCACGCGTCATCGTCACCGCCGGCTCGTCGGCCGGCTTCCTCCTCGCCTTTCTCGCCGCCTTCGATCCGGGCGACCGGCTGCTCGTCGGCCTGCCGGGCTATCCCGCCTATCGCCACATCCCGGCGGCGACCGGCCTCGAGGTGGTGCCGATGGCGCTCGACGCCGCGACAAACTTCCAGCTTGATGCAGCGCACTTCGAGGCCGCTCGGCGGCCGGTTGCCGGCGTCGTCGTCGCCAGTCCGGCCAACCCGACCGGCAGCATGCTCGCGCCGGACGCCCTGGCATCCCTCGTCGCCGCGGCCCGCGATGAGCGCATCCGGCTGATTTCGGACGAGATCTACCACGGCATCACCTACGCCGAGCCGGCCGCGACGGCTCTCGCCTTCGGCGACGAGCCGATCGTCGTCAATTCGTTTTCGAAGTACTTCTCGATGACCGGCTGGCGCCTCGGCTGGCTGATCGTCCCCGATAGCCTCGTCCGCCCGATCGATCCTCGCCCAGAACCTCTATATCGCGCCGACGAGTCTGTCGCAGCACGCGGCCCTTGCCGCCTTCGATGCGGGCGACGAACTCGATGCCAACGTCGCCCGCTATGCCGCCAACCGCCAACTGCTGCTCGACGCCCTGCCGCGGCTCGGCCTTGGCGACATCGCCCGCGCCGACGGCGCCTTCTACCTCTACGCCGACATCGGCCACCTGAGCGATGACAGCCCCGGCTTTGCGCGCCGGCTGCTGGCGGAGACGGGCGTCGCCGTCACCCCCGGCAACGACTTCGATCCGCACGCGGGATCGCGCTTCCTGCGCCTCTCCTACGCCGGCGCAATCGCGGATATCGCCGAAGCGATCCGCCGCTTCGCCGCCTGGGGCGGTTTCGCCCTCAGGTGATCAGCCGCTGCCACCAGCCGCGCCGCGGCCGCTCGTTGTCCTTGCTGTCGTCGTCGCCACCCGGCCGGTCCTGATCGTCGTCGTACGAGCGGTGGTCGATAGCATGCACCGGCATCTCCCGCTCCGGCTCCGGCTCGCGCTGGTCCTCAGCGACCTCCTCCTCCGCCTGCGCCTCGACCAGGTCTTCCGGCCGCGGCGGCACGTCGACGTCGGCGGCGGCGGCGGGCGGACTGTCCGGCATCTGCGCATCGACATCGGCAGGAGCCGCGTCCTCGGCCGGCCCCGTGGCCTCCGCCGCGGCGAGGGCGATGTCCGCGGCATTCGCCTCGGCGGCTTCGATGCTTTCGACGCTCTTGATGATTTCGACGATCTCGACGGTTTGAACCGTCTCGATCCCGGCCGTCCCGGCGATGTCGCCGGCCGCGGCCGGCTCGATCCCGCGGCTGCGGGGCCGCGACGGTCGGCCCGGCGTCCGCCGGCGTGCCGTCTTCTTCGCCGACGGTGCGGCGACGGCGTCGGCGTCTTCCAGTTCCCCCGCCGTTTCTTCGTCGCCTTCGACAGTCTCCTCGTCCGCCGGAACGGCGAAGGCTGCTTCGTCGTCACCGGCCTCGATGTCGTCCTCGCCGCCGGCGTTGGCGATATCGTCGGCCTCCGCCGGCTCCGCGCTTTCGGCGTCGGCCATATCGTCGACGACAGGGCCGGGCATCTCCGCGGCCACATCCGGCGTCGCTATACGGGGCGCACCCTCCCCTCGGCGCCGATCGCCGTCTCGGCCGCCGTCTCGACCGCCGCATCGCCGCTCTGGCCGCCGCGCCCGGCGGCGACCGCCGCGCTTGCCGCGCCGCCGCCGCTTGCGCCCCGATTCCGCCGCCGCATCCGAGTCCGGCTCGGCGCCCGCAGCATCGGCCCCCTCGGCCGTCCCTTCGCCGGCGGCCTCCTCGTCCTCGCCATCGTCCTCGGCCGCGGCGGCGAGATCGTCGACCTCATCCGCCTCCTCGGCCTCATCGATTTCCGCTGCTTCCTCAACGGCGTCGGCCGCCGTCGGCTGTTCGTCGCGACGTCGCCGGCGTCCGCGCCGCCGCCGTCCGCGCTTGACGGCGTCCTCGCGCTCCGCCGCGGGCGCCGTCTCCTCCGCCTCCTCGGCCGCCGCCGGCTCCTCGTCGCTGCGGCCGACCGCCACCCGCGCCCGCTCAACCCGATATTCGGGGGCGATCAGCGCCGGCTCGCCGAGGATGGAGACGCTGAGCCCGAACCGCTCCTCGATCGCGGCGAGGCTGCGCCGCTTCTGGTTGACGAGGTAGGTGGCGACGGCCGGCTGCATGGTGACGATAGATTTCGCTCGCTCGCTGCTTCTGTCCTTCCTGCTCGAGCTTCCTCAGAACGGCGAGGGCCGTCGATTTCGGTCGTCCGGCGGACGCCCATGCCGAGACAATGCGGGCACTGCTCGAAGCTGGTTTCGAGCAGGCTGGGGCGCAGCCGTTGCCGGGACAGCTCCAAGAGGCCGAACGGGCTGATCCGGCCGATCTGGGTGCGCGCCCGATCGCCCTTCATCGCCTCTTTCATCCGCCGCTCGACCAGCCCCTGGTTGCGGGCGTTTTCCATGTCGATGAAGTCGATGACGATCAGTCCGGCGAGGTCGCGGAGCCGGAGCTGCCGGGCAATCTCGTCGGCGGCCTCGAGATTGGTCCGGAGCGCCGTCTCCTCGATATGCCGCTCGCGCGTCGACCGGCCGGAGTTGACGTCGATGCTGATCAGGGCCTCGGTGGCGTTGAGGACGACGTAGCCGCCGGAACGCAACTGCACCACGGGCTGATGCATGGCATCCAGCTGGTCTTCGACGTGATACGCCTGAAACAACGGCTGCTGGGTATCCGTGAACGGCTTGACCCGCTTCGCGTGGCTCGGGATGAACAGCTTCATGAAATCGCGGGCGACCTTGTACTCCGGCTCGCCCTGGATGATGATTTCCTCGATGTCGCGCTCGTAGAGATCGCGCAGCGACCGCTTGATCAGGTTGCCTTCCTCGTAAACGAGGGTCGGCGCCGTCGATTTCAGCGTCACGTCGCGGATGTTGCTCCACAGCCGCATCATGTAGTCGTAGTCGCGCTTGATTTCGGCCTTGCTCCGGCCCAGCCCGGCGGTGCGGACGATCACCGCCATCCCTTCCGGAACATCGAGCTCGGCGAGAATCTTCTTCAGCCGTTTGCGGTCGATGATGTTGCCGATCTTGCGGGAAATGCCGCCGCCGCGCACGGTGTTCGGCATCAACACGCAGTAGCGGCCGGCGAGGGACAGATAGGTGGTCAGCGCCGCGCCCTTGCTGCCTCGTTCCTCCTTGACCACCTGCACGAGCAAGATCTGGCGGCGTTTGACCACCTCCTGGATCTTGTAGCTGCGGTGCGTCTGGCGGGGCGGCCGGCGCTCGATCTCGTCCTCGTCGTCGCCGCCGCCGACCTCCTGAATGTCCCCCTCTTCGGCTCCTTTCGAGGCCGCGGCCGCGGCCTCCGTCGCCTCAGCTTCGCTCACCTCGCCTCGCCGCCTCGGCCATTTCGGCCTCGCGCAGCGCCGCCTCCTCGGCGAGCAACCGTTCCCGATCGGCGACCGGGATCTGGTAGTAGTCCGGATGAATTTCGCTGAAGGCGAGAAAGCCGTGGCGGTTGCCGCCGTAATCGACGAACGCCGCCTGCAGCGACGGCTCGACGCGGGTCACCTTGGCGAGGTAGATGTTCCCCTTAAGCTGTCGCCGGCTGGCGACCTCGACGTCGTAGTCTTCCAGTCGGGTGCCGTCGACGACCACGACCCGGGTTTCCTCCGGATGCGAGGCATCGATGAGCATGCGTTTGGTCGGCATTTAGTAAACTCCGTGACGTCGGCGCCGGCTGCGACCGGAAGCAGGGCGAGCGGCGGCGGCGTAATAAGCGGGTGATGGAGGCGCGCTGTCCCGCGCGGCATCCGGCTCCCTCGCGGGAGGGCGGGCCGACCAAGAGACACGCTGCGCTCGAAGGCATACGTAAAATCTGACTTCTTTCTCGGCGCTGACAAGCCCTGCGGCTGTCCGATCGTCTACGCCTGCATCCATTGCGGGTGGGAAGAACCGTTGCCCCCGAAGCCACGGTGTGACCGCGACGTGTCCTTCCGCTGAGTTCCACAAGTCATACCATACGTGGCGATTGGGCCGGCGACAATAGGGTGTTCCGGGTGAAATGGGGATGATCCGTTCAAATCTTGTTGAAAAACTGCGTTCTCCGGCGTAAAGCTCAAGCGGTGCGTGATGATAAAGGGATCGGTCTCGATAGGGTGCCGGCCCCGTACCGTCGCTCTGGGCTCGAAAAATGCACGCAGGACTGGTCGCGGCGCTCCGTTCGCCCTCTCGATGTGCGCCGCGCGCCCGGTTTGCCGCCGCCCGGATCGCGATGGCTCAAGTTGTAGCGGGCCTGATCGCCCTTGCATGGCTGAGCTGCGGTCCGGCTTCGGCGGCGACAGTCAACGCTGCCTCTTTGGTCACCAGAGCTAAGACCAGCGTCGACGGCAACCGGACGACGCTGGAGCTGACGCTGAGCGACAGGGCTGCCTACAAGGTGTTCGGCCTCGCCGCACCGCCGCGGGTGGTCGTTGATCTCGCCGACGTACGCTGGCGCATTGCCGAAGCGTCAATGCCGAAGCCGGCCGGCGTCATCAGCCGGCTCCGCCTCGGCAGCCCGAAACCGGGGACGGCACGACTCGTCATCGATACCGCCGGTCGCGGCGAAAATCGACGCGGCGAGCCTGACGCCGCGCGCAGGCGGCGGCTATACGCTCGCCCTCGTCCTTGCCGGCACCACCCGGGTCGAGGTGACGCCGATCGCCCGCGACGGCCGGCTGCCGGCGGCGACGCCGATCGGCGCCGCGCCCTTGCGTCGCGACCGGGCCGACGCCGCGGCCGGCCTCGCCGGCGTTCGCCGCGGCCTCCGGCCTCGCAGGGCGAAACGGCGGAGCGGGGCCCGCTGCGAAGACGACACGGCGGACGCGCATCGTTGTCATCGACCCCGGTCACGGCGGCGTCGATCCCGGGGCCATCAGTGCCCGCGGCCTTTACGAGAAGAACGTGACCCTGGCGACGGCGCGCGAGGTGCGCCAGGCGCTGCAGGCGATCGGCGGCTACAAGGTGATCCTCACCCGCAACGGCGACGTCTTCATCCCGCTGCGCGACCGCGTCGCCATCGCCCGTCGCGCCGGCGCCGACGTGTTTCTGTCCCTCCATGCCGACAAGACGGACGACGAGAGCATCCGCGGCCTGTGCGCCTACACGCTGTCGGAGCGCGCCTCGGACGCGGAGGCGGCCGCCCTCGCCGAACGGGAGAACAAGGTCGATCTGATCGCCCACATGGACCTCCGGCGCGCCGCCCCGGACGTGGCCAGCATTCTCATCGATCTCGCCCAGCGCGACACCAAGAACAGCTCCGCCCGCATGGCCGGCCTCGTCCTCGCCTCGGCCCGCGGCGACACCCTTCTGCTGCAGCGACCGCACCGGTTCGCCGGCTTCGCTGTCCTCAAGGCGCCGGACATGCCGTCGGTGCTGATTGAACTGGGATTCCTTTCCAATCCCGCCGAGGAGGCGACGCTGCGCTCGCCCGCCGGCCGGCGCAGGCTGGCACGGGTGATCGCCCACGGCATCGACGCCTACTTCACCTCGGTCGAGATCGCCAACCAGGGTTGAGCCTTCCGCAAACGGGCAGTTGAGGCCCGAAAAACGGCACGCGGGAGCGGTTATTGACCGCTGGCGCAAGGGCGCCATATACGCGGCGATGCCAAATCGGGTATGTTTCGGCAACACTATCGATAACGTTCGTGGGATCGATGCGGATACTCAGTTTCGTCTCGGCTGCGTTTGCGGCCGTTGCGGTCGTCCTCGTGGTCATCGTCGCCGGTGTCCTCATCGCCTTTCACGGGCTGCAGAAGGACCTTCCCGACCACACGCAGCTCGCTCGCTATGCACCGCCGGTGACAACGCGCGTCTATTCCGGCGACGGCCAGCTGATGGCGGAGTACGCCGCCGAGAAACGCATCTTCCTGCCCATCGACGTTATCCCGCAGCGGGTGATCGATGCCTTTATCTCGGCCGAGGACAAGACCTTCTATCAGCATTCTGGCATCGATCTGCCGGGCGTCGTCCGCGCGATCCTGACCAATGTCGAGAATTACGGCACCGATCGCCGTCCGGTCGGCGCATCGACGATCACCCAGCAGGTGGCGAAGAACTTCCTCGTCGGCAGCGAAGTTTCGATGGAACGCAAGATCAAGGAGGCGATCCTCGCGTTCCGCATCGAGCGGACGTTCTCGAAGGACCGCATCCTTGAGCTCTATCTGAACGAGATTTATCTCGGCAACAGCAGCTACGGCGTTGCCGCTGCCGCGCTCGCCTACTTCAACAAGAACCTGGACGAACTCAGTCTCGCCGAGGCGGCGGTGCTCGCCGGCCTGCCGAAGGCGCCGAGCTATTACGATCCGCTGCGCCAGCCGGCGGCCGCGAAGGCGAGGCGCGACTGGGTGCTCGGCCGCATGCTCGACGATGGCCGGATCACCCCCGAGGAAGCGGCGGCGGCGGTCGCATCGCCGCTCGAACTGCATCCGCGTCCGGCGATCGGGCTCGCCGAGGCCGATTATTTCGGCGAGGAGGTCCGCCGCGATGTCGCCAAGCGCTACGGCGACGACGCCTTGTACAAGGGCGGCCTGACCGTGCATGCCACCGTCGATGTGCGGCTGCAGGCCCTCGCCGACCAGACGTTGCGCAGCGCCCTCGAGCGCTTCGACCGGCCGCAGGGCTGGCGCGGCCCGGTCGCGACCCTCGACGGTTTCTCATCGAAGAAGCCGATCCCCGACGACTGGCCGGCGCAACTGGCGGCGATCGCGACCCCGCCGGGCTATGAGCCGCTGCGCCTCGCGGTCGTCCTGCAAAAGAGCGACGGCGGCGCCAAGATCGGCTTCGTCGACGGCTCGACGGGATCCATCCCGGCGGCGCAGCTGAGCTGGGCGAAGCCGGCGCACGGGTATAGGGGCGGGCCGCCGGCGCCGGGCGACGTCGTCGGCGTCGGGCCGATCGACAAGACGACCTGGGCGCTCCGCCAGCCGCCCAAGGTGGAAGGCGCGCTCGTCGCCCTCGATCCGCACACCGGCCGCGTTCTTGCCATGAGCGGCGGCTATTCCTACGGCCTCAGCCAGTTCAACCGGGCGACACAGGCGATGCGGCAGCCCGGCTCGACGTTCAAGCCGCTCGTCTACCTCGCCGCCTTCGAGCAGGGCTATACGCCGTCGTCGATCATCAACGACGCTCCCTTCAGCGCCAGCATGGGACCGGGAGAGCGTCCGTGGGTGCCGAACAACGCGTCGAACCGCTTCTATGGGCCGACGACGCTCAGGGTCGGTCTCGAACAGTCGCGCAACATCGTCGCCGTCCGCCTCGCCGACGAGATCGGCATGGACAAGGTCGTCGATGTCGTCCGCCGCTTCGGCGTCGCCGACAACATGCCGCCCTACCTCGCCTATGCCCTCGGCGCCGGCGAGACGACGCTGCTCAGGCTGACCGCCGCCTACGCGATGTTCGTCAACGGCGGCCGGCAGATCGTGCCGACGGTGATCGACCGCATCCAGGACCGCTACGGTCGCGTCGTCTACCGGCAGGACCCGCGGCTGTGCGTCGGCTGCCTCGGCGAAGGCCTGATGACGGAATACCAGCCGGAGATCATCGACGACCGGCCGCACGTGACCGACGACGCCAGCGCCTATCAGGTGGTCTCGCTGCTGCAGGGCGTCGTCCAGCGCGGTACCGCGAAGAAGGCGCTCGCCGGCATCGACCGCCCGCTCGCCGGCAAGACCGGCACCTCCAACGAGGCCAAGGATGTCTGGTTCATCGGCCTTACCCCGGATCTCGTCGTCGGCGTCTACCTCGGCTACGATGATCCGAAATCTCTCGGCGGCTATGCCGCCGGCGGCACCCTCGCCGCGCCGATCTACCGCGCGTTCATCGAGAAGGCACTGGCCGGAACGCCGCCGACGCCGTTCCGGGTGCCGGCCGACATCCGCCTCGTCCGCGTCGACGCCGTGAGCGGCAAGCCCACCAGCGCCAGCAACCCCAACGCCATCCTCGAGGCCTACAAGCCGGGGACGACGCCGGACGTGCTCGCCGCCGGATCCAAGCCGCAGACGCAGCAGACGACGTCGCGGGTGACGGCGGGGCCGATCTCCGGATCGGGCGGCCTCTACTAAGCCGCGTCGCCGATCAACGTCCCAAATGGGTTGTCGGTAACGAGCGGCTTGCCGCATCGCAGCCGCCGCGCTAGATGCTGACCGGCCCGATCGTCCGGCCGGAGGAGCATCGTCATGCGCGCCGAAACCGAAGCCGCCGTTCAGCTTGTCGAGCGTTCGCTCGAACGGCTGCGGAGGCATCTTTGACTACGACGGCACCCGCGCGCGGCTGGCGGAGCTGAACCGCGAAGCGGAAGAACCCGACCTCTGGGACGATCCGGAGCGGGCGCAAAGGGTAATGCGCGAGCGCACCCGCCTCGAAGGCAGCCTGGATGAGATCGACGGCCTCGCCCGCGAGCTGAAGGACGCGATCGAGCTGATCGAGCTCGCCGAGCAGGAAGAAGACGCGGCCGTGCTCGCAGAGGCCGAGGCCGCCCTCGCGTCGCTGCAGAAGCGGGGCGAGCGGGCCGAGTTGCAGGCGTTCCTCTCAGGCGAGGCCGACGGCAACGACGCTTATGTCGAGGTGCACGCCGGCGCCGGCGGCACCGAGGCCCAGGACTGGGCGGAGATGCTGGCGCGGATGTACGCCCGCTGGGCCGAACGCCGCCGCTATAAGGTGGAGTGGATCGAGGAGAGCCCGGGGGAAGAGGCCGGGCTGAAGTCGGCGACCTTCCGCATCGAGGGCACAGACGCCTACGGCTGGCTGAAGACGGAAGCGGGGGTACATCGCCTCGTCCGCATCTCGCCGTTCGATTCCGGCGCCCGCCGCCACACCAGCTTCGCCTCGGTCGGCGCCTATCCGGTGATCGACGATTCGATCGCCGTCGACATCCTCGACAAGGACCTGCGCATCGACACCTACCGCGCGTCCGGCGCCGGCGGCCAGCACGTCAACCGCACCGATTCCGCCGTCCGCATCACCCATCTGCCGACCGGCATCGTCGTCCAGTGCCAGACCGACCGCTCGCAGCACCGCAACCGGGCGACGGCGATGCAGATGCTGCGCGCCCGCATCTATGAGCTCGAGCTGCGCAAGCGGGAGGAGGCGGTGCGCGCCGAACACGAGGCGAAGACCGACATCGGCTGGGGCCACCAGATCCGCTCCTACGTCCTCCACCCTTACCAGATGGTCAAGGACCTGCGCACCGGCATCGAAACCTCGAACACCCAAGCCGTCCTCGACGGCGACCTCGACCCCTTCATGATGGCCGCCCTTGTCGCCGCCGGCGGCGGCAACGCGAAGAAAAGTGACTGAATTCATCGCATGCGGACGAGCGATCGGCCATTCAACCCGGACCGCGGCGAGACGCCGTAGGCGGAAGAGCCGCGGCGCAAACAGACTACGCGCTCTGAGCTCCCCAACCAGTACCCCGGATGCAGCGCAAGCGAAATCCGGGTTGAGTGCCCGCGGGTGTTCCCGCTTGCACCCGAAAACGGATCACCGGAGCGGCCGCCGCTGAACGGCCGCCGGCAGGCGCCATGTTGCACTCTTTCCTCTATGGTGGGTGTGGCTGCCCCATGGTGTGTGGCTCGCGGCGTAAGATTAAGGGCCTTATGAACCGGGACCAGGTAGTTGCACGCGCGGGGAAACGCGTAGCAGATGATTATCTATCGGTTGCGTCAGGCTTCACGAGCCAAAGTCAATCGATCCGACGGCGGCGGTATCGATAAAGGAGAAGATTGCTGATCCAGCGCTAGCGACACTCAGCCAACCCCGAGGAGGCAAGGATGAGGGACACAAAGAACCAGGACATGGATATGCCTGCGGACAGGGCGGGTTCTGTCTGGCGAGAGCGGCTCTGGGCTTCCATGTCTTTACGGATCGGCATAATTCCTATCCCGCTGTTCCTATTATTACTAGCCGTTATTCTTACGTTCAGCTTTGTTGTCGAGAAAGTTCCCAACGATATTTTGATGGCGATGGGGATCATGGCAGTATTCGGTTTCACCTGCGCCGAAATCGGCAAACGTATTCCTGTCTTGAAGAACATCGGGGGCGCCGCCATTGCCGCCACCTTTATTCCTTCTGCCCTCGTATTCTATAAGCTGATCCCGGACAACCTGGCAAACGTCGTTACCAACTTTACTCGCCAGTCAAACTTTCTCTATCTGTTCATCGCCGCGATCATCGTCGGCA
Source organism: uncultured Alphaproteobacteria bacterium (assembly GCA_963781645.1). Taxonomy (GTDB): domain Bacteria; phylum Pseudomonadota; class Alphaproteobacteria; order Rhodospirillales; family Defluviicoccaceae; genus Defluviicoccus. Next base: position 55,184 of record CAWAGY010000024.1, on the reverse strand, counting down.
GCATCCTCGGCATGGATCGGGACGTGCTTGTCAGATCGTTCTTAAAAATTTTTCTCCCACTGATCGTCGGAACCTTTGCGGCACTCGTCGTCGGGACCTTTGCGGGTGAGTTAATGGGAATCGGTGCCTACAAGGCCCTGTTCTTCGTCGTCATCCCAATTCTCGCCGGCGGTGTCGGCGAAGGGGCGATCCCGCTGTCGATCGGATATTCGGAAATCCTCGGCGAGCCCCAGAGCGACGTCTTCGCGACGATCCTGCCGTGCGTCATGCTCGGCAGCCTGACCGCGATCCTGATGGCGGGATCGCTTAATTACCTGGGCCGCAAACGGCCTTCCCTGACGGGAGAGGGGCGCGTCAGCCTCGACGATCATACGACGCCTCAGGAACTCCACCGCGGCACGATGACGTCGGATTTGTCGCTGATCGCGGCGGGCGGCCTGCTCGCCGTCACCCTGTTCCTGTTGGGCAACCTCAGCCATAGCCTGTTTGACCTGCCGGCGCCGGTGGTCATGCTTTTTCTCGCCGTCCTCATCAAACTCGCCCGGGTGCTGCCTCCATCCCTCGAGACCGGCGCCTACACCGTCTACCGCTTCTTCCATCTCGCGGTGACCTACCCGCTCTTGTTCGCCGTCGGCGTTGCCCTAACGCCGTGGGACAAGCTCGTCGCGGCGTTTCACCTTGCGAACCTGGTGACCATCGTCTCCACCGTGGCGACGCTCGTCGCCGTCGGCTTCTTCATGGCGAGGTGGCTTCGGATGTATCCGATCGAGATCGCGATCATCAACGCCTGTCACAGCGGCCAGGGCGGTACCGGCGACGTCGCCATCCTCACCGCCGCCAACCGGATGATGCTGATGCCCTTCGCCCAGGTGGCGACGCGGATCGGCGGCGCGATCACGGTGACCGTCGCTCTGCTCGTCTTTGCCCGGTGGCACTAGCCGACCGGCGCTCCGCTTTTAGATAAAGACAAACATTCACCCCGTGGGGCCGGAAGACATGCAGATGAAAACCGCCGCCGCCCTGCTGTTCGTCGCGCTTTTTTGCGTCTGCGGAAGTGCGCAAGCCCAGAACCTCGTCCGCTTCCCGGCTCAGGGCCAGGTGCCGCCGGGTTACCCGCCGGAATACGCCGCTCTCATCGCCGCGGCGGAACGGGAAGGAAATGTCGTCATCTATTCGAATACCGACATCGACGTCGCCAGTTTCCTGATCAACGACTTTCAGGCCGTGTACCCGAAGATCGGAGTCGAATATCACGATCTCAACAGCAACGATCTCAACAACAGGTTCCTGACCGAAGCTCTGGTCGGGCGGCTGACCGCCGATGTCATCTGGAGTTCGGCGATGGACCTGCAGTTCAACCTGGTCAGCAACGGACTCGCACAGGCGTATAATTCCCCTGAAATCTCCGGGCTTCCGACCTGGGCCGTGTGGAAGAACCAAGCCTTCGGGACGACGTTCGAACCGGTGGCGTTGGTCTTTAATAATCGCCTGATGCCGAAGGACGAAGCTCCCCAGACGCGGGCCGATCTCACACGTCTGCTGAATGCGCAAGCCGACCGGTTCACTCGCAAGGTCGTCACCTACGACATCGAGAAATCGGAGATCGGCTTCCTCCTTGCCATCGAGGACGCCGCCCAATCGGACAGCTTCTGGAATCTGGCGAAAGCCTTCGGCGATGTCTCTGCGCAATTCGAGCCGACGACCAAGGACATGTTGCAGCGGATCGGCGGCGGCGCATCGGCGATCGCCTATAATGCCATCGGTTCCTATGCCATGCGCCAGGCGGCGTCGAACGACGAGGTGAGCTACCTCTTCCCCAAGGATTACACGCTCGTGCTGTCGCGGATCATGTTTATCGGCAAGAATGCCGGTAACCCCAACGCGGCAAGGCTGTGGGTCGACTATGTGCTCTCCAGGCGTGGGCAATCCGTCATCGCCGGGCAAGCCCGCTTGGGTTCCTTGCGCAGCGACGTGACGGAGGGCGTCACCGCCGCCAGCCTGCAGCAGTCGCTGGGCGCGAGCCTGCGGCCCATTGCAATCGGACCCAACCTGATCGAGGATCTCGATTACAAGAGGCGGCAGCGGTTCATCCAGCAGTGGAAGGAATCGACCGCCAGGTAAGCGTGTCTTCCGTCGCTCTTTTTCCGGTAGCCTTGCGGCGTGCTCCGCTGAGAAATTTTCGCCACAGGTTGTCGGCCTGCTCGCGGCCACCTGAACTTAGCCGGCTCCGTCAGATGGACCCGCTTGCTTCCTTTGGCGTTTCCGCCGCTTGCGCTTCGGCCAGCGCCAGCACCTTGTGCAGGGGGCCGTCGGCGATGCCGAAGGTGTCGAGGTGGGCGACGACGTTGCGCAGGTAGTCGAGGGCGCTGCCGAAAGAGCCGCGGGCGTGGGCGACCAGCGCCGCCGCCTGTTCCGGCGCGAGGCCTTCGACATATTGTGGATGGCCGCGCTTGGCGACGAAGGTCAGGGCTTCGATGCGGCGTCCGTCGTCGAGGCGGACCGGCAAGAGCCGCGCCGCGTAAGCCAGCATCGGCATCTCCCGGCGCCACAGGTAGGCGCGGGTCGCGGCGATATCGGCGTCGGCGACGCGCAACGCCCGGCCCCGGCAGGCGCCGCCCGGCGCCAGCCCGAGGACGAGCCCCGGCCGCTCGCGGCTGCCGCGGTTGCGCACCGACAGGATGCAGAGCGCCCGGTGCCAGCCGCGGAGAAGGCCCCACGCCGCCTCGGCGACGGGAAAGCCCGGGTCCCACATCAACGAGCCGTAGCCGAACACCCAGCCGACGGCGTCGCCGCCATCGTCGTCCGCGGCGGCCGGCCACCCGCCGTGCTCGGAGACCTCCCTCATCCGCGCCGCGTCGCCAGCGCGACGCCGACGGCGGCGACGACGAAGCCGGCGATGGCGAGAGGCGACAGCGCGTCGCCGAACAGAAGCCAGGCAAGGACGGCGGTCACCGACGGCGTCAGATAGAACAGGCTCGCCACCCGCGCCGCCGCACCACGGCGGATGAGCAGGTGCAACAGCGTGATCGCGCCGATCGACAGCACGATGGCGAGCCAGAGAACGGCGAAGACGAACGCGGGCGTCCAGTCGATCCGGCCCGTCTCGAAGATCAGCGCGCACGGCAACAACGCCAGCGTCGCCGCCATGAACTGCACCGCCGAGCCGGAGAGCAGGTTCATCTTGGTGCCGTGTCGCTTCTGATAGAGGGTGCCGACGGTGATTCCGGCGAGCGCGATGAGCGCCGCGGCAACGCCGGCCCAGGGCACGCCGCCTGCCTCCGCCCTGCCGCCGACGACGAGAACGACGCCGACAAATCCCAGGACGAGGCCGATCCAGGCGATGCGGCCGAGCCGTTCGCCGAGATAGACGCGGGCGGCGGCGGCGGTGACGAGCGGCTGGACGCCCACGATCAGCGCCGCCACCGCCGGCTGCAGGCCGGCGCGGATGGCAACGAAGACACCGCCGAGATAGGCTCCGTGGAGGAGGACGCCGACAAAGGCGATGCGGGCGATCTCCGCCGGACGGCGGGGCCACGGCGCCCGCGTCGCCACCGCCCCTATGGTCAGCAGCGGAACGACGACGGCGAAGCGGATGAGAAGAAAGGTGAGCGGCTCGGCGTAGGGCAGGCCAAGCTTGGCGCCGATGAATCCGGTGCTCCACAGCAGGACAAACGAGACGGGGACGAGCGAACGCCGCGCCGCGGAGACCACAGCGTCGGACGGGAGCGCTGGCGGCGGCTGGGTCATCCGGGTTCTTCGCCTCGCAAAAGGGCAGCAACCCTAAGCCGGTCGCCTCGTCGCGCGCAACCGGCTACAGTGGCTGCGAAGGAGCATGGACGATGGCTGACGCGAGCGGCGCCTGTCTGCCGGCACCCGGGTATCCGGCCGCGCTCGTCTCGGTACAGGTCGGGCGCATTGCGCCGCTGGGGCCGGACGGCGTGGCGAGCGCCTTCGTCAAGCGGCCGAGTCGGCGGCCGGGTCGCCGTCGCCGTGCTCGGCCTCGCCGGCGATGAGCAGGCTGATCCTGCGGTGCACGGCGGCCCGGAGAAGGCCGTCTACGGCTACGCGATGGCGAACTATGCCCCGTGGCGGCTGGACTTTCCGGAGCACGCGGCGTTGTGGCGGCCGGGCGGGCTCGGCGAAAATCTCACCATCGACGGGATCGACGAGACCCGGGTGCACATCGGCGACATCGTCCGCATCGGTGGGGCGACGCTGCAAGTCACCCAGCCGCGGCAGCCCTGCTACAAGTTCGCGCTGCGCTTCGAAGATAAGCGAATGCCGAAGGCGATGGTCGCGAACGGCCGCTCCGGCTGGTATTACCGGGTTCTCGAAGAGGGCACGCTCGAAGCCGGCGATGGCGTCGATCTCCTCGAACGCCCCAATCCCGACTGGCCGGTCGCCCGCTTCAACCGCTTCATTACGGCGAAGTCGGCGACGCGCGAAGACTATGCCGAACTCGCCCGGCTGCCGGGCTTGTCGTCCGGCTGGTGCGAAACCGCGCGCCGGTGGCTGGCCCGGCTGCCGCCTCCGCCGGCAACGGCGACGGGGAACGGCCCGGCCATCCGGGGGTTGTCAGATCGGCGGCGGCAGCCGTAAGGCTGTCGCCTTGTGGCATACAAGCGGTTACAAGCAGGTCGAACCCACGCCTAACCCGGGGCGGGCACGGGAAAACGGGGACCAACGACAATGCGCGCAAACGGCCGATGAGCGATCCTGCGACGCGCGGCGATGACGCGCCGGCTTCTGCCGCCCCGAGTGTGAGAGCCTCCGACCGGGACGCCCCCGCCAAGGCGAAAGCGGGCGCCGTCCTGCCGACCGTCGCCATCGCCGTCGCCGTCCTCGTCGTCGTCGGCATTGCCGCCTTTACCGCCTACTGGTTTTTTGCCATCGCCACCCTCGAGGAGCGTGTCGCCGGCTGGATCGAACAGCGCGAGGCGGAGGGGTGGCGCATCGATCACGGCGCCATGACCCGGTCCGGCTTCCCGACGCGGCTGCGGCTGACGCTCGCCGATGGAACGATTGCCGCACCCGCCGGCTGGTCGTGGACATCCCCCCGCACGGAGATCAGCCTGCCGGTCTTCGCCGGCTGGGAAGGCGGAGCGGCGCCGGTCGAAGTGACCTTTGTCGGCGATCAGCGGATCAGCCTGACAGCCGCCGAGACCGCGCCGCTGATCATCGCCCGCGGCGACCGGCTCGTCGCCCGGGTGAGCAATGCCGCCTGGCTGCCGTCGGGAACGTTCGCCGCCGACAACCTGGTCGTCTCCGCCGAGGGCGGGGCGCCCGTTGCCATCGGCCGCGTCGACGCAACATCGACCGGCGACCCCGCCGCGGCGGTCGATGCCGATCATGCGAGCTTCGATCTGTCCGTCGACGCCCGGGCGCTGACCCTGCCTCCCTCGCTCGCCCTGGCGCTGGGCGATCGGATCGAGCGCTTCGATGTCGAGGCGCGTCTGATGGGGAGTCTCACCCCGCCGCCGTGGCCGGAGGCGCTCGCCCGCTGGCGCGAAGCGGGCGGCACGATCGAGATGACCCGCCTCGGTCTCACCTACGGACCGCTGGATTTGAGCGGCGACGGGACCCTCGCCCTCGACCCCGCGGGCGACGTCATCGGCGCTTTTTCGATCACCGCGCAAGGGCTGGCACCGGCGCTCTCCGCGCTGGCCGAGCGCGGCGCCATTCCGCCCGAGATCGCCGCCGCCGCCCGCTTCGCCCTGCGGCCGCCGGCCGGCGCGCCCTCCCGAGGTCAGGGCGTCGCTCAGGCTTCGCCCAGCGAGGGCGGCGGCTCGCTGACGGTGCCGGTCAGCATCCAGAACCGCACCGTCTTTCTCGGGCCGCTGCCGATCGCCCGGCTGCCGGCGCCGCCTTGGTCGCTGCGGGGCCGCTGATGGGACGCCGATGCCGCAGCCTCCTCCTGCTGCTCGCGCTCGCCGTCGCGCCCGCCGCCCTGTCCGCCTGTGCCAGCGCCGCCGATTACCCGGCGTCGACGGCCGGTCAACTGCTCGTCGCGACGCCGCGGATGGTCGATCCGAACTTCGCGCACACCGTCGTCTATGTCGTTGCCCACGACGGGGACGGTGCCTTCGGCCTCGTCATCAACCGCCCCTACGGCGAGGAGGCGCTGGCGACGGTGCTGGATGCCTTCGGCATCAGCGATGCCGGCGTCGCCGGCAACATCCGCCTCTACTACGGCGGTCCGGTCGAAGGCGAACGCGGCCTGGTCCTGCATTCGACCGACTACGACGGGCCGAGCACGGTTGCCATCGGCCACAAACTTGCGCTTTCGACCGGCCCGGATGTTCTGCAAGCGCTCGCCGGCGGTACCGGGCCACGGCAGCAGCTCGTTCTCCTCGGCTATGCCGGCTGGGGGCCGGAGCAGCTCGATGGCGAGATCGCCCAGGAGGACTGGCTGCTGGCGCCGGCCGATACCGCCATCATCTTCGCCGACGACCCCGCCGCCACCTGGGAGCGGGTGATGAAGAAAGCCGGCATGCCCATGTAGGACCCTCAGTGCTGGTGCTGGCGGCGATGATCGGCACAGCCGATGCGTTCGAGCTGGATGGTTGCATGACTGAGCGCGTACCGCTCGGCCAGCACGTCCTGGAGACGATGCAACACCAGGTCGTGGTCGGCATCTTCCGCGATGTTGGCGTGCAGGGTGATCAACGGCTTCTCGGGCGTCAGCGACCACAGATGAATGTGGTGAACGTCGAGCACCCCTTCGACCGAGCGAGCCAGATCCAATTCCAGGATTGCCACGTCCCGATCGGGAGGCGTTGCCTCCATCAGCACATGCCACGTCTCGCCGATCAAGGACCAGGCGCTGCGGAGGATGAGGAGCGCGACCAGCACCGAAAGGATGGGATCGATCGGCGTCCAGCCGGTCGCAAGGATGACTGCGGCCGCTACGATCGCCGCAACAGAGCCGAGCAGGTCGCCGAGAATGTGAAGCGCCGCGCCGCGCACGTTCAGGTTCCTGCGGTCGCCGCCGTGGAGGATGACGAAGGCGGCGATGTTAGCGGCGAGGCCGAGGACCGCGATCACCAGCATCGGGCCGCCGAGGACGGCGACCGGATCAAACAGCCGCCGCGCCGCCTCGACCGCGATCCAGACGGAGATGCCGATCAGAACGCCGCCGTTGACGAGCGCCGCCAGCACCTGAAAGCGGTGCTGGCCGTAGGAGTGCTGCGGTGTCGACGGCCGGCGGCTGACCCGGAAGGCGTACCAGGATAGTCCGAGCGCAGCGGTGTCGGTCAGCATATGCCCGGCATCGGCGAGCAGCGCCAGCGAGCCGGAGATCAGGCCGCCGGCGATCTCCGCGACCATGAAGCCGGCGGTGATGACGAGCGCCCAGACCACCCGGCGCTCGCCGTCCGCCGTCGTCGTTGCAGTGTGCCGGTGGCCATGGTGGCCGTGCCCATGCGTGTGAGCATGACCGTGCTCGCCGCCCTGCCCGTGATCGTGGCCTCGCATCGTCCCAGACCCGGCGATATCGACGCCGTGATCGTGGCCGTGATCGTGATCGTGCCCGTGGCCCATCCGTCTTCGCCTCCCGGCCCGCTCCCGCCGCAAGATGCCACCGGTCTCGTGCGCGGCCAAGAGCAAGTGAAGCGACCAAGATGCCGATGCCGCGCCGGCGTTGCGACAGGCAGCAGCATGGACTAAACTAAGTCTGGTTCAGCTCAGCCGGTGGAGGCGGTGGGTGAAGACGGTGAACATTCACCAGGCGAAGACGCATCTGTCGCGGCTGATCGAGGACGTCGCGGCCGGTGAGGAGGTGATCATCGCCCGCAACGGCACACCCGTCGCACGTCTGCTGCCGGTCGCGGTGCGCTCGCTCCCCCGCCGACCGGGCCAGTGGCGCGGCCGGGTGCGCATCGGCGCGGACTTCGATGCGCCGCTGCCGCCGGATGTCGCGGCCGGCTTCGGCTTCGATGAATGAACCTGCTGCTCGACACCCACATCCTGGTGTGGTGGCTCGCCGATCATCCTTCCCTCGGCGCCGGGGCGCGCCGAGCAATCACCGATCCGCGCAACGGCGTCTGGGTGAGTGCGGCCTCGGCCTGGGAAATGGCGATCAAATCGGCGCTCGGACGGCTGCACCTGCCCGGTCCGGCAGCCGAGATCCTGCCGGCGGCGCTGGCCGAAAACGACTTCACACCGCTGCCGATTTCCGTCGATCACGCGCTGCGCGTCGCCGACCTCCCCGCCGTTCACGCCGATCCGTTCGACCGGATCCTCATCGCCCAGGCGATCAGCGAATCCCTGACGATCGTCACCGCCGACGCCATCTTCGCCCACTATCCCGTCGCCACCCTCCCCGCCTGACACGGACCGGGACGGCGTTGCCGCCGGTTCGCCAGCGATTGAAATTAAATTTCATTTGAGCCGTCACGCCCGGATCATCCGCCCGGTTGGACCCCCCGCCATCGACGGTAAGTTTCCTTCCTCGCAGGCGCACCCTAAGTAATTCCAATGATTTCAATCATGTGACATCAATCTGTGTTGCAAGTGCAACACGCTTGCCCGGTCCGAGGTGCCGAAGGGCCGTGGCCGCTTGTGTTCCGGCCTTTCGCCTCCATAGTTCGGAGCGTGAACAACAGGCGACACCATTGAGCGCCGCAGTTCGAGGAGGATCCGTTCGTCACCTGGTCACCCATCAGGAGGTTATGACCATGGATCGATTAGAGACCGAGGAACGCCCGCTCTGGGCGCTGTATGACGACACCGGCGAGGCCGGAGACACGGGAGACATGGTCGCCCCGCTGTCGGAGCCCGCGCCTGCGGCTGCGTCTGCGCCCGCGCTCGCAGCGGAGCCGGCACAGGCAATGCAGAAGATCGCCATGACGAGCCGCAAGAAGATCGGCCTCATCGCCCACGACAACCGCAAGGCCGATCTGCTCGAGTGGGCCAGATACAACCGTGACCTCCTGGCCGGTCACGCCGTCTACGCCACCGGCACCACCGGCAAGGTTCTGGAACGGGAGCTTGATATCCCGATCACCAATCTGCAGAGCGGTCCCTTGGGCGGCGATCAGCAGATCGGCGGCAAGATCGCCGAAGGAGAGATCGACTTTCTGATCTTCTTCTGGGATCCGCTGCAGCCGATGCCCCATGATCCCGACGTCAAGGCGCTGCTGCGGCTGGCGGTCGTCTGGAACATTCCGATCGCCTGCAATCGCGCGAGCGCCGACTTCATCATCTCGTCGCCGCTCATGGACGGCGAATACGATCGCATCGTCCCCGATTTCGAGGTGTATCGTTCGCGACCGCTGACGTTCTAGTCCCGACGCGCAGGCCGATGCGAGGCAGAGCCCGCGTCGGGTCACGGATTAAAGATGAGGACGAGGTAGACGAAGAAGACGACCAGGTGGACGGCGCCTTGCAGGACGTTGGTGCGGACGCCGCCGAAGGTCAGTATGCTGAGGAAAAAGGTCAGCACGAGAAGGACGATGTCGACCTCTGCGAGCCCGAGGACGACCGTCTTGCCGGTGATCAGGCCCATGCAGAGAACGGCCGGAACCGTCAGCCCGATCGTCGCCAGCGCCGATCCCAGGCAGATGTTGACAGAGCGTTGCAGCCGGTTGGCAATGGCCGCACGCAGCGCCGCAAGCCCTTCCGGCGTTAGGACCAGGATGGCGACAAGGACCCCGCCGAAGGCGGCCGGTGCGCCCAGCTCGACGGTGCCATAATTGACGAGGACGGCCAGCTTCTTCGACAAAAGCACGATCGGCAGCAACGTCAGCACCAGCAGGACCGCGTGGTAAGGGACCGACCGCAGAGGCAGGCTGTCATGCTTATCCCGGTCCTGCGGCTTCGCCGTCGGCGTCTCCGTCCCCGTCTCCGTCCCCGTCTCCGTCCCCGTCCCCGCCCCCGCTCTCCGGCTGAACGAAGAAGCCCCGATGGCGGCGGGTCTGAATGGCAAGAAAGGTGGCGTAAAGCGCGATCGTTATGCCGGCAAACAGGATCGCCTGCACCGGCGTCAGCGTCGGGTCGTCGGTCGAGGTGGTGAACCGCGGCAGGATCAGCGACATCGTCGCCAGCGGCACCAGCACGGCGAGAAAAGCCCGCGCGCCCTGCAAATTGAACGCCTGCTCGCCGTGGCGCAGTCCGCCCAAGAGCAGCGCCAGCCCGACCATGCCGTTCAAGACGATCATCACCACCGCGAGCATGGTATCGCGGGCGAGCGTTGCGCTGGTACCGCCGGTCAACATGATCGCGGCGATCAGCGACACTTCGATTCCGGTGACGGCGATGGTCAAGATCAGCGTCCCGTACGGCTCGCCGAGAAGGGCCGCGAGGCAGTCGGCATGGCGGACGACGCCGAAGGCGCACCACAGCATGACAGCGAAGATCCAGACGAACAGCAGGCCGGTGGTGACGACGCGGGAAAGATCGGCGAGCCAGCTCCCGCCGTAGAGGAAAAGGACGATTACGGTCGCAGCGCCGACGATGAGGGCAGCCTCCGCGCGAACTGCCGCGACAAGTGCGCCGCCGCCTTTCGGTCTGTCAGCCATGTCCGCGCAAGTCGTCGCGTAGTGCCACCCGGTCGGCGGAGGCGGCGATGCGGCCTCGGAGCGCCGCTAGTCGGCTGGATCGTTGACGATGCCGAGATGCACGATGGGGCGAGGGCTGGGAGACGTTGCACTTTTCCGACGCGCTGGCGGAGTTGCGCCCGTCTGCCATCGCCGAAAAATAGCGGATCTGCTGGATTTTCATGGCTTGCTCCGCGGGAATCGAAGGCTCGCCCGTCGCCCGCGAAAGTAAACCGATAGCCGGCAGCCTGGCGACTCCTTCGCCGCGCAATCCCGTTAGCGCTCCAGCCCCGCCCGTGTGAGGCGATATCCCACGTGCGACAATTACGGCATTGGTTGCGCTCGCGTCCGCTGTGGCGCGAAAGCGTCGAAACACGGTAGGGCGCAATAGCTGAAGGCGTATTGCGCCGAGTGGCAGTGTCATGTATCGTTTCATGGTGGTGAGAGGCACGAATACTTGGCGATTACTGTGAGCGGTTCGCGGGGAGACGGGTGGTGGTATTCAGGATCGACTTGTATGCAAACCGGCAGATGAAGACATGCGGCGTAATACGCCTCACGGCTACCCCGCCCCACGAGGGCATATACGGACCGCATAAACATTGTTGGGCATAAAATAGATGGGAATTGATCTATTTGAGTTGAAGAGTGCACGAGACTTGTTTTCGGAAATACAGTCAGCTATTTGCGAATACCATGACGCGCCAAATAGCAGGCTGTTTTTATTTTTAGTTTTCGCACTTAATCACCTACGAGAATGGATTGCGGAATTGAGCTACGAATTTATAAAAAGGAAAGAGGAGTCAGGCGCCAAGCTCAGCGAATCAGCAGAAGTTTTTCTGCGATATTTGGAGACTCAACGAATTTAAGTTAGTGAATAGTCTGTGCAATAGGAGCAAACATCATTTGGTGACTAAAGGCGGAACGACGTCAATAATTGAAGGATTGCACTGTGGCGGCCTATGCACGGACTTATTAGGTCAAACGTATTATTTGATTGATGATGTTGATTCACGCACTATATTTGCTGCGGTAATCCATAAGTATTACAACTGGTTCCGAAATAACGGCTAAACAACGCTCAACTTATCATTCCACCGGCCCTCGTCAACGGGATTAGCCCGCGTAGCCCGGGTCGTCTCTTGTAGGGCGGATCTAAAGCGCAGTGTGATCCGCCGAATGAAGCCTTCGTCCCGACGCATTCGGCGGGTTAGGCTTCGCCTTGAACCCGCCCTACGATGTCTGCTCAGACTTCCTTCCTGTTCACTGAAGGTGGTCCGCAAGCCGGATGCTGCGGTGTCCGCAAGTCGAGGATTAACGATTAGCGATCGTCGCTTTCTGCCACCCGTCGCATTCCCGTCGGGGTCTGCTTCGTAGCGGCCTGTTGGTCGTCGGCGTCCAGTGTCGGGAGAGAATTGGTTCGGCAGACCGCTATGGCCGCTCTTGACTTACCTGATCGTCCGCGAATCCGAAGCGATATCCCAGGAGTGACGGTTTTCGCCTTAGTCGCGCACAAGTCCGCTATGGTGCGGTAGACGTGTACGGCGCGATCGACCGATGCGCCGGTGCGGTGCCGGTAGTATCATTGCGCGAGGACGGTACGAATACATCGTAATCTACATATGGATATCGCATACCTCTCGGCACTAGCGGCGCTTGCCGGATCCGTAGTCGGCGGCCTGACGTCGGGCATCACGACTTGGCTGAATTAACGTGCCCAAGTTAGAGCCGGGCAGCGCGCCCACGAAATGTCGCAGCGGGAGGACCTTTTCAGGGATTTCATCGTTGCTGCATCCAAAGCGTATGGCAAAGCGATCGTGAGCAGCGAGCCAAATATTGAGGAAATCGTCGATCTCTACGCCATGGTCAGCAGGATGCGCGTCTTCTGCTTGCCGCGAACTGTCGTGTGCGCTGAGAACATCATGGACGCAACGATCAATACGTACTTCGCATCGAACAAGACTATTCGCGAGCTGCATGAGTTGGTGAAGAGCGGGGTTGGCATAGATCCGCTGAAGGACTTCGCCGAGGCCGCGCGCGAGGAACTGCGGGCATCTTTCACCTCTTATAGGCCCACGATTGCCAACTTAAACTACGCAAAGCGCTCGCACGCTGTCGCGGACCACACCGCTGCCGACGGGTAGGCTCGCCTTCCGTCTGCTGGTGCTTGCATAGCGTGCGTTGACAACACCCGCAATCAAGATGCCGCGATTTCTCCTTATGGCGAGGCGCAACCGACGCCTCGCTCTCCCTCATGACTGGTCTTGTCTTGGCGGTCCAGGCGGCGCTCGCAGACTGCGCCCCGCCAGAGGGGCATGAACTGCGGGCCAGCGCCCCGGTCACGCCTGCTTGGCCTCGATGATGCCGCGGCGGATGGCGCGGGTGCGGGTGAAATAGCTCCTTCAGCATGTCGCCCTCGCCCCAGCGGATCGCGCGCTGCAGCGCCGTCATGTCCTCGGTGAAGCGGCCGAGCATCTCCAGCACCGCGTCGCGGTTGTTGAGGAAGATGTCGCGCCACATGACCGGGATCGGAGGCGGCGATGCGGGTGAAGTCGCGGAAGCCGCCGGCCGAGAACTTGATCACCTCGCGCTCTGGTCTGCTCGCCCCGAGGTCGGTGGCGGTGCCGACGATGGTGTAGGCGATCAGGTGCGGCAGGTGCGAGGTGATCGCCAGCACCTGGTCGTGGTGGTGCGCGGTCCATCAGTCTCGACGCTGCTGCCGGCGCTGCCGCCACAGCGCCGCGACCTTCTCGACCGCCGCCGGCGTCGGTGCCGGGCGGCGGCGTCAGGATGCACCAGCGGTTCTCGAACAGCTCGGCGAAGCCGGCCTCCGGCCCGAATGCTCGGTGCCGGCGACCGGGTGGCCGGGCACGAAGTGCACGCCCTCCGGCAGATGCGGGCCGACGTCGCGGATCACGCGCCTGCTTCACCGAGCCCACGTCGGTGACGATGGCGCCCGCGCTTCAGCGCCGGCGCCATCGCCTCGGCGATCGCGGCGTAGGCGCCGAGCGGCGTGCACAGGACGACGAGGTCGGCGCCGCGTCGCCGCCTCGGCGGCGGATCGGTCGTGCACGCTGTCGACGAAGCCCAGCGCATCGCCTTGTCGCGGGTCCCGGCGGTGCGCGCGCGCCGGCGATGTGCCGTGCCAGGCCGTCGCGCCTGCGCGCGCCAGGCCAGCGACGAGCCGATCAGGCCGATGCCGATGAGCGCGACGCTGTCGTCGAACAGGGGCTGTCGTCGGTCATCGAGCCGCTGCCTCATGCGACTCGCCGCCAAGCGCCGGCGAGCACGCGCCTGCACCTCGTCCTCGCGGCCGATCGGTGATGCGCAGGCAGTCCGGCAGGCCATAGGCTGCCATCGGCGCGACGATGATGCCCGCGGCTTGCAGGAACGCTCTCGGCGCGCCGCGGCGCGCGGCCGCGTCGGCGAAGCGCAGCAGCACGAAGTTGCCGCGCTGAGGGACGCCCGGTGAGCCCAGGCCGCGCAGCTCGTCGGTGAACCACGGCAGCCAGCCGGCGTTGTGCGCCGTGCGGCCTCGACGATGCGCGCTGTCGGCCAGCGCCGCCATGCCCGCCGCCTGCGCCGGCGGCGTCGACGTTGAACGGCCCGCGCACGCGGTTGAGCACGTCGGCCACCGCGGGCGGGCAGTAGCGCCCAGCCGAGGCGCAGCGCCGCCAGCCCGTAGATCTTCGAGAATGTGCGCGTCATCGACGACGTTGCCGTGCTCGGTCGACCAGCGCGATGCCGGCGGTCGTAGTCGTGCGCTCGACGTACTCGGCATAGGCCGCGTCGATCACCAGCAGCACATCGGCCGGCAGGCCGGCGCGCAGCCGCCGCAGCTCGTCCGTCGGCAGATAGCTGCCGGTCGGATTGTTGGGGTTGGCGAGGAAGACGAGGCGCGTGCGTTCGGTTCACGCTGCGCAGCAGCGCGTCGACATCGGCCGTCAGCTCCGTCTCCGGCGCGGCGACCGGCGTGGCGCCGACGCGCGTTGGCGGCGATCGGATAGATCGAGAAAGCCGTGCCGGCTGTACAGCACCTCGTCGCCCGGGCCGGCATAGGCCCGGACCAGCAGCTGGATCAGTTCGTCCGACCCGGCGCCGCAGACGATGCGCGCCGGTATCGAGCCCGAAGTGCTCGGCCGATCGCCGCGCGCAGCCGGTCGCGCCGCCGTCGGGATAGCGGTGCAGCTCGCGGCGCGCTCGCATAGGCGTCGACCGCCTTGGGCTCGGCCCGAGCGGCGTCTCGTTCGAGGCCAGCGATCGACCGTGTCGACGCCCGGCGACGCGTGTGCTCGCCGCCGACATAGGGCGCGATGTCGAGGATGCCGGGCCGTGGCTTGGGCAGGGTCATGACACCGGTGCCCGTTTCGGACGTGCGCGCTGGCCGATCGGCGTGGCGAGTTGCCGATCACCGGCGACCTGTTCGGCCGCGTCGGGGCTCGGCGTAGCCGCCGACGCCAGATAGCGCGGTTGACGTCCGCCGAGGCGCTCGCGAACCGCCTCGGCGATCGCCGGCGCCGACGAAGCCCGACCTTGGCAGGACGCGATCGGCTGGCCGCTTGGTTCCAGCCCGTGTGACGGCGCCAGGCCGGCGTGACGCAGCGCCTGCGCGAACTGCGCAGCCGACAGCTCCTCGTCGCGTCTCGATGACGATCAGGCTGCGGTCGCGCGCCGGTCGCCTCGGGTCGACGCGGGCCGATCGCGAGCGCCTCGCGCCTCGCGCGCTCGCCGGGCGGCGAAGGGCAGCCGGGCGATATCTTGCGGCCGTCCGCGTCGCTGTGATCAGTGCGCCACCAGGGATCGCCGTCGCCTTCGCGCGGGCAGCGGCAGCACGCCGACCGTGGCCTGCCCGTCGGCGCACCGCCCGAGGACCTCGCGGACGTGCTCGTGACGGCTGCATCGGCGTATGCGCTGCCGAACTGGTCGCGCGCCAGGTCCCAGTTGCCTGGGTCCTGCCGCCGCGCACAGGACGGCGACCGCGAACGGCCCCTGCATGCAGGTGTCGGCGATGATCAGTCGCGCCAGATGCGCGACAGATCGCGGCTTGGGAAACGGCGCCGCGTGGCGGGCGACGCAGCCGCGCAGAGATCTCCGCCTCGCGCGCCGGGCTGGATCGTGACGCCGCCAGTCGCGCTTGATCCGCCGGATCTCCTCGACCAGCTCGGTCCGCCGCATGATCAGGTCGTGCAGCGCGCACGTCGATGCCGTCGATCTCCCGCGCACGGTCTGCAGCGACGGTCCAGGTCATTCGATAGTCCGGGCGTGCGCTTCTGATGCGAACGGCGACGAAAGCCCGGCTAACTACATAGAGCGCGCCGCTGCGAGAAATCAAAGAAAACATTGACACGGCCGGCGCTGCGGTCCGTAGCTACGCAGCCCTGATCGGGACGAGAGCGTAGAACCGACTTCCGTGGCGTCGACGAGACCGAGCCAGCGGGGCCTCAGCACTCTCGCCGAGCCTGCCGGACGCGCGCGCCTGGCCCGGGCACTCGGGTTCGGCTCGGCCGCGACAGCCGCTGCAGCTCGATTGCGGCGTCGAGCTGGAGCCGTTTCCCGTCGCCTATCAGACCTACGGCCGGCTGAACGCGGCGCAAGTCCAACGCCATCCTGGTCTGCCACGCGCTGACCGGCGACCAGTATCGCCGCCGGAGCCCATCCGATCACCGGCAAGCCCGGCTGGTGGGACATGATCGTCGGCCCCGGCAAGCCGCTCGACACCGAGCGCTACTTCATCATCTGCGTCAACGTGCTCGGCGGCTGCATGGGCTACGACCGGCCCGAGCGAAATCAATCCCGGCGACGGGCAAGCCCTGGGGCCTGGCTTTCCCGGTCATCACCATCGGCGACATGGTGCGCGCGCAGGCGATGCTGCTCGACCACCTCGGCATCGACGCAGCTGTTCTGCGTCATCGGCGGCTCGATGGGCGGCATGCAGGTGCTCGAGTGGGCGGCGCGCTACCCCGAGCGCGTGTTCGCCGCCGTGCCGATCGCCGCCGCCGCCCGCCATACGGCGCAGAACATCGCCTTCCACGAGGTCGGCCGCCAGGCGATCATGGCCGATCCCGACTGGAGCGGCGGCGACTACTGGCAGTCACGGCAAGACAGCCGCGCGCGCGGGCTCGCCGTGGCGCGCATGGCCGCGCACATCACCTATCTCTCCGAAGCCGCGCTGCACCGCGAAGTTCGGCCGCAACCTGCAGGACCGCGACGCGCATCACCTACGGCTTCGACGCCGACTTCCAGGTCGAGAGCTACCTGCGCCACCAGGGCTCGACCTTCGTCGACCGCTTCGACGCCAACTCCTACCTCTACATCACCCGCGCGATGGACTACTTCGACCTGGCGGCCGAGCACGGCGGCGTCCTTGCCAACGCCTTCCGCGGCACGCCGGTGCGCTTCTGCGTCATCTCTTCACCTGCGACTGGCTGTTTCCGACCGCGCGAGAGCCGCGCGATCGTGCATGCGCTGAACGCCGTCGCCGCCAACGTCAGCTTCGTCGAGATCGAGACCGACAGGGGCCACGACGCCTTCCTGCTCGACGAGCCGGAGTTCCACCGGTGCTTGCCGGCTTCCTCGACGGCTGCCGCCCAGCATCGCGGGCTGACCGCTGGCCGTCGAACGACGCGCATCCGAGCGCTCGACGTCGCCCAGGACCGCGCGGACGGCGATCCGCGTCGACCTGCAGTTCATCGCCGACATGATCGAGCCGCGCCCGCGCGTGCTCGACGTCGGCTGCGGCGACGGCGCGCTGCTCGACTATCTCGTGCGACTTCAAGGACGTCGACGGCGCGCGGCATCGAGCTTCAGCAGCGACGGGCGTCAACGCCTGCGTCAGCGCCGGGCTGTCGGTCATCCAGGGCGACGCCGACACCGACCTCGTTCGACTATCCCGACGACGCCTTCGACTACGTCGTCCTCAGCCAGACGCTGCAGGCGACGCGGGAGCCGCGCCGACGTGCTCGAGCAGCTCCTGCGCATCGGCCGCCGCGCCATCGTCTCGCTGCCGAACTTCGGCCACTGGCGGCTGCGCTGGGCCTTCTCGTCGGCGGCCGGATGCCGTCAGCCCGGCGCTGCCCGACACCTGGTACGAGACCGCCAACATCCACCTCTGCACGATCCGCGACTTCGTCGACCTCTGCGCCGCGCTCGGCGTCGCATATCGAACGCGGCCTGTTCTCGATCACGCCGGCCGCCCCGGCCGCCTCGGCCGCTCGCTCACCGCTGCCAACCTCTTCGGTCAGCAGGCGATCTTCCTGTTGCGAAAATAGTCGGGTGCGGACCGCATCTGGTGAAGCGGGCGGCGGCTCTTGTCAGCGGGCAGAGACGGCGACGTAGCCGCGGGCGGCCGGCCGCTCTTCGATCATCGCCGCACCGTAGATCTGCTTCGTCGCCTCGAAGACGACGACGCCGGCGAAGGTCGGGAACCAGCGCAGGCCGATCTCCTCCCACGCCGGCGCCGCCGACAGCAGCATCCGCGAGCGCATCGGCGGGACGAACAGCGCCGTCGACGATTGATAGGGCGTGAACATCGCCGTCCTTCAGCTCGCGCGAGAGCTGCGAGCGGGAGAACGGCCGGCCGTGGCCGAACGGGGTCCGCTCGAAGCGCGCCCACAGGCCGCGACGATTGGGAGCGACGACGATCATCCGGCCGCCGTCGGCGAGCACCCGCCATAGCTCGCGCATCATCCTGCGGCTCTGCTCGGCGCATTCGAGGGCGTGGACGACGAGCACCCGTTCGACCGAGCGGTCGGCGAGCGGCAAAGCCGTCTCGTCGACCAAGCTCGACAGTCCCGGCGAGTCGGGCGGCCAGTGGAGCGCGCCTTGCGCCGCCGGCATGGCGGCGATAACGCGGCTCGCCTCACCGCGGAAGACGCCGAGAAAGGGCGTCGCATAGCCGATCCCGAGCAGCGACATGCCGCGCAGGTCGGGCCACACGGCGCGGATCCTGCGGCCGATCATCCGCCGGGCGACGCGCCCGAGGCTTGAGGTATAGAAATCGCGGAGATCGACGACATCGGTCCACATCCCCGCACTCTAGCGCACGTCCGCCGGCCGATGGTAGTCTGCCTCCTGGACCGAAGGCCCGCGGGCAACGCGGCGGAGCGGGAGACGGGAACGGTGAGCGGGCAAACAAAGACGGCGCTGGATATCGTCGCGATACCGGTTCTCCGCGACAATTATGTCTACCTCGCGCGTGATCCGGCGGCAGACGTGACGGCGGCGGTCGATCCGTCGGTCGCCCCGCCGGTGCTGGCGGAACTGGAGCGCCGCGGCTGGCGGCTCGATCTCATCCTCAACACCCACCACCACCACGACCATGTCGGCGGCAATCTGGAGCTGAAAGCGGCAACCGGCTGTCGCATCATCGGCAACGCCGCCGACCGCGCCCGCATTCCGGGCCTCGACGAGGCCGTCGCCGACGGCGGCGAGGTGCGCATCGGCGGCGCCCGCGGCCGGGCGATCGCGGTCTCCGGCCACACCATCGGCCACATGGTCTACTGGTTCGAGGACGAGGGCGTGCTGTTCTCCGGCGACACGCTGTTTTCCCTCGGTTGCGGCCGGCTGTTCGAGGGGAGTGCCGCGCAGATGTGGGCGAGCCTCTGCCGGCTGCGGGCGCTGCCGGCCGACACGCGCGTCTACTGCGGCCACGAGTACACGGCCAACAACGCCCGCTTCTGCCTGACGCTCGACCCCGATAATAAGGCGCTCCAGGCCCGCGCGGCCGAGGTCGAGCGGCTGCGCGCGGCCGGCCGGCCGACGCTGCCGGCGCGGCTCGGCGACGAGGTTGCGTGCAATCCCTTCCTGCGCGCCGACGATCCCTTGATCCAGCGGCGCGGTGGGCACTCCCGCCGGCGATGCCGTCGCCGCCTTTGCCGCCATCCGCCGCCTCAAGGACGCCTTCTGAGCCGATTTTCCCGATCGCGCTTTTGCCGGTTATCGCGTCCAGATGGTATGGTCGATCTGTTCTGCCGAGCTCCGGGATAGTCGGCGCACGTGGAAGACCGGCTCCGTGCCCGGCCTTGCGCTGGGCGAAATAGTCCCGCGTCAGCTTCACCACCGTGCCCGAGAGGATGACGATGGCGATCAGGTTGATCGTCGCCATCAGCCCCATCGAGGCGTCGGCGGTGTTGAACACCGTCGCCACCGCCTGCAGCGCGCCCCAGACCACCATCGCAGCACCGCGATGCGCAGCACCAGCAGGCCGGTCGGTGTTGCCGACGCCCGAGATAGACCATCGCCATTCTCGGAGTAGGAGTAGTTGCCGATGATCGAGGTGAAGGCGAAGAAGAAGATCGCGA
Source organism: uncultured Alphaproteobacteria bacterium (assembly GCA_963781645.1). Lineage (GTDB taxonomy): Bacteria > Pseudomonadota > Alphaproteobacteria > Rhodospirillales > Defluviicoccaceae > Defluviicoccus. The sequence goes on along the minus strand of CAWAGY010000024.1, from coordinate 35,350 downwards.
CGGCGACGAAGTAGGTGCCGAGGCACGCCGATGTGCTCGCCAGCGCCGCCTGGGTCAGCTGCGTGCCGGTGACTCGCCGCCCGGCTCGTAGGCGCTCGGAGAGCAGGATCATCATCGGCGGTGCAGGTGCAGATCACGAGCGTGTCGATGAAGACGCCGAGCGCCTGCACGAAGCCCTGGCTGACGAGGGATGGTGCGGCTCGGGCGTGGCGCACGCGGCGATGTTCGGCGCCGAGCCCATGCCGGCCTCGTTGGAGAACAGGCCGCGCTTGACCCCGTTCAGCATCGCCGCGGCGACGCCGCCGGTGATGCCGCCCGCCGCCTCGCTGAAGCCCGAAGGCCGACGCCGACGATATGGGCGAGCACGCCGGGGATCTGGGCAATGTGGGTGACGACGACCTAGAGCGCGACCAGCAGGTAGACGCCGGCCATGAACGGCACGATGTACTCGGCCACCTGCGCGATCTTGCGGATGCCGCCGAAGATGACGACGGCGGTGATCGCTGCCACCACGAGGCCGGTCACGATCTTCGGGATGCCGAAGGCGCCCGTCCATCGCGTCGGCGATCGAGTTCGCCTGCACCGCGTTGAAGACCAGGCCGAACGACAGGATCAGGCAGGCCGAGAACACCGCCCCGAGCCAGGGCATGCCGAGGCCCTTGGCGATGTAGAAGGCCGGGCCGCCGCGATAGACTGGCCCGTCTCTCGTCGGTGACCTTGTAGAGCTGGGCCAGCGTGCTTTCCGAATAAGCGGTCGCCATGCCGACCAGCGCCACCATCCACATCCAGAAGATCGCGCCCGGGCCGCCGAGGTTCAGCGCCACCGCGACGCCGGCGATGTTGCCGGTGCCGACCCGGCTGGCGAGGCTGGGTCAAGCGCCTGGAACGGCGAGATGCCCGCCGGGTCGCTCCCGCGCGAGCCGCGGATCACCCGGAACATCTCGCGGAAATGCAGGATCTGCTGGAAGCCGAGCCGGATCGTGAAGTACACGCCGACCGCCAGCAGGCCGTAGATCAGCACGTATCCCCAGAAGATCGTGTTGAGAAAGTCGATGATCGTTCCCATGATGGCTCCGCGATCCCCTATCTGCCGTCCCATGCGAGGCAGAAACGGGGTCTCCCCGAACGATCGGGAACGATCCCTCCCCGTTGGAGGAAAGTGTAGGCCCGCGTCTTGAAGGGGGGAAGGGCGACGTCATGCACGACCCCACCGCCGCTCATGGGGGAGATAACCCGCGGCTCCCCGCAATCGTTCAGATGACAGGCCGATAGTCGTTGCTGATGAAGGGCGGATGCTGCGAAATGAACAGAAAGGGGGACAACCGATGGCATCGTCGTGCCGCAATCGGCCTCCTGGCCGATAGGAGGAGGAGCCTTGCGATGAAGCTCTACTATTCGCCGACCTCGCCCTACGTACGGAAGGTGACGGTGACCGCCCTCGAGACCGGGCTCGACGCCGATATGGAACGGATCCCGGCCGACATCAGGGACCCGATCCGGCCTTCGTCGCCGCCAACCCTCTGGGAAGGTGCCGGCGCTGATCAGCGACGACGGCCTGGTTCTTTATGATTTGCCGGTGATCTGCGAGTACCTCGACAGCCTGCACGGCGGCCGCCGGCTGTTTCCCGACCAAGAGCCGGGGCTGTGGCAGGCACTGCGTCGGCAAGCCCTTGCTGACGGCCTGCTCGATGCCGCCGTTCTCCGGCGGATGGAATCGCTGCGCCCGGAAGCGAAGCGCTGGCCGGAGTGGACCGATAAACAGTGGGCAAAGGTGACCCGCGCCCTCGATGTCCTCAGCACCGAGACAGCCGGTGCGGCGGATGAGCCGCCGACGATCGGCGACATCGCCGTCGGCTGCGCCCTCGGCTTTCTCGAATTCCGCTTTCCCGAAAACGACTGGCGGCGGGGACGCCCGAGCGCTCGCCGACTGGTACGCGGCGTTCTCCGCCCGGCCTCGATGCAGGCGACGGCGCCGCACGAGCCGTAAGGCCGGGACCGGCCGGCCCGTAGCCCGCATGGAGCACCGCGGAATGCGGGGACATTTAAGACGTCCCGGATTTCGCTTCGCTGCATCCGGGCTACGACTTCGATTTACGCGGTCAGTTCAGCCGACCGTACTGGTCCTCGTAGCGGATGATGTCGTCCTCGCCGAGATAGGGGCCGGACTGCACCTCGATCATCCGGAGCGGAATCTTTCCGGGATTCTCGAGGCAGTGCGGCGTGTTGTGGGGAATATAGGTGGACTGGTCCTCGGTTATGAAAAAGCTCTCGTTGCCGCGGGTGACCTTGGCGGTGCCGCTGACGACGACCCAGTGCTCGGCGCGGTGATGGTGCATCTGCAGGCTGAGGCGATGGCCGGGACTGACGGTGATCTCCTTGACCTGGAAGCGGTGGCCGTCGTGGATCGACTGGTACCATCCCCACGGCCGGAACACCTTGGTGTGGACGTAGTGCTCGGTGCGGCCGCAGCGCTCCACCTCGCTGACGATGCGGCGCACGTCCTGGGCCCGGTCGCGCGGCACGACGAGGACGACGTCGTCGGTGGCGACGATGATCAGATCCTCGACGCCGATCGCCGCCACCAGGTTGCCGTCGCCGCGGATGTAGCAATTGCGCGCATCAAGCGGCGATCGCCTCGCCCAAGAAGACGTTGCCGTCGCCGTCGTGGGCGCTGATGTCCCACAAGGCCGACCATGAACCGACATCGTTCCAGCCGATGTCGAGCGGGACGACCGTCGCCTTTTCGGTCTGCTCCATCACCGCGTAGTCGACGGAGATGGATTCCGCCTGGGCGAACGCCTCCCGATCGAGGCGGACGAAATCGAGATCCTGGGAGGCCTTGTCGACCGACCTGCGGCAGGCGGCGAGCAAGTCCGGCTTCAGCCGCTCGACCTCGGCGAGGAAGGTTGCGACCGGAAAGACGAACATCCCCGAGTTCCAGGAATAGTCTCTCGTTCTTCGACGTACGTTTCGGCGGTCGCGAGGTCCGGCTTCTCGACGAACTGCTCGACACGGAAACAGCCGTCGAGCCCGGCGCAGCGGGTCGCCGCGGCGGATGTAGCCGTAGCCGGTCTCCGCCCGGTTCGGGCGGATGCCGAAGGTGACCAGGCATCCCTCGGCGGCGGCGGCGAGAGCCGTCCCCACCGACCGGTGCAGCGCCGTCGACGTCCGCTATGACGTGATCGCGACGGCAGCACCAGCATCACCGCTTCCGGATCCTGATCGGCGAGGAGCACGGCGGCAGCGGTCACCGCCGGGGCGGTGTTGCGGCCCTCCGGCTCGAGGACGATGGCGACGGCGCTGATCGCCGATCTCGCGCATCTGCTCGGCGATCATGAACCGGTGCTGGGCGTTGCAGACGATCATCGGCGCCCCGAAGCCGGTGCCGGTCACCCGGCGCACCGTCTCCTGCAGCATGCTCTTCTCCGACGCCAGCGGCAGCAGCTGTTTCGGGCGAAGCGCCCGCGACAGCGGCCACAGCCGCGTCCCCGCACCACCGGAAAGGATCACCGGATAGACCAGCTGGGGCATCGATCTCAATCTCCGAGCAAAGGCCGTCTAGCGATGCGCGGCAATCGCGAAGCACCGCGTCACGTAGTCGTTCAGAGTATCAAGACTGTCCTCGATTGACTGTGACGTCGTATCGACCCGCAGCTCCGGCAGCGCCGGCGGCTCGTAGGGTGCTGTGATGCCGGTGAACTCCTCGATCTCGCCGCGCCTGGCCTTCTTGTAAAGACCTTTCGGGTCGCGGGTCTCGCAGACGGCGAGGTCGGCGTCGATGAAGATCTCGTGGAACATCCCCGGCGCCAGCGCCCGCACCCGATCGCGATCGGCTCGATAGGGCGAGATGAAAGCGGTGATGACGAGGACGCCGGCGCGGGCGAACAGTCCGGCGGCCTGGCCGACGCGGCGGATGTTCTCCACCCGGTCTTCCGGTGAGAAGCCCAAATCCGAGCACAGGCCGTGGCGGACGTTGTCGCCGTCGAGCACGTAGGCCTGGTAGCCCTTGCGGAACAGGTACTGCTCGAGGGCGAAGGCAAGCGTCGACTTGCCGGCACCGGACAGCCCGGTCATCCACAGGACGCCCGACTTGTGGCCGTTCGCCTCCCAGCGCTCCTCCATCGGCACCCGGTGCTCGACCTTGAAGATGTTGGTCGAGCGGATGGTCTGCGAGCGCCGCTGGTCGGCATAGCCGTCCATGCTGATCAGGCCGCCGCCGACCATCTCGTAGTTGTCGACGATGACGAAGCGGCCGGTATGCATGTTGTGGTCGAACGGATCGAGCGCCATCTGCCGGCGGCAGCGCAGCACCACCTCGGCGACGGCGTTGCGTTCGACGCGGTCGGTCGCGGCGGTGCCGAGGTCGGCGATGTCGATGACGCGCTCGACCTTCTCGACCTCGATCTGATATTCGCCGGTGCACAGCTTCATCGTGTACTTGTTGCCGGCCTGCAGAGGCTCGCGGCCGAGCCAGAAGATGCGCCCCTTGAACACGTTGGAGAGCATCGGCGGGTTGCTGATCAGGCTGACGATCTCGCCGCGTTCGATGAACAGTTGCTCGTCGAGGGTGACCCCGACCGACTGGCCGGCGCGTACCGCCAACAGGCCGCGCTCGTTCGGCCAGGTCTCGATCGAAGCCACCCGCGCCGTCTTGTTCGAGGGCGAGAACAGGACGGTGTCGCCCTTGCGCAGATGCCCGCTCTCGATGCGGCCGGCGAGGATGCGCCGGTCGTCGAACTTGTAGACATCCTGGACCGGAAAGCGGAGCGGCAGATCGAGCGAGCCGACCGGCGGCTGCAAGGAATCGAGCGCGCCGGTCACCGTCGGACCGGTGTACCAGCTGCAGGTCTGCGAGGCATCGACGATGTTGTCGCCGTCGCGGGCCGAGACCGGGATGTGGACGATGTGCTGCAGATCGAGGCTGAGGTCGTCGAGGTATTCGCGGACGGCGGTGGCGACCTCGAGAAAGCGCGCCTCCGACCAGCCGACCAGGTCCATCTTGTTGATGGCGACGACGATCTGGTGGATGCCGAGAAGGTGCAAAAGATAGGCGTGGCGGCGCGTCTGCTCCTGCACGCCTTCGCGGGCATCGACCACCAGCACGGCGGCGTCGGCCTGCGCGGCACCGGTGACCATGTTCTTGATGAACTCGCGGTGGCCGGGCGCGTCGATCAGCACGTAATGGCGGAAATCCGTATGGAAGAAGATCTGCGAGACGTCGATGGTGATGCCCTGATCGCGCTCCGCCTGCAGGGCATCGAGGATGAACGCCCATTCGAACGGCATGCCGCGCTTTTCGCACATTGCCTGCACCGCCTCGAGCTTGCCCGTCGGCAGCGAGCCGGTGTCGTGGAAGAGGCGGCCGACCAGGGACGATTTGCCGTGATCGACATGGCCGACGATGACGATCTTCATCGGCAAGGTGGTCTGGATCTGCGCCTCGGCGGGCGTGTGCGCCCGGGGGGAAGAAATCTTATTCATGTCACAGGTATCCCTCGGCGCGGAGCCGCTCGAAAGCATCTTCCGCTTCGTGATCCATGGCGCGGCCGGAGCGTTCCGCGATCTTCGTCCGCGTCAGTTCCTCGATGATCTCATCGACCGTCGCCGCCGTGCTGTCGACCGGAAAGGTGATGTCGTGGTCGCCGAGCGAGCGGTAGCGCTTGCCGTTCTTGGCGAAGTAGAGCGGCACCAGCGGGATGTTCTCGCGCCGCGTATAGAGCCAGATGTCCATCTCGGTCCAGTGCAGGAGCGGATGGATGCGGACGTGCGTGCCGGGCGCGAACTCGGTGTTGAACTGGTCCCAGAATTCCGGCGGCTGGTCGCGGAAATTCCAGGTGTTGTGCTCGGAGCGCGGGCTGAAGACGCGCTCCTTGGCGCGCGTGCCCTCCTCGTCGCGGCGGATGCCGGCGATCAGGCCGGTGTAGCCGCCGTCGGCGATCAGCGCCTTCAGGCCGGCGGTCTTCCGCGCCGCCGATCGTGCTGCCGGCGGCAGCGACGGGTCCATCTCCTCGACCGGCGGACAGCCGCCGATGCGCAGATCCAGGTTCCATTCCTTGGTGATGCGGTCGCGGAACTCGTACACCTCGGGGAATTTCTTGCCGGTATCGATGTTAAGCAGCGGGAAGGGGATGTGACCCAAAAACGCCTTGCGCGCCATCCACAGCATGACGTTCGAAGTCCTTGCCGATCGACCAAAGCATCGCCAGCTTTTCGATCTTGTTGAAGGCCTCGCGTATAATGTAGATGGATTTACTTTCTAATACGTCGAGATGGTCCATGAGAGGATCGCCGACTCCGGGTTAAGCTGATGTCCCCACTCAGGGGCTTACTCATATAGGGTTCCGCCGGCGCCCGTCCAGATGTTGCGGCGCAACAGGACCGCCGGACCTTGCGGAATTGCCACGGTGTTTTGACACAACGTGTCATCTTGGAGACGATCTGACGACGGCGCCGCGGCCCGTGTGGCGGCCCATGCGGTGGCCGGAGCGGCCGCCAAGAAGATCGTAGGCGGCGAGCAGGGCGCCGCCGGTAATCAGCAGGCACGCCGCGAGCAGACTCCAGGTCGCTTCCGTCCGGCCGAAGCCGACGAGCAGCGCCGCGGCCAGCATCGGCGTGCCATAAGAGGCAGCTCCAAGAACGCGAATATCGCCATGTTTCGTCCCGTGGTCCCAGGTGAAGAACGCGGCGCCGAGCGGCCCCAGGCCCAGTGCCAGCACGGCAAGCCAAGCCCGGCCCGCCGGCCACACCGTCGCCTCGAAGGCGAGGTGTCCGAGCGCCGCCATCACCGCGGTCGCTCCGCAGAACGCGCCGACCGCTTCGGTCGAAACGTTGCGGGCGAATCGGCGGTTGAGCACCGAATACCCCGACCAGATGAAGGCGCAGGCGAGCGCCAGGGCGTAGCCCGTCGCGAACCGCATCTTAAAGGTAACGCCGCCGCCGTCTGTGACCAACAGCACGCTGCCCGCCAATCCCGCCGCGGCGCCGGCGACGTGCCACCAGCGCAGCCGTTCGCCCGGCAGGAGCGCCGAGAACAGGACGATCAGGAGCGGCCACAGGTGATTGATCAGGCTGGCTTCGGCGACCGGCGCGTGGCGGACGGCAAGGAAATAGCAGAAGTGCCAACCGAGGAAGCCGCCGAGGCCGATCGCCCAGGCGGCCGGCGGATAGCGGAAGCGACGGACGAGATCGCCGCCCTGGTAGAGCCAGCGGCCGAGGACCAGGGAAAACGCGATGGCAAACGCGAGCGCCATCAGAAGGAAGGGCGGAACCGCGCCGACGTAGGTCGCCAGAACCGGGGTTGCCGACCACATGACGACGGCGGTGATGCCGATCATCGTCGCCCGCAGCGTCCGCGCCCTCTCCGCGCCGGACGTGGCTTCGCGGACGGCCGGCGGAGCGGCCGACCCGTCTGCGGCCACGACGTCCGGCTCGCGTCCCGGGCGGGGACCGACGGCGGCCGAGGCACGCCGGTTGCATCGCCGTTTCCGGCGGCGCCGGCGGAAGAGCCTCGCTGCCGCCGTCGGCCGCGGTCACACCACCGGCCGCCCCAGTTGCGGATTTTGCACCGGCGGCCGCTTCGCATAGTCGTAGAACCCCTTGCCGGTCTTGCGCCCGAGGTAGCCGAGCTGAACCAGCCGGGTGAGCGTGTGCGGCGGTGCGTGATGCTCGTGTCTGACATCTTCGAAGATGTTGTGGGCCATCGCCTCGACGACATCGAGACCGATGTAGTCGGCGAGTTCGAACGGCCCCATCGGGTGCGCCGCGCCGGACTTCATCGCGTGGTCGATGCTTTCGATGGTGCCGGTGCCGCGCTCCAGCATGCGAATCGCGTTCAGCATGTAAGGGGTGAGCAGCCGGTTGACGATGAACCCGGTGGTATCCTGGACGATCACCGGATCCTTGCCGATTGCCTTGCAGAAGGAATCCAAACTCCTCGATCGCCTGGTCGGACGTCTCGAAGGCGTGGATGATCTCGACCAGCTTCATCACCGGCGCCGGATTGAAGAAATGCAGGCCGGCGACACGGCCGCGGTGCTTGCACACCGCCATCATCGCCGTAACCGACAACGTCGAGGTGTTGGTCGTCAGCAGCGTATCCGGACGGCAGATGCCTTCGAGACGGCGGAACAGATCCTTCTTCGTCTCCAGATCCTCGACGATCGAACTCGATGATCAGGTCGCATTCGGCGACGGCGCCCTCGTCGGTGGTGAAGGTGATGCGCCCCAGCATCGCATCGCGGTCCGCGGCCGCGAGCTTGCCCCGCTCCACCGCCTTGGCTAGCCCGCCTTCGAGCGAGCCCTTCGCCTTCTCCGATGTGCCCGGGGTGGCCTTGACGGCGACCACGGAGAATCCGGCTTGGGCGCAGACGTGCGCGATGCCGAGGCCCATGGTGCCGGTGCCGATGATGCCGACCTTTTTGATTTGCATAAATGATGTCCCCTAACTCTCGTTTCCGGAAGGCGTTGCGCGGGCGCATCCGAACCGCTGCCGGGCGCCGTCGGCAGGCGCTGCCGGGCGCCGTCGGCAGGCGCCGGCGCTGCGCGAGGTCCCACCGGTTCATAGCATCGGCCGCTTCCTCCGGCATGTCAAAAGTGAGCGGCCGAGAAATGAGTACGGCCGCCCGGAACGCTGCATGTCGGCGGCACGCGTTGCGCAACCGGGCCGAGTACGACCTGGCGAGCAAACTCTCAGGGAGATGTTGCAATGCAAAATGTTTTTGCCGATACTAAGCGGGGGAGCATTGGTCTGCATGTTCGGAGCAACGTTCCGTTACGCGCGGTTACGGATCACAGCTAATGAACGATGAAACGCCGCCTGAAGCGCCGGCTGCAGCCGAGCGCGGGCAAATCACCATCAAGAAGTACGCAAACCGCCGTCTCTACAACACGGCGACCAGCTGTTACGTCACCCTCGACTATTTGTCGCAGCTGGTGAAGGGGGGGGCTGACTTCGCCGTCTACGACGCGAAAACCGGAGAGGATATTACGCGCTCCGTCCTCACCCATATCATCGTCGAGGAGGAAGCGAAGGGGCAGAGCATGCTGCCGGTCAGCTTCCTGCGCAACCTGATCAGCTTCTACGGCGACAGCCTGCAGGTGGTGGTGCCGCGCTACCTCGAGCAGACGATGTATGCCTTTACCCGCAATCAGGAGCAGATCCGCTCCTACTTCTTCGGCACGCTGGACGGCCTGATGCCATTCGCGTCGTTCGACGAAATGGGCAAGCAGCAGCTCGCGCTGTTCGATCAGGCGATGCGCATGTTTGCGCCGTTCTATCCGGGCGTCGGCCTCGACGGCGACAAACGCGATAAGCCCGAGGGCAAGCGCCCGCCGTCGGCGGAGGCGCAGATCGATGAGCTCCGCGCTCAGCTCGACAAAATCAAGCAACAGCTCGACGACCTGGTGACCGACCGCGGCGGCAAGTAGGCCGCCGCCGCCGGATCGTACCGGAGCTTCGTGCCCCAGGCTGTGCAGCCTGGTGTCTGTACCCGCCCTGGTATGGGCATGATTATGCAAAAAATACAGGTTCCGGGCGTGGATCTTCGCCTGTTCTTCCTGAGAACGCTTGCTGTTTGCATGGAGAATCGCTACTTGTGTCTACGGCGAGCGTCTGGGTTGGACACAACCTTCGGCACGCAACCTTCGCGGCAAAGACGGGGTGCATTCGGACCCGAGAGGCTCGTTCCGAGTTGATTGGGGGGACCGCATCGCGGGAGGGAGGATGCCCCCTCTCAGCGGGCACGAACGTTTGTCGTGGAGTACGTCCCTATGGTGCCCTTTGACGAAGATATGACGAAGCCGGCGAACAACGAGGTTGACGTTGACGGATACGTCGGCAGCCGGATCCGTGAGCGCCGGGTGATGCTCGGCTTGAGCCAGCAGCAGATGGCCAACCTGATCGGCGTAACCTACCAGCAGGCGCACAAGTACGAACGCGGGATCAACCGGATTTCCGCCGGCCGGCTATACGAAATCGCCCGCGTCCTGCGCGTGCCGGTCAGCTACTTTTTCGAGGGGCTCGACGGCAACGCCAGCGACGACGATCTGTCGGTCCGCCAGCGCATGTGTCTGGAGCTCGCGAGGAACTTCACGCAGATTCCGAACGACCGGCATCGCGAGGCGCTGAGCCAGCTGGCGCGCGTCCTCGCCGCCAAGTAACGCCGGCCACGGAGCCGCGACCGACGCCTCGTTTCGCCCCGGTTCTGCGGACGCGAAGCTGTAGCAGCTTCGTGCGGCCCGACACCCTTAATTGCGATAGCGAATGCGCCGGTGAAAGCCGCTGACGTTTAGCGCGGTTTCCGTTGGTCTGAACTCGCCCTCACCCTCCCGCGCCGCGGTTAACAGCCCTCTCCCGCCGGGAGAGGGCTGGGGTGAGGGGGCGGCGCCGGCAGCGGTGCGTCCAGCCGAGCGGAAAGGCTCTAGCGCGGGTGCGGCGGTTGCCGGACCGGCTGATTGTCCGGTGGCTGATCGCCCCTCGCTTGGGGACCCGCCGCGGCGGCGGCGGTCGGTTGGCCGCTGTTAGCGAGCGCGATCTCGCTGTTGCGGACCATCCGATCGCGCCCCGAGCGCTTGATCGCCGTCCCGGCGAACAGCCGGCGGAATGCGCCGTCGTCGAGTGCGGCCAGCTCCCGGAGCGGCATCAGATCGAGATCGGGGCGCGAGTGCAGCGCCGCATGCGGGGACGGGCTCGCGAAGCGGTTCCACGGGCAGGCGGCGAGGCAGTCGTCGCAACCGTAGACCCGGTTGCCGAGGGCAGCCGCGAGATCGGACGCGATCTCGCCTTTGTGCTCGATCGTCAGATACGACAGGCAGCGCCGCGGCTCGATCCGATAAGGCTCCGGCAGGGCCGCGGTCGGGCAGGCGAGCCGGCAGCGGTCGCACGAGCCGCAGTGGTCGGTCTCCGGCTGATCGGCCGGCAGATCGAGGGTCGAGAACACCTCGCCCAAGAACAGCCACGAGCCGAAGCGGCGGGAGACGAGGTTGGTGTGCTTGCCGATCCAGCCGAGCCCGGCGCGCTGAGCCAGCGGCTTCTCCATGACCGGCGCGGTATCGGTGAAGACCTTGACCTCGCCGCCGTGCGTCGAAGCGATCCAGCCGGCCAGGGCCTTGAGGCGGGCCCGCATAACGTCGTGGTAGTCCCGGCCCATCGCGTAAACGCTGATCGCGCCGCACCCGGTCGCATCCTGGCGACGGCGCGGATCGTCGTCGGGTGCGTAGTTGAGGCCACAGACGATGACACTGCGGGCGGCCGGCCACAGCGCCGTTGGATCGGCGCGGCGATCCGCCGTCGTTTGCATCCAGGTCATGTCGCCGTGGCGGCCTTCGGCGAGATAAACGGCAAGATGCCCCGCATCGTCGGGAGACCGGGCCGCCGCCGTGATGCCGACGTCATCAAATCCCGCGGCAAGCGCGTGGCGCTTGATCGCGGCCGCAATCGCGTGTTTGTCTTCGCTCACCGCTCCGCGCCGCCGCCATCCTCATCGCCGAACATCTCGGCGTCCTCGGCGCGGTCCTCCGCCGCGACGACGCCGCCGAGGGCGCCGGCGATCGGCGCCAGCAGCTCCCGATCGGGTGCGCGGTCGGTGCGCCGCGCGACCGCCACATACTGGGCGACGAGCGCTCGCATCGGCTCCGCCAGTGCCCGCGGATCGGCCTGGAATGCCGGCGCCAGCCCGGCGATAGCGTCCTCGGCCGCGGCCATCGCATCAGACGCGCGATCGGCGTTCGCCAGGGCGCGGCTCAGGGCAAGCCGCGCCGCCGCCAGATCCGCCGGCGCCGGCGCCGGCGCGGCAACGAGCCGGTCGACCTCCCGCCTTGCCGCCATCACCTCCGCATCATCGTCGGCGGACTGCATGCGCCCTATCCTGTCCCTATCGACGGCTCCGAGCCGAGGCGTCGCCAGCCAGTGTGCCCGAGCCGGGCTGCACTCTCAACCGTGCATTCGGCACGGTGTACGAGCCACGCTGGCGGTCGCCGCCGGCAACCGACGCGGCTCCTTATCTTGTCTATGGCGCCTTTGGCGGGATCGAGTAGGTGCCGGTGGCGTGCGCCACCAGTTCGGGATGGCCGTCTGAGTGCGCGCGCACCTCCAACACTGCCAGCCGCTTGCCCAGCCGCAACATGACCCCCTCTGCCAGTAGGTCGACCGGGCGGGCTCCATGAAGAAAGTTAATGTTGAAGCTGGTCGTCACCGCCAGCTTGACCATGCCGATCGCCGAAAGGACAACCGCATACATGCAGGCGTCGGCCAGCGCCATGATCGCCGGGCCGGCAACTACCCCGCCCGGGCGCAGCGAGCTCGCCCGAAACGGCAACCGCAACGTCGCACGGCCGTGGCCGATCGCATCGGTCCGCATGCCGATATCATAGGCCCAAGTCAGATCCTCGCGGATGATCGCGTCGAAATCCCCCACCCCGATTTTCGGTTTTGACACCCGCCATTCCTCCGCTGCCCGCTCACGTTAGCGCACGCCGGGCGCATCTAGTAGTGTATCTCAGCTCGTGGCCGCTCCGGCCGGACTGTTGCGGTGACGCCGCGGACACGCTAGCTTTGCGGTGCACGCTTGCCATCCGCCACCTTTCCGAGATTGGGATCCCCTTCGGCCCATGTTTGAGACCCGCCTCGAGCTTCTTCATCGTCGGCGCGCCCCGCTGCGGCACCACCGCCATGAGCAAAATCATCGCCGCGCATCCGCAGGTCTGCTTCTCGCGACCGAAAGAGACGCATTTCTTCGTTCGCGACGATCTGCCGCCGCTCGACGAGGCCTATCTCAGGACCCATTTCGTAGAGCCGTTTTTTCCGCACCTGTCGGCCGAGCACACGTCATTCGGAGAAGGTTCGGTCTCATCGCTCTATTCCGCCGACGCCATCGACCGCATCCGCACCTTCGATGCCGACGCGCGCTTTATCATCATGGTCCGCAATCCGGTCGACTTGGTCTACTCGTATCACGGCCGGCTGCTCTATCTCCTCGATGAGGACCAGCGCGACTTCTCCCGCGCCTGGGCGCTGCAGGACGATCGGGCCGCCGGCAGGTCCTTGCCGAGAAGTTGCCGTGATCCCCGGCTCCTCCGCTACGCAGGGGTGGCGACGCTGGCACCGCATGTCGAGCGGTTGTTCGACGTCGCCGGCCGCGACCGCTGCTTCGTCGTCGTCTTCGACGATTTCTCGACCAACGCCGGCGCCGTCTACGATGCGCTGTGCGGCTTTCTCGGCCTGACGATGGTGCCGCCGGTGAGGCTGCACCAGAAGAACCAGCACCGCACGTATAAGAGCAAGTTCCTGCAGCAGTTCCTGGTCAATCCGCCGCCGATCGTGGTCAAGGCGCTGCGGGCGGCGAAGGTGACGCCGGCGGCGGTCCACAAGCGGACGAAACCCTTGCGCCGCTGGATCCGCACCACCAATACGCAAAAGGAGGTGCGGCCCCCGTTGTCGGCCGAGATGCGCCGCGACCTCGCCGCCTACTTCGCGCCCGACGTCGCCCGGCTCGGCCGGCTGATCGACCGCGACCTCGGCAACTGGCAGTAACGGCGACTGCTGCCGGAACGGCGGCTCAGACGTTGAACTTGAACAACAGGACGTCGCCGTCGGCGACCACGTAGTCGCGGCCCTCCGAGCGCATCCGCCCCGCGTCCCGCGCTGCCTGCTCACCGCCGAGGCGGACGTAGTCGTCATAAGCGATGGTCTCGGCGCGGATGAAGCCGCGCTCGAAGTCGGAATGGATGACGCCCGCCGCCTCCGACGCCTTCGCCCCCCGGACCACCGTCCAGGCGCGGGTTTCCTTCGGTCCGGCGGTGAAGAAGGTGACGAGATCGAGGAGCGCGTAGCCGGCACCGACCACCCGGGCGAGGCCGGTCTCGGCGAGGCCGAGGCCGGCGAGATAAGCGATCCGGTCGGCATCGCTCAACGCCGCCGCCTCCGCTTCGATCTGCGCCGAGATCACCACCATCGACCTTCCTGCCGCCGCCGCCCACTGGCCGACCTCGTCCGCGAACGCGTTGCCGCCTGCGGCCGCGTCCTCCTCGACATTGCAGACGTAAAGAAGCGGCTTCGCGGTCAGCAGCTGCAGGTGGCGGCGCAGCCGGCGTTCTTCGGGAGCGAGGGCGACGGCGCGCGCCGGCGTGCCGTCGGCGAGCGCCGATGCCAGTCGTTCGGCCAGCGCCAGCGTCGCCTTCGCCTCCGCATCGCCGCCCTTGGCGCGCTTCGCCATCGCCTGGATGCGCCGTTCGAGGCTGTCGAGGTCGGCCAGCATCAGCTCGGTCTCAACGATTTCGGCGTCGCGCTTGGGATCGATGTGGCCGGCGACATGGACGACATCCGGATCGGCGAAGCAGCGGAGCACTTGAATGATCGCGTCGACCTCGCGGATGTGGGCGAGGAACTGGTTACCGAGGCCTTCGCCGCGGCTGGCGCCGGCGACGAGGCCGGCGATGTCGACGAACTCGAGCTGCGTCGGGATGACTTTCGCCGATTTGGCGAGCCGCGCGATCACGTCGAGGCGCGCATCCGGAACGGGGACCCGGCCGACGTTCGGCTCGATCGTGCAGAACGGGAAATTGGCCGCCGCCGCCGCGGCGCTCGCCGTCAGCGCGTTGAACAGGGTCGACTTGCCGACGTTCGGCAGGCCGACGATGCCGCAGTTAAATCCCAATCCCTACCCTTTCCCATCCTGGGACGAACGCTTGCCGTTGGCAGCCCTCACCCACCTCTCTCCCGCAAGCGGGAGAGAGGTGGATCCGCGGGAGCGGGACGGCGAGGATTGTTCGGACACGGTAAGCACAGCCCTAGCCTGCGTCATCGCCGGCGCCGTCGGTGCCGCCGTCGGCGTCCGCTCTCGGGGGCTTCTTGCGCGGCGGTGGCGGCGGCGCGACCTTGCTCATGAAGGCCTGGGCATCGCCGGCAAGGAGCAGCGCCACGTGGTCGCCGATGCGCTCGAGGAGCGGCTGCAGCCAGAGGGCGTCGCTCGCCGCAAAATCCTTCAAGACGTGGCCCAGCACGCTTCGTCTTTGCGCCCGGATGGCCGATGCCGAGGCGGACCCGCCAGAAGTCGGCGCCCAGGTGCGCGTCGATCGAGCGGATGCCGTTGTGGCCGGCGGCACCGCCGCCCCGCTTCACCCGCACCTTGCCTGCGATGAGATCGAGTTCATCGTGGAAGACGATCAGCCGGTCGAGGCCGAGCTTGTAGAAGCGGACCGCAGTCGCCACCGACCGGCCGGACTCGTTCATGAACGTCATCGGCTTGAGGACGAGAACGTCGACGCCGCCGATGCGCCCCTCGCGCGCGGCACCGGAAAAGCGGCTGCGCGACGGCGCGAACCCGTGCCGCTCACAGATCGCGTCGGCCGCCATGAAGCCGATGTTGTGGCGGTTGCCGGCATAGTCCGGCCCGGGATTGCCGAGCCCGGCCAGCACCCAGGCAGGGGCCGCCATTCAGCGGCAAACCGCCGGCGACGCGGCCGCCCTCAGTCGCCGGGCTGCGCGCGCCCTGCTCTCCCCAAGGGAGAGGGTCGGGGTGAGGGACCTTGAAATCCGAGAGGTGCACCCGCCGGAACGAAAAACGCGTCAGCCGGCGGCACCCGTGCCCTCCGCCGCCTCTTCTTCTTCCGGCTCGGCCGCAACCTCTTCCGTCGTCGGTGCGGCGATCGAGGCGACGGTCGCATCCTCGTCGGTGATCGCAAGCTCGACGCCGGCCGGCAAGGTCAGCGCCCCGATGTGGACGACATCGCCGATGTCGAGCCCGGCGACATCGACCGACAGGAATTGCGGAATGGCATCCGGGCTGCAGACGAGCTCGACCTCGCGCATGACGACGTTGAGGACGCCGCCCTTCTTCAGACCGGGCGACTTCGCCTCATTCTCGAAACGCACCTCAACGGCGACGGTGAACTTCGTCGCCGCGCCGAAGCGCATGAAATCCACGTGCAGCGGCCGGCCGGTGACCGGATCGCTCTGCACCTCGCGCGCCAGCACCCGTTCCTTGGCGCCGTCGACGTCGATCTCGTAGACATGGGTGAGAAAACCCGGCCGGCGCAGCTGCTGCGTCAGCTCCGCGCCGTCGAGGCTGATCATCCGGGCGTCCTGCCGGTTGCCGTAGATGACGGCCGGGACCCGGCCTTCGCGGCGGACGGCGCGAGCGCCCCCCTTGCCGGCGCGGTTGCGGAGCGCGGCGCTCAGCGTCTCGGTATCAGTCATCGTCTCAACTCCCTCGTAACTGGCCCGGCGTGTATGGTTGGGCCGGCATTCGCTGCCACCGCCGGCGATGCGGCAACCGCGACCGATCGGTATCCTTGCAATCTAATCGAACAGGCTGGAAACCGAGGTTTCCTCGCTGATCCTCCGCATGGCGTCGGCCATCAAGGGCGCGATCGACACCTGCTCGATGTTGTGGGCGAGGCGGACCGCCTCCGTCGCCGGTATGGAATCGGTGATGATGAGCTTTTCCATCGAGGATGCGGCGATGCGGGCGACGGCACCGCCGGAGAGGACCCCGTGCGTGCAGTAGCCGAACACCGAGGCGGCGCCCGCCTCCATCAGCGCCTGCGAGGCATTGCACAGGGTGCCGGCGGAATCGACGATATCATCGACGAGGATGCAGTGGCGCCCGGCGACTTCGCCGATGACGTGCATCACCTCTGAGACGCCGGCCCGCTCCCGCCGCTTGTCGACGATGGCGAGATCGCTGCCGAAGCGCTTGGCGATCAGCCGCGCCCGGAAGACGCCGCCGATGTCCGGCGAGACGACCATCATGTCCTCGGAGTTGAACCGCGCCTCCATGTCCTTGACGAACACCGGCGCCGCGTAGAGGTTGTCCAGCGGGATATCGAAGAAGCCCTGGATCTGACCCGCGTGCAGATCGACGGTCAGCACGCGGTCAGCGCCGGCGACGGTGATCAGGTTGGCGACCAGCTTCGCCGAGATCGGCGTGCGCGGGCCCGACTTCCGGTCCTGGCGGCCGTATCCGTAATAGGGAATGACGGCGGTGATCCGCTGCGCCGAGCCGCGCCGGAGCGCATCCAGCGTAACCAGCAGCTCCATGACGTTGTCGTTGGCCGGAAAGCAGGTGGACTGGACAACGAAAACGTCTTCGCCGCGCACGTTCTCGTGAATCTCGACGAACACCTCCATGTCGGAGAATCGCCGGATGCTGGCTCCCGTCAAGGGCAGGTTCAAGCACGCCGAGATGGCTTCGGCCAGCGGCCGATTGCTGTTGCAGGCGACGACTTTCATTCGCTGGAAGCTTCCTCGACGGCAACCGGACGACCGCGCCTCAGGTGCTTCCGGACGCCGCCGACGTCTCACCACGCCTCGTTGAGATCGCGATCGCCGGCACTCTAGAGCGTCGCCGCGCCGCTGTAAACGCTCTTTGCCGCTAGCAAATCGGCCGCGGACGGCGGTGCTGGGAGGGCATGCGCCCTCTCAAACAAGGGCAATCGCCGAAAGCTGGCGGCCGTAGTCGCCGCCGCCGTCGAGGGTGACCCGGCGGAAGCTGAAGAAGCGGTCCTCGTCGGCAAAGGTATCGTACGGGGTCAGCGTCACGGAGCGCAGCCCGAGCCTGGCGAGCCGCCGCACAACGTATCCGGCCAGATCGAAGCGGGCGTGGCCCGGCCGGTCGGCGGGGGCGAAAAGATCGGCGGTTGCCGCGTCGCCTGCGACGAACAGGTCGCGGAAGTCGGCGCCAACCTCGTAGGACGGCTGGCGGATGCAGGGGCCGATGGCGGCGTCGATCGCATGCGGGCGGGCGCCCAGCGCACCCATCGCCGTGATCGTCGCCTCGAGAATGCCGTCCCGGGCGCCGCGCCAGCCGGCGTGGGCGGCGCCGATCACCCGTGCGTCGGCGGCGGCGAACAGCACCGGCGCGCAGTCGGCGGTAAGGATGCCGAGCGCCAGTCCCGACCGGTTGGTGGCGAGGCCGTCGGCCTCCGGACGGGCGTCATCAGGCCACGGCCGCTCGATCACGAGGGCGCGGGCCGAATGCACCTGCCGCACCGTCGCCAGCGCCGCCGGCGGGAGGCCGAAGCTTGCCATTACCCGGCCGCGGTTGGCGCGCACCGCCTCCGGATCATCGGCGGAGCCGAGGCCGCAATTGAGCGACGCGTAGCGGCCTTGGCTGACGCCGCCCCGGCGACCGAAAAAGCCGTGGCGAATGTCGGCGGCGCCGGCCAGCGGCGGAGCGGTGACCGGGCTGAGGGTGTCGCCGGCAACCGCCGGCGAGGGCGCACCCGGCGCGGTCATCCGGGCCCCGATAAGCTCATGATGGTCTCCGGCATCGGTCACCCCCGGCCGTTCGCGCGTGGCTCCTCATAGCCGGCCCCGCCGGCAAACGCCACAAGTGCCTGACGCCAAAGACGCGAATGCGTCACGAACGAATGCCACTGGCCATCTTCATGAGAATATGGTGAAATATATTGCGGTGCGGTAATCTCGCACTAAAGTTGTGGCAACATGGGTCGTGTGGGTGAAGCGCGGCCCGAAAAGGGACCCGGGATGATGATGCCCTTCCGCTGGCGCGACAACCTCAGCCTCGATGTTCCCGCCGTCGACAAGGACCACAAGTACCTGATTGCGCTGTTGAACCGGCTGCACTACACGGTGCTGGCGGGCGACGACCGGGCGGCGATCGGCGGCGTCCTCGACGAGCTCGTCGAGTACACCCGCACGCATTTCCAGCGCGAGGAAATGCTGATGCGCCTCAGCGGCTACCCCGGCTATGCCGCCCACTGCCGGCTGCACGAGGTATTGACCGCCCAGGTCATCAGTCAGCAGGAGCGCTTCCGCACCGATCCGCAGGCTTTCGACGTCGAGCAATTCTACCGGTTCCTCGGCGACTGGCTGACCATGCACATCCTCGGCGAGGACATGAAGCTGAAGCCGTGGATCGAGAAGCTGGAGGAATCGCAGGCCGCCTGAGCGGTCACGGGTGGCCCTCCGGTACGGGAGAGAACGCGGCTCAACCGGCTGACCCGTAGGCCGCCGGCGCTTAGCCAGGCGGCGGGTCAACTGACGCGCGCCGCCGGCGCTTGACCGGTCGGTGGTGGCGGGTCAAACACCCCGCATGGAACACGGCAGCGACCTCACCGGCATCGCCCTCGTCGCCTCGATCGCCGTCATCAGCGGCCTTGTGCTGACCCGGCTGCGCCAGCCGGCGATCGTCGGCTACATCCTCGCCGGCATCGCCCTCGGGCCCGACGGCTTCGGGCTCATCGGCCAGACCGACGAGATCAACACGCTCGCCGAGCTGGGCGTGATCATGCTGTTGTTCCTCATCGGCATGGAGCTCAGCCTGCGCGCCTTCGTCTCGGTGTTGCGGACGGCGGTGCTGTGCACGCTTCTGCAGATCGCCGCCTCCGTCGTCTTCGCCATCGGTCTCGCCGAGCTTGCCGGCAAGGACCTGCAGACCGGCATCGTCTTCGGCTTCATCATCTCCCTCAGTTCCACCGCCGTCGCCGTCAAGATGCTGGCGGACCTGGGCGAGCTGCGCACCGATGTCGGCCGCATCACCGTCGGCGTGCTGATCGCCCAGGACCTGGCGGTGGTGCCGATGCTGATCGTCATCGGCGCCCTCACCGGGGGCGGCGGCTTCGACAGGATCGTGCTGCTCAAGCTTTTCGTCGCCCTCGTCGTGATCGTCGCCTTCATCTGGTTCCTGAGCCGCCGGCACCGCCTCGTTCTGCCGACCCATCGCTGGCTGAAGGGCAAGGGTGACCTGATCCCGCTCGCCGCCGTCGCCTTCTGCTTCTCAGCCGCGGCGCTGACCGGCGCGCTCGGCCTGTCGACGGCGTTCGGCGCCTTCCTCGCCGGCCTCCTCATCGGCAACTCGACCGATCGCGCGGCGAGCGTGCGGGCGACGCTGCCGATCCAGAGCGTGCTCATGGTCGTCTTCTTCCTGTCGGTCGGCCTGCTCCTCGACCTCGACTTTCTCGCCCAGTCCTTCTTCACCGTCCTCGGCTGGCTCGCTTTGATCGTCGTCGTCAAGACCGCCATCAACATCGCCGCCCTGCATTTCCTCGGCGAGCCGTGGGATCGGGCGTTTCCCGCCGGCGTCATCATGGGCCAGGTCGGCGAGTTCTCGTTCGTCCTGTGCACGCTCGGCGCCGCCGCCGGGCTGCTGACCCCTGACGACAAGCGCCTCGCCATCGCCGTCATCGCCTTGAGCCTGCTGATCAGCCCCTTGTGGCAGCTCACCGCGCGGCGCTTCCACGATGCGGCCGCCGAGGGCATCACCGGCCTGCGGGCGACGCTGAAAAAAGCCTACGAGCAGGAACTCTCCGTCGCCGGCCGCACCGCCTTCGTCGTTCGCAGCGGGACGGGCGGGATCACCCGCACCGCCCGCCGCCTCCGCCGCCGCCCGACCTGAGGGTCTCGCCTCCCTTCCTCCGGCCCCGGCCCGGTCCCCAATTGCCGGGCGCGCGCCATTGCGGCCGCCGCCAACAAATATCACACAACAAAACCCAATTGGGGCGCGCACCGGCAAATCGCTTTCGCTAAACTCGCGCGAAAAATATGAACGATTTGTAAAATTAGCGTTTTGCCTGTTCTTGTAGGGAGATCGATCTATGTTGCGAAGCGTAACTATAGCCGTAATGGCGGGGACCATCGCCGTGGGACTGGCGGGAACGGCCCCGGCCGCCGAACAAATTCAAGGCGCGCCGGAGGCCCTCACGCGGAAGCCGGAATGTATTGTCCGTATCGATCCGGTCAAAGACGGTGAAGAGGTCTCCGCCGTTACCGATTTCGGCTGCTATGACACGTTCTCGGAGGCCGTCTCGGTCGCCACAAGCGGCGCCGTGAAACTGCCGGCGACGTTTTCCGCCGACGAGGTCACTGAAGGCAACGTCGCTCCGGAACTGACGGTACTTGGCTACGACTATGACGGCTTTAACTTCAGGGGTGCGCGTCTGACCTGGTTCACCAGCGATCCCACCGGCTGCTTCCGGCCGGTGACGAAGTTCGTCGCCAACACCATGCCGGCGGGCTGGTTCAACCGGGTGTCCTCGACGAAGGCGTTTTCGGGCTGCCGGAAGAACGACAGCTTCCCCGGCATCTTCCTCACCGGTCTCGGCCTGCGCTGCAAGCCGAACTGCGCCGTGTTCCCTCCCTTCTGGAACAACAACACGGAATCGAAGCGCTTTTCACGCTGACGGCCGACCCGCGATCCCGGCCGCCGCGCGGGGATGGGAAGCTCCCATCCCCGTTTTTTTGCGGTCTACGCTTGTTATTGCCGGCGATGACGCCGCCGAAAAGCGGTTTCCGTTGATCTGAACTCGCCCTCACCCTCCCGCGCCGTGGTCCCTTCCTCTCCCGCCGGGAGAGGGCCGGGGTGAGGGACGGCGGCGCCGGCAGCGGCGTGTCCAGGCTCTAGACGGCATCCAGCCGAACCGCGATGTTGTTGCGGGTGGCGTTGGAATAGGGGCAGACCGTGTGCGCCTTCTCGACCAGCGACCGCGCCGCCTCCTTGTCGAGGCCGGGCAGATGCGCCTTCAGCGCCACGTCGAGGCCGAAGCCGCCCGGGATCTTACCGATCCCGACCTCGGCGGTGACCGTCGCGTCGGCGGCAACGTTGATGTTTTGCTGGCCGGCGACGAATTTGATCGCCGAGAGGAAGCAGGCGGCGTAGCCGGCGGCGAACAGCTGCTCCGGATTGGTCGCCGCACCGCCCGGGCCGCCCATCTCCTTCGGCATCGCGAGCTTGACGTCGAGGACGCCGTCTTCGGAAGCGGTCCGGCCGCCGTCGCGGCCGCCCTTCGCCGTCGCTTGCGTATGATACAGGATTTCCATCGTCTCCTCCCTCGTTCGGCGGTCATCTCATCGGCCGGCACCGAGCGGCGCGACCGGCTGCCCGCCCCGCTTCAGGTGGGATCGCCGCCGCGGTTTGCCAGCCGATCCGCCCGCGTCCGCTCCCGGCGCCGCCCGCAGCCCCGTCCCCGGCCCCCGGCCTCAGCCCTCGGCGAGGAGGCCCGCCTTGTAGCGCCGCCAGTTGGCCACGTATGTCTGCACCCCTTCGGCGATACGCGCCACCGCCTCCGGCGTCACCTGCTTGATCACCCGGCCGGGCGCGCCCATGACGACGGAGTTGTCGGGGATGTCCTTGCCCTCGCCCAAGAGGGTCTTGGCACCGATCAGGCAGTTCCGGCCGATCCGGGTGCCGTTGAGGATGACCGAGCCGATGCCGATCAGGCTGCCGTCGCCGATGGTGCAGCCGTGCAGCATGACCATGTGGCCGATGGTGACGTTGGCGCCGATGGTCAGAGGGATACCGTCGTCGGTGTGCAGCACGGAGCAGTCCTGGACGTTCGAGTTCTCGCCGACTGTGATCAGATCGTGGTCGCCGCGCAGGACCGCGCCCCACCAGACGCTGGCGTTCCGCTCCAGCCTCACCCTGCCGATCACCGCCGCCGTCGGCGCGACCCAGTAATCCTCCCCCGCCGTCTCGATCTTCACGCCGTCGAGTGAATAGTGCATGGTCCCTACCTGATCCGCTGGCCCTAGGAAGGCCGTTTCTCCCGTGGGCCAGTGTGCACGGGATGCCCCGGTGGTCGCAACCGGCAGACCCCGAGCTCATTCCTTGCCGGCCAACCGCGCGGGCGGCTTAGCGAGCGGCGAAGCCGGGGGGCGGCGGCGATGACGCGGGCGTGATGGCGAAGGCCTTGAACAGGACGCCCATGCGGCCGGGATGGACCAGCCGGCGGATGCCGCCCTCGATCTCCGCCGCCCGCTTCGGCGACGCCCGCACCAGGGCCTCGCTCCGTTCCGGTGCGCCGAGGCGGCCGAGGAACAGACCCTGCGGGATCGGTCCGTGCACGGCGGCTCCGGCGGCGCGGGATGCTGCGGCCAGCGCCGCGAAATCGACGTGGTGGGAGAGATCGGCCTCGCCGGGGGCGGCGAGCGGATCGGCATAGCGATGGCGGGCGACGGCCTGCAGGGTGTCGCCGAATGCCGGCCGGCCGTGGCCGTAGTCGATGATCAGCGCCGCGCCGCCGCCTTCGCACCATGCGGCCGGCGATGGCGCCCGCCAATGCGTCCGCCTCGGCCGAGATCTCGACGACGTCGCCGTCGGCCGCTTCGCTCAAGCCGGCCGGCAGCGCCGGCGCCGCGGCAGCGCCGAGGACGAAGGCGAAGCCGTCGCCGGACGGGGTAAGACCGACGCGGCGCTCGTGCCAGCCGCCGCCGGTGCGCACGAACTGGCGGATCGGCAGGGCATCGAAGAACTCGTTGGCGACGAGGATGAGCGGGCCGTGGGCCACGTCCGAGAACCGCTCCCGCCACACCGGCGCCGCCGCCAGCCGCAGCCCGGCAAGCGCGCGCGCCTGGACCTCCCGCAACAGCGGGCTCGTCTCGATGAGGATGAGACGCAGGGCGTCTGCCAGCGCCGGCAGCGCCTGATCAACGGCACGTAGCGCATCGACGACGAGGGTCCCGCGGCCGGGACCGAGCTCGACGAGATGGACGGGATCGGGCCGCCCGAGCTGCTGCCACACCGCCGCCGCCCACAGGCCGATCAGCTCGCCGAAGACCTGGCTGATCTCGGGCGCAGTGACGAAATCGCCGGCGCCGCCGATGGCGGTCCGCCGCCGGTAATAGCCGGCCTCCGGATCGGCGAGGCAGGCGGCGATGAAGGCATCGAGGGCGAGCGGTCCGTCGCGGCCGATCCGCTCGCGCAGCCGATCAGCGAGCCCGCTCACCTCCGCCCCGGCTCACGTCCGCGGCCGGCTCACGTCCCCCGCGGCCGGCGGCCGATGCTGCGCCCGCCAGATCAGCCAGAGACCGGCGAGGATCAGCGGCAGCGACAACAGCTGGCCCATGGTCAGCCCGCCCCAGAGGAATCCCAGATGCGCGTCCGGCTCGCGGAACAGCTCGCCGATGGAGCGGAAGACGCCGTAGCCGACGAGAAAGGCGCCGGACAGCCAGCCCGGCCGATCGCGCACCGCGGGCAGCCGCCAGAGGAGAAAGAGGACGACGAATAGAAGCACGCCTTCCAGCGACGCCTGATAGAGCTGGCTCGGATGGCGAGGCACCGGGCCGTAATGGGGGAAGACCATCGCCCACGGCACGTCGGTCGGGCGGCCGGCCAGTTCGCCGTTGATGAAGTTGGCGACGCGGCCGAAGAACAGGCCGAAGGGTGTCGCGCAGAAGATGATGTCGGCGAAGGCGAGCGTCGGGATGCCGCGGTTGCGGCAGAACAGGCAGCCGGCGACGACGACGCCGAGCAGTCCGCCGTGAAACGACATGCCGCCGTGCCAGATCTGTAGCGCCTCGAGCGGATTCGCGAAGTAGAATAAGGGCCGGTAGAAGAGCACGTAGCCGAGGCGTCCGCCGAGGACGATCCCGAGCGTCGCCCATACGACGAAATCGTCCACGTCCTCGGGCTTCGCCAGATGCGGGGAGTGGGCGGCGAGCCGGCGGCCCCACCGCCATCCGAGGAGGATGCCGGCGAGATACGCAAGCGCGTACCAGCGGATGGCGAACGGACCGATCTCGACAAGCACCGGATCGATCGCCGGATAGGCGATGACGAAGGACATGCGGCGCCGTGCCCCCTTCCCCGCCGACCCGCGCCGGCCATTTCATCAGGCTGCCGGCTTATACGGTCCACCGCCGCCGCCGGCAAGGGCGCAAGCCACATCAGGCAATGTCCCCGCCTGCCGGCTGCATCCCCTCAGCGGCGATGTGCATGGGCGGGAGGCCTTCGCCGCCGGCCGCCGCGGCTGGGTGGTGTCGTCACCCCGCCGTCTCGATGTCGTCACCCACCGTTGAGTTGTCGTCGCGCCGTCGTCGCAATGTCGTCTCGATGTCGTCTCGATGTCGTCCGTTCCCGGCCCGAAGCGTCTCACATCCCCTTGAAATTACATAGTGCCCATCCCGATTTTGCGCCGACTGTCGGCATGTGTCGTCATCCTCGCCCGCCGCCTCAAGCGCAAGAACAAAGAAAGAACATAGCTCATGCCGCCGACGCCGTCAACCGTCGCCGGGCCGGTCGCCGGCCGGTCGGCTTGGCTACGCCTCGACGATTATCTCGAAGCCGCCATAGATCAGCCGTTTGCCGTCGAAGGGCATCGGGTTGGTCTCGGGCTTAAGACGGGGATCGGCCATGATCTTTTGCATCGCCTCATCCCGCACCTGCCGCGACGGCCAGATGATCCAGGAAAAGATGACCGTCTCGTCGTCCTTGCGCTTGACCGCCATCGGAAAGGACGTCACCTCCCCCTCCGGGACATCATCGCCCCAGCATTCCACCACCTTCAGCGCCCCGTACTCCTTGAAGACGACCGCGGCCGCCTCGGCATGAGCCTTGAAACGGTCGCGATTTGCCGTCGGCACGGCGGCGACGAAGCCATCGACATAGGCCATCCCGCATTCTCCTTCGTTCAGGTTCGGTGCGCCTATTCTATCCGAGCAAGCTCGGGCGCGGCCATCTGCGTGAGAGCTTCCCGCCCGGCCGGATCGCGCAACCGGATGCCGCCGGGGGCGGGACAAGCCGCGAGGCGACGGAGCGAGCTATGGGGAGCCGAGGTGGTACGCCTTCACGCCTCTCAGAACAGGCGGCCGCCGTCCGGCACCGGTTGGTCGGGGGCGACGAGGACGACGTCCCCAAGGCTATCGGGAAAACCGAGGACAAGGACCTCGGAACGGACGGCACCGATCTGCCGCGCCGGAAAGTTGACGACGGCGGCGACCTGGCGGCCGATCAGGGCGTCCGGCGTGTAGTGGCGGGTGAGCTGCGCCGACGAGGTCCTGCGGCCGATCTCCGCCCCGAAGTCGATCATCAGCACCAGCGCCGGCTTCTTCGCCGTCGGGTGCGGCCGCGCCTCGACGACGGTGCCCACCCGGATGTCGACCCGAGCAAAGTCATCGTAGGTTACGGGCATCACGGTTGCCTCTAACGCTGCACACATAAGCAAGGCACGCGAAGAAGGCACAAAAAAGGCCCGGCCACGATGGTGGCCAGGCCCTTTCGACAACAGTTATCGCAGGGTGCGACCGGGCTTACTTTACCTTCAGCACCGACTGCTTCAGCTCATCGAGCGTGGCGGTGATCCGCGCGTTGATGTGCTGGGTTGCCTCTTTCTGCGATTTTGCCACCATCTCGGCGAGCTCGCGCATGCTGGTGAAGCTTTTCTCAAAGACCTTCTTCGCGAGATCCGCCTGAGCGGCGACCATTTCCTGCGGCGAGCCGGCGGCCTTGCCGAGGTTCTGGAACGCCTTCGACATCTCGGCCATGGTTTCTTGCAGGATCTCGGCCTGGCGGCGCATCACCGACTGCATGCCTTCGACGGCGGTGCGGTTGGCGGCGACGAGGGCTTCGACGTTCTTCTTCTGGCTGGCGACGACCGAGTCCATATCGACGCCGGGCAGCTTATACTGACCCAGCATCTTGGTCATCTCCTCGCTCATCTTCGCGGGATCGAACCCTTTGAAGTACTTCGAAAAATCGAATGTCTCAGGGGCGTTTGCCATGACTGTCTCCTCCATCAGAGGCTCCGGGACGCCGCGCGCGTTTCCGGGCCAAAGGCGTCAACGGTTGGTGTTCGGCGCGACTGCGATGCCGGACGTGACGATGCCGGGCGCTCGGCGCCGGTTGGACCGTAGACGGAACGAGGACGGAGCGGAAGCGTTTCGGCGATCCGGCCGGCCCTGCCACCGACAGAGGGTCCGTTAGCTTGGCTAAGTTCGGCAGGGCCGCCTTCAGCCGGCGGCCCACCGTCAGTGCGCAGGCGATCAGGCGACCGGCTGCGGTACGTTCGCCTCTTTCGGGGCTTTCACCTTCAGCGCCATCTCCTTGATCTCGTCGAGCGTCTCGGAGATGCGGGCGTTTATGGTGTTGGTCGCGTTCTGGTTGGCGGCGGCGACCATGTCGGCGAGTTCGCGCATATTGGAGAGCGCGCGCTCGAAGGCGTCCTTCGCCAGGTCCGCCTGCTTGGCGGCGGCTTCCTGCGGCGAGCCGGCCTTCGACAGGACGTCGATCGCCTTCGACGCTTCGTTCATCGTCTCCTGGAGGATTTCGGTTTGGCGCCTGGCCACCGCCTGCAGTCCTTCAACGACGGCGCGGTTGGCGTTCGTCACCGCCTCGATGTTCTTCTTCTGGCTGGTCACCAGGGCCTTCATGTCGATGCCGGGCGTTTGAAACGACTGCAGCATCTTCGTAACCTGATCGACCATCTTGCCCGGATCGAGATCCTTGAGCAGGGTTTCGGCTGTCGGTACCATAGGGACTCTCCCCTTAAAAACTGTGATGCGCCTGAGGGCGCCGTCCATTTCATCCACACGCCAAATATGGGCTTGCCAATGCTGCGTCGCAAGGTGCAAATTTTGTGCACCGCAACAAAACTGTACGTGTTTGATCAGTAATGCCGTTTGGCGGCATTTTTGCCCGGTGTCGGCGATGGGGCGACGGCATCGCCGCCTCTTCGGCCGAGGCCGCCGCGTCGGAAAAGCGAATTGTCCGCGGAACGGTCAGTCCGGGATGCCGTCGAGGGAGAGCGGCTCCTCGCCGTCGCTGCCGCCCGCGTCCTCGGCCAGGGGCGGTGGTGGCGGCGGCGCGACGCCGGCAAAGCCCGGCAGCCGGTGGACGAGGGCGTCGGCGCGGCGCAGGTCGCGGTCGAGCGCCGCCATCGTCCGCGCCATGTCGGGGCTGTCGTCGCCGGCCCAGATGCGCAGCGCATTCAGATAGATCAGCGCCAGACCGCGGGTCCGCAGCAAGCCGGCCGCTCCCGACGCCGAAAGTCCGGCCGCCTCCACCATCCATCGCATCGCCCGGCGGAGCCGCAGCAGCAGCGCGAGCATCGCCGGCGGATCGAACGGCAGTTCGCGCATCAGCCGGAGATAGGCCTCCTTATGCGGCTGCAGCGCATCGAAGCGCCGCATCAGCACGTCGAACAGCCGGTCGCGCGGATTTTCCGTGGCGTCGGCGACGGGGGCGGCGAGCACCCGGCGGTCGGTGCGGGCAAGCAGCGCCGCGAGCAGGTGCGGGCGGCTCGGAAACAGGGCGTAGAGATCGGCGAGAGCGACACCGCCACGCAGGGCGATCTCGCCCATGGTCGCCGACCGCCAGCCGTCGGCGGCGATCATTGCGAGGGCGGCGTCGAGCAGCCGGTCGGCGAGCGGAGCATCCGCCGGAACATCCCCCGGAACATCCAAAGTCATCGACATCTCCCGCATCATCCCGAGGTGGGCGCAAAGGCGACCCTGACGGCAGGCCGCCCATCTGATATGCTGATCTGAGGAGATATAGCGAGGGACGCGGCACCGGGAAGCGGCGGGCCACCGGTTCGCTCCGATCGGGCCGAAGGCAACGGCGATGCGCGAGCCTGGAAGAGCCGCCACCACTTCGACGACGAGCCTCGGCCGGCTGCTCGCCGAAGCCGCCCGCCATCCCATGCTGGGCCGCGACGAGGAGCGCCGGCTGACGGTCCGCGCCGGGCAGGGCGACGCCGAGGCGATGCGCCGGCTTATCGGCAGTCACCTCCGCTATGTCATCCGCATCGCCCGCGCCTATCGCGGCTGGGGGGTGCCGATGGCCGATCTGGTGCAGGAGGGCACGCTCGGGCTGGTGCAGGCGGTCCGCCGCTTCGATCCCGATCGCGAGGTCCGGCTCGCCACCTACGCCGCCTGGTGGATCCGCCAGGCGATGCAGGAGCAGGCGCTTCGCTCCTGGTCGATGGTCCGCATCGGAACATCCAACGCGCAGCGGATGCTGGCGTTGAAGCTGCGGCGGATGGTCGACGCCTGGGGTGGCGGCGAACCGGCCGAGGAGAAGCTGGCGGCGCTGGCCGAGCAGTTCGGCACCACGTTCCAGGAGGTGGCGCGGCTCGCCCGGCGGATGTCCCGCCGCGACGCCTCGCTCGATGAGGAGGGTGCATCGGGAACCAGCCTGATCGAGCGGCTGACCAGCGACTGGCCATCACCGGAACAGCTTCTTGCCCGGGTGCGCGAACACCGGCTGGTCAGCGACGCGATCCGGGCCGCCCTCGCGCGGCTGAGCCCGCGCGAAAAGCTGATCATCGAAAAGCGCTACTTCACCGAGGTGAGCCTCACGTTCGATGCGATCGGCCGCGAGCTCGGCGTCTCCAAAGACCGCGTCCGCCAGCTCGAGGCCCGCGCCCTCGAGACGCTGCGCACCGTCCTCGAGCCGATGCTGAGGTCGCTGCTGCAGCCCGCCTGAGGGCGGGGCGCGACTGGTGGTTTTGTAATCAGAAGGTGTAGCCCGCATGAAGCGGAGCGCAACGCGGGAGCGATTTATGCAGCGCTCACCTATCAGAACGCAATCGACGATCTATCCCGGATTTCGCTTCGCTCCATCCGGGCTACACGATTGACGATATGGGTGGGGGGTGGTGGACAAGAGGCCGGCGGGACCGGCGGTTTCGTGATCAGCCGGCGAGTTCGCGGGCGCGCGCCGCCGCCCGGCGCACGGCTTCGGCAAGGAGCGGTGCCAGCCCGTCCGCCGCCATCAGCACGTCGAGGGCCGCCTCCGTCGTCCCGCCGGGGCTGGTCACCCGCCGCCGCAGCTCGGCCGCCGGCTCGTCCGAGCGGTGGAGGAGCTCGCCCGCGCCGGCGACGGTCGCCCGCGCCAGCCGTTCGGCAAGGTCGGCCGGCAGGCCGGCGGCGGCACCGGCGGCGGCCAGGCACTCGGCGAGGAAGAAGACGTAGGCCGGCCCGGAGCCGGAGACGGCGGTGACGGCGTCGATCAGCGCCTCGTCCTCGACCCAGGCGACTTCGCCCACGGCCGCCAGCAATTCGCCGGCAAGCCGGCGCTGCGCCGCATCGACCACCGCGTTGGCGACGGCGACGCTGATGCCGCGGCCGATCGCCGCCGGCGTGTTCGGCATGGCGCGAACGATCGCCGCCCGGTCGCCCAGCCACACCGCCAGTGCGGAGATCGTACGGCCGGCGGCGATCGACAGGATCAGACAGCCGCGCTCGGCATATCGGGTATAACCGGGCGCCACCTCCGCCAGCGCCTGCGGCTTGACGGCAAGCACGATCGCATCGGCGGCGGCCGGCACCGGACCGGCGTCGTCGCTGCGTGCGATGTCGGCGGGGATACGCGCCCGGCAGACGGGATCCGGCTCGACGACGTGGATCGACGACGGAGCCATGCCGCGGGAGAGCCAGCCGGCAAGCAAAGCCCCTCCCATGTTGCCGCAACCGACGAGGACGATGCGGGAATTGGGGCGGCGATCCGCGACCGGGCGCTCCGTCATCGCCGGCAGCGCCGCCTCAGGCTTCGCCGACCGTCTCGATCATTGCCGCGGCCATCGCGTCGGCCGCCGACTTGCCGCCCCAGATGACGTACTGGAACGCCGGAAAGAAGCGCTCGCACTCGTGGATGGCGTTGTCGAAAATGTCTTCCACCTGCTCGCGGCTGGCGCCGGTACAGCCGCGCAGCGGCAGGGCGTGGCGAAAGGCGAGCAGTCCCTCTTCACCCCAGATGGCGAAGTGGCCCATCCAGATGCGGTCGTTGATCAGCGCCAGCAGTTCGTGCACCTGCGACCGCCGCTCGCGCGGCACCCGCGTGTCGAAGGCGAGGGTAAAGTGCATGGCGTCGGCGATGTCGTTCCAGGCGCACAGGAAATTGTAGTCGCACCAGCGGCCGGGCACGTGCACCGCCATCTCCTGATCGTTGGGCCGGTCGAACACCCAGTCGTTGGCGGCGACGATCTGCTCGATCACATCGAGGGGGCTGTCAGCCGAAGCCTCGGCCAAGGGCATCAAGGTCATCCTTCGTCTCTCCTCGAACGATACGACGATGAGATGCAGGCGTGCTCCCGTTTCGTCTGATTGTGCCCAGTCTCACTTTGCCCGTCGGATCAGGCCCGCTCTCCCCCAGATGTTGCGCTATCCTTCGAGACTTCCGCAATATGGAGGCTGCCAGAACGGCGGCGCCGTCGCAAGAGGAACGTGGCCGGTTTCGTGAGCACATGTGGATAACAGGCGCCGGAGGGGGTAAGAAAGCGGAGCATGGCCAGATGCCGCCGCCTCAGGCGCCTCCTTGCGTCTCGGCGGTGTCCGGCCCGGCCGCGGCGAGCCGTGCTTCCAGCTCACGAAGGCGCTGTTCCAGCCGCTCCTGTTCGGCCCGCGCCGCCGCCGCCACCGCCTTGACCGCTTCGAACTCTTCCCTGGTGACGAGATCGAGATCGGCGGCAAACCGTTCGATCCGCTGGCGGACCAGCGCGTCCACCTCCTGTTTGACGCCGACGATCGTCGAGGCGGCGCCGCTGGCCACCTTCGCCAGGTCTTCGAGGATGCGGCTGTTGGTCTGCATGTCTTTGATCCCAAAGGCATTTCATCGGCCGGCGAGAAGGGCGAGCGCCCGACGCGCACGAATACCAGCCTATGATATAAGGCCGGGCGCCGATCACGCAACTGCGGAAGGTCTGCTGCGACCGCGACGGCCCGCCCCTTCCCTGCCCCGGCGGGCTTTGCGGCGATCGCCCCGTGATGGCGCAACGCCGTCCGCACAACCGGCGGCCGCACCTATCTCTTCGCGAACAACTGCCTCGCCGGCGCGTCGATGACGCCGCAAGCGGCCGGAACATTTTCCGCCTTTCCGGCGCCTCGCCCGCGCGAACCCCCAGCGTCGACAAAGCGCATCTGGGGCAAGGAGATAGACGCTTCTGTTATCACCAAATGTTAATTCAGCGTATACTTGAGCAAATCCTTACTTACGAAGAATATGCTAAATGAAATTTTCGCTTTGCCGGCCACAAAAGGGTGTTAATGTTCATCCTGTCGGCAGCACTTAAAGTCGACATATAGTCGTTTAAACTCGACCGGCGCGCTGGGGGGCGGGGGTGCGTGAGCGGATTGTATCTGACTTCATCAGTAGATCCTCGCCCGTACGGCCGGACAACCGGCAATCTGGAGGCTAGGAAATGAAAGTCGTCGCACGAACTCGCTTGGCTCACTATACCTGCCGTTATTCTGACATTGCCTGCTTTTTCCGTCAGTCAAGCCGCACCCGAAACGGTCTCGGTCACCGTCTCGCCACAACAACAAGCAGCCGCGGCCGCCTTGTGGACACGCAGCAGGATCGCCCATGCGCGCCCACTGGTGATGATCGATCGCGGATCGGGTGCGGTCGACACCACGGCAGCGGACGACGCGGCGCTCACCGGGCCCGCGGAAAGTGAGGCGGCCGGCGGAGCATCCGCCGATGCCGATGCAATCGCCCGCGCCGCCTACCCCGAGGACTGGAAGATCGCGACACCAAGGAGGGCGAGGAGGCCATGCTGGAGGCCGCCGTCCCGACCGGGACGTTCGGCGTCTATACCTCCTACATCGTCAACCAGAAGCCGCCTTTGTGGAAGGTCTACCCCCACAAGTGGGACGGCAAGCTGACCTTCAGCGTCCCCGGCGGCGGCGCGTCGTGCTCGGCGACGGTGATCAGCGGCAATAACATCGTCACCGCCGCCCACTGCATCTATGACACGACCAACAACCAGTTTTATAGCAACTGGGTGTATACGCCCGCCTACCGCAACGGCGCCGCCCCGTACGGGATATTTACGGCGCAGACATGCTGGGTGTTGACGGCGTGGGTCAACCTATCCGGGTCCTTCAGCATCAATTCGTGGACGCGGCACGACGTCGCCGTCTGCAAGCTCAACCAGAACTCGGCAGGCAAGACGATCAACGCCGCGGTCGGCTGGGCCGGCCGCCTCTGGAACGCCTCGTACACCCAGCTCGTCTTCAACAGCGGCTACCCGGCGCAGGCTACCGGCTCCAGACCATCTCCCCCGGTCCCGCCCAATACCTGCGCTCGTGCACGGCCGAGAGTTTCCAGCAGACGACCGATACCCTCGGCAGCGGCTGCAACTGGGGTCCCGGCATCAGCGGCGGCTCATGGCTCGTCGGCTATCAGCCGTTCATCGTGGCGGGCCAGGTGAACAGCGTCAATTCGGGCCTGTTCGTCAACCAGCAGAACAGCTACGGCGCCAGGTTCAACAGCAACAACATCGTTCCCCTTTGCACCGCCGCCGGCTGCTGAGCGGAACCCGTCCTTTATCTCCGAAGTGCGTGAAGGGGCCTGGCCGCGGGGCCGGGCCCCTCTATATGTGCTTCGGCTTCCGGCCCGGTTCGACCCACTCGGGAGGGGACGATAGAGGAGGTCCGGCGATGTCCCGCATCACAAGGCGCTACATCACAACCGCCCGCATCGTGCGCAGCGTTCTGGCGCTCTCGACGTCGGTGGGTTTCTCGCCGCCATGACCGCTCACGGCATCGCCGGCGAGACGATGACCTACCGCGACGTACGGCTCGGCTTCGCCATCTCTTATCCCGAAGGCTTCGTCGTCCAGCCGCAGGACATCTCGACGCTGCCCCGGTTCACCCCGATGCCGCTGGCGTCCGTCTTTTTCATGAACCCGGTGATGGCGCGCGGCGCCCTCGCCGGCAAGGAGCCGCCGGATTTGGAGGTGCGCGTCTATGACGCGGGCGAGGCGGCAACGCTGCCCGCCTGGCTGATGGCGACCCGCCTTGCCTCCGCCGACACCATCGCCGCGGCGGAGCCCTATCGAATAGGAGGGATCGACGGCCTCAAGGTCTGCCGCCAGCCGATGATCGCCCCCGCCTGCCCGCTCTTCATCCTACACCAGGCGCGCGTCTACCAGCTGACCGCGATCTCGACCGACGGCGAACGGATGATCGACACCTTCACCCTGTCGCCGTGATCGCGCGGCGGCGCGTGCCGCCATGCGTAATCCTAACCGGAAAATGCTCTGGAGACGGCGTTGGCAGATGCGTTTGGTCGCAATCCCCTGCCATGCGGTCTTCCTGGCAGGTTGCTTCACCGACGATCGCAGCGGCGTAGCAAACACGGTCTACGGGAGGTGCAGCGCGGCCTTTAGTCGCACGGGGTCGATAGCCGTGACACGAGCATTCGCCTGTCCGAAGAGCGGCGAGCGTTTGGAGGGGAAGCTTACAAAATAAAAGCGTCCCTGTCGGTCCCAGGCGTTATAGCCGGTGTGTCGGTCGTAACCCTCAAGCGCTCTGTCGATGTCGGCGATCGCACAGAGGCGACGCGAGGTCTTCTTCACCAGATCGTATTCGTAGAGGGCGGACACCGAGCCGGGAGTTTCCGGGCTGGTGACGACATAAGCTGTTCGGCCGTCGGCGGTGACGTCGAACACCCAGGTGGTTTCGTCGTCGGCGACGACGCGGCCGACATAGTCCCACGTTGGTCCGCGATCGGTGAAGCGGTAAATCCGGCTCTGATCGTCGGCCAGATAGCAGACGGCACCGCCGGAAATGCACTGGCCGGTCTCGATCGCCCGCGTCTCCTGCAATCGCCATTCCGGCAGTTTGCCGAAGCCGCGCCCCGGCTGGTAATAATAAAGATGATTAAAGATTGCCGGATCGTATACAACAGGTGCCGGGCTACGTCCTGCACTGAGATGCCGGGCTACGTCCTGCACTGAGATAGAGTTGACCCCTCGTGTCGACCCACATGAACCGGTCCACGTACAGGTACGGTACATTGTAGCGCGACGGCCGGCCAAGATTGGTGGTTCTCTTTTTCGCGATGTCGTATCTGAGAATTTCTCCGGTCGGGACAGCCGCCTGGTACAGGATGTTACGGGCGGGGTCGGCCGCAAGCGTGACGACGCTGAGGTGCGGCGTGCTCACGCCGCCGGGCCGAACCGCGCTAAGGTCCTTGAAGGTCGCCGATTTCAAATCGTAGGCGTAGAGGTGCGATCCCCGTTCCTTCAGATAGCCTGCGTCGATCTTCGAGTAATCCATCGTTGCCACGTAGACCTTGCCCTTGAACCAGGTCGGTCTGGTGTGGAACTTCTCGAATGTTTCACCGGGTAACTGGTTCCTCGCTCGCTGCGAGGCGGACCGGGCATCGCCGACGTAACGGAGGCGGCCGGCTGCCGTCCGGATGCGATAGAGCGCCGAATTCGTCGCGTGATCCATGCCGCCAACAAAGATATTTCCCGACGGCGTGGACCCCGTCGCGTGCCAACTCTGCGTCGGGCGAAGCCCGTCGGCGGTGTCCGGCAGGAGCCACAGCCATGACCCATCAACGGCACCGGGGCGAGAGGAAACGCCTTGCGCCGCGCCTTCGCTCGCTACCGCAACAGATGCGGTGACGGAAAGTAAGAGAACCAGCGCAAAAAGACACCTCGTGCCCCACCTGGCCGCGCATCCGCTCGTGCCGGTCGACATGTTGCCGCACGTCACCGCCGTATCCCAGTTTCGCATCCGCCGGCCGCATCCTACCCGAAAAAGGGCTACCACGCTGGGCGAACGTCGACAACCTTCTTGCTCGCCAGGGCGCGCCGGGGCGGCCACAGGGCCAGGGCGAGTTGGATCGACGGCAAGCAAGCGTCGCCCGGATGCTGCGGGGAAAAA
>CAWAGY010000023.1:0-33913 GCA_963781645.1 uncultured Alphaproteobacteria bacterium | reverse complement strand
CGACCGCTCGGGCGAGCCGGAGACCGTGCGTGCCCGGCTCCCGGAGTGGACGACGCTGACGCTCTCGCGAAATCCCGGCCGGGCCGACCTGGCGCCGGCCTCGGAGCCAGACGGGAAGCGCCTCGCCTGGTCGAGCGAGGGCGACGTCTACACGATGAACGTGACCGGCAACGCCCGGCTCGCCGTGGCGGCCGCGGGCGGCGACGAGAGCGAGCCGGCGTGGTCGCCCGACGGCACGCGAATCGTCTACGCGGCCGGGGCGACCTCTGGGCCGTCCGGCCCGGCGGCCAGCCGACG
Source organism: uncultured Alphaproteobacteria bacterium (assembly GCA_963781645.1). Lineage (GTDB taxonomy): Bacteria > Pseudomonadota > Alphaproteobacteria > Rhodospirillales > Defluviicoccaceae > Defluviicoccus. The sequence continues at coordinate 33,616 of CAWAGY010000023.1, read as the reverse complement.
CAGCTGACGAACGGGCCCGAGACGGACGGCGAGCCGGACTGGTCGCGCAGCGGGATCCTCTTCGTGCGCGACGGCCGGATCGCGCGGGTCGGAGCGTCAGGAGGCGCTGTGACCGTCCTCACCGATGGGCCTGCCGACTCGTCGCCCGCGTGGTCGCCCGACGGCACGCGCTTCGCCTTCGCGCGGCTCCACGGACACCGGCAGCGTCGTGCTCACCGCCTCCGCCGACGGCAGCGGCGCGGGCGAGGTGGTCGAGAACGCGTCCGGGCCGGACTGGGGCCTCGTCGCTCCCGCGCCGTCTCTCCCGCCGCCACCACCTCCCCGAAGCCAGAAACGCCGGCGGACGAGCTGCTCCCCGACCTCGACCAGCGCGCGCCGGCCGGCCTCGTCGTGACGGGCTCGCACGGCAGCTACAAGCTCGGCTTCGTCTCGGCCGTCGACAACATCGGCCGCGGGCCGGTCTGGATCGTCGGGTCACGCCCGTCGACCGGCTATCCCGTCATGCGTGCGACCCAGCGCGTGGCTCGTGCGCGGCGGCGGCTACCGGGCCTACAAAGGCGCCGGGATCCTGCGCTACACGTATGCACCGGAGCACTCGCACTGGCACTACCTGCGCTTCGAGCGGTACGAGCTGCACCGCGCCGGCGACTTCGCGGTCGTCGCGCGCGACCACAAGACGGGCTTCTGCCTCGCCGACCACTACGGCTACGCCGCGTCACGGGTCGGCATCCGCAACCCGAAGCCGCGTTTCCTCGGCCACTGCGAGAAGGGCAACACGCGCGCGCTCCATGTCGAGCAGGGCTCGTTCGGTCGGCTTCACCGACCGCTACCCGGCGAACTACCACGGCCAGAACGTCGACCTCACGGGGCTCCCCGCGAGGACGTACTGGCTGGTGCACGTCGCGAACCCGTTCGGCGGCATCCGCGAGCTCACCCGCGCGAACGACAAGGCGTCGGTGCTGATCCGGCTCTCCTGGCCCCACGGGCAGGCGCACACGCCCGTGGCCGACGTGCTGCGGATCTGCGAGGCAGCCGAGCGCTGCCCCGCCCCGACCGTGCCCTAAGGCTTCTTGTCGCCGTCCTCGCCGGGCTCGAGCGCCCTCGGGTACCACGTTGCCGACGGCGCTCCGCAGCTGGCCCAGTGCCTCGGTGAACTCGCTCGGGATGATCCAGATCTTGTTCGCGTCGCCCTGCGCGATCTGCGGAAGCATTTGCAGGTACTGGTAGGCGAGCAGCTTCGGGTCGGCGTCGCCGTCGTGGATCGCCTTGAACACGGTCTCGATCGCCATCGACTGCCCTTCGGCGTTCAGCATCGCGGCCTGCTTGGCCCCCTCCGCCTTGAGGATCGCGCTCTCCTTCTCGCCCTGGGCTGTCAGGGCGCCTGATCGTTACGCCGGAAGTCTACGCCGATGAGCGGCGAAAGCTTGAGGAGCAGCTGATCCGCGCTCAGGGCCGGGTCCAGGAGCGCAGACAATCGCTCGAAAGGGTGAACGCCGAGGCAATGCAGCAGGTGCAGGATGTTCTCAGCCGCATCGTCGGCGATGTCGCCACCGAACAACAGCTCACCTTGATCCTGCGCAAGGATCAGGTCGTATTCATGACACCTGATCTGGAAATCACCGATCAGGTGCTGCAGCGGCTCGACAAGCAGCTGCCGAGCGTGAACATCGGCGATCCCGGCCGTTGATCAAATGGTTCGCGCGGTCGTTCGCGGATCGGAACTCGCGCGACGCCGTTCCCGCCGCACGTAGACGAAAGGATGAGACATGCGCCGTCTGTGGACGACACTGGTTTGGGTTCTCGGCCTCGGCCTTGGGCCGACGGTGGGGCTCGCAGCCGAGGTGACGATCCCGATGTCGCTCGTGTCATCCGCCGGCATCGGCCAGCCCATCGGCAGCATCCGCGCCGTCGACACCGTCGACGGCCTCCGCTTCGAGCCGGCCCTGACGGATCTGCCGCCCGGCGCGCACGGCTTCCATCTGCACGAGACGGGCGATTGTCGTCCGGGAATGAAGGACGGCAAGCCGGTCGCCGCACTCGCCGCCGGCGGCCACTGGGATCCGGAGGCGACCGGCAAGCACCTGGGTCCACAGGGCGAAGGCCATCGCGGTGACCTGCCTGTCCTCGTCGTCGGCGAGGACGGCAAGGCGACGACGCCGACGCCGCCGGCGCCGCGGCTGCATGTCGCCGACCTCCACGGTCGGGCACTGGTCATCCATGCCGGCGGCGACACCTTCTCCGATGAGCCACCGATGGGCGGCGGCGGGGCGAGGATCGCCTGCGGCGTCGTTCCCTGATCGGGATTGCCGGCGGCTGCATCCGGCGCGGCAGAGGCGCCCCGCCACGGCGCCGGGCGAGGCCCGCGCCGCACCGTTTTCCGCGGCCATAATCGTTTACATCATCGGGCAGTATGGTAAAGACCGAAGGCGACGAACGGCGGTCGGTTGCCCATACGCACCGGTCTGGCCGCTCCAATGTGCGCGCTCCAGACCGGTCCGGACGTGTGCCTCGGTGCGACCGGCTCCGACGTCTGGAAACGCTGGCTCCGCCTTTGCCGCAGGGGCGGGGACCAGGGATGGCAAGCGATGGAAGAAGGTCATGAGGCCATGGATACGGAAGCGCTTCTGACGGTCGGTGAAACGCTCACCATCGACCGTATCCAGGAGATGATCCCGCATCGCTACCCGATGCTGATGATCGACCGCGTGGTTGACGTCGTACGCGGCGTCCGCGCAACCGGCATCAAGAATGTCACCATCAACGAGTTCTTCTTTCAGGGTCATTTTCCGGCCGAACCGGTGATGCCGGGCGTCCTGCTCATCGAGGCGATGGCGCAGACCGCCGCAGTGCTCGTCGTTGCCACCCTCGGCGAGGAAAAGGAAGGCCGCCTCGTCTACTTCATGTCGATCGATCAGGCGCGCTTTCGCAAGCCCGTCGTCCCGGGCGATACCGTCCTGATCCACGTGGTCAAGCAGCAGCAGCGAACGAGTGTCTGGAAGTTCAGGGCCGAAGCCAGGGTGCAGGATGTCCTCGTCGCCGAGGCCACGTATGCGGCGATGATCCGCTAGCGGCGGCCGATCTTGGCAGAGGAACGCCTTGCGCCGTGACCATCGGCATTATTGCAGCAAGCGGCAGCGAGCCCGCCCGGGTGATCGCGGCGTGCCGGGCGCAGAACCGGGATTTTTTCGTCATTGCGCTCGATGGCTACGCCGATCCGGCTGTGGTCGAGGGCACCGAGCATGCCTGGGTTTCCCTCGGCGCCGGCGGCCGCATGCTGAAGGTGTTGCGTAAGGCGGGTGCGACAGAGGTCGTGTTCTGCGGCAGGATCGAGGACTTTTCGCTGAAGAGCCTCAGGCCGGACCTGTGGACGGTCAAGTTCATCGTCCGCCACGGTGTTGCACTGCTTCAGGATGAGGACCGGCTGATCACCGCCCTCGTCGAGCCGAACTCGAACGCAGCGAAGGTCTGCACATTGTCGACGCGGAGACCCTGTTGTCGGCGCTGGCTTCGGCGGAAAACACTTGAACGGGCTAGGCAAAGCTGCGCGGAATTGGCTATCCGGAGCGAGCAAACAGATCAAGCAAACGGACCGATGGCCGTCATCAGGTGGTCGGAAGCAATGAGCGTCGGTGTGCCGCGGCTCGATCGCGATCACCGGGTGCTGATTGCCCTCATCAACAGGCTTGAAGGCGAACGGGCGACGCGGCCAGACGACGCCGTTATCGGCGAGGTGCTGGAGGCACTCGTCGCCTATACGATGTTCCACTTCGCCCGCGAGGAGCAGGTGATGGAAGCGTGCGGCTTCAGCGAACTGGAGATGCATCGTGAGGAGCATCGGCTGCTCGCCGCCGAGGTCAAGGCCCAGCACAGCCGTTTCCTCCGTGACCGCAAGAGCGTCCGCCATAGCGATCTGCTGCGGTTCCTCACCGACTGGCTCAATCATCATATTCTCCTGCAGGACTTGCCCTATCGCGCCGTCGTCGGCGATGGCAGGGAAGCGGAGCGGGTCGCATGCTCGTTCGGCGAGTTTGATCTCGACAGTGTTGGCGGCCGCGCCGTCGTCGGCGATCTGATCGGCGCCGACTGAAGGCTGCGTCGAAAGTCCGCCCGCTGCGGATTAGGGGCGGCCGGCAGCCACCGGCGCCGTGGCAACCCGGCGAACCTCATCGAGAAGCGTCAACGGGTCGGGCCGCCGGGTGTAGTCGGCATCGGCCGCGGCGAAGGCGATGCGGCCGTCGGACGCGACGACGAAGGTTGCCGGGATCGGCAGCTCGAAGGATCTCGTACCGTTCCGGTCCGGCAGATCGATGGCGAGCACCTCGTAAGCGTGGCGAAACGCCTCCGGTAGGCGATAGACGAGACCGAAGGTGCGGGCGACCCGTTGTCGGGTCGCTGAGGACGTAGTAGCCGAGACGGAGCCGCTCGGCGGTCTGCCGCGACCAGGCGACGGTCTGTGGCGAGACGGCGACGATGCTCGCTCCCGCCTTCCCGATATCAGCGGAAATCCGTTGCAGGGCAGCAAGATAGGCGGAGCAGTGACCGCACCAGCCGCCGCGGTAGAACGTCGAGCACGACCGGTCCGGCTGACCGCAGATCGGTCAAGTGGATCATCCGGCCGTCGATGTCGGCGAGGCTGAAATCCTCGAGGGTCTCCCCCGGCTGCAGCGTCAACAGCGCCCGATTATCATCGAGGAGTTCGCGGGCAGCGATGGTGAGGCTATCCATGTGCGCGCGCCCAAGTCCCTGCTGCCGCCGGTCGAGGGCCTCCAGCAAGCCTTCGATCATTCTTATCCCTCATCGTTCGCAGAAGGGCGGACCACCGCAACGGCGCCCGTCGCCGCTCCGTAATGATTATCATAATCAAGTGCAACGGTCCCGCAAGACGGGCGGCGGCTGGCTCGCGAACGGAAGTCTTCTTCCGCCGCGTCACGTCCCGGCCGCGACGCTTGGCAAGGGCCTGCCTTTCTGTATGATGTGGCGCCATCCCGCGAGGAGGAGGCGGCATGGACATCCCGGAAGCGCTGGCGTTCGATGATGTGCTCCTGGTGCCGGCCGCCTCGGAGGTCCTGCCGTCCGAGGTCGACACCCGGACCAGGCTGACGGCGCGTGTCGGACTTGCCCTGCCGCTGATTTCGGCGGCAATGGACACCGTGACCGAGAGCGCGCTCGCCATCGCCATGGCCGAGGCCGGGGGTCTCGGCGTCATCCACAAGAACATGTCGGCCGAGCACCAGGCGGCGGAAGTGCGTCGGGTGAAGAAGTACGAATTCGGGATGGTCGTCGATCCGATGACGATCGGCCCCGACGCCAACCTTGCCGATGCGCTGGCGCTGATGAGCCAGCACAAGTTTTCCGGCGTACCGGTGGTCGAAGACGGCTCCCACCGGCTGCTTGGCATTCTCACCAACCGCGATGTCCGCTTCGCCGACAATCCTTTGCAGCCGGTGCGCGAGCTGATGACCCGCGACCAGCCGGAAAAGCCGCTCATTACCGTGCGCAACGGTGTCGACCGCGAGGAGGCGAAACGGCTCCTGCACAAACACCGCATCGAGAAGCTCCTGGTCGTCGATGACGACTACCGCTGCATCGGCCTGATTACGGTCAAGGACATCGAGAAGGCGGCGCGCAGCCCACATGCCTGCAAGGACGAGCACGGCCGGCTTCGCGTCGGCGCTGCGACCGGCATCGGCGACGCGGGGATCGCCCGCGCCGAGGCGCTCTTGGACGCACACGCCGATGTCGTCGTTATCGACACCGCCCACGGCCATTCCGCCGGCGTCGTCGAGGCGGTGCGGCGGATCAAGCGGATCAGCAACTACGCGCAAGTCATCGCCGGTAACATCGCGACGGCCGACGGCGCGCAGGCGCTGATCGACGCCGGCGCCGACGCGGTCAAGGTCGGCATCGGTCCGGGCTCGATTTGCACGACGCGGATGGTCGCGGGCGTCGGCGTGCCGCAATTCAGCGCCATCGTCGATGTCGCCGAGGTCTGCCGCGCGCCGCAATATCCCGCTGATTGCCGACGGCGGACTGCGCTATTCGGGCGACCTCGCCAAAGCGATCGCCGCCGGCGCCGACTGCGCGATGATCGGCTCGCTCTTCGCCGGTACCGACGAGAGCCCTGGCGAGGTCTTCCTCTACCAGGGCCGCTCCTACAAGTCCTACCGCGGCATGGGCTCACTCGGCGCCATGGCGCGCGGCTCCGCCGACCGCTATTTCCAGCAGGACATCGTCAACTCTTTGAAGATGGTTCCGGAGGGGGTGGAGGGCCGGGTTCCCCACAAGGGCCCGCTCGCCAACGTCATCCATCAGCTCACCGGCGGCCTGCGCGCGGCGATGGGCTATACCGGCAATGCGACCATCGCCTCGATGCAGCGCAACTGTACCTTCCGCCGGACGACGATGGCCGGCCTGCGCGAGAGCCACGTCCACGACGTCACCATCACCCGCGAACCGCCGAACTATCAGTCAAAGGCGTAACGTCGCGCCGTCCGTCCCGGTCAACCGCCGCCCGGGACGAACGCCGGCTTCGCCTTCAGATCGTCCTCGGTTGCGTCGATGAGAACGCGGCCGCGCGGATCGACCTGCAGGCTGGAAATCGGCACCGCCACCGTCTTCGTTCCAAGACCGAGCACGCCGCCGACGGCGAGAACCGCAACCGTCCCCTGATCGGGCGTAAAGGCGACCGTCTTGACGTTGGCGACATCACGATTTTCGAAATTGACGACGGGCTGGTTGATCAGGTCCCTCTCGTTCAAAGGGCCGATCGAAGCCGGCTTCGCCGCCGCCGGCGCCGTCTTCTGCTCGACACTCGGGCCCCGCCGCCGTCGCCGGACGCGGGTGTGCTGGTCTGGGCGAGAGCGGCTGCCGGTGCCGCGCATATCGCCAGCAGGAGGCCGATCCACAGAGACATGCGCACCATCGCGCTTCTCCCATAGCTATCTTCGTACCAGTCGAGCGGCCGCGACGCCCGTGGCATCGCGCCGTTCCCGACTTGGTCAATAAGGAAGCCGATTATGGCCGTTTTCCGGTGTTTCTGTGGAATTGCGAGGCAATCGCCCTGCCGGCGCCGGCACCGGCTGTGCGGTCGCGGCTGGTCCGCCGCCTGCTCATCCGCTATCGTCCGCCGCCATGACCGATCGCATCCTCATCGTCGATTTCGGCAGTCAGGTCACGCAACTGATCGCGCAGGCGCGTCCGCGAAGCCGGCGTCTATTCGCGAGATCCATCCCTTCCACAAGGTCGACGGCGATTTTCTCACGCGTTTCAATGCCCGTGCGGTCGTTCTCTCGGGCGGCCCCGCATCGGTCACGGACGCCGACGCACCGCGGGCGGATCCGGCTGTCTTCGAAGCGGGCGTGCCGGTCTTCGGCATCTGCTACGGCGAGCAGACGATGGTCGCCCAGCTCGGCGGCCGGGTCGAGGCCGGCCATGCGCGTGAGTTCGGCCGCGCCCGCATCGAGGTTATCGACGACTGCCGCCTGTTCGAGGGCGTCTGGGCGAAGGGGCGCAGCGCCCCCGTCTGGATGAGCCACGGCGACCGGGTGACGGCGCTGCCGCCGGGCTTCCGGCCCGTCGCCGTCTCCGAGGGCGCCCCCTTCGCCGCCATCGCCGACGATGCGCGCCGCTTCTACGGCGTCCAGTTCCACCCCGAGGTGGTGCACACCCCGGACGGCGCCCGGCTGATCGAGAACTTCGCCCACAAGGTCGCCGGCTGCCGCGGCGACTGGACGATGGCCGCCTTCCGCGACCAGGCGATCGCCCGCATCCGCGCCCAGGTGGGCGACGGAGCGGGTCGTCTGCGGGCTCTCGGGCGGCGTCGATTCCTCGGTCACCGCCGTCCTCTTGCACGAGGCGATCGGCGATGCGCTCACCTGCATCTTCGTCGATACCGGCCTCCTCCGGCAGGGGGAAGCGGACGAGGTCGTGCAGCTCTTCCGCGACCACTACAACATCCCGCTCGTCCACCGCGATGCGTCCGCGCTCTTTCTCGACCGCCTTGCCGGCGTCAGCGATCCGGAGAGGAAGCGGAAGATCATCGGCGCCGCCTTCATCGACGTCTTCGAGGAGGAGGCGAGAAAGCTCGGCGGCGCCCGCTTCCTCGCCCAAGGCACCCTTTATCCGGATGTGGTCGAGTCCGTCGCCCCGCACGGCGGCCCGCAGGCGACGATCAAGTCGCACCACAACGTCGGCGGCCTGCCGGAGCGGATGAACATGGATCTCGTCGAGCCGCTGCGCGAGCTGTTCAAGGACGAGGTGCGGGCGCTCGGCCTCGAGCTCGGCCTGCCGGCGCGGCTGATCGGCCGCCATCCGTTTCCGGGCCCGGGGCTCGCCGTGCGCATCTTAGGCGAGGTCACCCCGGCGGGGTGCGACCTGTTGCGGCGGGCGGACGCCATCTTCATCGAGGAGCTGCGCGCGGCCGGCCTTTACGACGCCATCTGGCAGGCGTTCGCCGTGCTTTGCCGGTGCGCACCGTCGGCGTCATGGGCGACGCCCGCACCTATGATCACGTCGTCGCCTTGCGCGCCGTCACCTCGATGGACGGGATGACCGCCGAGGCCTTCCCCTTCGATGCCGCCTTCCTCGCCCGCGTCGCGTCGCGCATCGTCAACGAGGTCCCCGGCCTCAGCCGCGTCACCTACGACCTCACCTCCAAACCGCCGGGAACGATCGAGTGGGAGTAGGGGGCACGATTTGAAAGATTTCTCAGTCAAGATGCAACCTCCCGGAGTAGTGAACAATGGGCTGCCCACGTGGCAACGCAGCGCCTGACCAGCACACAAGGCTTCGGCTCTTCGCGGCGTCTGGTGGTTACTGCCAGAACCCCGGCTGCGAGCGGCAATTGTTTTTAGATACAGGATCCAAGCGGATTCACATTGCCGAAATGGCCCACGTATTCGCAGCGAATAATCAAGGCCCGCGGGGCAACATAAACTTTCCGAGGCCGAACGGGGCGCCTTTCAAAACCTCATCCTTCTTTGCTCAGCGTGCCATACTATGATCGACAAGGCGGAGGAGGACTTTCCAGATCACCTTCTTGTCGCGTGGAAGCGTGATCATGAAGGACGATTGGCTAAGGTCTTCGGCGCCGTCCATATGGGGTCTCGCGCTCAAGTTCGGGCCGCGATTGAACCTCTGCTCCGGGAGAACAGAGCAATTTTCGAGGAATACAATCCAGACTTGGCTTACCGAGAAAATCCTGAGAGTGAAATCGCAGCCGTTTGGCAGCGGAACATGCGAGAAAGGATTATTCCGAACAGTCGGCGAGTGCTGGCGATGCTGGAGGTCAACAGGGACCATATGATCGCCGGCGAAGAGAGGACTCTCGATCTTTTCCGGCAGCACATCCACGACATTGAGGCCCGGCATTTCACGGACATTATAGATGGCTATCAGCGGCGCTTTCCTCCTGAGATGGATAGCATGATGAGGACAGCGTGATAGCCAGGACGCCAGAAGACGACGGCGTGGGTAGCCGAAACGGTTGCGAGGATGGGTGGGGTTCGAGATGCGGCGGTCGTCGGTCCCCATTCTCGTTCGGATCAAGCGGGACAAGTATGCGCCTTTCGTCGCGGGCATTATTTCCGTTCCCAAGGTGACACCCTGCATTGTGCACTCGGTCTCGAATGCCGACCCAACGATCGAAATCCTCGTGAACGTCCCGAAAAACTCGATGTGGACGGGGTTCGCTATCACAGCGGCAGCGGCGAGAGGCGTCGCTTTCGGAAGCATTAAAGACTTAATGTCGGCTGTCTCCTATGAAGACGTTCGACGATATATGCGGCGTGAATACGACTTTGTGGAGCGGGGATTGCGGCAGCATACAAGCCGCGTATTGCGACTTGAGCGAGAGGCGGACCGATTCTCGTGCATCGGCACGTCCTGCTCACCACTGCGTGTTGTGTTGCTCAACGAGTATGAACTTACGGCCGACCACGTGCGCACGGTTCGTGACCGATACGGCGCTTGGTATGGATTTGGCTCGTACTTTCGAGGACAGGCAGCATTCAGCGACATTGACATTCTGGTGGTCTGCCGTACGACCGCTAGTTCGACTTTTATACGAGCGCGCACAGTGGAACTCTGCGCGCGTTGGCCTCTGCATCTCGTAATTATGACCGAAGATGAGGAGGCAGAGGCGAACTTCCTCGCCTCCGCAGGCTGTAAGCTCCTCTGGCGACTTCAGCCCGGCGTAGCTCGCCTCTAAGGGAGCATCAGCAAGCGTAGCCCGGATGGAGCGACAGCGTAATCCGGGGACTTCCAATCAGTCCCGAGCGCGCCATCCTGCTTGCGACGGTCCAATCAGGGGGCGACAGACCTCTTCGCGCACAAAGGTGAATTGATGACCAAGGCAAGCGGGAGGTCCAAGAAAGGAAGCATCATGGCAAAGATGTATACGAGCGCGTTCGTCGGGTTTGCGTGCTCGCCTCCTTCGCTCCGCTGGCGGTGAATGCGGCAGAGGCGCGAGGAGCTTCTCCGAACACGGGTGCATTCGCCCGGGGAGCGCCAGCGCGACGCTCCGGGGAGAGGTCTCGCGGGACGCAGGCGATGTCTAACGTGTTCGCGCCAAGGCCGGCAGTCGATGACCGTCACGCTCGATGGCGACGCGAAGACATCGTTCGATCTTTCCGGGCCGAAGGACAAGAGCGGCCAGATGATGGCGTCGAGCGCAACCGAGTGGACGGGAACGCTACCGGACGACGGCGACTACAAGATCTTCGTCTTCACCGAAGGCCGCGCAAAAGCCCCCTTCACCCTCAAGATCGACATCGAGTGACGTCTTGTGATCCGGAAGGGACATTAAGGTGTTGTCCGACGATATCTCGAACTCATCCGGCGCCCGGTGCGGAGAGTGATTATCGGAAGCCACATGTTCGCGGACGCAGTCTCACTGTATCAGCCGATCAACCGGTACAAGCCGTTTGCCGATGGCATAGGCATCGTCGACGGACCGCACGTCTACATGACTTACCCGGGTCTGAGCTTCCTCAAGATTTCTTTTCCGACGCGGATGACGGTCGTCAAGCTTGCCAATGGAGACCTGTGGCTACACTCACCTATCGCGTATGAGGCCGCGCTCGCGGAGACCCTATCCTCGATGGGCCCGGTACGGCACATCGTATCGCCGAACAAGATTCACTATGCGCATATCAAGACCTGGAGAGAGGCTTTTCCATGCGCGACAGCGTGGGCTTCGCCCGGGGTGCGCAAGCGCGCCCGATCGCAGGGTATGGCGGTGCGCTTTGACAAAGACCTCATGCAAGAAGCTCCGGATTCTTGGCGAGGTGACTTGCTGCAGACCGTGATCCCCGGGAGTTTCCTGGATGAGGTAGTTTTTTTCCACAGTACATCGAGCACCCTCATCCTTACGGATACAATCCAGAATTTCGAGCTCGACAAGATCAGGCAGCCGTATCGCTTATTGGTATGGGCGACAGGCGCATACCACCCACACGGTCAGATGCCGATCGACCTGCGCTCGACCTTTTGGCCTAAGAAACATCAGGTGCGGGAAGCGGTTCGTGAGATGATTTCCTGGAATCCCTTACGGATCATACTCAGCCATGGCCGCTGCATCGAGTACGACGCCGAGGCCGCTCTCCGCTACGCTTTCCGTTGGGCACTCTGAACTTTCCATGGAGTGAGCGCGCCTTCCCTGGCGGAACGCAACATCGGCAGTCGCGCACCCCCGAATCGGCGACGGCCCGGCCGGCAGCGGTGGGTTGACCAATTCGGCAATTCGGCCTAAAAAGAACAATAAGGGAACATTATGGGTGGGCTGCGGGGAGCATGCATCCTCTCGCTTCCGTCATGCAAGACGATGCCGATGTCGGGGACGCTGACGGGACGGTAGGCGCGGGCGCCGCTCGGAACCGAGATGATAGGGGCGGGGAGCGGACCGTCGATCGGGCGGAGACGCTGGCCCGGCTGCGGCGGGTGGTGCGCTCGCTCGAGGAGGGCCGGATCGGCGGCCGGCGGGCGATGCCGTTCGGGGTGGCGGCGATCGATACCGCCCTCGGCGGCCAGGGGCTGCCGCTCGCCTGCCTGCATGCCGTTGAAGGCACCGCCGCCGATGGCTTCGCCGCCGCCGTTGCCGGCCGGCTGACGGCATCCGCCTGATCGTCCCGCGGCCGGGGCAGGCCGGGCCGGCCGCTGTCGTCTGGTGCGTGCCGGCGGCCGCGCGGGCGAGGCTCTATCCGCCGGGGCTGGCCGGCCTCGGCCTCGATCCCGGTCGGCTGATCGTCGTTCTCTGCCACCGCCGGGCGGAGGTGCTGGCGGTGATGGAGGATGCGCTGCGCTCCGGTGCGCCCGCTCTCGTCATCGCCGAGATGGCCGGCGATCCCGACCCGATGGCGAGCCGCCGCCTGCAGCTGGCCTGCGAGGCGGGGGGCGTCACCGGCCTTCTTGTTCTTGCCAGAGGGGGCTTGCGGAGAGGGGGCCGACGGAAAGTGGCGGACGCAGCGCCGGACTTCAGGCCTCTTTGCATACCCGCTGGCGGATCGACCCGGCCCCGACCGGGGAAGGGGAAGGGGAGGGCATAAAGAAAGAACGGAGATCGCCACCCGCTGGCGGCTTTCGCTCGCCCGCAACCGTGCAGGTGCGACCGGATGTTGGGACGTGGATTGGGATGACGAGACGCATCGTTTCGCTCTGGCTGCCCCGCCTCGGCACCGATAGGCTGAGACGGCTGCGCTCCGGGCGGCAATGGGGGCCGGGTGCCGCCGCAGGTCGCCCCGCTTACGATCGGCCCGCCCGTGAGCGACCCGCCTTGAGCGACCCGCCCGTGAGCGACCTAGCGTTGTCCTGATCGGCGAGACCGCCGGCGGTGGCGGCCGCCGCTTCGTGGTCGCGGTCGATGCCGCCGCCGAAGAGGCCGGGATCACCCCCGGCATGCCGCTGGCGAGCGCGCAGGCGATTGTTCCTTTGCTCGTCGCCGTCGCCCGCGATCCCGCCCTTGACCGGGCGTTCCTTCGCCGTCTCGCCCGCTGGAGCGAGCGCTACACCCCCTTCGTTGCCATCGACGGCGATGGCCTCCTCCTCGACGTCACCGGCTCGCGCCCATCTGTTCGGCGGTGAGGCGGCGCTGATCGCCGAGATCCAGGCCCGGCTCGGCACCTTTGGTCTCAGCGTCCGCACCGCGCTGGCGCCGACCGCCGGCGCCGCCCGCGCCCTCGCCCGCTGGGGAACCCCCGGAACCATCCTTGCCGAGGGGGAGACGGCGGCGGGAATTGCGGCGCTTCCGATCGAAGCCCTCGGTCTCGACGCCGGCATCACGGCCGACCTTGTCCGCCTCGGCCTGAGGCGGATCGGCGATCTTTATCCGCTGCCGCGCCCGGCCCTCGCCCGCCGCTTTGGTGGCCCCCTCCTCGGCTGCCTCGACCGGGCGCTCGGCCGCACCCTTGAGCCGCTGTCGCCGGAGCGCTTTGCGGTCCCCTGGCGGCAGCGCGTCCGCTTCGCCGAGCCGGTCGGCGACCGCGCCCAGGTGGCGTCTGCCCTCGCCCGAGCCCTCGACCGGCTCTGCCGGCGGCTCCGCGAAGAGGCGAGGGGTGCGCAGGCGCCTGCGCTGTACCTTAGAGCGGCTGGCGGCACCGCCGCAGGCGGTCGAGATCGGCACCGCGCGGCCGGTGCGCGATCCCCTCCATCTCGCCCGCTTGTTCACAAGTCCCCTCGAGACCCTTTCCGCCGGCGCCGGCGTCGAGGCGGTGATGGTGGAGGTGCTGCGCACCGAGCCGCTGCCGCCCGAGCAGACGCACGTGCCCGAGACGCAAACCCCTGGCGGCGAGCGCCTTGCCATGGCCGCGGCAGCTCAACCGACCACGGCGTCCATCGGCGCCACCGACGGCGGATCGCCGGCTTGCCGATCTGATCGACCGCCTCGGCAACCGGCTGGGCTTCGATCGCATCGTCGCCTTCCGGCCACGGCCGAGCCACCTGCCGGAGTGCGCCTATACCGCGGTCGCCGCCGAGGCCGGCGGTGTCTCCTTGAACTGGCCGGCGGCGGCGGTTCGGGCTGGGGTCCCCCGGCCGGTCCGCCTGCTGGCGGCGCCGGAGCCGATCGAGATCCTTGCTCCGCCCGGTCGGCACCGCCGACCCGCCCTCCCTGTTCCGGCTGCGCGGCGGCCCGCATCGGGTGACGGTGCATCGGGTGACGGCGGCAATCGGCCCCGAGCGGATCGCCTGGGCCTGGTGGCGGGACGACCCCGACTGGCGGGCGAGCGTGCGCGACTACTGGCGGATCGAGGATGCGGATGGTCATCGCTTGTGGCTGTTCCGCCGGCTGCCGGAGACGGAGACCGAGATGACAATGGAGCCGGGGACGCAGGCGGCGGCGCGCCCGCCTGGTTCCTGCACGGATTTTTTGCATGAGCTATGTCGAGCTGCAGGTCACCAGCAACTTCAGCTTCCTCGAAGGCGCTTCACACCCGGAGGAACTGGTCCTGCAGGCGGCCGTCCTCGGCCATCCCGCCATCGCCATCACCGACCGCAACAGCCTCGCCGGCATCGTCCGCGCCCACACCGCCGCCAGGACCGGCGGCATCCGGCTGCTCACCGGGGCGCGGCTCGATCTCGCCGACGCCGCCAGCCTGCTTGCCTGGCCGACCGACCGCGCCGCCTACGGCCGCCTCGCCCGGCTGATCTCGATCGGACGGCGACGGGCGGCGAAGGGCGAATGCCGGCTTCGGCGGGCGGACGTGGAGGCCCATGCCGAAGGGCTTGTGCTGGCGCTGCTGCCGCCGCCCGGCCCGGCGGCCGCCTTCGCTCCGGATTTCGCTCAAGATCTCGCCGCCTGGGCTCGTGCCCGGCCGGGTGATGTCTATCTCGCCGCAAGCCACGGCCTGAATGGGAACGACGATGCCCGCCTCGCGGCGCTGGCGCGGCTGGCCGCGCTGACGTCGGTCCCGCTCGTCGCCACCAACGATGTCCTGATGCACACTCCCCACCGCCGGCCGCTCGCCGATGTGCTCGCCTGCATCCGGCTGAAGCGGACGATCGACACCCTTGGCCTTGCCGCCCTCACCAACGGCGAGCGCCACCTGAAATCGGCGACGGCGATGGCGCATCTGTTCCGCAACCACCCCGACGCCATCCGCCGCACCCTCGAAATCGCCGAGCGCTGCCGCTTCAGCCTCGACGAGCTGCGCTACGAGTATCCGGACGAGATCACCACCGCCGGCCGCACGCCGCAGGAAGAGCTCGTCCATCTGACCTGGGAGGGGGCCGCCCTTCGCTATCCCGGCGGTGTGCCGGAGAAGGTGACGGCGCAGCTCCGCCACGAACTGGCGCTGATCGCCGAGCTCGACTTCGCCGCCTATTTCCTTACCGTCCACGACATCGTCCGCTTCGCCCGCGACCGCGGCATCCTCTGCCAGGGGCGCGGCTCCGCCGCCAACTCCGCCGTCTGCTTCTGCCTCTACATTACAGCGGTGGACCCGGAGAAATCCGATCTCCTCTTCGAGCGCTTCATCTCGGCGGCGCGCGGCGAGCCGCCCGACATCGACGTCGATTTCGAGCACGAGCGGCGCGAGGAGGTGATCCAGTACATCTATGAAAAGTACGGCCGCGAGCGCGCCGGCCTGGCGGCAACGGTGATCCGCTTCCGCGCCCGCAGCGCCATCCGCGAGGTCGGCAAGGCGATGGGGTTCGCTCCCGACACGGTGAGCGCGCTGGCGACGCAGATCTGGGGCTGGTCGAACGAGGCGGCCGATGCCGGCGAGGTGCGCGCGATCGGCCTCGATCCCAGCGATCCGAGGCTCGCCCGCTGCCTTGCGCTGGCGCGCACGATCATCGGCTTTCCCCGCCACCTGTCGCAGCACGTCGGCGGCTTCGTCATCACCCGGGAGCGCCTCGACGAGGTGGTGCCGATCGAGAACGCGGCGATGGAGGATCGCACCGTCATCTGCTGGGACAAGGACGATCTGGATGCGCTCGGCATCCTGAAGATCGATGTGCTCAGCCTCGGCATGCTGACCTGCGTGCGCAAGAGCTTCGATCTCTTACGCGCCCATTACCGCCTCGATCTCGATCCGGCGACGCTTGCCGGCCGAGGATCCGGCCGTCTACGACATGCTCTGCGAAGCCGACAGCCTCGGCGTCTTCCAGGTGGAAAGCCGGGCGCAGATGGCGTTTCTGCCGCGGATGCGGCCGCGCAGCTTCTATGATCTGGTCATCGAGGTGGCGATCGTCCGCCCGGGGCCGATCCAGGGCGACATGGTGCATCCGTATCTCCGCCGCCGCAACGAAGAGGAGCCGGTCGCCTATGCCTCGCCGGAGCTGGAGGCGGTGCTCGGCAAGACCTTGGGGGTGCCGCTCTTCCAGGAGCAGGCGATGAAGATCGCCGTCGTCGCCGCCGGCTTCACCCCGGCCGAGGCCGACCGGCTCCGCCGGGCGATGGCGACGTTCCGCCACGCCGGGACGATCCACGGCTTTCGCGACAAATTCATCGACGGCATGCGGGCGCGCGGCTACGACGGCGACTTCGCCCTTCGCTGCTTCCGGCAGATCGAGGGCTTTGCCGACTACGGCTTCCCGGAAAGCCACGCCGCCAGCTTCGCGCTCCTCGTCTATGTCTCGGCCTGGATCAAGTGCCACTATCCGGCGGTGTTCGCCTGCGCGCTCCTCAACAGCCAGCCGATGGGCTTCTATGCGCCGGCGCAGATCGTCCGCGATGCCCGCGCCCACGGCGTCGTCGTCCGGCCGCCTTGCGTCAACGCATCCGCCTGGGACTGCACGCTCGAGCCGGGCCCGGGCGGCTTCGCGCTGCGCCTCGGGCTCCGCCAGATCAAGGGGCTGGCCGAGGACGACGGCGACTGGCTGGTGGCGGCGCGGGCCAACGGCTATGCCGATGCGCAGGCGGTGTGGCGGCGGGCCGGGCTCGGCCCCCCGGCGCTCGCCATCCTCGCCCGTGCCGATGCGTTCGCCTCCTTGGGCCTCGATCGTCGTCAGGCGCTCTGGCAGATCAAGGCGATCGGCGGCGCCCCGCTCGCCCTGTTCCGGGCGGCCGGCGAGGATGAACACGCCGACGAGCCGCAGGTGGCGCTGCCGGCGATGACGGAGGGCGAAGAGGTGGTCGAGGACTATACGGCGCTGCGGATGACGCTCCGAACGCATCCTCTGGCGCTGCTGCGTGCCTCCTTTGCCGGCACCACGCCCGCCGATCGGCTGGCCGATGGCAAGCCGGCGATGCGGCTGACCGTCGCCGGCCTCGTCCTCGTCCGGCAGCGGCCGGGAAGCGCGAAGGGCGTCGTCTTCATCACCCTCGAGGACGAGACGGGAACCGCCAACATCGTCGTCTGGCCGGACGTCTTCGAGCGCTTCCGCCGGGTCTTGCTGACGGCGCGGCTGCTCCTGGTCAGGGGGCGGCTGCAAAGGCAGGGGATCGTCGTCCACATCGTTGCCGAGCACATCGAAGACGCCTCCGACCGGCTCGATACCCTCGCCTCCGATCAGCCGTTGCAGCCGGCGATCGCCCGCGCCGACGAGGTCAAGCGACCCAACCCCGGCTCTCGCCGCAAATCGCCGGCCCCCCGGCCGCGGCATCCGCGCGAGCAGGCGAAGGCCTTGTTCCCCTCCCGCGACTTCCATTGAGCCTCCGCCTGCACCTCTCCACCGTTCCGAATACGCAATTAACAAGGGAGGTAATTCATCTTATAATCGGGACGTGGATCCGGTCCTCTCATCTCGAAAAGGGGCAGGCATGAAGCAGACCGCTGTGCTCATAGTGGCCAGTATCGTGTTCGGCCTCGCCACGCTCGTCGGCTCGCAGGCGCCGGCGGCGGAGGCACCGGAGCCGCCGTCTGCCGACGGCCATCAGTGGACGGACGATCCGCGCGTGATCTGGAAGCGTCAGCTCGGAACCCGGCGAATGGACTTCGCCGCCGATCTGGACATAGCCGGGAACGGCGACATCCTGATCAGCGGCTACACGAGCGGCTACCTCGGCGGCCGAAATCAAGGCCATGATGATGCGTTCCTCGCCAGGTACCGGCGCAACGGCGCGCTGTTGTGGACACGCCAACTCGGCACTCCGGCTTTCGATGGATCGGTTGCGGTCGCGATCGACATCGAGGGCCATATCGTCGTCAGCGGCTTCACTTTCGGCGCGCTCGGCGGACGGCAGCAAGGCCACGGCGATGCCTTCGTTGCCAAGTACGGTCCGGCGGGGAAGCTCGAGTGGGTGCGTCAGCTCGGCTCGCCGGACCATGACGATGCCCGCGGCGTGGCGACCGACTCCCACGGCAATGTGCTGATCAGCGGCCTGACCGAGGGCTCACTGGTCCAGGCGGTGCAAGGCCGTTCGGACGTGTTCCTCGCCAAGTACAGCCCGACGGGCGATCTTTTGTGGCTTCGGCAGTTCGGTACGTCGGAGGTGGATGATCCCAACGGGCAGCTGACGGTGGACGCGGACGACAATGCGCTGATGAGCGGCGGGACCTCCGGCTCCTTTGATGGTCAAACCGGTCCGGGCGCATGGGTCGCCAAGTTCGATGCCTCGGGGCAGCTCGTCTGGCTGCGCCAGATTGCCGGCAACACCGCCACCGGCGCCTCGGGAGTGGCAACCGACGCCGACGGCAACGTCGTCGTCGGCGGAACCACCGGCGACGGCATGGCCGTAGGCGGACCGAACCAGGGTTACACCGATGCCTGGGTCGCCAAATACAGCTCCGCCGGCGACCTGCTCTGGATACGGCAGTTTGGTTCAAGCGAATACGACTTCGAGCATTGTATCGCGACCGGCCGCGAGGGCGATATCCTCATCGCTGGGGAGACTTCAGGCTCACTCGGAGGGAGCATCCAAGGCGAAACGGACGCCTGGGTCGCCAAGCTCACTCCCAATGGCGACGTCTTATGGGTCGACCAGCTCGGAACGGAGATGACCGACAAGGCGACGAACGTCGCGGCCGGCCGCGCCGGGAATGTCCTCGTCACCGGGTTTACCTACGGCTCGCTCGGCGGCCGGCAGCAAGGGCATGGCGATGCCTGGCTCATGAAGCTGCGCGGGGATTGAGCGGCGGAACGCGCCTCGGACGAAGCGCCCGCCGCCGCGCTACTCTCGGGCCGGAACAGCCGTGGGCGACGGCGGCGCGGCCGCGGCGATCGCCCGCTCCGACACCGGGATTTCGTCCGGCGCAACGTTGCAGGCGAACACGAAGGCCTTCTGCTGACAGGAGGCAACGTTCTTGGCGTCGACGCACTGGTAGCGCAAGGGCCCGAAGCTCCTGCGGCCGTGCGCCGCGCAGGCTTCCTGGGCAAGGGCCTTGGTTGCCGGTCCGTCGTCGCGGGCCTGAACGACGACCGTGTCCGGCCCGACGTCGGAGACGAGCGAGCCGCAGCCGCCAAGGCCGGCGCCGAGGATGGCGGAGAGAGCAAGCGCAGATACGGTGATCCTGTTCGACATCGGCTTCCGGCAAGCAAGAACGAACGCCGCAGTTTACACCGCTTCGCCGGCACCGGGCAGTGATCGCCGTTACTCGCCAGCCCCCTCCGAACGGGATTGGCCGCGACCGCTACTGCACCTTCTGCTTCAGAACATCGATCTGGGTTGCAACGTCGGCGCAGCGCTCGGGGCTGAGCGGCGGCTGGTTTTCGAGACCCAGTTGTTTCGTCAGCTTCGGGAACTCGCTGCGCAGATAGCTCGAGGTTTGGGCAAGAAGCGCCGTTTGCTGATCGGCGGTCAGCATCCCTTGCTGCACGGCCACCTTCGCCGCCGAGCAGGCGCCGAGCGCGGTGCCGGTCACACCGGTGGCGACGGCACCGCCGCCGCCGATGAAGAAGCCGATCACTCCGCCGCCGATGAACACCAAGATGTAGAGGAGAAACCTCATCCCGCCCACTCCCCTTGCGGTTTTGATTAATGCGGGAGGATGCTACCCGGGCGATCGCCGCGCGTCCACCCCGGCCGCTTCCGACGCGATGCCGGACGCGGCGCCGGGAAAAGGCAACGATAAGTGGCGCACCCGACAGGATTCGAACCTGTGGCCTCTGCCTCCGGAGGGCAGCGCTCTATCCACTGAGCTACGGGTGCCGCGCGGGGGCACACGATAGCGGGCGCACGCCGAGGGAGCAAGCACCAGCCCCCGAGCCGCGCCCTTCAGCGGTCCGCGGACCGGCGCGTCGCCGGGCGCAGCAGACGCTTGACCCCGCTGACTAAGGCGAGGACCCGATCCTTCTCAGACACGATGCCTTGATCTGGTACGTTGTTACATAGAGTCACTTTTGCCGGAAAACCACCGACATTTGCGCAAGGTGCTCTCGTAGCTTAGATCAGGAAGCTTCTGCGCAAAAGCGAGCTTAGGCATTTCCTCTCTAGCTTGACCGGGACCGGCCATCGATATATAAACACTGCGATCTTCCCCTTTATCGGTTCTTATTTTTACATAGCAATACTGATTTTCTGGGGCCTTGCTTCGGCTCGACGCGTAGTTCCAGCCCGTCGTAACGTTCACGCCCTCGGCAACCTCAACGGTCTGGAAGATGGTATAATCAACGATAGTCTTGACGGGCTCGTCTTCGCCACCCTGGTTCGCCCGAGACCCGCCCCGTCGATCGAGTTCCGCTACGTTGGCAGACGGGAATGTCTCCCCGTCCACCGCCGCTGCCTCCTTCCTCTCATGCTGCCAGAGCACGACGGCGAGGCCCAAAAGTATCAGCAACCCGGCGATTCCCAACGACTTGATGACGCCACCGACGGCGCGTGCCCGAGCCCGAAACGCCTCGGCTGCCACGCGCGGATCGGGCTGCTGCAGCTTCTCGACATGCGTGGCCACCGCGGCGTTGAAGACACGATAATTGTGGGTGGTCACAGGGTGCATTCTGGCAAGCTCGCCCATGCGCAAATCCTCGTGCCTAGGAGTGCCTTCAGGCGGCCTGTGCTTTCAGGATGTCGGGATCGTTGGTGTAGATCGGTAGATAAATGATCTCCTTTTTCTCGACCTCTACCAGCCTCTCGTAAGGCACGATTCGATCGACGGGAACCTCCATGAGCACTTCTTTAACGACGATTTTCTCGACGGGCACTTCCCGGACGACCTCAATTTCTCGTACGACAACAGTCTCCACCGGGATCTCGCGAATAACATCCCGGAAAACTTGAACCTCGACCGGCTTCTCTATAACTCTCTCTACTTCCCGTTCCTCGATTTTGACAATCTTGTTCCGGCGGGCGAGACGGATCAGCAGACGCCGGGCCGACCGTAGCAGCGCGTGCCACGCCCCGCCGGTACGCGCATCCTGATACTTGATCCGGTAGTAGCAGAGGGAAAGAAACGGCCCGAGAACTGAGACGGCGAAGGCGACAAGGCCGAACCAGACGAAGCAGAACGTATTCAGATCCGTGGCGGGCATCTGCGCAGGATCGTCGTACCCATAGATCATTGCCGCAAATCTATATATCTGGTTATCATAGATCAGTGCATTGAGACGGCTCTCGGCTTCGTTTTCGACGGTCTGTAGATTGACAAGATATGACCTCAGTGAATCTATATGGTCACTTAGCCTTTTGCGATCGTCAAGCAAATCGGCCTTCTCCTTACCGTATTTTCTGCGAATATCGTCAATTCTAGATTTTAAGAGGACATGGCCTTTCTGCGCGAGCAGGCTATTGGTTGCGTCCCAATAGCCTGATAGTTCTTTCTCCTCAACCCGTGTGATGTCCTCAAGCGTTTGATCTATCGAGTTCCTCTCGCTTTCCGCTTTTTCAAGCCCGCTCTTAACGTTAATGATTTTCTTGACTGCGTCGAGTTTTTCCCTCTTTACCTCCTCTATGTTCTTTGTTTTGGCGTTGTGTGCACGTTCGAAGCCGTTCGAGACGGTATAGAAGGTATTGAGGCAGATGACGACGATGGCAAACGAGGTCAGCGCGCTCAGCAACAGTCCTTTGATCCGGAAGAGGGCCTCCACCAAAGGTATCTTCGAGAACTCCGCGGCGGCAATGACGAGGAACGGGGCGGCTCCCAGCCAGCCGTTCAGAAGCAAGTTTTGCGCCACAACGACCGGGTAGACCGCGAGGCTCAGGCTGACAAGGATCGCGACGATCTCGATCATCCAGGCGATGCAAATCAACTTCTTCGGCGGCTGGGGCTTTCCTTGCGGGCCGTGCGACGGCTCTTGGCTAGTAACGTGCGCTGCTTGCATCGAACATCCATTGCGTTGCCACAAGCGCGGCGTCGTCGCAGCTGCGGGCTCGCGACTCGATCCGCCGTTTCCGAAAACTCGCTGCTAAATTAAGAGCAATCTGGACCGGGCTCAGTGAGGAGGGTCACTCCGTTGGAGGTCGGCTACATCGATGGAGACTGGTACCAACCATTCATGAACAGCGGCTCGCGCTCGTCCCGTTCGTGCCGCGCAGCGATCGCGATAGCGGGCGCACGCCCGTGGAAGTCAAGGCTCCGCGATCGACTTTCGGATGAGGCGCTTGACGCCGCTGACGAGGGCGAGGATCGAGGGCGCCGGCGGCGATGCCGGCCAACCCGTTGAGAACGCGGGCGCCAGTGCCTGCGAAGCCCCGCCGACGGCGGGGACCGCGGCCAGCCGGCTTGCCAGGCCTTCAACTCCATGATGTAAAGAGCGGAATACCGTGGACGAGGATGCCGCCGCCGACGAGGAACATCGCCGCGGTGCCGGCGATCGAGAGCCCCTTCATCAACCAGGGCGCGGCTCTCAGGATTCCCGTGCCGAGTCCGCGCTGTACCCGGACGAAGGCGCCGTCGCCGGTGCGCCGGCTGAGGTAGAGGCCGCCGTCGTCGAGCTTGACGATGCCGGCGACGACGCCGTAGACGCCGACCGTCATGATCACGGCGACGCCGGCGAGCACCGCGACTTGCGTCGGGAAGGCGGCGGTCGCAACGGTGCCGAGGGTAATCGCGATGATCTCGGCCGAAAGGACGAAGTCGGTCCGCACGGCGCCCTTGATCTTGTCCTTCTCGAAGGCCACGGGGTCCACCACCTCGGGCTGGCTGAGCGCCGCCAGTTCGGCGGTGTGAGCGGCGGTGTCGCCCTTGCCATGCAGCATCTTGTGCGCCAGCTTCTCGAAGCCCTCGTAACAGAGGTAGGCGCCGCCCATCATCAGCAACGGCGTCACCGCCCACGGCGCGAACGCGCTGATGGCGAGCGCCGCCGGCACCAGGATGAGCTTGTTGCGGAACGAGCCCTTGGCGACCGCCCACACCACCGGCAGCTCCCGGTCGGCCTTGACGCCGGCCACCTGCTGGGCGTTCAGCGCCAGATCGTCGCCGAGCACACCCGCGGTCTTGCGGGCGGCAACCTTGGTCAGGAGCGCCACGTCGTCGAGCACGGTCGCGATGTCGTCGAGCAATGCGATAAGGCTCGCGGCCATGAAAGGGCTCCCGGTTAACGTACACCGCCGATCGTGGTTGCATTGACCGGCGAGCGTATTTCATAAGCTTCCGGAGTCGGGAAGTTCAAAAAGGTGTGGGGCCTGCCGTATGTCGCGCGTCTGCGGGCACGGGCCTCTCTTCCGGGAACGAGATCTTGCCGGAACAAGGGAATGCACGCGCCCGGCCTGATGGCCTGATGGAATAGCGAGAGGCGATGCCGCGATGATCGATCGGCTGCCGCACATCGACCCGACGGCGAAGCGGTATGCGCCGGCGACGGAGCGCAACCGCGAGCCGATCCGCCGGGTGCTCGCCGATCTGGCGCTGCCGGCGCATGGCCGGGTGCTGGAGGTCGCCGCCGGTACCGGCGAGCACGCGGTCTATTTCGCCCGCGCGTTTCCACACCTTGGGTGGCTGCCGACCGATGTCGATCCCGAGTGCCTCGCCAGCATCGCCGCCCATGCCGCCGAGGCGGCGCTGCCGAACCTCAAGCCACCGCTTGTCCTCGATGCGGCCGCCCGGCCGTGGCCGCCGCTTCCCGCTGCACCGTTCGAGGCCGTCGTTGCGATCAACCTCATTCACATCGCGCCGTGGGCGGCCTGCGTCGGGCTGATGGCTGGCGCGGCGGCGGTGACCGCACCCGGAGCCCGGCTCGTCCTTTACGGGGCGTTCCGCATCGACGGTCGCCACACCGCTCCCTCCAACGCGGCCTTCGATGCGAGCCTGCAGGCGATCGATTCCGCGCTTCGGCGTCCGTGACGTGGCCGACGTGGCGGCGGAGGCGGCGGCCAGCGGCTTCGTCCTCGACCAGCTGCTGGCGATGCCGGCGAACAACTTCACCCTTGTCTTCGTCCGCCCGCCGTCGCCGTTTTTGCCAACATCAAGAGCATAAAGCGCGGACCCCCCTCGCCCCCCGCCTCATCGAACGCTACTCGTCGCGACCGGCGGTCGGATTTTCGGCCGGCTGCGGTGCGCGCTTCGCCTCGGCAAGGTGGCGGGCGAGACGGCGTCGGGCGATATCGACGCGCGCGTCGCTGATCCGGCGCTCGCGCAACACCTTGTCGACGTAGGTCATGTGGGTCTGTGCCGCCGTCCGGGCCGCCTCCGGATCGCCGGCGATGATCGCGTCAAAGATGGCCTGGTGCTGGCGGAGCAGCAACTCCCGCGAGCCGGTCCGGGTGTACAGCTGCTTGCGGTTGAAAATGACATCGGTCCGCAACAGCCCGAGCAGGCTGCGCATGACGTGCAGAAGGACGATGTTGTGGGAGGCCTCGGCGATCGAGATGTGGAAGTCGGCGTCGCGCTCCGCCTCCTCGCTCGGATCGTCGAGGTGGTGCGCCTCCTCCATAAGTCGGAAGCGATCGGAGAGGATCTCGCGGTCCTCCTCGGTGCCGCGCAGGGCCGCGTAGTAGGCGCTGCAGCCCTCGAGCGTGCTGCGCAGTTCGATGAAATCGAGGGCGGCTTCCGGATGCCGCTGGAACACGTCCGTCAACGGCGCGCTGATGACCTCGCCGATGGTGTCCTTGACAAAGGTGCCGCCGCCGTGCCGTGACTCGAGCAGCCCGGCAGCCTCCACCTTCTGCAGCGCCTCACGCAGAGACGGGCGCGAGACATCGAGCTGCTGCGCGAGATCGCGCTCCGACGGCAGCCGTTCGCCCGGCGTCAGCACACCCTCAAGGATCAGCTTCTCAAGCTGCCGTGCAATCGCGTCCGATAAGCGCTCGGGCTTGACCTTTTGATATTCCATATCTCCCTCGGACGGCACACCGGCCGTGGCAGCGGACGGGCTGCGGTTCGACCGGCTTAGTCACTTTACCACTTGCCGCCATGTTCGTCCCATCCCGGAAGCACGAGTGGCGGCCGGCCCGTGTCCGACGTCGGCAAATGCAATTCGCCATCACCCGCACCAAGGCCGAGGCGGCATGGCCCGGCTCTGGTCAAGTCATCTTACCACTTTGAAACCGACGGGGAGTTTGCTAAAGTAACGACGTGAGCGGCGTCCTCGGAGGTTTTATCGCAACACTTCGATGGCAAGCCGTCAATAACAATTACCAGGCCGTCCGCATTTCCCGTTCGCGGGGCGCGAATCCGGACCCGGTAAAAGGGAGGAGCCACGCGATGTCCAGACGCCGGAACTGCCCGTCTGCCCGCGTTCCACAGCCGGCGTCGCCTCGCGGTCCGCAACCGTCGTTGCGGGCGACCGCCGTGACCGGCTGACGGCGTCGCGCGCCGTGTTCCGTTTTCGTCAATTCCGCACCTGAGCTTCCGGCCGCGTCATCGGCCATCCGCGCCTTCGTGCGCCCAACGAACCACAAAGGGGAGGAGGAAAGTATATGCCCACGTGGCCACAAGTTTACGCACCCGTTGGCGGCAACCTCTGGCTGTCGGCGCTGGTCGCGGTCATTCCGATCGTTTTTTTCTTTGTGGCCCTCGCCGGGCTACGGATGAAGGGGCATATCGCCGCGCTGATCACGGTGGTGCTCGCCATCCTCGTCGCCGTCATCGCCTACGGCATGCCGATCACCATGGCGGTGGCGGCCACCTTTTACGGCTTCCTTTACGGCTTGTGGCCGATCGCCTGGATCATCGTTGCGGCGGTGTTTCTTTACAAGCTGACGGTGAAGACCGGGCAGTTCGAGATCATTCGCGCCTCGGTTTTGTCCATTACCGCCGATCAGCGGTTGCAGATGGTGCTCGTCGGCTTCTGCTTCGGCGCGTTCCTTGAAGGTGCGGCAGGATTCGGTGCGCCGGTGGCGATCACCGCGGCGCTCCTCGTCGGCCTCGGCTTCAACCCGCTCTACGCCGCCGGTCTCTGCCTGATCGCCAACACCGCGCCGGTCGCCTTCGGCGCCCTCGGCATTCCGATCACCGTTGCCGGCAAGGTCACCGGCATCGATCCGTTCCTCATCGGCCAGATGGCCGGGCGGCAGCTGCCGCTGCTCTCCTTCTTGGTGCCGTTCTGGCTGGTCTTCGTCATGGACGGCCGACGCGGGGTGAGAGAGACGTGGCCGGCGGTGGCGGTGGCGGGCGGCGCCTTTGCCGTCACCCAGTTCTTCACCTCGAATTTCTGGGCGTATGAGCTGCCGGATATCACCTCCGCCCTGGTCAGCCTCGTCGTCCTCGCCCTGTTCCTCAAGACCTGGCAGCCGGCGCACAGTTTCTCCTTCGAGACGAGCACCGGCGTTTCTGCATCCGCCCGCGGCGGCAGTGCCGGTGCCGCGGCGATGCCGGCGGTGCCGGAAGGACATTACTCCTTGGGCCAGATCATCAAGGCATGGTCGCCATTCATCGTGCTGACGATCATGGTGACGATCTGGACGCTGCCCAGTTTCAAGGCGCTGTTCGCGCCCGACGGCCCGCTCGCCGCCTGGGTGTGGTCCTTGCACATCCCCGGTCTCGACAACCTCGTCATCCGCGGCGAGCCGATCGTACCCAAGCCCACCCCTTACCCGGCCGTCTACAAGTTCGACATCCTCGCCGCGACCGGCACCTCGATCCTCGCCGCCGCGGTCGTCTCCGCGTTCATCCTCAAGGTTCGCCCGGGGATGTTCTTCGGTACGCTCGGCGAAACATTCACCGAATTGCTGAAGCCGATCTTCACCATCGGCCTGGTCTTGGGATTCGCCTTCATCGCCAACTACTCGGGGATTTCGTCCACGCTCGGTCTGGCGTTCGCCGCAACCGGCCACCTGTTCCCCTTCTTCTCGCCCTTCCTCGGTTGGCTCGGCGTGTTTTTGACCGGCTCCGACACCGCCAGCAACGCGCTCTTCGCCAACCTGCAGAACGTCACCGCCATGCAGATCGGCGTCAATCCGATCCTGACCGTCGCCGCCAACTCGACCGGGGGCGTCACCGGCAAGATGATCTCGCCGCAGTCGATCGCCGTCGCCTGCGCCGCGGTCGGCCTCGTCGGTAAGGAGGGGGACCTGTTCCGCTTTACCCTCAGGCACAGTCTATTATTTGCGGCGATCGTCGGCATCATCACCTACATCCAGGCCTACATCTTGCCGGGAATGGTGCCCACGATAGGGCACTGAGGCAGCGGCGCGGCGGAACCGGGCGACAGAGCCGATCGCCCGGGTCCAGCCGGAGCCGGGAATAGCCGGACGGCATCGCCGGAGCCGCCGACTTGGAAGCAATAAACCGGCGGACCGGCCCGGGCGACGCGAAGGGGCGTGCGCGCCCGCGTTTCGTCCATGAGGAGGCAACGCCTTGGCACAAGCCATGACCAACGAAGACTTCGCTCCCGCCACGCCCCATGCCGCGCTGATCCGCACGCTGGAAACGCTGCTGCCGCCGGCGCGCATCGTCACCGATCCGCTGCGCCGTCTCGCCTACGGCACCGACGCCAGCTTTTATCGGCTGGTGCCCGAGGTGGTCGCGGTCGTCGATACCGAGGCCGAGGTGCAGGGCCTCTTGCGCATGTGCCGGATGTACGGAACGCCGGTAACCTTCCGCGCCGCCGGAACCAGCCTCTCCGGTCAGGCGGTGACGGACTCCGTGCTGTGCCTCCTCGGCGACGGCTGGGGCGGCGTTGCGATCGCCGACGATGCGACGACGATCCGCCTGAAGCCAGGGGTCATCGGCAGCGAGGCGAACCGCCGTCTCGCCCGCTTCGGCCGCAAGATCGGCCCCGACCCGGCCTCGATCGGCGCCTGCAAGATCGGCGGCATCGCCGCCAACAACGCATCCGGCATGTGCTGCGGCACCGCCCAGAACAGCTACAACACGCTCGCCGCCATGCGCGTCATCCTCGCCGATGCGACGCTGCTCGACACCAACGATGCGCAGAGCCGCGAGGCCTTCCGCCGGACGCACGGCTACCTCCTCGCCGGGCTCGCGGGCTTGCGCGGCGAGATCCTGGCCGATGAAGAGCTCGCCGCCCGCATCCGCCGCAAGTTCGCGATCAAGAACACGACCGGCTACAGCCTGAACGCGCTCGTCGATTTCGACGATCCGATCGATATCCTCCAGCATCTGATGATCGGCTCCGAGGGCACGCTCGGTTTCATCTCCGAGATCACCTACACGACCGTCGCCGAATATGCCGACAAGGCGACGTCTTTGATGCTGTTCGAAAGCGTCGTCGCCGCCTGCGAGGCGGTGATTGCGCTGAAGCCGACGCCGGTCGCGGCGGTCGAGCTGATCGATCGCGAGGGCCTGCGCTCGGTTGAGAACAAGCCGGGGCTACCCGCCTTCATCCGCGAGCTGCCGGCGGGCGCAACGGCGCTCCTCGTCGAGACCCGCGCCGAGCACGCCGACGGCCTTGCCGCCCACATCGCCCGCATCACGGAAGCCGTCGCCGGCGCGAAGACGCTGCGGCCGGTCGAGTTCACCGCCGATCCGGTCGAGTTCGACCGTCTGTGGAACATCCGCAAAGGCCTGTTCCCGTCGGTTGCGGCGATGCGGCAGACGGGTACGCCGGTGATCATCGAGGACGTGGCGTTCCCGATCGAGAGCCTCGCCGCCGCGACCGCCGATCTGCAGCGGCTGTTCGTCGAGCACGGCTTCGCCGACACCTTCATCTTCGGCCACGCGCTCGAGGGCAACCTGCACTTCGTCATCACCCCCGATCTCTCCTCGCGCTCCGAGATCGAGCGCTACCGCCGGTTCATGGACGCGGTCACCCACATGGTCGTCGACGGCTACGACGGCTCGCTCAAGGCCGAACACGGCACCGGCCGCAACATGGCGCCGTTCGTCGAGCTCGAATGGGGCGCCCAGGCCTACGATCTGATGCGCCGGATCAAGGGGCTGTTCGATCCGGAGGGGCTCCTTAATCCCGGCGTCGTCCTCAACGACGATCCCGAGATCCACATCAAGAACGTCAAGCCGATGGCCGCCGCCGACGCCTACGTCGACGCCTGCATGGAGTGCGGCTTCTGCGAGAAGATGTGCCCGTCGCAAGGCATGACCTTCACGCCCCGGCAACGCATCGTCGGCTGGCGGGAGATCTCCCGGCTCGCCGCGACCGGCGAGGAGACGCGATGCGGGCGGCGTTCATCGAAACCTACGCCTATCAGGGCCTGGAGACCTGCGCCGCCTGCGGGCTGTGCGCGCTCGCCTGCCCCGTCGGCATCGAGACCGGGCTCCTGACCAAGAAGCTGCGCGGCGAGGGCCAGACCGCGACCTCGAAGCGCATCGCCGGATTCCTCGGCGATCACTACGGCAGCGCCATGGCCGGCGTCCGCCAGGGCTTGCGCGTCGCCGATCTCGCCGCCCGCGCCTTCGGGACCGAGCGGATGGAGAGCATGAGCCGGACCGCGCGGGCCTGGTCGGGGGAGCGGCTGCCGGCGTGGCGGTCCTCGATGCCGCGGCCGGTCTCCTTCGATGCCAGGGCGCAGAAGGCGGCAAACGGCGGCGGCCTCGCCGCCGACGCACCGACCGTCGTCTATTTCCCGAGCTGCACGTCTAGGACGATGGGGCCCGCCGCGGGCGATCCGGAAGCGACGCCGCTGCCGCAAAAGACGATGGCGCTCCTCCAGAAGGCGGGCTTCCGCGTCGTCCTGCCGGGCGGCCTCGCCGATCTCTGCTGCGGCCAGCCGTTCGAAAGCCGCGGCCTCGCCGATGTCGCCGACACCAAGACGAGGGAGGTCGAGCGCGCCCTCGAAGAAGCCAGCGACGGCGGCCGGCTGCCGATCGTCTCCGACACCAGCCCCTGCTCATTCCGCCTGAAGACGAAGCTGCCGGAGCACCTGCGGCCGCTCGACATCGTCGAGTTCATCCACGACCACGCCCTGCCGCGCCTCACGATCGATAAACAGCCGGACGCGGTCGCCCTGCACGTCACCTGTTCCGGCCGGAAGATGGGTCTGGAAGGCAAGCTGCAGGCGATCGGTGCCGCGTGTGCCGAGACCGCGGTGATGCCGCCGGGCGTGCTCTGCTGCGGCTTCGCCGGCGACAAGGGCTTTTCGACGCCCGAGCTGAACGCGCACGCGCTGCGCATGCTCAAGTCCGAGCTGCCCCCCGGCTGCACCGCCGGCTACTCCCACAGCCGCACCTGCGAAATCGGCCTCGCCGACGAGGCCGGCGTCCCCTACCGCTCCATCGTCTACCTGGTCGACAAAGCCAGCCGAAGGAAGGAGGGCGTGGGGTAGGGGGTGGCGCGCGCGCCCCTCTTCGGGAACCGGCTCGCCCCAATTGCATGGGTCGGTTGGCGCGACCCGCCCCTTCCTGGCTCGCGGATATCCCAACCCCCCTTCCCCGGCCAGCCAGCCCGGCGCCCCAAGCACGCAACCGTCGCCGTTTCGACCCGCCTCAACCGCGGTCCTCGCCGGATGGGTAGGGGATTTCTCTTCTTCCAATTCCGACTTGATCCTCGCGGCGTTGAAACTTGAGATCCGACCTATAATACTCCGTCATTATGTCATTGCTTTTCTCATCAAACCATTCCGTATTGACACTATATCTCCCTGTCTTCTTAAATGTAATGCCATACTGAGGACCTGGATGGTATGGTTCATGCAATGTACGCACACTCATATCATTATCTTCATAGAGATAGCTTTTTGCGCCACTACCCGCGTCTATTGCAGCACGATGGATGCGGAATTTCTCCATTGCATTCTCGATCGCCCGCTGGAGTTTGCGATCGCAGACTTTGTTGAGCAACCCGCGTCAAAACAGAACGCTCCTTCTCAGAAAATAAATGAAAAGATCTAACCCCCAAGCGTTCCTTTAATATCATCACTTTCGATATATCGAGATAGCGTTCTGTCATGTCTCCGTCACTCTGCCACCAGCATCTATCCTCGTACGGTACGAAATAATAGGTTGCAAATATATAATCGTCCCATAGTCTTGAAATTTCATAAGCAACGACCTGTAGTCAGCTTTCGCGCGCTCACCTAACTTATCAAATCTTTCTATTTCATCTTTATATGACCAAGCTTTGTCGTAGCATTCAATCATCAGGTCAAAATCTACATCCAATATAACATTGGCTAACTCACGCCTCAAGACGTCGAGGTAATGAATTTCCACGTCAATAACCTGCTTTTGCAGCAATTCTACTTGGCGTCGTTCCAGTTCTGCGGTGCGGTCCCTGAGATAAATCCAGTGACTATTCCAACAACCAGCCCAGCCATAGCTACACCGGCAAGTTCGAACATCCACATTTCTAACCTCGGCCAGTAAGAGGCGTATGCCTTGGGTGTCCATGTAGCAAACGCGCTTGAGGAACCGTCCTTATATCCGTTTAGTATTGCTCAGCGAGATGCGGTTTCGGGTTCCGTGCCGCCAAAAAATCCGAATAGCGCCCCAGACAAGCACTTGCCCACCTGGGGTTACCCGGGGGCACTGACAAGCCGACTGACGCCACTATGTCGCGATATGAGGCGGTACACGGACGTGGCCGCCCCTTCACGGGCCGCTCCGCGAAGGCCGGCGCCGCTGCCGGTCGAAGGTGTGCTATGCGCTGTACTACTTTCTGTGGTGATCGTGCGTTCGAATTTCATAGTCGATCATCTACGCTTTCGTTATTACGCACCGGATCCTCTCCCCGTGAAATTACCACTGTCTACGAGCTGTTGATGGACTGTTGCCGCCAGGGCAAATTTATAAGTTCCCGGCGCCTACCCGCGTATGACATCGGAATATAATCTTAGCACCATGGCCCAAACCGTTACCTCGCCTTGTGGCGCATTAACGGTAACCGCCACATGATGCCACGCCCCTGGTTGCATCCCTAAATCTTGACTAAGCAGTTGAATTGCGATGTTGCGTCAAGCGGGGTCACTGAGACGTGCAAGCCACCCGGAATTTACCGGAATATCGCAATGCCCTAACGGACCACCGGCTACCGGCGGAGCTTTTTCTCGAAGGGTCGCACGATACGGCATTACTATCTTGTTGCTTTTGCACGGACGAAGGGTTGCTCCAAAAGGTTCGCTGAAGACTTCCGTCTGGTTAAAATATTCAGGCGGGTTAAAATCCACCTGGTCGAGACATTGAATTAGTTCGTAGCCCGTTGCTGGTCCCACGCCTTGGCCGAAGGAAAGGCCGTGAACTCCGTTATTTCGGAATCCCGAGCTATCCTTTAAATTTTATGGTCAAAATTCCAGTACGCGATTAACGAGTTTCTAATCGGCAGATTCTTCTGCGGCCGCTAGTGGGGCAAAGCCACCGTAGCAGCTGCTAACCAACGCATCATATTGATCTCCTTTCCTGTCAATTGCTGGGCATCACTAAAAGAGAAAGTCGAGGCGCTACCCGGGTGGGGGTATGCCAAATGTCTATGTTACCAGTTTGTGCTACTGTCAAGCGGGGCTTTTCGAACGGGATGCAGCT
This sequence comes from uncultured Alphaproteobacteria bacterium, assembly GCA_963781645.1. GTDB lineage: Bacteria > Pseudomonadota > Alphaproteobacteria > Rhodospirillales > Defluviicoccaceae > Defluviicoccus. The sequence continues at coordinate 995 of CAWAGY010000023.1, read as the reverse complement.
TTCGCAGAAGGGAGGATGTTTGCGCACATGCCGCACTCGCGCTCGAAGCGACAGGCAAGGTCTAAGCTCGCCGGCAGCCCTAAAAGGCCAGGTCGAGGTTTCTGCCATGCAGTGCGGTTGACGGGATTAATTTGGGCGTGTACAAAAGGATGTTCATGTTTTGTTCGAGGGGCGGATTCGATGTTGCTGGCGGACGGAGGGCGACGTTTGACGACGAATGACGACATTTTCCGCTGTTTTCGAACGAGAGATGGCTTGATTAAGGGCTTGCAAGAAGAGGATGACGGGGGGGCGCTTTCCGATGACGACATCGGCCGACACGATGACGAAGATGACGACATTAGACGACATCGGGCGGGACCAATGACGACATCGGGAGACAAGGCGGGCGGGGCGGGTGATGAACGAGTTTCCGGCGCGCAATCCCGACTTTCGGCGGCGGTCGCCGACTATGTGGCGGCGCAGGGGTATTTGGGTTGCTGGGGGTGGAGCTGGCCTTGGTCTCCCCAGGGCGAGCCGAATACCAAGTGCCGTTCCGGCCCAGCTCGGCCAGCAGGACGGGGTCTTCCACGGCGGCGTCGTCGGCGGCCTCGCCGAAGCCGTCATGGGTTCGGCCGCGTTCAGTTTGGTAGAGGCGGGCGCCAATGTCGTCGGCGCCGAGTACAAGTGCAACCTCCTCGCTCCCGCCGCCGGACGGCTGCTCGTCGCCCGCGGCATCGTCGTCCGTCTGGGCGGCCGGCTGATCGTCTGCCGCGCCGATGTCCTCAGCCGCGACGAAGCCGGCGGCGAGACGCTCGCGGCAATCGCGCAAGGGACGATGGCGGTGGTCCGGCCGCGCTGAGGACGCGTCAGCCGCCGCGGCGCTCAGCCCTCACCCTCCCGCTGCCGCGGGTGCCCCAACGGGAGAGGGTCAAGGCGGCGGCGATTGTCATCGCGAAGGTCGCGGATCTCTCCCTCTCCCGGCGGCGGGAAGAGGGGCGGGGTGAGGGCGTCTA
>CAWAGY010000022.1:0-76816 GCA_963781645.1 uncultured Alphaproteobacteria bacterium | reverse complement strand
GCTTGCGGTCGATGCGATCGTCAACGCTGCGAACGATTCCCTGCGCGGCGGCGGCGGCGTCGATGGCGCCATCCATTCCGCCGCCGGTCCGGAACTTCTCGCCGAATGCCGGACGCTCGGCGGCTGTCCGACCGGCGAAGCGCGGATCACCCGGGGCTACCGCCTTCCGGCTCGCTACGTCATCCACGCCGTCGGCCCGGTCTGGCGGGGCGGCGGCTCGGGTGAGGATGGTCTCCTCGGGTCGTGCTACCGGGAAGCGCTCGATCTCGGCGCCCGCCACGGCTGCCGCAGCCTCGCGTTTCCGGCGATATCGACTGGATTTATGGATTTCCGGCCGACCGCGCCGCCCGCATCGCCGTTGCCGCCGTGCGCGCCTACCTCGCCGAACGGGACCTGCCGGAGCGGGTGATCTTCTGCTGTTTCGGACCAGCCTCGGCCGAGGCGCACAAGGCGGCCCTCGCCTGGTAGGCCCTCAGCCCGACGTCGTGAGTTCGGCGGCGGTCGTCGGCGGGTGGGCGATGTGGACGTTGATCGCCCCGTGCTCCTTGAGCAGCCGCGCGGCGGTTTCCAGCCTGCTGCCGTCGGCGACATTGACCCAGAGGATGAGGCTGCCGGCCTCGACCGCGCGGGCGAATTCCTCGGTGTGCGGCTTCGCCGTCACCTCTTGCAGGATATCCTTGACGGCGACGCCGCCGACGGCGGCGCCGATGACGGCGGCAATGGTCGCGGCGACCGGCCCGCCGGCAAGCAGGACCGCGCCCGAGGCGACCAGGGGAACCTCATAGCGGAGATCGCCCAGCATCGCGACCGATGCGTCGGCCCAGGTCGAGGCGGGCTGGCCGGCGGCATCGATGGAGTCGTGGGAGGCGAGAACGCTGAGGTCGGCGCGGACGAAGCCGGCGGCGAGCAGCGCTTTGACCGCGGCGCGAAACTCTGTCTCGCTGGTGATGACACCCACCACCTCGCACGGAAACCGGACCTCATCGCTGGCGTCCTGCATCGCTCTCCTCCCTCGTTCGCCGCCGCAACGACTGCACCTCCGCCGCCGCGTCGGCCATCGCCACTGCGACCGCGCCATGATAATCGTTTCCGCCGTGATGACCATCCGCCTCGCATGCCCGTGATGCGCGACGATGCCGATGCGGCCGCCGCCGTCTCGCCGGCCGCGGCCGAAGCCGGCGGTGACGGTCCGGCGGCAACGCCGGTGATGGCCCAGTATTGGTCGATCAAGGCGGCGCATCCGGACTGCCTTCTCTTCTTCCGCATGGGCGATTTCTACGAGCTGTTCTTCGACGACGCGGTTGCGGCGGCCGCCGCCCTCGATATCGCGCTGACCCGCCGGGGCAAGCACCAGGGCGAACCCATCGCGATGTGCGGCGTGCCTTTGCACAGCCACGAAAGCTATCTCGCCAGGCTGATCCGCAAAGGCTTCAAGGTTGCCGTCTGCGAACAGCTGGAGGCGCCGGCCGAAGCCCGCAAGCGGGGAGCGAAAGCGGTGGTTGCCCGCGACGTGGTGCGAATTGTGACCGCAGGCACGCTGACCGAGGACACGCTCCTCGACGCCCGCCGGCCCAATCATCTGGCGGCGATCGCCGAGGCGGCCGGACGTCTCGGCCTCGCCTGGGTCGACATCTCGACCGGCGTCGTCCGGGCGGCGGCGGTGCCGGACGACGCCGGCCTTGCCGCAGCGCTCGCCGGCATCGAGCCGGGAGAGATTCTGGCGGCGGACACCTTCGCCGCCCGGCCTGCGTCACGGGCGGCGCTCGCCGACTGGGAGGCGCAGCTGACGCTGCTGCCGGCCATCCGCTTCGACAGTCTCGCCGGCGAGCGCCGCCTGAAGGCGGTCTATCGGGTCGGTAGCCTCGCCGGCTTCGGCGACTTCGGCCGCGCCGAAATCGCCGCCCTCGGCGCCGTCGTCGACTATATCGCCCTCACCCAGAAAGGCCGGTTGCCGCAGCTGGCGCCGCCGGTGCGGCGGATCGATGCCGACGTCATGCACATCGATGCGGCCAGCCGTCGCAATCTGGAGCTGACGACGACGCCGGCCGGCGGCCGTAAGGGCAGCCTCATCGACCTGATCGACCGCACCGTCACCGGCATGGGCGCACGCCGCCTCGCCGCCCGCCTCGCCGCACCGTCGACCGACCCGACCCTGATCGAGCGTCGCCTCGACTCGGTTGCCGCGTTTGTCGAAGAGGACGGCCAACGCCGGCGGGTGCGCGAGGCGTTGGCCGCGTGTCCCGATCTTGAGCGTGCCGCATCCAGGCTGTCGCTCGGCCGCGGCGGCCCGCGGGATCTGGCGGCGGTGCGCGATACACTGGCGGCGGCGGATCCCTGCACCGTCTCCTCGCCGATGCAGCGTTACCGCCGATGCCGGGCGACCTCGCTGATGCCGGCACCGCGCTCGCCGATCCCGCCGACGACGGTGGCAGCCTGCGCGCGTCGCTGACCGCGGCGCTTGCCGAGGAGCTACCGGTGAGCGTTCGCGACGGCCAGTTCATTGCCCGCGGCTACGATCGCGGCGCTCGATGAGACGAGAAGGCTGCGCGACGACGGCCGGCGGCTGATCCTCGATCTCGAGGCGCGCTATGTCGCCGAGACCGGGCTCTCGCACCTGAAGATTCGCCACAACACGCTGCTCGGATATTATGTCGAGGTGCCGCAGCGTCTCGCCGAACGGATGCCGGGGCCCGGCGCCGGTCCGTTCATCCAGCGCCAATCGATGGCGAGCGCCGTCCGTTATGCGACCGTCGAGCTCGCCGATCTGGAGCGGCGTATCGCCCGCGCCGCCGACGATGCCCTCGCCCGCGAGGCGGCGATTTTTGGCGAGTTGGCGGCGACGGTGCTGGCGGCGGGTGAAGCCCTCGCCCGAACCGCGCAGGCGATCGGCCGCCTCGATGTGGCGGCAAGCCTCGCCGTCGTCGCCGAGGAGAACCGGTACGTCCGGCCGGTGGTGGACGCGAGCCGGGACTTCAGAATCGAATGCGGCCGGCATCCGGTCGTCGAGGCCATGCTGAAGGCGGGCGGCGCCGGTGCGTTCGTCGGCAACGACTGCGATCTCGGCGATCCGCGCCGGCTGTGGCTGTTGACCGGCCCCAACATGGCCGGCAAGAGCACGTTTCTCCGCCAGAATGCGCTGATCGCGATCCTGGCGCAGATCGGCTCGTTCGTGCCCGCCGACCGGGCCCGCATCGGCGTCGTCGACCGGCTGTTCTCCCGCGTCGGCGCCGCCGACGATCTCGCCCGCGGCCGATCGACGTTCATGGTCGAGATGGTCGAGACGGCGATCATCCTGCGCGAGGCGGGGCCGCGGTCGCTGGTCATCCTCGATGAGGTCGGCCGGGGCACCGCCACCTTCGACGGCCTGTCGATCGCCTGGGCGGTGGTCGAGCATCTCGCCGAGGTCAACGGCTGCCGCGGCCTCGTCGCCACCCACTATCACGAGCTGACGGCGCTGGCGGCGCGACTGCCGGCCCTGGCGTGCCATGCGATGCGGACGAAGGAGTGGCGGGGCGACGTCGTCTTCCTGCACGAGGTGGCGCCGGGGGCGGCCGATCGCTCCTACGGCGTCCACGTCGCCCGCCTCGCCGGACTGCCGCCGGCGGCCGTCGCCCGCGCCGAAGAGATTCTGGCGACGCTGGAGACGAGCGAGCCGACCTCGGCCTTGACCCGCCTCGCATCCGATCTGCCCCTGTTCGCCGCGGCCCTCGCCCGCGCCGCTCCGACGGCGCCGTCGCCCGAACCGTCGGCGTCGAGACGCGGCTGCACGAGATCAGCCCCGACGAGCTGACCCCGCGAGACGCGCTGGAGGTGCTCTACGAGTTAAAAAAGCTCCTTCGCTAGGAACATCGACGCTCCTAGCCATCGCCGTAGTGATACCGGCAAGCGGCGATCCAGATCAGCTTCATTCGTCAATGTCATGCTCAATCAGTGCGCCGGCATCGGCGTCTCGGATAGACTGTAGCAGCATCGCTGCATTCTCGGGAGAGTGTAACAAATGCAGCGTCTCATTGGTGCTTTCGAACTCCTCAAAAGAAAACATCATAGCCACTCGTGCATTGAATGCGTAAGTTCGAGGGGAAAGCCGTTTGTCAAGCCCGGCTTCACTCTCGGTAAAATGTACAACCGGCCCGCTTCGTCAATTTTCGTCCGTCATGACCCGATCACCTGCTTGTCGCCGATCAGGTGGCGGAGGATCTTCACCGCCGCCTCGTGCATCTCGTGGCCGCCGTCGCTGCCGCAGGCGTGCGCCAGGACCACCGGCTCGATGCCGTGCTGGAACAGATCGACGGCCGTCGCCAGCACGCTGTCCTCGGTGGCGATGCCGCAGAGGTGCACCCGATTGACGCCGTCGCTGCGTAGCCTGTCGACGAACGGTTCGGTTAAGCAGCTGTAAGCGGATTTGTCGATAATGGTGGCATCGCCCCGCGGGCTGAACGCGAGCTGGGTTTCGGCGGCACCGAGCGAGAAGGCTTTCCAGCCCATCAGCTTGCGATAGAGCGAGCGTTGCGGATTGTAGAGGCGGGTGACGATGACCTGATCAAAGCTCGACTGCAGGCCGTCGACGCGCGCCGGTACGTGTGCCGTCCATTCATTGATGAAGCCGGTCTGCACATCGATGATCAGAAGCCGGCTTCCGCTCATGGCCCGAACCCGAAGAAGAGAGTCGTGCGAAGCCCGACGGTGGATTTATATTCAACCGTCAGATCAGGACCCGCGATGTACCGCATACCGAACAGACGCGCCATCATCAATCGAAAGACCCTGCTGGAAGAGCTGGGGGAGCAGTTGCGATGGGGTGTCACCAGCCCGCGCGGTCGCGCCAATGCCCTGCAGATCTTCAAGGCCGCCCTGTACCGGGGCGTCGGCGAGGTTCGCCGGCGCTTCGAGGAAGGCGGCGCCAGCGGCACCGAAGTGGTGCAGGCCAATGCGTTCCTCGTCGATCAGCTCGTCCGCACCATTTACGACTTCGCGACGACTCACATCTATCCCGATAATGCTTCGGCCGACGAACAGCAGTCGGTGATTGCCACCGGCGGCTATGGTCGCGGCGAGCTGTCGCCGTTCTCCGATATCGATCTGATGTTCCTGTTGCCGGCGAAACCGGCGCCGTTGACCGAGCAGGTCGTCGAATACGTGCTCTATATGCTCTGGGATTCGGGCCTGCAGGTCGGCCACGCGACACGCTCGATCGACGACTGCATCCGCCTGTCCAAGGAAGATCTGTCCATACGCACAAGCCTCCTGGAGGCACGTTGGCTGTGGGCGAACCGGCCGCTGTTCCATGCCTTCGAGCAACGGTTCATGAACGAACTGGTGGCGGTGACCGGTGCCGCCTTTGTCGAGGCGAAGCTCGCCGAGCGCGACGCCCGACACGAGCGGGTGGGCGATTCACGCTACGTCCTGGAACCGCACATCAAGGACGGCAAGGGCGGTCTCAGGGACCTGCAGACGCTCTTCTGGATCGCCAAGTATCTCTACCGGGTCAAAGACATCAGCGACCTGACCGGGCGCGGCGTTTTTACCCCCGCCGACTGCCGGCAGTTCAAACAGGCGCAGAACTTCCTGTGGACCGTGCGCTGTCATCTGCACTACGTCGCGGGGCGACCGGAAGAACGGCTCACCTTCAATTTCCAGGACGTCGTCGCCCACCGCCTCGGCTACGCCGATCGTCCGGGCGCCCGCGGTGTCGAGCGCTTCATGAAGCACTACTTCCGGGTGACCAAGGACGTCGGCGATTTGACCCGCGTCCTGTGCGCCGTTCTCGAGCACGAGCACCGCAAGGCGAGGACCCGCTTCCGCCTGCCGTCGCTGCCGATGTCCTTGTTCCGACGGGCGCCGTCCGGTTTCCGCATCGACGGCAACCGCCTCACCTTCGATCTCACCGATGCCCTCAACAAGGACCCGGTCCGGCTTATTCGGCTGTTCCGAGAATCGCAGCGCAGCCGCCTCGACATTCATCCGCAGGCGCTGCGCCTGGTGCAGCAGAACCTGCGGCTGATCGACGCCAAGGTCCGCGAGAATCCGGAAGCGAACCGGCTGTTCCTCGAGATGCTGACGGACAAGGCGGATCCCGAGCCCGCCCTCAGGCGGATGAACGACGCCGGCGTCTTCGGCCGCTTCGTTCCCGACTTCGGCCGCGTCGTCGCGCAGATGCAGTACGACATGTACCACGTCTATACCGTCGACGAGCACACCATCCGGGCAATCGGCATCTTGAGCCGGATCGAACGCGGCGCCCTGAAGGACGAGCATCCGGCCGCCACGGCGGCATTCGGCGAGATCCGCTCGCGGCGGGCGCTTTATGTCGCGGTTCTGCTCCACGACATCGCCAAGGGCCGCGGCGGCGATCACTCGGAGATCGGTGCGCAGCTCGCGCTCACGCTCTGCCCCCGGTTCGGCCTCGACGACTGGGAGACGGAAACGGTCTCCTGGCTGGTCCGTTACCACCTGCTGCTCAGCCGCTACGCCTTCAAGCGCGACATCGACGACGCTAAAACGGTGAGCGACCTCACCGGCCTCGTCCAGTCGCCGGAACGCCTGCGCATGCTGATGATCCTGACCAATGCCGACATCCGCGCCGTCGGTCCCAACATCTGGAACGCCTGGAAGCGCGGCCTCCTCGACGAGCTCTATTACCGCGCCCTTGAGGACATCGAGATGACAGGGGGCCAGCCGGCGGAACGGCGGGCCGCCCGGGTCGAACACGCGAAGGCGAAGCTCCGCGCCCGCCTCGGCGAGTGGCCGGAAAGCGAGCGGGAAACCTATATGGCGCACGGCTATTCCGACTACTGGCTCGCCTACTCGGCCGAGGAGCAGGAAAGCCACTTCGAGATGATGCGGGAGGCCGACCGCCAGGGCCGCGAGCTATGGGTGGAGGCGCGCCAGCATCCGGCGCAGGACGTCACCGAGATCATCATCTATGCTCCCGACCATCCCGGGCTGTTCGCCCAGATTGCCGGAGCCATCGCTCTGTCCGGCGGCTCCATCGTCGATGCCAAGGTGGTGACGCTGGCCAATTCGATGGCGCTTGACGCCTTCCGCATCCAGGATCTGTCGGGCCGGCGGTTCGACAGCCCCGATCGCGTCCAGAGGCTGACCCAGCGCATCGAGGCGGCGGTCACCGGCAAGCTGAACCCGGACCACGAGCTGCAGGAGCAGCGGCGGCGGGCGCTGCCGAGCCGGATGCGGGTGTTCAAGGTGCCGCCGCGGGTGATCTTCGACAACCGGGCCTCGATCGCCCACACCCTGATCGAGGTCAACGGCCGCGACCGGCCGGGCTTCCTGCACGATGTCACCTCGACGCTGACGGCAATGGGATTGCAGATCGTCTCCGCCCACATCACCACCTACGGCGAGCGGGTGGTCGACGTCTTCTACGTCAAGGACGTCTTTGGCCTGAAGGTCGAGCAGCCGCAGAAGCTTGCGAAGTTGCAGGAACGCCTCATGGAGGTCGTCACCCCGCTGCCCGACACGCCTGCCCCCGAAGAACGGCGGGTCGCCGCGGCCGAGTAGGTCGGCCGCCGCCTATGACGGTCCGTCTCGCGCTGTTCAGGAAGCCGCTTCGAAGGTGCGCTGCAGGCGGGCGCTTTCGTCGATAATGGCCTGGACGAAACCCTCACGTTCGCGGCTCGCCAGCTCGCGGTAATAGTCGCGCAAGATCTCGGCTGCCGCGAGGATCGCGGTGACGCAGCTCCGCCGCTCCTGATCGAGCCCGGACAGGCCGGCCTGGGGCGCCTCAAGGTCGATCAGCAATACATGCTCCGTGCGCATGCGGATCCATGTCGAACCCGCAAGGTTTTTATATTTACCCAATCGGGTGGGAATACGCAACCGTCTGGTCGTGGACGGAACCCGCATCTGGAACCGTGCTGCGGAATGATCTGCGCGCGGACGAACGATATGGTCCTTTATGCGTTGTGCTTGGGGATTGTCAGCTGACAAGGAAACGGGCCTTCGGAGGGGTAGGCTGATGTCGATCACGTCGAACCGAGTGCCGCGGGTCAAGCGGCTGCACCTTTTCCTCACGGCGCTGGTGATCTGGGGGCTTGCGGCGTTCGCAACCGGCCCGGCGCGTGCTGCATTGCTCAACGGGGACTGTTATGAGGGCCGTCATTCCGTGCAGGGAGAGGCCATCTATCGGATCTGCATGCCGCGCATCTGGAACGGCGATCTCGTCGTCTACGCCCACGGCTATGTCGTGCCGTCCCTGCCGGTGGCGATCCCGGAGGACCAGCTGAACTTCGGCGGAACGAGCGTCGCCGACATCTTCACCGGGCTGGGGTACGCCTTCGCCGTGACCAGCTACGCTCAGAACGGCCTCGCCATCGCCCAAGGCGTGGCGGACGTGGTCGACCTTGTCCAGGTGTTCGAGGCTGAGGAGGGCCCACCGTCAAGGGTCTACCTGGTGGGGCTTTCCGAGGGCGGCGCGGTGACGACGTTGGGCGTTGAGGAGTTCCCCTCCATCTTTGCCGGCGGCCTTGCCACATGCGGGCCGATCGGCTGGTTTTTCGGCCAGACCGCGTACATCGGCACCTTCCGGGTCCTCTTCGACTACTTCTTTCCGGGCATCCTTCCGCCCAGTCCGGTCGCTGTCCCGCAGTATGTCATCGACTATTGGCCGAACTACGAGGCGGCGGTGCGGGCCGCCGTCACCGATCCCTATCGCTATTCCGAGATGGTGCAGTTGTTCCGGGTGGCCGGCGTACCGGTCGACGTGAACGATACACAAGCGGTGAGCGACGCCGCGGCGGATCTGTTGAAATTTGGTGTCCTCGGGGTCAACGATGCCGCGGCGAAGCTGGGCGGCCAGCCGTTCGACAACATCGGCCACTGGTATCAGGGCTCCGAAGACGATGGCCGGCTGAACGCGCTGGTCCAGCGCTTCGCCGCCGATCCCGCGGCGCTGCAGACGATTGCGACGTCTTACGAGACCTCCGGCGATCTCGCGCGGCCGCTGATGTCCCTGCACACGACGAGGGACCCGCTTGTCCCCTTCGGGCACGAACTTCTCTATGCGGCAAAGACGGCACAGCTCGGCACGTCGGACCGCTTCCGCTATCTGCCGGTCGACCGCTACGGCCATTGTGCGTTCACCGAGGCCGAGGCGGTCTATGCGTTCTCGCTTCTTGTTTACGAAGCGACGGGGGCGCCCGTAAGCGGTGCCGAAGCGGTGCTGAGTACGCCCGAGGCGCGCGCCGAATATCGGGGGCTTGCGCGCACCCAGGGCCGGGCTGCCGCCGTTAAGGCGCGAACCGGGACGGCGGCGGCACCCGCACCTCCCCTCCGCCCGTAGCGCCCCGCGGCGATCGTGTGCGCCGGATCCGTCCCGCCGCGAGGACCGCCTCCCATCACGTCGGTCGCTTAAGGTGAATTGCCCCTTCTGCGGCTGCTGTCGCCGCTCTGTCACAATTTCGGTGGATAACCCTGTTGAAGACTCGGGCCCGGGCGGTCTAACCGCACTGATCCGCTGCTTTTCGCCGTGTTTGCTTATCCCCTAGGCAGCGGCCAAAACCTCTGAGAATATTAAATGCAGATTTCATGACCCAAAATAGTACTCAGAAATCGCCTTTCTAATCAATTCAATGCGTCGGTCACGAATAGCCTTCGTCGGCGTGTAAACATCCCAAGCGTACTTCGCGACTGCAACAGAAATGGAGGTAAAGCGGCCACATCGTTTCCGACGTCCGCCGTTTCACCGGAGAAGGCCTCATTCCAGGAAGGCAATGCCTCGCTCCGCTCGCCCGCGGTTCCGGCATCGCGGACGTTGCAATTAAGGGAAGGCGCGCTCTCGCGCTCCCGCGTCGCCGGTCGCATTTTAGATCGAGCAAACCGTGCAAGCCGGAACGTGGCAGGAGTGTCAGCATGCCCAAGATCGTTCGCTTTCATGAGACCGGGACGGCCGATGTTCTCGTCCTGGAGGACGCGCCTCCGAGGGAACCGGGTCCGGACGAGGTCCGTCTCAGGGTCGAGGCGATCGGTCTCAATCGCGCCGAGGTCATGTATCGGCAGGGCCAGTATCTGGAGGCTCCGACGTTCCCGTCGCTGATCGGCTACGAGTGCGCCGGCACCGTCGATGCCGTCGGCCCCGGCGTCGAAGGCGTACAGATCGGCGACCGGGTCGGCACGATTCCGTCCTTTTCCATGCAGCGCTACGGTGTCTACGGCGAGAGCGCGATCGTGCCCGCCGCCTCCGTTGCCCCCTATCCGCCCGGGCTGTCCGCTGTCGAAGGGGCGGCGATCTGGATGCAGTACCTGACCGCCTACGGAGCGCTGATCGCGTACGGCCGGCTGCGATCGGACGATGCGGTCCTCATTCCCGCCGCCAGCAGCAGCGTCGGCCTTGCCGCCATCCAGATCACCCGCGCCGCCGGAGCCGTTGTTATCGCAACGACCCGCGGCGCCGATAAGAAGGACTTCCTCCTCGCCGCCGGCGCCGATCACGTCGTCGTGACGGGCGAGGAGAACCTGGCCGAGCGGGTGAAGGAGATCACGTCCGCGAAGGGCGCCCGGATCATTTTCGATCCCGTTGCCGGGCCTTTCATCGAGACGCTGGCGGACGCGGCGGCGCCGGGGGCGATCATCTTCGAATATGGCGCGCTGTCCGGCGAGCCGACGCCGTTTCCTTTGTTCGCGGCGCTGGCCAAGGGCCTGACGGTGCGCGGCTACACCTTGTTCGAGATCGTCCGCGATGCCGACGCCCTTCGGCGCGGCAAGACCTATGTGTACGACGGCCTGGCATCGGGTGCTTTGAAGCCGGTGATCGACCGCACCTTTCCGCTCGCCGCCATCGCCGATGCCCACCGCTACATGGAATCGAACCAGCAGAAGGGAAAGATCGTCGTCACCGTCTGACCCGCTGCCAGCGGGGCCGCCGATTCGAACCTGGGTTTCGGTCCCGGTTGTCGTCGGCGCTGGCCTTCCGTGTCGTCACCATGTCGTCGAAGCGTCGTCTATGCGTCGTCCGAATGTCGTCCGAATGTCGTCCGAATGTCGTCGAAAACCGTCGTCGCCGGCGCCACCAAATCTGCTAACCACTTGTCCAAACACGGCTTTCTGCTCCAAAGCCCGAAAAACGTCGTCTGTTGTCGTCATCCCTTTTCAATTCGCCGCCCGATCCCGCCGTCGCCTGCGGAACAATTCAAGAACATATCACCTTCCACTCCCCCGATCAACACCATCGCAACACCGACGGGAATCCAGGAGCGACGATTAGTAGACGTCGAGATTGTCGCTATCGAGGGTTGATTGTATCTCTCTCCGCGATGCTCGCCATTTCGCAAATCCCCGCCTGGCGTGCCGCAGTGATCGGTTTGATAGGGCTGGCCGCGGCCATGGGCATCGGGCGCTTCGCCTTCACGCCGATGCTACCGCTGATGCAGGCGGACGGATCGCTGTCGCTGCAACAAGGCGGCTATCTGGCGGGCGCCAATTACGCCGGCTATCTGGTGGGTGCGGTGCTATGCGTGATCGTCAATTCGCGCCCGGCCGTCACCGCCCGCCTCGGTCTCGTAGCCGTGGCGCTTTCGACGTTGGCGATGGCGATGACGTCGTCGTTCGTTGCCTGGCTGGTGTTGCGCCTGATTGCCGGTATCGCGAGCGCCATGGTCCTCGTCGGCATCTCGGCGTGGTCGATGGCCGTCCTCGCCCACACCAAGCGGCTCGCCTGGTCCGGATGGGTGTTTGCCGGCGTCGGCACCGGGATCGTCTTCGCCGGACTTGCCACGCTGGCCATTGGTGCCGTTGGCCTGGCGTCTTCGTCGGGCTGGCTCATCCTGGGCGTGACCGCCTTGCTGGTGGCCGGAATTGCAGGGATATCGCTGACCGACACGGCCGCCTCGGCCCTGCCGCCGCACTCGCCCACGTCCGAACCTGCGGACGCCCCCTCCCCTGGCGACCGATCATCTGTTACGGCATTTTCGGCTTTGGCTACATCATCCCCGCCACCTTCCTGCCGTCGACGGCCCGAGCGTTGATCGCCGACCCCGCGGTGTTCGGCTGGACCTGGCCGGTTTTCGGTCTGGCGGCAGCCCTATCGACCGTAGCCGCCGGTGCTTTCCTGCACGGCGTTGCGCCGCGGCGGTCGTGGGCCTTCGGGCAACTGATGATGGCAATCGGCGTGGCGCTGCCGGCGGTCTGGCTGTCGCTGCCGTCGATCATCGCCTCGGCGACTTGCGTCGGCGGCACGTTCATGGTCGTTACCATGACCGGCTTGCAGGAGGCACGCCGGATCGGCGGACACGCTGCGCCGCGGCTGATGGCCGCGATGACCGCAGCGTTTGCCGTGGGCCAGCTGGCGGGGCCGCTGGTGGTGGCGATGGCGGGAACTGGCATCGAGGCGATCCATGGCCCGAGCCTACTTGCCGCCGCGTTGCTGGTGCTAGCGGCGTTGGCCCTTCTCTAGGAGCGGAACAGATGATCCGGAAAGCCGACGAGCGATCTGGCCGTAAGCGCGCCAGCAAGTTCGCTCGCGGAATTCGTGCCTGGGGTAACGGCAGAGTTCCTGCAGAGCGTTTCCGGCGGCGCCGATTTGAACTATCCGAAGCAAAGGTTTTCGTGGCCGAAACGTCGACACACAGTCGAGAGTCATCCTGAGCACGGCGCAATCTGCATCGGTCCCCATGCTCAAGCTGCTATGTGCGCCATAGCGGACAAGACCGCATCCGCACCTCAGAGCGACGCACGTGGGATAAGGCGACAGATAGGATCGGCGGCCGCACCGGCTGTGGCCGCAAAGATCAGAGAAATTCGTCCGATGTGCCACGCCTCGATCGGCCGCCGCGTGGGCTACTTTGTGCGCTTGGGGCATCGGTAGCGGGCGTTGGGCTCTCCGGTCACGTCGTCCGCGTCGATCAGGGAGAGGCCATCGTCGCCAAGGCGAAAGTGGCTGCAGGCAAGCGATGTTTCGCCCTCGCCGGACAGCTCCGAAATGAGCGCCAGTTCCGAGACCCCCTGCGTCACGACGGCTTTGATGGGGCCGCCCCTCTCGTAATACTGGATCCGCTCGGCGCCGATCGTCAGCCGCGAGTCGTCAAACCCCCTCCCCCCGCAGTACTTCAGATCGGAAACCCACTCCCCTTGAAAGCGGACGGGGACGGTGGCTTGCCGCTCCGCCGCGGTGGCAGTGCCGGCGCCAGAGGCGAAAGCCAGCGCCAGGGACAGCGATGCCAAGGATCGGATCATTCGGTTCCCTCCGTCTTGCTACGCTGGCTGGGTTCACCACCCTCCAGAGGCGAGCCGCACCCGAAGCGCGCCCGCCTTGGCAAATCCGTATTCCCTATCCTGAGCACTTCACCTTACGGCAGCAACGGCAAGATCAGAGGACATCAACTTCCGACGCTTGCGCATGTCATCGCACCGGCCGGGCGTCGGTGTGCCGGGATATGGCCGGAACCGGAACTGGACGAAAGGCTTGGCTCGTTCTATGATACTCGCTCTTCGATATAAGTCTCCGGCAAAGAACCGGTGCAGTTGGGCGAGGTTGAGGATGCGGGCAAGACTTTTTGCTGGGTTTTTTACTTTCGCTTGTCTGATCACGTGGATGAATACTGTGTCGGCAGCCGATGACCTTTCGGCGCCCGCTCCCAGTTCCGCGGTCGGCGCGCGCGGTCACGGCGGCGGCGGGACGGTGACCATCCTCCGCGGCACGCCCAGCCAACCGACGGCAGCGAGACCGGGGACGCCCGCCCGCAACCGCAGATCATCAGGGCCGGCGTCATCGGCACCGGCAACAATCTCTGGTTCGTCGACGCCGACCAGCGCATCCATGCGTGCTGGCTGTCGGGAACGGGCTACGTCAACAGCCTGAAGGTCACCTGTACGCATTACTGACTTTCAGCGCCGGACGTCGACGCAGAGGCGGGCACCCCGGGCCCGAGTGATCATCGATCTTAGGTGATCGTCGATTGATCATTTCCGGGTGATGCTTGTTCATTGTCCGCCGGGAGGCCGGGGCGAGGCGGATGGTCGAGATCTACGTCGACGGCGATGCCTGTCCGGTGAAGGCGGAGGTGCTGAGGGTTGCGCGCCGGCACGGGCTCGCCGTCCATCTGGTCAGCAACAAGGCGCTTGCCGGCATCGCCGACCCCCTGATCCACAGGGTGATGGTCGCGGACGGCCCGGATGCCGCCGATGACTGGATCGCCGAGCACATCGGTGCGCGCGACGTGGTGATCACCGGCGACATCCCGCTCGCCGCCCGCTGCCTGCAAAAAGGCGCCCACGCGCTGGGTCCGACCGGCCGGCCGCTGACCGCCGACAGCATCGGCATGGCGCTCGCCATGCGCGAGCTGAACGCGCATCTGCGTGACACCGGCGCCATTCGCGGCCACAATCCGGGCTTTTCGGGGAAGGACCGCTCGCGCTTCCTGCAGGCGCTGGAGAACACGCCGTCCAGGCCCTGAAACGGGCGACGTAAGGACCGCGAGCGGGCGCGGCGCCGCGCGGAGGACAGGGACGGGTGGCGTCGAGCTGGGCATTTCTCCTGATCGCCGGAGCCTTCGAGGTGGCCTTCGCCACCTGCCTGAAGCTCTCCGACGGCCTTCGCAAAAAGACGTGGACCGGGCTGTTCATCGTCGCCGCGGCGATCAGCTTCCTTCTGCTGCGCCGCGCCATCGAGACGATCCCGCTCGGCACCGCCTATGCGGTGTGGACCGGGATCGGCGCCGCCGGCACCGCCGCTCGTCGGCATGTTCGTCTTCAAGGAGCCGCGCTCGCCCGTCCGCATCCTTCTCATCGGCGTGCTGATCGCCGCGGTCGCCGGCCTGAAGGCGGTGTCGCCGGAATGAGCCTGAAGGCGATGCCGCCGAAATGAAACGCGCCAACCGCGGCTGGCTGTGGCTGCTCGCCGCCGGCGCCTTCGAGATCGGCTTCACCACGTGCCTGAAGCTGGACGGCCTCGTCGCCGATATCCTGTTCGCCGTCGCCGCCAGCCTCAGCTTCTATTGCATGACCCGGGCGATGCGATCGATCCCGATCGGCACCGCCTATGCCGTATGGACGGCAATCGGCGCGGTCGGGACGGTGATCGTCGGCATCGTCGCCTTCGGCGACCCGGCGACCCCCCTGCGGCTGGCCCTCCTCGGCCTGATCGTCGCCGTCATCATCGCCCTCAAGCTCGCATCGCCCGAGCCGGATGCCTGAACGCCGCTCGTCTGCCCCAGGGTCGCCCCTGCGCCGGCGCCGGCCAACGGCGCCTCGCCGCGGCCGCGTCAGCTCCGGCCGATCCGGCTGCTCCGGACCGCCTCCAGCCAGCCGAGGCCATAGCGGGTGTCGGGTTCGAGGTAGGTGCCCTCCGCCCATTCGTTCCAGGCGTTGATGAAGACGAGCGCCTCGGCGCCCCCGCTCCGTTGCTGCTCCTGCTGCAGGACATGGCGCAGCCAGTAGCGGAAGCGGGCGGGCGAGGCGCCGTGGAAGATCGTCGCCTTGGCGCCGCGGCGGGCGGTGTTGTCCCAACCCATCATCAAGCCGCGGTGAACGGGGTAAGGCGGCGGCTCGGCGTAGCGTTCGAGATCGCCTTCGATCGCCGCATCGTAGCTGAACACGGCGCCTTCGAAGTCGGCCGGCTTGCCGGCGAGGGTCGCATCGAGGCGAAGCGTGCGCACCCCGTGCGGCGGGAAATCGACGAACGCATCGAGCCCGGCCTCGTCCGGCCTCTCCGGCAGGTCGTGGGTCCAGAAGCGGACGGCGCCGAGATGCACCTCGCCGATCCCCATCTCCCGCCAGATCGCCCGCCATTCGCGGACGGCGGCGCGGTAGTCGGGAATGTCGGTAATCCGGTAGACGAGGAGCACCGGCTTGCCGGCGAAGCGGAGATAGCGCCGGTCGGCCATCATCCGGCCGACATCGCGGGCGAAGGCGGGGATCGTCTCACGGCTGTAGTGCTGGGCGACCAGGATCTCCTTGTTCAGCCCGTCCCAGCTGCGGGTCCAGTTCTCGTTCGCCCAGCACAGACAGAACGGCTGATCGGGTCGGCCGGTGGTCAGCATGCGCTCGATCGGCATGTCGAGGAGCGGGCGGCCGTCGAACCAGTAATAATAGTAGCAGAAGCCGTCGATGCCGTAGGCCCGGGCGAGCTCCGCCTGGGCGTCGCGGACGGCGTCGATGCGCAGGTCGTAGAAGCCGAGATCGGCCGGCAGCCGCGGCTGGAAGTGGCCGTCGAACTGCGGACGCGCGCGTGGCGACGTTGCTCCACTCGGTGAAGCCCTTGCCCCACCAGGCGTCGTTCTCCGGGATCGGGTGGTACTGCGGCAGGTAGAAGGCGACGAGGCGCGCCGTCCGCGGTGCCGCCGGCGCCGGCTTCGTGCTTTTGAGGGCGGCGTCGAGCGCATCGGTGGTGACGATCTCCATCCCGGACGCGCGGGCGAGGATGCCGATGATCCGTTCGACCGCGTGCGCCATCGTCCCGTCGATCTGGCCGACCTCCGGCTCGAAATCGGCGACCCCGAGCCCGAGCGACTGCAACAGGCGCAAGACGAACGGGTTGACCCAGAACATCGAGCCGGCGGGAAAGCTCATGTTCTTGGGATCGAACACATAATCCACACGGCCGAGCAGCCGGTAAAGCAGATCGATGTTGCTGCCGAGGTACTCCGTCGTCAGCCGGTTGCCGGCGGCGACGACGAAGGCGCAGTCGGGATTGTTCTCCATCAGCGCCATCACCTGACGGACGCGCGCGGGGTTACCGGCGATCTCGGTGATCAGGCTCTGCCGCCAGGTGTCGCCGTCGATGCGGTGCGGGCTCTTCTTGGTGTGGACCTTGAGAACGAAGCGATATTTGCAGAGGACGCCGGTGTTGACCAATGCGACGAACGGGTAGACGTCGCGGCCGTGGTTCGGGAACGTCAGGATGCGTGCCCGCGGGTACCTCGCCTGCAGATCGGCGGCGAGATGGTCGCTTTTGCCGAGGACGAGGCTGATGTAGGCGTCATGGTCTTCCGGCACCTGGCCAAGAACCGCAAGCACGTCGTCCGCGAGCTCGGGATAGTAGATGTGGACGACGACGGCGATGGCGGCGGTCGGCTCATGGGCCTTGAGATCGAACAGATCGGGGAAGCTCTCCGGCGGCGGTAGATCCGCCGCCGTCGCCGGCGCCGGCAGGATTGCGAGGGCGGGTGCGATAGCGGTGCCGCTGGCGGGCGCCTCCGCTGCGCCGGTGGCGTCGGCCTCCGGGGCGGCGAGCGCGGGCGCGATCGCCGTCTCGAGTGCCGGCGGAAAGAGCGCCTTCGGCTTTTTCTTCCGGCGGAGAAACAGTCTACCCAGGCCGCGGAGCGGTCTCGTGATCTGCCAGGAGATCGAGCGGGTGACCGCCCGATGTTCGGCGACGAAGGCCTCGAAGGCAGCCACGTGCGCGGCCAAGCGTGCGTCGTCGGCGGCCGCGCGGGCCTCGCGCACGGCCAGCGCCTGACGCAGGTGGGCGAGCGCCGCCGCATCGACGGCGCGTGCAGCGGCGAGCGCATTCAGTTTGCGGCGAAGCGTCGCGATGTCGGTGCCGGCGCCTTCCGGGCGCGAGTTTTCGCCCAGACTGGTCCCGGTCGCGTCGGCGATCGACTGCTTCTGTCGAACGACGACCTGATCCCGCTTCGTTGCAACCCGCCGATGCTGCATAGGTGGATGTCCCGATCTTTCTCTTCAGGCGCCGACCGAAAACGAGGACACCTACCATGTCCCGATCGATCGGCGAGCGGGCCCTCCCCCGCAGCTTGCCGTCAAAAAAAACGCATGCTACAGACGCCTCGTTCCACTTCCAATAGGTTGCTACCTGTGTTTGAGAATTTCGCGGCCGAGGAACCGTCGCGCGTGCGTGCGTCGCGCCTGCCGCCGGTGATCCGGCAGGCATTCCGGGTGGCCCGGATCGAACCGGGCCTCACCTCGCCTTGAGCGTCGGCAGGCGCGCGGAGCCGACGGGACCGGTAGACGCGGATGCGGCGGGAGGCAACGACGGCGGCGATCTACACTCCCGGCTCGATCGCGCAGAACGGGAACGCGAGGCGGAGCGCAAGCGCGCCGATCGTGCGGAAGCGCGGGCGCGGCAGGCCGAACAGGAGGCGGAGCAGGCGCGCGCGCTGATGCTCGAGGCGCATGCGCTCGCGGCCGAGAACGAGCTGGCGCGGCGCAAAGTGAAGCGTCTCAACAAGCGGATCACCAAGTCCGCCGCCTGGAAGGCGATCAAGCCGCTGTGGTGGCTCGAACGGCGTCTCCGCGACCGTGGCGGTGCGGCAGGCGACGATGACGCCCCCGATCGTGACTACGGCATTTCGCGGAAGGCCTATCGGAAATGGACCGCAGCCTACGATGCGTTGCGGCCGGACGACCAAGAGGCGATCCGCCGGCATATCGAGGCACTGCCGGCGCGGCCGCGCATCTCGGTGGTAATGCCGGTCTACAACACCGATCCGGCGCATCTCCGCGCGGCGATCGCGTCGGTCCGGGCGCAGATTTATCCGGATTGGGACTTCTGCATCGCCGATGATGCCTCGACCCGCCCGGAGGTCGCGCCGATCCTCGCCGAGGCCGCCGCCGCCGATCCGCGGATCCGTGTCGAGATGCGACGCGACAACGGCGGCATCGTCGCCGCAACGAACAGCGCGCTCGCCATGGCCAGCGGCGAGTACGTCGCCTTCCTCGATCATGATGATGCGCTGGCACCGCACGCCCTTTACATGGTCGCCGCCGAGATCGCCGCCCATCCGGATGCCGAGTTGATTTACTCGGACGAGGATCATCTGAATGAGCACGGCAGGCGCTACAATCCTCATTTCAAATCCGACTGGAACCCGGATCTCCTCGTCTGCCAGAACTACATCTGTCACCTGGCCGTCTTTCGAACCGAGGGCGTGCGGGACGCCGGCGGGCTGAGGGCCGGTTTCGACGGCAGCCAGGATTGGGACCTCGTGCTGCGCGTCGCCGAATCCGTCGCTCCCGAGCGCATCCGCCACATCCCGTTCGTGCTGTATCATTGGCGGCTTTCCGGCCGGGGCCAGTTTTCCGCAACGCGACTGGCGGACGCGCAAGAAAGTGGGCGCCGTGCCGCCTGCGACCATTTCGCCCGTCGCGGATCGGGCGCGACAGGTGACGGTCGGCGCCGACGGCTTCAATCACGTCCGCCTGCCGCTGCCGGACCCGGCGCCGCTCGTCTCGGTGATCATCCCGACCCGCGATCGCGTCGACCTCTTGCGGGCGTGTGTCCATGGCGTTCTGAATCGCAACGCTCTATCCAAATCTTGAAGTTGTCATCGCCGATAACGACAGCGCCGAGGACACGACGCTGCATTACTTCGCCGAGATTGGCGAAGACACGCGGGTCAGGATCTTGCCCTGCCCGGGGCCGTTCAACTATTCGGCGATCAACAATGCGGCGGTGCGCGCCGCCGCCGGCGAGGTGCTGGCGTTCCTCAACAACGACATCGAGGTGCTGGGACCGGAATGGCTCGCGAGCATGGTCGCGCACGCCGTCCTTTCGGATGTGGGGGCGGTCGGTGCCCGCCTCCTCTATGCCAACATGCGGGTTCAGCACGGCGGCTGCATTCTCGGCATCCAGGGGGCGGTCGCCCACGCCCACGTCATGCTGCCGCGGACCGATCCCGGCTATTTCGCCCGCGCAAAGCTGACGCAGGCGGTCAGCGCGGTGACCGGCGCCTGCATGGTCATGCGGCGGTCCTGCTTCGAGGAGGCAGGCGGTCTGGACGAAGTCGACCTGCCGGTTGCCTACAACGACATCGATCTCTGCCTGAAGCTCCGCGCACGCGGCTACAAGATCATCTACGATGCGGAGGCCGAACTGCTCCACCACGAATTGATGTCGCGCGGCTACGATCACGCAACCGAAGAGAAACGGCAGCGTCAACAGCGCGAGATGGCGTTGATGCGTGAGCGGTGGGGCGAGGTCCTCGATCGCGACCCCTACTATAATCCCAACCTGTCGCTGGAGCAGCCCTTTGCGATCGCCTTTCCGCCGCGGACAACGAAGCCCTGGCGCCGCCAGGGAACGCTGAGCGGTAAGACTTAGGCGGAGCCCCGGTTCCTCAGTCGCCGAGACACAGAGCCAGGCCGTCGCGCCAGTCGGGAAGGCGGATGCCGAACGTCTCGGCGAGGCGGCTACAGTCCAAGACCGAATAGGCCGGACGCTTCGCCGGCGTCGGATAGTCGCTGGTCGGGATGGCGACGACGCGGGCGCGCCGTCCTCCCTGTGCTTCCTCGTCGGCCTGTGCTTCCTCGTCGGTGGCCCGCGCCGATGCGGCGACGATCGCGTCGGCGAAGCCGCACCATGTCGTCTCGCCGGCCGCGGTCAGGTGGTAAAGGCCGCCGCGATCGGCGAGCGTCTCCCAGCCGTCGCCGTGACGGCTCGCCGCCAGCACCAACGCCGTCGCTTCCGCGATCAGTCGCGCCCAGGTCGGCGCACCATGCTGATCGGCGACGACACGAAGCTCATCGCGCTCGCGGGCGAGACGCTGCATCGTCTTCAGGAAATTGCGGCCGCGGTTTGTGTAGACCCAGGCGGTGCGGAAGATCAGGTGGTCGACGCCGCAGGCCGCGATCGCCTCTTCGCCGGCGTGCTTGGAGGCGCCGTAGGCGTTGACCGGGGCGATAGGATCGTTCTCCCGCCACGGCCGGTCGCCCGTCCCGTCGAACACGTAGTCGGTCGAGTAGTGAACGAGCGCCGCACCCAGCCGCTTCGCCTCCTCGGCGAGGACGGCGGGCGCGAGGCCGTTGATCGCCATTGCCAGCTCGGCTTGGGTCTCGGCCCGGTCGACCTCGGTGTAGGCGGCCGCATTGACGATCAGCCGCGGCCGGGCGGAGCGCACCGTCCGGCGGATGGCGTCGGCATCGCGGAGATCGAGGTCGGCGCGGGCGAGTGCGATGACCGGCCCGAGCGGGGCCAGCGTCCGCGCCAGCTCCCAGCCCACTTGTCCCTGCCGTCCGAGGAGGAGGATCGCTGCCATCAGTGGATCGGACCGATCAGGCCCCGGCCGCGTCGTAGGCGACGAGGCGGGCGGGATCGATCTCGGCGAGCCGCGGCGCCGCGGCGTCCTTGGCCGAAAGTAGGGGCGCCCCGGTCGGCCAGGTGATGCCGATGGCGGGATCGTTCCAGATAAGCGACATCTCGGCCGCCTGATTGTAAACGTCGGTGCACTTGTAGCAGACGAGTGCTTCCTCGCTGGTGACGCAGAAGCCGTGGGCGAACCCCTCCGGCACCCAGATCTGCCGGCGGTTGGCCGAAGACAGCGTTGCTGCGACCCAGCGGCCGAAGGTGGGTGAGCCGGTGCGAACATCGACGGCGACATCCACCACCTCGCCCTGAAGAACAAACACGAGCTTGCCTTGCGGGTTCGGGTTCTGGATGTGCAGCCCGCGCAGAACATGCCGCTTCGAGAACGAGATGTTGTCCTGGACGAACGGCCCCCGGATGCCGGCGTCCGCATAGCGCCCCGCGTGAAACGATTCGAAGAAATAGCCGCGATCGTCGCCGAATACCCTGGGTTCGATCAGGACGACGCCCGGCAGCTCCGTCGCTATGATCTTCATGCCGCTTCGTCCGAGACGCGTGTCCGCTCATGCAGGAGCGACGCCAGATACTTACCGTACTCCGATCTGGACAATGCCGCCGCCAATCGCTCGAGCTGCGCCGCATCGATGAAGCCCATCCGCCAGGCGATCTCCTCCGGGCATGCGATTTTCAAGCCCTGCCGGGCCTCGATGATCTCAACGAAGGTCACCGCCTGGTGCAGCGCCTGATGGGTGCCGGTGTCGAGCCACGCCATGCCGCGGCCGAGAATCTCGACGCCCAGCTTGCGCCGCTTGAGATAGGCAAGATTGACATCGGTGATCTCGAGCTCACCGCGCGCAGACGGCTTCAGCGACCGGGCGATGTCGACCACCTCTTCGTCGTAGAAGTAGAGCCCGGTCACCGCGTATTCCGATCGCGGTTGCTTCGGCTTCTCCTCGATACTGATCGCCTCGAACCGGTCGTTGAATTCGACGACGCCGTAGCGCTCGGGATCGCTCACCGGATAGGCGAAGACGGTCGCCCCGCTCGGCGCCGCCGCCACCTCCTGCAGCCGTTCGGCGAGGCCGTGGCCGAAGAAGATGTTGTCGCCGAGAATGAGGCAGGACGGAGCGCCGGCGATGAAGTCGGCTCCGATGAGGAACGCCTGGGCGAGGCCGCCCGGCTCCGGCTGCACGGCGTAGACAGATCGAGATCCCCCACTGCGAGCCGTCACCCAAGCAGCTCCTCGAAAGAGGTGCGCGTCGTGCGGCGTGGTGATGATCAGGATCTGCCGGATGCCGGCCAGCATCAGCGTCGAAAGCGGGTAGTAGATCATCGGCTTGTCGTAGACCGGCAGCAGTTGCTTGCTGACCACCTGGGTCACCGGATGCAGCCGGGTCCCCGCCCCGCCGGCGAGGATAACGCCTTTTCGCTGGATTGCCTGCATCGCCGTGTCGTTCCTCACCTCAGGCGCACTGCCGATAGGCGCCGGACTGGATTCGTTCCCACCATCCGCGGTTTTCGAGATACCAGGCGACCGTCTTCCTCATTCCGCTCTCGAAGCTCTCGCTCGGACGCCAGCCGAGGCTGCGGGCGATGGTGCCGGCATCGATGGCATAGCGCTTATCGTGGCCCGGACGATCCGGAACGAAGCGGATCAGGGACGCATGCGGCCGGTGCGGTGCCGTCGGCATCATCTCGTCGAGAAGCGCACACACGGTCTCCGCCACCTCGAGGTTGGTCCGCTCGCAATTGCCGCCGATGTTGTAGGTCTCGCCGATCGTCCCGTCGACGAGTACCCGGCAAAGGGCTTCGGCGTGATCGTCGACATAGAGCCAGTCGCGGACGTTGTCGCCCTTGCCGTAAATCGGCAGCGGGCGGCCGGCCTGGGCGCTGAGGATCAGCACCGGGATCAGCTTTTCGGGAAACTGGTAGGGGCCGTAATTGTTCGAACAATTGGTGACGAGGGTCGGCAGCCCGTAGGTGTGATGCCAGGCGCGGACCAGATGGTCGGACGCCGCCTTCGTCGCCGAGTAGGGCGAGTTCGGCCGGTACGGCGAGTCCTCCCGGAACAGGCCCTCGGGCCCGAGGCTCCCGTACACCTCGTCCGTCGAGATGTGGTGAAAGCGGAAGCGCCGGCGCGCCGCGCCGTCGAGGCCCTCGTAATAGGCGCGGGCCACCTCAAGCAGGGTGTAGGTGCCGACGACGTTGGTGTCGACGAACGGCCGCGGCGCCGCCGATCGAGCGGTCGACGTGGGACTCGGCGGCGAGATGCATGATCGCATGCGGCCGATGCCGGCGAAACACGCCCTCGACCGCCGCGAAGTCGCAGATGTCGACGCGTTCGAAGCAATAGCGCGGATGATCGGCGACCATCGCCAGCGATTCGAGGTTGCCGGCGTAGGTCAGCTTGTCGAGGTTGACGATGCGGCACTCGCTCGTCGCGATCAGCCGGCGGATGACGGCCGAGCCGATAAAGCCGGCGCCGCCGGTGACGACGATGGTCCGGGAGCCGGCGATGTCGAGCGGGGCGTCGTCCGTCATGTTCGCAGGTGCATCATCATCTTGCAGGTGTCACCCTTGTCCAAAACTGGCGTGAACTCAAGCGCGTTGATCAGCGCCCGCTCACCTTCGCCCGTGGCGGCGAAAGATCGCGCAGAGCTCGATGTGCGGCGACCACAGGAACTGGTCGACGGGGGTGATGTGGGCGAGGCGGTAGCCGTCGGCGGCGAGGAGGCGGGCGTCGCGGGCAAAGGTCTCGGCATTGCAGGAGACCGCGACGACGATCGGCACCGCCGACGCGGCCAGCGCTTTCGCCTGGGCGGCGGCACCGGCCCTCGGTGGATCGAAGACGACGGCATCGTAGCCGGCCAGCTCTTCCGGGGTGAGCGGGCGGAGGAAGAGATCCCGCCGATCGGTGTGCAGCCGTGTTCGGCCGCGTCCGGCCCGCGCCAGCGCCGCCAGCGCCGCCGCATCGCCATCGATCGCATCGACGCGGGCGCCGGCGATGGCGAGCGGCAGGGTGAAGGTGCCGGCGCCGCAGAACAGATCGGCGATGCGGCCGGCCCCTTTCGTGGCCGCCAGCACCGCTGCGACGAGCGCTTTCTCCCCCACTTCGCTCGCCTGCAGGAAGCCCCCCGGCGGCAGCGGAACCGGAACCCCGCCGAACGTTGCGGTGACGGGACGCCGCTGGGCGATCGGCTCCGGAGGGTATAACTCATTTGGGTTATACAGCCGCCAGGACAGCCGGGCCAGATCGGCTTCGTCGGCGAAGCGGGCAAGCCTCTCGCGCATGGCGAGGCCGGGCAGCTCGGGCCAGCCGACGACGAGATCGACGTCCGTGCCGAGCGCCGTTGCCATCAGCGTCGTCCGGTTACCCGGCCGCAGCACCTCGTCCATCAGCGCCCTGAGCGCCGGCGTCAGTGCGAACAGCGCCGGGGCGAGCATCGGACACTCTTCGATGTCGACGACGGTGTGGCCGCGGCGGACGTTGAAGCCGAGCCGCGCGGGGGCGCCATCTTTCGGCCGCTCGGCTGCGAAGCCGGCGCGCCGGCGGGAGTACGGCAGCGTCCGGGCCAGTGGTGCGACCTCGTCCGCCGCAAGCCCGGCGCGGGCGAGGGCGGCGTCGAGCCGGCCGACCTTCCAGGCGACGTAGGCATCGTCATCGAGATGCTGCAGGCTGCAGCCGCCGCAGCGGCCGAAATGCCGGCAAGGTGGGGCCGCACGCCCGGGACCGTCGGCGACGCGTTCCACCACCTCGGCCTCGCGTCCGTCGCCGCGCGCCGCACCCGGCCGGACGCGGACGCGATCGCCCGCCGCCGTCGCCGGAATGTAGAGAGGCCCAAATGCCGCCTCGGCAATGCCGTCGCCCTGCGCGCCGATCCGGCTGACGGTGACCTCGACCGGCCTCCGAGCGAAGGACTACCGGTGGCCGGCCCCGTCGTCCTTTACCTCGCGCCGGGCGCCGACCCTCGCGCATCATCGTCGGAGCACTCCGTCGCCCGCCGCCTTCCGAAGGAAATCGGCGCGTCTGTGACCGCGCGAACTGTCGCCCGGCCGCTATTGCCTGTAAATGGTAAGCTACAGATGCCGGTCGCCGGTTGTGATAGAATGGCCGAAGGTCCGGATGAATGGCGACCCGACCAGCGTTAGCAAACAGGAACGAGACAGCATCATGCGGAAGTGGACCGCCCCCAGGGTAATCGAAATTTGCGTCGGCATGGAGATCAACTGTTACGCCAGCGCGTCCTTGTAGCCGACCGCTGACTGGCGGGTCCGGCCGCAACGACGAGTCGTCCCCGCGCTCCGGCTAGAGCCGGATCAAGAGACACGGAAACGAGACCGACTGACGAAAGAGCGGGGCGGTGCGGATTGTCGTTCTCGGCGCCGCCGCGGGCGGTGGCTTCCCGCAATGGAACTGCAACTGCGAGGGCTGCCGCCGCGCCCGGGCGGGCGACCCTGACGCGATGCCGCGCACCCAGGCCTCGCTGGCGGTCAGCGCCGACAGCACGGGATGGGCGCTGTTGAACGCCTCGCCCGACATCCGTCAGCAGATCGCGCGTGTCTCCTCTCTTGCGCCGCCCGAAGGGGTGCTGCGCGGCTCCCCGATTGCGGCCGTCGTTCTCACCAACGCCGATGTCGACCATATCGCCGGCCTGTTGAGTCTGCGGGAACGGCAGCCGCTGCGCGCTCTACGCGACCGCCCGCGTCCTCGCCGTCCTCGATCGCAATCCCATCTTCAACGTGCTCGATCCCGATCTCGTCGAGCGCCGGCCGCTTGCTCTGGATGAGGAGGTGGCGCTCGCCGCCGACGGGACCGCAACCGGGCTCGCCGTCACCGCCTTCGCCGTTCCGGGCAAGGTTCCGTTGTGGCTTGAGCAGGAGTTGGCCGACGACCTCGCCGGCTCGGGCGAGGATACGGTGGGACTGAGGATTATGGAAACCGCGACCGGCCGGCATTTCTTCTACATCCCCGGCTGCGCTTCGCTGCCACCCGCGCTGGAGCGGCGGCTGGCGGCGGCGCCGCTCGTGTTCTTCGACGGCACCACCTGGCGCGACGACGAGATGCCGGCGGCCGGGCGTGGGTGCGAAAACGGCGACGCGGATGGGGCACATGAGCATGGAGGGCGCCGGCGGGCTCGATCGCCGCCTTCCGCGCCCTCGCCGTCCACCGCAAAGTCTATACCCATATCAACAACACCAACCCGGTGCTGCTGGCCGACTCGGACGAGCGGCGGACGGCGGAGGCGGCCGGCTGGGAGATCGCTTTCGACGGCATGGAGATCGTCCTGTGAGCGTCCCGCTGTGAGCGGCTGCGGATGCGGGGGCCCCCGACCTGGAGGCGCGGCTGCGGGCGATCGGCGCTGCGCGCTATCACGACAAGCATCCGTTCCATGCGCTCCTGCACGGCGGCCGGCTCGACAAGGGGCAGGTGCAGGCCTGGGCGCTCAACCGCTACTGCTACCAGGCGGCGATCCCGCGCAAGGACGCGGCGCTGATCAGCCGCCTCGACGACCGGGCGCTGCGCCGGGAGTGGCTGCCGCGCATCCTCGAACACGACGGCTGCGGCGACGATCCCGGCGGCATCGAGCGCTGGCTGGTGCTCGACCGACGGCCTCGGCCTCGACCGCGCCTACGTCGTCTCGCAAGAGGGCGTCCTGCCGGCGGTCCGCTTCGCCGTCGAGGCCTATGTCCGCTTCGTCGCCGAACGCTCGCCGCTCGAAGCGATCGCCTCGTCGCTGACCGAGCTGTTCGCGCCCGCCGTGCACGCCGAGCGGATCGAGGGCATGCTCGCCCACTACGACTTCATCGGCGACGACGTGATGGCCTATTTCCGCCGCCGCCTCGTCGAGGCGCCGCGCGACGTCGCCTTCGCCCTCGCCTACGTCAAGGCGCACGCGCGCACCGAGCGAACAGCAGCGCCGTCGTCGAGGACGCGCTGCGCTTCAAGTGCGAGGTGCTGTGGGCGCAGCTCGATGCCCTCTACTTTGCCTATGTGGAGCCGCGGCTGGTGCCGCCCGGCGCCTTCAGGCCGGAGGGCGGATGATGACGGTGCCGGCGCCGCCGCCCGCCCCATCCCGAGGGCGACCGGCAAGGCGAACGGCCGCGGCTGGCGACGCGGCGTCAGGCTGCAGCCGCGATGGCCGCCGCGACCGCTGGGTGCTGCTGGCGCCGCGAGCGCGTCCTCGTCCTCGACGAGATCGCCTACGAGATCATCCGGCGCTTGGACGGCCGCACCGTCGCCGCCATCGTCGGCCGATCTCGCGCTCACCTTCGACGGCCGCGACCGAGCGAGATCGCCACGGACGTGCTGGCGCTGATCGACGATCTGCGGGCGAAGGGCGTGATCGCAAGATGAGCATCGACGCCGCCCGTTCCGCCGCCCCTGGCGCTCCTCGCCGAGGTCACGCATCGCTGCCCGATGCGCTGCGTCTACTGCTCCAACCCGCTGGCGCTGGAGCCGGCGAGCCGCGAGCTTTCGACGGCGAAATGGCAGCGGGTGCTGGCGCGAGGCCGCCGACGCTCGGCGTCCTGCAGGTGCAGCTTCTCCGGCGGCGAGCCGACGGCGCGAACGGACCTTCCGGACCTGGTGCGGGCGGCGGCCGCGGCCGGCCTCTACACCAACCTGATCACCTCGGGCGTGCTGCTGCGGCGAAGCTGACGCCGCCCGCCTCGCCGACGCCGGCCTCGACCACGTCCAGCTCAGCTTCCAGGACACCGACTCGGCCGCGCGGCGAGCGCATCGGCGGCCTCGAAGGGCGCGCATGCAAAGAAGCTCGCCGCCGCGAAGGCGGTCACCGCCGCAGGGCTGGCGCTGACCATCAACGCCGTCATCCACCGCGGCAAAACCTCCCGCGTCGAGGGCATGATCGCACTCGCGCTGGCGCTCGGCGCCCGACGCATCGAGGTCGCCCACGTCCAGTACTACGGCTGGGCGCTCGTCAACCGGGCCGCGCTGCTGCCGAGCCGGGCCGACTGCGAGAGGCGACCGCCGTCGTCGAGGCGGCGCGGGCGAGCGCATGCCGGCCGCCTCGTCATCGATTATGTCGTCCCCGATTATCACGCCCGGCTGCCGAAGGCCTGCATGGGCGGCTGGGGCCGACACTTTATCAACATCGATCCCGCCGGCCGGGTGCTGCCCTGCCACGCGGCACCGACGATCCCCGGAATGACGTTCACCTCCGTCGCCGATGCCCCCCTCGCCGACATCTGGGCCCACTCGCCCGCCTTCACCCGCTTCCGCGGCACCGCCTGGATGCCGGAGCCCTGCGCCAGCTGCGACCGCCGCGAGACTCGACTGGGGCGGCTGCCGCTGCCAGGCCCTGGCGCTCACCGGCGACGCGGCGGCCACCGACCCCGTCTGCCACAAGTCCCCCCACCACGCCCTCGTCACCGCCATCGCCGCCGCCGACACCGGCACCTGTGATGTCTATTCGGACGATGCCGGCGGGCTCATCTACCGCGGCGACCGCGGCGCTCGTTTTCGGCCGGAACCTTCCTGAGCGGTTGCTGTTCATGGAAGAGGACAGATGCTCAGGAGAGGCCTTGGGGATGGATATAATACGCATCGTCTGCGCGGTTTTGCTGCCGCCGCTGGGCGTGTTCCTGCAGGTCGGATTGGGCGGCCAATTCTGGTTGAACATCCTTTTAACCCTACTCGGCTACATCCCCGGCATCATTCACGCGGTGTGGATCATTGCCCGCCGCTAGGCGGCGGGAGGAGCATCCGGGTGGACGTTTATTCCGCGGCACCGGGCACAAATTTGCGGGCCTCGGCGCGTGAAAAACGGCAACTCAAGCGGCTGATCAGGCTGGCCGCCTTGCTCGATGCCCGCTACCGCGTCCCCGGGACCGGATGGAAGTTCGGGCTCGATGGTCTGATCGGTCTTGTACCGGGTGTCGGGGACGCCGCCTCAGCGGCGATCTCGATCTGGATTGTGTGGCAGGCCTCCCGCCTCGGCGCCTCCAAAAGGACGCTTTTGGCCATGCTCTCAAACGTCGGCGTGGACGCGCTGATCGGAGCCGTGCCGGTCATCGGCGACGTGCTGGACGTGGCCTATAAGGCCAACCTGCGCAACGTTGCACTGCTTCAACGGGATCTCGAAACCGGCAACCCAGAATAAGACGCCGCGGGTCGGCCCTGGGGGGCCGTATCACCCGCACGCCTGGGGCCCGATTCCCCCGAGGAATTGCTTTCAACTGGTGGTGCCCGCGGGGGACTCGAACCCCCACTCCCGGTTGGGAAACGGATTTTAAGTCCGTTGCGTCTGCCATTCCGCCACACGGGCACGATCACCAGCAAGGCTAGAGCGGTTTCCAATCAATTAGAATCGTTTCTTCATTGTCATTGCCGGGCTTGACCCGGCAATCCGTAGACCCCCGGGACAAGCCCGGGGGTGACGAAAAAGGGGTGGTTCCATTTGCCTGGAAGCTGCTCTAGCCCCGCCCGTTCCGTCGAGGCAAGGCAAGACCGACGAGATGAGGCGCGCAGTCGGCAGCCGCGTGGAGCCGGCAAGGCTTCCGGCGGTTGTCCCCAAAAATGGGATTGGTTGCCCGGTCACGCGCTTCCGAACCTTGAGACAGCCGTTTTGTCCGGACTTGGCCGTCGCCCCGCACGGGGCGTGACAACCATTGGCGACAAGGATAGAGATAGACGGAAATAACCTATGTGGGGGCCTTCAATGCAAGCTCAGCTCGTTCGTTTGATGGCGGCAGTGGTTATCGTGATTGCCGGCGCGACCCATGGACATGCCGCATCTCGGATCGCCTGCCTCAAGGTTTCGGCCGCTGAGGCGTGGCAAGGTACCGGGGTCACATTACAGGAAGGCGATTTCGTCTGCATTCGGGCGCGCGCCCTGTGGTCGCACGGTCAGGAGTCCGGCAATGTCATGCCTTTCTACGGCCCACGCGGGTACTTTCTCAATCAAGACGCAGCCCCGCAACCGATCGTCGCTTTTCCCTTCGCGCGTCTCGGCGCGCTGATCGGCAAGATCGGCGAGACCGGTCTGGCGTTCCCGATCGAAGACGGACTGTGTTTTGCCGTCGAGCCGACCCCGGGCGAGCCGCACCGTTTGCCCGGTGAGTTGCTGCTCAGCATGAACGATGTGCCCGGCGCCTTCGCTAACAATGAGGGCGCGGCGTACGTGGCGGTTGCCCTCGACCGGACGGGACGCGCGACATTACAGATGTCGGATCGCCTCGCCCTGCAGACCTCGCACGGAAGCTGTTTTCGGTAGCCACGCCGCCGCCGCGGAGACTGCCCACGGCCGCATCGAGGCAACGCGAGAGCGGCGACGGGCGATCGGAGACCGCTGACGAACCTGCGCGGTCCTCTCGCCTCTTCCGTCGGCCGGGTGCGCAGGGCTACACTTGTCTTTGATGACGCCAGAAACCGGCACCCGGCCCGATGCCGCCCTCGCCCCGCCCGCCTTCGATGCCGCCTTCCGGCGTGATCTGGAAGCGCTGTTCCGCTGGCGGCGCGATGTGCGCCGGTTCCGCACCGATGCGGTCGACGCAGGCCTGATCGAGGCGCTGATCGGCCTCGCCGCACTGGCGCCTTCGGTCGGCAACGCCCAGCCGTGGCGGTTCGTCAGGGTCGACAGCGCGCACCGCCGCGCCGACATCCGCGCCAATTTCAAGGACTGCAACCGTGATGCGCTCTCCGCTTACGAGGGTGATCGCGCCCGTCTCTATGCGCGCCTGAAGCTGGACGGCCTGGATGCGGCGCCGGTTCATCTCGCCGTCTTCGTCGATACCGAAACCGGTCTCGGCCACGGTCTCGGTCGCCGGACGATGCCGGAGACGCTCGCGTATTCGGTCGTCGGCGCCGTGCATGCCCTGTGGCTGGCGGCCCGCGCCCACGGCATCGGCCTCGGCTGGGTCTCGATCCTCGACGGCGAGCGGGTCCGGCAGCGCCCTCGCCCTGCCGGCGTCCTGGCGGCTGATCGCCTATCTGTGCATCGGCTATCCGGAAGAAGAGCATCTCGATCCCGAGCTCGAACGCCACGGCTGGCAGGAGCGCATGGATACGACGACGATACTGGCGCCGCTGACACGGCCGGGCCCGCTCCACTCCCTTTCGCCTCCTAATCGCGCTCCTCGCCGAGTTGCATGACGCCGACCGCCATGCCGATCGAGCCGAAGGTGACGAACAGGCCGAAGAAGAGCAGCAGGAGATAGAGCAGGCGGTCGGGCGAGACCGCCATCATCGTCCACAGATGGGCGATGTCGAACCAGAGGATCAGCAGACCGAAGACGAGGCCGCCGACGCTGCCGTAGACGAGGTGGGTCAAGAGAAAGCCGAGGATGTGGCGCTGCTGAGCATCCATGGCAATGATCCGTTGTGGGCGCGGATCAGGGGCGCGAGATTCAGATGTGGGCCGCCCGGTCAGCCGGTTCCAGGCTCAAGACCGCGCCCGCGCGGCGAAACGAAGACGCACGTAATCGGCGGTCCACAGGCCCTCTTCATCGCACAGCACCGGCCGCAGCAGCCGGACGATCTCATCTTTGCCGGCGGCGCGCGCATGAGGTGGCAGACGCTCGAGCCAGCCTTCGGCGAAGGTGGCGAGCCAGCCGTCGATGCCGGTCGGCAAGGGTGTCGGCCGCGGATAAAGGCCGATCTCGTCGATGACGAAGCCGTGGGCGCCGAGGCGCGCTTCCCACGCCGCCGCGGTCGGAAAGTACCAGGGCTGAGGCGCGGCATCGGCCCCGTGCGCGGCGAGCACCGCGGCGATGGCGACGCGGATGGCGGCGACGTTGCCGTGGCCGCCGAATTCGCCGACGAACCGGCCGCCGGGAACGAGGGCGCGGCGGACGCCGGCCAGCACCGCGTCGGGATCGGTCATCCAGTGCAGCGCCGCGTTGGAGAAGACGGCGTCGAATTCCGCTCGAAGGCGAGGCGTTCGCCCGCCATCACGCCGCGCATCGAGGCCGCGGGCGCGGGCGGCATCCACCTGCTCGGCCGACGCATCGACGCCGACGACCGACGGCGCCGGTCGCCGCCAGGGCCGCGGTCAGCGCGCCGTCGCCGCAGCCGAGATCGAGGATGCGCTCGCCCGGCCGCGGCCGGAGCCGCTCGATCAGCGGCTCGCCCAGGCGGGCAACGAACCCCGCGTGCCGCGCATACCCCTCCGGATCCCACGTCTGCGCCATGATCGTGGTCGCTCGCCTCAGCCGGAAGGCGCGGCGGCATCGTCCTCGATCGGCTCTGCGCCGGCGATCTCTGAGCAGATCGCGCACCGCATCGGCGGCGGCATCGACGCAGGTCCCATCGGTGCCGCGGACGACGAGCGAGACGCCGAAGCGGCCGTAGCGGACGAAGGGATAGCTGCCGATCTCCACATCCGCATGCGCCGCCTGCACCGCCGCCAGCGGCGCCGCCACCCGCCCCTCGGTGGTGAAGGCGGAAAGGGTGCGCGCGCGCATCGGCTCGCCGCCCTTCAGGCGATGACGCAGCCCATCGAACATCGCCCGCATGATCGCCGGCACCCCCGGCAGCACGAAGACGTTCTCGATCTGCATCCCCGGCGCCGCGCTCACCGGATTATCGATCAGCGCCGCGCCTTCCGGCACGTCCGCCATCTTCAGCCGGGCGGCGTTGACCTCGTCGGGGCGATAGTGGCGGAGCAGCCTCGCTTCCGCCTCCGGATGGCGCACCAGCGCGACGCCGAACGCCTTGGCGATGGCGGCGGACGTGATGTCATCGTGCGTCGGGCCGATGCCGCCGGTGGTGAAGACGTAATCGAAGGCCGCTCCGACAGGCGTTGACGGATGCTACGATCGCGTCCTCGTCGTCGGCGACGATGCGCGCCTCGCGGACGCGGATGCCGACCGCGTTCAGGGCTTCGGCGAGAAACGGCAGGTTCTGGTCGCGGGTGCGCCCGGACAGCACCTCGTTGCCGATGATGATGACGGCGGCGGTCACTTCCGGGGGCGCGGATGGCATCAGGCGGCGGCCTCGCGCGCCTGCCGGTTGGCGTAGGTTTGCAAGTGCAGAAAGACGAGATCGAGGAGCGGCGCCGCCACCCCGTGGGCGTTGCCGCGGGCGAGCAGATCGCCGAAGACGTGGTCGGCTTCGGTCGGACGATGCGCCTCGAGGTCGCGCATCATCGACGCCGCCATCGTCGATGCCTTGTCGGTCAGCGCCCGCCGCGTCGCCTCCATCGCCTTGTCGCGGACGGGGACGCCGCAGGCGTCGGCGATCAGCGCCGCCTCGCCCTGGATCGCGACGATCAGCGCCTCCCCCGACGGCGCGGCGAGAATGTCGCAGAGCGCGCCCCGCATCAGGCAGGTGGCGCCGGCGAGCGTCGCGATCAGCACCCACTTCTCCCACATGTCCTGCAGGATGCGCTCGCTCATCACCCCGTCGAAGCGGGCCTTTTCCATGATCTCGCCGAGCCTGCGGCAGACGTCCTCCTGCGCCGCGGTGCGGGCCCCGAAGACGAGGCGGTGCATGGGCGAGAGGTGGCGGATCACCCCGTCCGCGGTCAGGGTGGCGGTGATCTGGGCGAGGCCGCCGAGGACGTGATCGGCCCCCAACGCCGCATCCAGCCGGTCCAGATGGCTGAGGCCGTTCAATAGCGGCAGGACGACGGTCGCCGGGCCCATCGCCGGGCGGATGGCGTCGATCGCCGCATCCAGATCGTAGGCCTTGCAGGTGAGGATGACGACCTCGAACGAAGGTGTGACCGCATCGGCGCCGACGGTCGGCACAGGCCCCCGGATGTCGCCCGCCGGGCTGTCGACGACGAGACCGGCGCCGGCGAGCTGTGCGGCCCGGCCGGGACGGACGAGGAAGGTGACATCGGCGCCGGCTTCCGCCAGCCGCCCGCCGAAATAGCCGCCGACGGCCCCGGCGCCGAGTACGAGAATGTTCATGCGTTTTCTCCTGTCCACACCGCCTCTCCTGTCATCCCGAGGCGGCTATGCGATGGGCGGCCTCACAGAAAGTCGCGGAGCATGGCGATCAGCGGCGCGTCGGCCGGCGGCATCGCATAGGCTGCGCATCGCCAGCGGCCGCACCCAGGCGAGCTCTTGTCCTTCGAGCGGTGCCGGCGTCCCGTTCCAGACCCGGCACAGATAGAGCGGCATCAGGAGATGGAAGTCCGCATACGCATGGCTGGCAAAGGTAAACGGCGCGAGGCAGCTTTCGGTGATGTCGATCGCCAGTTCCTCGCGCAGTTCCCGGACCACCGCCGCCTCCGGCGTCTCGCCCGCGCCGAGCTTGCCGCCCGGAAACTCCCACAATCCCGCAAGCGGCCGCCCCTCCGGCCGGCGGGCGAGGAGCACGCGGCCATCGATATCGACGAGGGCAACCGCGGCGACGAGGAGGATCGGCAGCGCCGGCCGCGGCGGTGTCGCGAGGCCGAGGCAGCCGGGCTCAGGACCGGTAATCGGCATTGATCTCGATATAGCGATGGGTGAGATCGCCGGTCCAGACCGTCGCCTCGCCCCCGCCGACGCCGACGTCGATGTCGATGTCGATCTGCCGGCCCTGCATGTGTGCCGCAACCGGCGCTTCGTCGTAGTGGGCCAACGGGCCGCCATCCTGGGTGATGAGGACGCCGCCGATGCGGATGGCAAGGCGGTCGCGGTCGATGCGCGGGCCGGCCTTGCCGACCGCCATGACGATGCGCCCCCAGTTGGCGTCGGCGCCGGCGATCGCCGTCTTGACCAAGGGCGAGTTGGCGACGGCAAGGGCGATGCTGCGGGCGGCGGCCTGATCATCGGCGCCGGTGATGCGGATCGTCACGAATTTCGTGACCCCCTCCCCGTCCTCGACGACCTGCCGCGCGAGGCCCCGGCAGACCTTATCGAGGGCGTCGCGGAACGGATCGAGGGCGGCGTCGGCCGGATCCGCAATCGGCGGATGTCCGGCGGCGCCGGTGGCAAATAAAAGCACCGTGTCGTTGGTCGAGGTATCGCCGTCGACGGAGATGCAGTTGAACGAGCAGCCGACCGCATCCTCCAGCAGCGCTTGCAAACACGGCGCGGCGATGGCGGCATCGGTGAACAGAAAGGCAAGCATGGTCGCCATGTCGGGCGCGATCATGCCGGAGCCCTTGGCGATGCCGGCGAGCGCGACCGTGCGGCCGGCGATCTCGCACACCGCTCCCGCCCCTTTCGGGAAGGTATCGGTGGTGGCGATGGCGCGCGCCGCCGTCTCCCAGCCGTCCGTACCCAGCCGGGCGGCGGCCAGCGGCAGCGCGGCAACGAGCCGGTCGGCCGGCAGCACCTCGCCGATCACCCCGGTCGAGGCGACGAACACCTGGTCCGGCGGACAGCCGAACAGCCGACCGGCACCGTCGACCGTCTGTCGTACGGCGGCCTCGCCCGGCCGGCCGGTAAAGGCGTTGGCGTTGCCCGCGTTGACGACGAGCGCGTGGGCCGCGCCCTGCGGGAGCACCTCGCGGCACCAGAGCACCGGCGCCGCCGCCGTCTGCGAACGGGTGAAGGAACCGGCGACCGTGGTTGCGCCGCCGAACGCGGCGAGAAGCAGATCGTTGCGACCGCGATAGCGGATGCCGGCGGCGGCAGCGCCAAGACGGACCCCGGCGATGACCGGCAACTCCGGAAACCGGGCCGGCGCAAAAGGTGAGACATGGGGCGGCGACGGCGACGAAAGGGCGGTCATGACGGTCGGCTGCGGGCTGACGAGAGGGACGAATTCCGGCATGATGCACAGCCGGCGGCCGGGGGCAAGGGCGGCCGGCGGGCGCCTCAGACCGATGAGGCCGCGTGCATTGACAGGGCAAAGCTCGCTCTTTATGTCAACGCACGGGGCAGGCGCGATTGCGCCGCCGTCGGCGCGTACCGCGCCGGGCTCTTCGAAGGATCATCCATGTTCGGAGCCATCGCCAAGCGGTTGTTCGGAACCGCCAACGAGCGCTTTCTGAAAACGCTGAACACGACCGTCGCCGCCATCAATGCCGTCGAACCCGATCTGACGGGACTGGGCGACGACGAACTGCGGGCGCGCACCGCCATCTTCCGCGACCGCCTGGCGGCGGGCGAGAGCCTCGACGATCTTCTGGTCGATGCCTTTGCGACCGTGCGGGAAGCGGCGAAGCGCACCCTCGGCCAGCGCCATTTCGATGTCCAGCTGAAGGGCGGCATGGTCCTTCATCGCGGCATGATCGCCGAGATGAAGACGGGCGAAGGCAAGACGCTGGTCGCCACCCTCGCCGTCTATCTCAACGCCATCGAAGGCAAGGGCGTCCACGTCGTCACCGTCAACGACTACCTGGCGCACCGCAATTCCGAGTGGATGGGCGCCATCTACCGGTTCCTCGGCCTCAGCGTCGGCTGCATCGTCCACGGGCTGTCCGACGACGAGCGCCGGCGCGCCTACGCCGCCGACGTCACCTACGGCACCAATAACGAGTTCGGCTTCGACTACCTGCGCGACAACATGAAGTTCCGGCTCGACGACATGGTACAGCGGCCGTTCAACTTTGCCATCGTCGACGAAGTCGATTCGATCCTCGTCGACGAGGCGCGGACGCCTCTCATCATCTCCGGACCGGCCGAGGATTCCTCCGAGCTCTACATCCGCATCAACCGGCTGATCCCCCATCTCGGCGACGAGGATTTCGAGAAGGACGAGAAGGCGCGCGTCGTCACCTTGACCGAGTCCGGCAACGAGAAGATGGAAGTGCTGCTGCGCGAGGACGGCCTGCTCACCGCCGGCACCCTCTACGACATCGCCAACGTCTCCCTCGTCCATCACGGCAATCAGGCTCTCCGCGCCCACAAGCTGTTCACCCGCGACGTCGATTACATCGTCAAGGACGACAAGATCGTCATCATCGACGAATTCACCGGCCGGATGATGGAGGGCCGCCGCTATTCCGAGGGCCTGCACCAGGCGCTGGAAGCGAAGGAGACGGTCACCGTCCAGCAGGAAAACCAGACGCTCGCCTCGATCACCTTCCAGAACTACTTCCGCCTCTATCCTAAACTGGCCGGCATGACCGGTACGGCGATGACCGAGGCGGCCGAGTTCGGGAGATCTACAAGCTCGACGTGGTCGATATCCCGACCAACGTTCCTTGCATCCGCATCGATTCCGACGACGAGGTCTACCGCACGGCCGGCGAGAAGTACGATGCGATCATCGAGCAGATCGAGGACTGCCAGCAGCGCGGCCAGCCGGTGCTCGTCGGCACCGTCTCCATCGAGAAGTCCGAGCACATCTCGGCGCTGTTAAAAAAGAAGAAGGTCCGCCACAACGTCCTGAACGCCCGCTACCACGAGCGCGAGGCGGTGATCGTCGCCCAGGCCGGCGTCAGCGGGACCGTCACCATCGCCACCAACATGGCCG
This sequence comes from uncultured Alphaproteobacteria bacterium, assembly GCA_963781645.1. Classification (GTDB taxonomy): domain Bacteria; phylum Pseudomonadota; class Alphaproteobacteria; order Rhodospirillales; family Defluviicoccaceae; genus Defluviicoccus. The sequence goes on along the minus strand of CAWAGY010000022.1, from coordinate 39,512 downwards.
GTCGCGGCACCGACATCCAGCTCGGCGGCAACGCCGACATGCGGATGCGCAACGAGCTGAACGATCCGGACGACGAGAGCGGCCGGGCGCGCATCCGTGAGGAGGTGGCGGCCGATCGGGAACGCGTGCTGGCGGCGGGCGGCCTGATGATCATCGGCACCGAGCGGCACGAAAGCCGCCGCATCGACAACCAGCTCCGCGGCCGCTCCGGCCGCCAGGGCGATCCCGGCGCATCGAAGTTCTACCTGTCGCTCGAAGACGACCTGATGCGGATCTTCGGCTCGAACCGCATCGACGGCATGCTGCAGCGCCTCGGCCTGCAAGAGGGCGAGGCGATCATCCATCCGTGGGTGAACAAGGCGCTGGAGAAGGCGCAGCAGAAGGTGGAGGCGCGCAACTTCGAGATCCGCAAGAACCTGCTCAAGTATGACGACGTAATGAACGATCAGCGCAAGGTGATCTACGAGCAGCGCCGCGAGCTGATGCACGTCGAAGACGTCTCGGCGACGGTCAGCGAGATGCGCCATTCCGTCGTCGATGCTCTCGTCACCCGCCACATCCCGCCGAACGCCTATCCCGAGCAGTGGAACTCGGCCGGCCTGCATGACGAAGTGTTGCGCACATTCGCGCTCGACCTGCCGATCGTCGATTGGGCGAAGGAAGAGGGTATCGCCGACGAGGAGATCCGCCATCGCCTCGTCGATGTCACCGACCGGCGGATGGCCGAAAAGGCGGCGAGCTACGGGTCCGACGTCATGCGGATGATCGAGAAGAGCCTGCTTCTGCAAATCCTCGATCAGATCTGGAAGGAACACCTTTTAACCCTCGACCACCTGCGTCAGGGCATCGGGCTCCGCGCCTACGGCCAGCGCGATCCGCTAAACGAGTACAAGCGGGAGGCCTTCGGGCTGTTCCAGAGCCTGTTGGACCGGCTGCGCGAGCGGGTGACGCAGGTGCTCGCGCATCTCGAGGTGCGGGCGGCCGAGCCGCCCGCCGAGGACTCGTTCCTGCCGCCGCCGCCGCGCGAGATGCACGAGACCAGGCAGGACCCCGCCTTTGTCGGCACCGTCGGCGAGATGACCTTCGACGAGGGTCCGCAGAGCGGGGATGTCGCGACCGCGGCGCCGGTTCGTTCACGCCAGACAGCGGGGCTGGTCGACCCGCGCGACCCCACGACCTGGGGCCGTGTCGCCCGCAACGCCCCCTGCCCCTGCGGTTCCGGCAAGAAATACAAACACTGCCACGGGGCGCGGGCCTAGACGCCCACAGCCGACGGGCGGCTGGGGCTGCGAAATAATGCCTGCAATCGGCCGCATCCGAAATATTCTTCAGTAAAAATATCGTTGTGGAAGCCGGGATTAGCCCCCGCCCGCCGAATTTAATGGGGCAAAAACGGTCCAAGCGGGGATTCCCCGTAGGGAACTAACCCAGTTTGGGCTAAAGTCGGATGACAAGCGGCGCGCACGCCGTTGCGTCGCGTCGATGCTGTCGCTCTTGCACGTCGCAACCGTGGGCAAAATGACCATGAAGGGGGGCATCCGGCACGCGCCTCGCGAGCCCGTCGTTCGCGAACCCGTGGCGGGGGGCCACCGGTTGGAGATGCGTCGCGAGCGTTTGCGACTGCTCTGCGCGGGCACGCCGACCGTTCTCGCCACCAACGCCGTCAATGCGACGCTGATCGCCCTCGTCTTCGCGGGCTCGATACCGGCCGAGGGCGTCTTCGCATGGTACGGGCTGATGCTGACGATGATCGCCGCCCGCGCCATCGGGTGGTACCGCCACCGAACGCGAGGCGTGACAGCCGAATCCATCCAACGGTGGGAGGCGATGGCGGTCGTCGGCTCTGCGGCGAGCGGCCTGCTCTGGGGGGCTGCCGGCTTTTGCTTCTATGCATCGGCCGACGAAGCGCATCGCATTCTGTTGAGCTTTGTGCTCGGCGGCATGGGTGCCGGCGCCGTCACCGCCCTCTCCTCTGAGTTGCGCGCGTTCTACGCGTACCTCGTGCCCGCCATCCTGCCGTTCGCGTTCCGCCTCGCCGCCACCGACGGCGACCATCATCTGCTGATGGCTGCCGCGTGTCTGATGTATTTCGTGGCGCTGATCATCCTTGCCCGCCGGGCGAATCGGTGGCTGGCGGAATCGCTGACGCTGCGCTTCGAGAACGCCGATCTCGTGCAGTCGCTCGAGCGGCGGGTCGACGCGCGAACGAAACAGCTGAAGGAACTGAATACCCGGCTCTTCCATGACATTGCCCAGCGCCGACGCGCCGAGGCGGCGCTCGCCGATTATGCCGATCGGCAAGAGGCGGTGGCTGCATTCGGCGAGCGGGCGCTGTCCGGCGTCGATCTCGATGCGCTGTTCGGCGACGCCGAGCGGATCGTCGGCGAACGATTGCGGACGGTCGATGCCGCGATCCTGGAGCATCGTCCCGATCGCTGCATTCTCGTTCCGCGACCTGCCATCGCCGGGCCCGAGCGGCCGGCCGGCTGCCACAGTGTCGCCGACGAACGGGGGTCTCCGGCTGGTTTTGCCGTCGAGCAGCGTGCTCCCGTCGTCTCGGCCGATCTCTCCCGCGAAACGCGGTTCAAGGTGCCCTTGGTGCTCGACGATGAAGGTGCCCGCAGCCTCGCGGCCGTCGTCATTCCGGGCCGCGATCGGCCCTTCGGCGTTCTCCAGGCCACCGCCCGCGAGCCGAACCGGTTCTCGGTGGACGACATCAGCTTCCTGCAGTCGATCGCGACGATGATTGCGGCGGCCATCGACCGCAAGCGAACGGAAGAGGACATCCAGCGGCTGGCCTTCGAGGACATTTTGACCGGCCTGCCCAACCGGGCGCTGTTCCTCGAACGGCTGCAGCGCGAACTTTCGAGCGCGCGCCGTTCGCACCAGCCGCTGGCGCTTCTGCTTCTCGACCTCGATCAGTTCAAGGATGTGAACGACACCCTTGGCCATCCGATCGGCGACCGCCTGCTTGCGGCGGTGGCGACACGGCTTCGGGACTGTGTTCGCGACGCCGATGCGCCGGCCCGGCTGGGCGGCGACGAGTTCGCCCTGATCGTCGCACCTTTGCGCGGCCCGGAAGATGCCGCGTCGGTGGCGCGCAAGATCATTGAGCAACTCGCCCCGCCCTTCCTCATCGAAGGCCACGAGATCGCCGTCGGCGCCAGCATCGGGATCACCGTCTGCCCGGCGGACGGGGCCGACGCCGACACCCTCCTGCGCAACGCCGACCTCGCGCTCTACCGGGCGAAGACCGACGGCAGGAATACCTACCAGTTCTTCGCCGCGCAGATGGCGGCACAGGTGGATACGCGGAAACGGATCGAGCATGATCTGCGGCACGCCCTCGAACGCTCCGAGTTGCGTCTGCACTTCCAGCCGCAGTACGATCTCGCGCAGCGATCGCATCGTCGGCGTCGAGGCCCTGGTGCGCTGGCAGCATCCGACGCGTGGCCTTTTGATGCCGGACGAGTTCATCCCCGTTGCCGAAGCCTCCGGACTGCTCGTCCCTCTCGGCAAATGGGTCATCGAGCGGGCCTGCGAGCGGGCCTGCGAGTGGCGCCGGCGCGGTCTGCCCCCCATCCTCACCGCGGTCAACGTGTCGCTCGCCCAGTGGCGGCGGAGCGATCTTGCCGCCGCCGTCGAAGAGCTCGCCGACCGGTTCGGCTGCGATCTGAGCTGGCTCGAACTCGAGGTGACCGAGCAGGTCTTCCTGCCGTCGGAAGCGAACGACTGCATCGAAGGCCTGCGCCGGCTGCAGCGCATGGGAGTTACCGTTTCCATCGACGATTTCGGAACCGGCTATTCCAGTCTCGGCCGGCTGCAGGGGCTGCCGGTGAACCGGGTGAAGATCGATCGCTGCTTTGTCTCCAACCTCGGGCGCAGCCGGGACGCCGAGCTGATCGTGCGGGCGATGATCGCGCTCGGCCGCAGCCTCGGGCTCGAGGTAATGGCGGAGGGGGTGGAAACGGAGGAGCAGGTGGCGTTCCTCCGCCGGGAGGGCTGTCAGGCGGCGCAGGGCTACTACTTCGGGCCGCCGATGCCGGCCGATGCCTTCACCGCCTTGCTCGCCGGCACGAAGGTTCCGCCTCCGGTACAGCCGCGCCGCGTCGCCGGCAGCTGGAACGTGATGACGGCCGACGATTTCTCGCTGGCGACGGCACGCGCGGCGACCTCTCGTCTGCGGCCGCTGCGCCGGCTGCGCTGACGTGTGCCCGGATTATTTTTTCGCGCCTCTCTGGCTTCTGCCCTCTCTTTGCTCGGCGTCCTCGGCGAACAGATCGCGCAGCTCTTCGGCGGCCTTCTTCGCCAGCGCCTGCATGCGCTTTTCGTCCTGGTGCGCACCGAAGTGAGCATAGAGGCGCTGTTCGTCATGGGCGCGGAAGCTCTCGGTCATCCGCTCCGCCTCGTAGTCCGGCAATCCCAGGCCCTCGAGCACGTGCCTCGTCATGTCGAGGCTCGAGAGGAAGGTCTCCCGCCAGACGACGGAGATGCCGAGTTCCATCAGCCGGTAGGCATGGGCACGGTTGCGGGCGCGCGCAAACATCTTCAGATGGGGAAAATGCTTGAGCACCATTTCCGCCGTGCGCAGGGAAGCCTCCACGTCGTCGATGGCGAGGACGAAGATTTCGGCTCTGTCCGCCTTTGCCGCGTTGAGGAGATCGAGCCGGGAGGCGTCGCCGTAGTAGACCTCGGCGCCGTACTGGCGGACGAAATCCACCTGTTCGGGCGAGCGCTCGAGGGCGGTAAAGCGGATCCCCTTGGCACCGAGGACGCGACCGACGATCTGCCCGAAGCGGCCGAATCCGGCAATGATCACCTGGCTTTCGTCGCCCGGAAGCTGGTCGTAGGGCTTCGCGGTGACGGTTTTTAGCCGTTCCGTCAGCCGCGTATTGAGGGCGAAGAGGAGCGGCGTCGCCGCCATCGACAGGGTGACGACCGCGATCAGCCGGTCGGCGAAGCCGTGACCGAGAAGGCCGTAGGTGGCGGCGGCACCGAAGATGACGAAGGCAAACTCGCCGCCTTCGCCCAGCGCCACCGCCAGCGATCGCGACGACCGCGCATCCAGGCCATTGGCCCGGCCGAGGCCGTAGAGGATCACGCCCTTGACGAGGAGCAGGCCGGCGACAAGCACGATCAGCCGAAGCGGTTCTTGTAGCAGCAGCCCGAGGTCGAGCGACATGCCGACGGCCATGAAGAACAGGCCGAGCAAAAGGCCCTTGAACGGTTCGAGGTCGGCCTCAAGCTCGTGGCGGAATTCGGAATCGGCGAGCAGCACCCCGGCCACGAACGAGCCCAGCGCCGCCGAGATGCCGAGCTGCGCCATCAGCCCGGCGGTGCCGACGACGGTCAGGAGCGACGCCGCGGTGAACACCTCCTGCACCCGGGTCGCGGCGACGATGCGCAGCCCGTAGCGGAGCAGATACTTGCCGACGACGGCGACGGCGACGAGGATTCCGACGGTCTCGGCCGCGGCAAGGAGCCCCCCGGCGTCGAACAGGCCGGCTCCGACGCCGGCAAAGACGGGGATGGCGGCCAACAGCGGGATCGCCGCGATATCCTGGAACAGCAGGATGGCGAAGGCGGAGCGGCCGTGGCGGGTGGTCAGTTCGCCGCGTTCGGCCAGCGTCTGTAGAGCGAACGCGGTGGACGACAAAGAGAGCGCGAGCCCGACCACCGCCGCCGATGCGACATCGAGGCCGATGAGCCGGCCGACGACGGCCAGCGCGCCGCCGGTGATGAACAGCTGCATGAAGCCGAAGGCGGCGATCGGCTTGCGCATCGTCCACAGCCGGCTCGGCTGCAGTTCCAGGCCGATGACGAACAAGAGAAGGACGACGCCGAGCTCGGCGAAGTGCAGTATGGCATCGACGTCTGTGACCAGACCGAGCGCCCGCGGGCCGATGGCAGCACCGGCGACGAGGAATCCCAGGAGCGCGCCGAGGCCGAGCCGCCGGGCGATCGGCACGGTTACAACCGCCGCCGCGAGGATAATCGTCGCGCTGTCGAGATTCTCCATCGCTGGAAAGGCGCTCGCCGGTTGCCGAACAATTCCTTGCAATACCGCGGCCGTCGTCCGCGCGGAAGCTCAGATGTCGGCGCCCTTGTTTTCGATCGCCTCGAACGCCCGGGAATGTGTCCATTCGCGGATGATCGTATAGGCGACGGCGAGCAGGGTCGGGCCGATGAACAGGCCGAGGAAGCCGAAGGCGACGATTCCGCCGAGCACGCCCAGATAAACAAGCAAGAGCGGTAAGGCACTGCCGAGACTGATGAAGTACGGGCGGATAATGTTGTCGACGGTGGAAATGACGAAAAACCCCCATAGCCCCATAAAGATCCCCCACTCGATCCGGTCGATCGAGAACAGGTAGATCGTCGCCGGCAGCCAGACCGCCGGTGGCCCGAAGGGGATAAACGAAAGGAGCGTCGTGAGCAGGCCGAGGAACAGGGCACCGGGCACGCCCGCCAGCCACAGCCCGACGGCCGCAAGCGCGCCTTGCGCCAGGGCGGTGCCGAGGATGCCGTAGACGACGCCGATCATCGTCCGCTCCGCCACATCGAGCAGGTGGCGGCCGCGCGGTCCCGCCACCTTGTCGACGAGGACGCGGAGCCGTTCGGCGCCGTAGGCCCCGTCGCGAAAGAAGAAGAAGGCGGCGATGACGCTCAGGGTCAGATCAAGAATGCCGCGGCCGATCTTGCCGCCGACACCGAACAGCCAGTTCGTCGCCGGGTTGACGTATTCGCGGGCCATCGCGGCGAATCGCGTGGTGTCGCCGGCGTACGACTGCCAGAACGCGCTCAGCCGGTCGCCGATCAGGGGCACGTGGCCGACCCACGACGGCGGCGGCGGCGGGCCGCGGTCGAAGACGGAGAGGACCTGGCTTGCGAACCTGGCGAAATTCTCGGCGAGGCTGGTGCCGAGGATGGTCAACGGCACAAGAAAGCCGATGGCGAGCACCAGCGTCATCACCGCCGCGGCGAGCGAGGTGCGTCCGTTCAGCTTCGCTTCCACCCAGCGGAAGGCAGGCCAAGTGGAGATCGACAGGATCGTCGCCCACAGAAGCGCCGGCAGGAACGGCTGCAAGACGATGATGCAGCCGAACGCGATCAACACGAGAATGGAAACCCCGACAAATTGTTCGATGCGGCGGGCTGCCGGGTTCATTCTGGCGAATTCATTCTGCCGGGTTCATTCTAAGCGTCTCGCGCGAAAAAGGGACGGCTGCCGCCGATCGCCTGCGTTGATATCGGCAGGCGTTGTAGCCGGAAAAAGTGCCGGGCGGAACGGCCGCTTAAGAACTTCCTTCCGGGCCTCAGCCGTGGCTGACGTAGCCGATCGGAGGCGTATAGCCGGTCGTCACCATGTGCGCCCTGCGCATGGCATTGGCGGCTTCATGCGGCGTCAGCAGAACGGTGGTGCGGAAGCTGGCATTGGCGCCGGCGGCATTGAGGGTCAGGCTACAGGCAAGGCACGTCTCGTTATCGGGAAATTCGACGACGGCGACCCCGTCGGCCTCGCCGAACGCGAAAAAGAACTGCAGCACCCGCCCGCCGAATGCCCGCACCGCCTTGCTCAGTTCCGCCTGCCGATCCTGCGTCGCGTCCACCATCGCCTTGATCTGCGGGTCTTTATACGTCCATTGGAACAGGTAATTCACCATGACCGCCTCCCCGAAAAACGATCTTCGCGACCGCCGCCGGCACTCATGTCGGCCCGCGGTCCCATGTTTGAGGCATCATAGCACATCCGCCGGCGCCGGGCAGTGCGCGCGGCACCCGGCCGGCGGCTCAGGCGGTGTCCGGCCGGCGGCACCCGGCAAGAGCGGTTTCGATGCCGCTCCAGACAAGCGGGCTCACGACGAAGAGCGGCTTGCTGACGATCGTGTAGGTGATGGTGGCCGTCGCCGGATCGTGCACGTAGTCGAGAACGAGGCGGCCGAACGGCGTGTTCGTCGTCGCCTCCCCGTGCGTCGCGTCGACCGCCCGGAAGTCGGTGCCGTGCTTCTCGCGGCCCAACGCCTGCAGCCTTTCCCACGTTCCGGTATCGACGTCGGTAAAGGTCTTGCTTTCGGGCATTGGTTCTCCCTTCCTTGCCGGGGATTCGCCGGACCCGCCGTCGGCGCCGTGAATCAGACGGCTTCGGGGCGCTTGACGCCGAGCGCGTCGTGGATTTGGCGGCATGTCGTTGCATCGAGGTTGAGCTGCGCCGCCAGTTGCAGGAGGTAGTCCTCCTCGGCCTTGGTGTCGACGTCGATGGCGAGAAGGGAGGCGGCATAGACCTGCACGGCGACGTCGGGGCTGCGGATGGCGTCGGTGGCAAGGGCGGCGATGTCGCGCGGCTTCTGCATCTCGGCTTCGACGAAGCGGCGTTCTTCGTCGGTAGCTCCGGTTTCGTCGAGCTTGCCCAAGATCCGCGAGCGCTCGGTCTGGTCAATTTCCCCGTCGGCCTTGGCGGCGTTGATCATCGCGCGGATGATCAGGGTGGCATGGTGATCGAGCGTCTTCTCCTCGTCCGCCGATTGCGGCTCGCGCAGCCCTAGCGGTGCGTCCTTCACCGTCACATCGGCCGCGCCTTCCTGTCCCGCCCCTTTGTTCAAAGCCGAGTATGCGAGGCTTCCGAGCAGCGCCAGAAGACCGCCGCCGACCGCACCCCTGCCGCCGCCGAGCGCCGCTCCGGCAAGCGCGGCAAGGCCGCCGATCGCCAGCGGATTGCCTTCCTTCACGGCCCCCTTGGCCTGGCCGAACATCTCTCCGGCCCGGCCGGCGATGTCGCTCAGGCCGCCGCCCTGGCCCATGGCGCCGGAGATCTGCGAAAAGATGTCGGCGAGCGGGCTGTTGCCGCCGCCGAGACCCGACGGGCCCATGGCGTGGCCGATCCGGCTGTCCATGGAGCTTGCAATCCCGGAATTCATGAGCTTGCCGAGAAGATCACGGGCATTGAACATCGCATTCCTCCTGAGTAACCCGATTATGCGCCCCGCCAGCAGCAAGGCCGGCGGTGGCCTTTCGTCCCATTTCCGTTATGTGGTCCCGGTTGATGTCATGCCACCATCTTCCTCGCGCAATTGCAACCAACCGGCCGGTCTTGCGCCCAACATTCCGCTGCGCCGCCCGGGATGTCACGCCGGCGCGGCGATGAAGATGGCGCGGAAATCGTTGACGTTGGTGCGTGTCGGGCCGGTCATGATCAGATCCCCCAGCTGGGCGAAGAAGCCGTAGGCGTCGTTGTCGGCGAGGAGCGCCGCCGGGTCGAGCCCGATGGGCGCGCGCTCGGGCGAGCGTGTCGGGGCCGATGCGCGCGCCGGCGTTGTCCTCGCTGCCGTCGATGCCGTCGGTGTCGCAGGCGATGGCGGTGATCCCGGGATCGCCGTCGAGGGCCAGCGCCAGCCCCAGAAGGAACTCGGCGTTGCGCCCGCCGCGCCCCTGGCCGGTCACCGTCACTGTCGTCTCGCCGCCGGAGATCAGCACCGCCGGCGGCGCCAGCGGCTGACCGTGCCGCCGCACCTGGTGAGCGATGCCGGCGTGAACACGGGCCACGTGCCGGGCCTCGCCCTCGATGGCGTTGCCGAGGATCATCGGCGCAACCCCGGCCGCGCGGGCGACATCGGCCGCCGCTTCCAGCGCCGACTGCGGCGTGGCGACGAGGGTGACCCGGCTTTCCCGCAAGCGCGGATCGTCCGGCTTCGGCGTTTCCTCGCGGGCGGCTTCCAGATGCAGGGCGACGGCGGGAGACAGGGCGATGCGGTAGCGGACGAGGATGCGTCTGGCATCGGCGAAGGTGGTCGGATCGGCGACCGTCGGCCCGGACGCGATCACCGATGGATCATCGCCCGGCACGTCCGAAATGAGGAAGGACGCGACGCGCGCCGGCCAGGCGGCGGCGGCGAGGCGGCCGCCCTTGATCGCCGAAAGATGCTTGCGCACGCAGTTGATCTCGTCGATGGCGGCACCCGAGCGCAGCAGCGCCTGAGTGACGGCGCGCTTGTCGGCGAGGCTCAGACCCGGCGCCGGCAGCGCCAGAAGTGCGGAGCCGCCTCCCGAGATCAGGCAGATCAAAAGATCATCCGCGCCGAGCGCCTCGACCGCGGCCAGCATACGGGCGGCGGCGTGCTCCCCGGCTTCGTCGGGAAACGGGTGGCCCGCCTCGACCACCTCGATCCGCCTGGTCGGCAGGCCATGGCCGTAGCGAGTGATCACCAAGCCTTCAAGCGGCCCCTGCCAGGCGTCCTCGACGGTCTTTGCCATCGCTGCCGCCGCCTTGCCGGCACCGACGACGAGGGTGCGACCGGCGGGCGGTGGCGGCAGCGAGCGCACGAGCGCATCCCCCGCCGAAGCCGCGGCAACCGCCGCCTCGAACATCGCCATCAACAGCTTATCCGGTGTCATCCGCGGTCGCCTCCTTCGATTTTTGTAAGGCGAGCCGTTCGCTAACGGCCGCCGAGGGAGTCATCGTACGCGACCACGATGTCTTCGTCGCCGAGGATCACGTATTGGCAGGCGAGACGATAGCGCTCGATCCTTCCGCCGCTCTCGGCGAATCCGGTATCCTCCGGCCTCAGCTTGCCCATGGCATCGAGCAGCCATTCCTCGTCCTCGCCGAGCCGGGACGGCGTCCGGTCCCCCGTTTTTTCCGTCACGCGAACGAGACAGGCGCCACAGCCGCCGAACGTGCAGTTGAACGGGATCGGCACCCCGTGATCGCGCGCAATCGCAAGCAGCGTCGGCGCCTCCGGATCGGGTGCGGCAACGACGACGGTCTGGGTCGAATGCGGGGAGGTGAACGTGATCGTCGCCACGGCGCGCCTTTTCGGGTAAAGCTGCGGGCCCGTCCTCCCAGCCCTAATCCTGCCGCATCGGGCCGCGACGTTGCCGGCTCAGACTCCTGATATGACGTCGGCGACAACAACAATAAAGGACACCATGCCCGCAACCGCCGCCCACCCCCGCGCGCGCCACGCCAATCGGCCCGCGCGCAACATCAATGCCCCCGCAAGCAGCGCCCATCGGCCCGCAAGCAGCGTCAAGGCGAGCCACGCCAAACCGAAGGTCATCCTCCTTGCCGGCTTTCCGAACTCGGGCACGACGATTGCCGCCTATCTCCTCGGCCAGCATCCGGCCGTCTTCACGTCGGGCGAACTCTCCAAGTTCCCGGCGCGCCAACTGAAGCCGTCGAAGGTCTGTTCGTGCGGGGCGCCGGCACGGGCGTGTCCCTTCTGGTGCGAGGTGGTCGACCGCCTCGGCGATCTGCGCCAGGCCGCCGATGCGATCAAGATGCCGGCCCTCTACCGAATCATCGGTGACGTCTCGGGCGCCGCCGCCGTCGTCGATGTCGCCCACGACCTGCATGCCGTCCGCGCCGCCCGTGCCCTCGACGGCGTCGACCTCAACCTCGTCCATCTGAGCCGACGGCCGCTGGCGGTGCTGCGCTCGCGGCTCGCCCTCAACTGCCGCCAGGGCGAACTGCAACCGTACACGATTGCCTACCTCGGCCGCGCCCTGCGCCACGGCTGGCGTCTGCATGCCTACGAGCGGACACTCGGCGCCTGCGTCCGCGCCGAGGGACCGGCGGCGGTGCGGACCTTCTACGAGGACCTCTGCACCCAGCCCTCGCTCTCGCTCGCCCGCATCGGCCGCGTCTCCGGCCTCGATTTCTCCGACCTCGCCGCGCGGCTCGAGACGGGTATGCCGCTGCAGGTGCCCGCACACATGATCCGCGGCAACGCCCGGCTGCGGGCCGAAGGAAGCGTTCACCTCGCCGCCCGCTGAGGACCGCCCAGCGCGGACCCTCGTGGCACGGGCCCGGACGGCCGCGGTCTTAACGAGGCGCGCGGGCGGTGCTACGGTCGGCCCCCGATGTCCAAACTCACGATCGCATCCCTGACGATCGCAAGAGCAAGGGGAGGAAAGCCGTCGCCATGGATGTGCGCGCCGCCGTCGCCTATGCCGCGGGCCAGCCGCTCGTCATCGAAACCGTCCGGCTGGAAGGACCGAGGGACGGCGAGGTTCTGATCGAGATCAAGGCGACCGGGGTCTGCCACACCGATGCCTACACCTTGTCCGGCCGGGACCCGGAGGGCCTGTTCCCGTCCATCCTCGGCCACGAAGGGGCCGGCGTCGTCGTCGACGTGGGCAAAGGCGTCACCTCGGTCGCCCCGGGCGATCACGTCATCCCGCTCTACATCCCGGAATGCCGGCAGTGCGAATACTGCCTCAATCCGAAGACCAACCTCTGCCAGGCGATCCGGGCAACGCAAGGACAAGGCCTGATGCCGGACGGCAGCAGCCGCTTTTCCATCGGCGGCAAGCCGCTGCTGCACTACATGGGCTGCTCGACCTTCGCCAACTTCACGGTGCTGCCGGAGATCGCGCTGGCCAAGGTGCGCAAGGACGCGCCGTTCGAGAAGATCTGCTACATCGGCTGCGGGGTGACCACCGGCATCGGCGCCGTCCTGTGGAGCGCCAAGGTCGAGCCGGGCTCGCGCGTCGTCGTCTTCGGCCTCGGCGGCATCGGCCTCAACGTCGTCCAGGGCGCGCGCATGGTCGGCGCCGACATGATCGTCGGCGTCGACGTCAACCCGCGACCGCCGCGAGATGGCCGAGACGTTCGGCGTCACCCACTTCGTCAACCCGCGCCGAGCTCGCGGGCGACCTGGTCCCCTACCTCGTCGATCTGACCGGCGGCGGCGCCGACTACGCCTTCGAATGCGTCGGCAATGTTGCGCTGATGCGCCAGGCGCTCGAGTGCTGCCACAAGGGCTGGGGCGTCTGCACCATCATCGGCGTCGCCGGCGCCGGCGAGGAGATCGCAACCCGTCCGTTCCAGCTGATCACCGGCCGCGTCTGGCGGGGCACCGCCTTCGGCGGCGCGCGCGGGCGCCGCGACGTGCCGAAGATCGTCGACTGGTACATGGACGGAAAGATCAACATCGACGACCTGATCACCCACGTCGTACCGCTCGATCAGATCAACGATGCGTTCGAGATGATGCACGACGGCCGATCGATCCGCACCGTCGTCACCTTCTGACCGCTCTGACGGGAACGCCCGATTGACGCCTCGAACGCGTCCGCCGGCACCGGATGTTCGGCGGCTGGCAGGAGGTCTGGCGGCACCCATCGGCGGCGACGCAGACGGCGATGGAGTTCTCGATCTATCTGCCGCCCGCGGCCGAAGCGGGCGCCGCGCCTGCCGGTCCTGACCTGGCTCTCCGGGCTGACCTGCACATGGGCCAACTTCACCGAGAAGGCCGGCGCGCAGCGTCACGCGGCCGAACACGGACTGATCCTCGTCGTGCCCGACACCAGCCCGCGCGGCACCGATCTGCCGGGCGAGCACGAGGCCTACGACTTCGGCTCCGGCGCCGGCTTCTACGTCGATGCCACCGAGCGCGCCGTGGGCGCGCCATTACCGCATGGACACCTACGTCGCCACGAGCTGCCGGCGCTCATCGCCGCCATCTTCCCGGCGGATCCCGGCCGCGCAGGGCATCTTCGGCCACTCCATGGGCGGCCACGGCGCGCTACGCTCGCCTTCAAGCGGCCCGCCGCTACCGCTCGCTCTCCGCGTTCGCGCCGATCGTCGCCCCGGCTTCGGTGCCGTGGGGGCAGAACGCCTTCCGCCGCTATCTCGGTGCCGATGCCGCCCGCTGGCGCGCGCTATGATGCCTGCGCATCTCGTCGCCGGATCCGCGCTGGCGCCGCCAGATCCTGATCGACCAGGGCACCGCCGACGAGTTCTTGGCGGAGCAGCTTCGCCCGGAGCTGTTCCGCGCCGCCGCCGCCGCCGCGGGCGTACCGCTGCGGCTGCGCCTGCACGACGGCTACGACCACAGCTATTACTTCATCGCCAGCTTCGTCGGCGACCACATCGCCCACCACGCCAGCCGGCTCGCCGGTCCTTGAGGGCCAGTCCGCACGCATGTGACAACCTCCGCCCGCCGCCCTCAAGAAGCCGCGAGATGCCGGGCTTGCTCTCGACCGTCGCCCGGCAGCCGTCGGGGAGACCCGATGCAGGCGGACATTCTGCAGCTGCCGTTCGTTTGGCCGAAAAACCGCGAGACGACGGCCCCTCGGCGCCGCTTATCTCGCCAGGGGCAAATGAGCCGCGATCCTGCCGGGGGCGCAGGGGGCGTATGGAGCCAGCTCAGGGGTGTGACGGGGCGGGCTCAGCCTCGGGGGCGCTGCGGGAAGTGCCGGCTGATCAAATATTCCAGATCCGCAAGGTCGAAGGGCTTCTCGATGAGCGGGGCATCGGCATACCGCCGCGGTATCCCCGGCGCCCCGTAGCCGGTGACGAAGATGAACGGAAGCTTCAGCGCCCGCAGCCGGTCGGCCAGCGGATAGACGTCCTCGCGCCCGAGCTTGACGTCGAGGATGGCGCCGTCCAGGTGCGACGCCTCCGCCTCGAGGAGGTAAGCGCGCGGGTGATGCTGCCCACGGGGCCGACCAAACGCACGCCGAGGAGGGTGAGCATGTCGTAAAGGAGCATGCCGACGACCGCCTCGTCTTCGGCGACGAGAATCGTCAACCCCGACCGGATTGCAGTTGCAGGAGACCCGATCTGGCCGCCGCCCGCGCGACCGCATAGCTGAAACGCATCGCCTGCAGACAAGCCGGCAAGACCGGGGCGAGGTCCTCCCGCCGACTTAACCTCGGTGATCCTCACTGGCAACCTCCATCGCTCTCGCTACATACGCGCACGCAGGGGCCTGCCCTCAATCCGGTCAATAAACCTGACCGATGCAAATAACGCAAGTGGGGAAGCGCCGGCTCTTCATGGCCGGCCGCGCGTTGCCCTTTCGCGTGCCGGCGGGAGCCGCTAGCATCCGGCAACGGTCTTGGCGGCCGCTCTCCGGGCCTGTCCGGCGTCCGCCGCCGGCCGGAGACGATGACAACGCCGAAGAGGGACCGGACGGCATGACGGTGCGCATCGAAAAGGCGGGTCCGGTCTGGACGGTAATCCATGATCGTCCCGAGGCACGCAACGCCATGGACCCGGCGAGCGCCGACGCCCTGACGCGCGCCTTTCTCGACTTCGACGCCGACGATGAGGCGGCGGTCGCCGTCTTCTGGGGCGCGGGCGGCGCCTTCTGCGCCGGCTGGGACCTGAAGTTCGTCAGCACCATCGATCCCGAGCGGCCGCTCGCCGAGCTCGACATCCCGGCTTCCGCGCCGCGCGGCAACGGCGGCGAAATCCCCCGCGGTCCGCTCGGCCCGTCCAGGCTCGAACTCGCCAAGCCGGTCATCGCCGCGGTCGCCGGGCCGGCGGTGGCGGGCGGCATGGAACTGGCGCTGTGGTGCGATTTCCGGGTGATGGAGGCGGACGCCTATTTCGGCGTCTACTGCCGGCGCTGGGGCGTGCCGCTGATCGACGGCGGCACGGTGCGGCTGCCCCGCATCGTCGGCCTCGGCCGGGCACTCGAGATCATCCTGACCGGCCGCAAGGTTCCGGCGGACGAATGCCTGGCGCTTGGCCTGTGCGAATACGTGGTGCCGACGGGGACCGCCCGCGACCGTGCGGAAGCGATCGCCCGCAACATCGCCCGCTTCCCGCAGACCTGTGTACGGGCCGATCGGCGCTCGGCGATCCGCGGTCACGGACTGCCGGTCCGCGACGCCCTCATGCAGGAGTGGTCGAACGGCCGCGAGGCGCTCATGAAAGACGGCATCGAGGGCGCCGCGCGCTTCCGCGACGGCCTCGGCCGCCACGGCGATTTCGACACCATCGACTAAGACGTTTCGATCAGCGATGCAGGTCGATCAGCGATAAAGGCCGACCAGCCTCGATACCAGTACAGCGATGTAGAGATTGCCGGTGATCGTTTCGAGCGTCGTCCAGATCTGGGCAAAGTGGTTAACTGGCGTAATGTCACCGATGCCGAGGCTGGTCAGACAGCTCAGACTGTAGTAAAGAAAATTGTGGAATTTGAACGGGGCCGTGCCCAGCGCCGGAATTGCGGTGAAGGCGCCTCTGTCCAGTTCGTATATCATCCAGTAGGTTACCGCCCAGGCGACGCCGATCAGCAGATAGATGGCGGCGGCGCCACAGAGGATGTCGGCATCGATTTGCGTCGCGGTCACCATGCGGCGAAGCACCACGGAGATCGTATAGGCGAAGTAAGCCGTCAAAAGCCCCAGCGCGGGCAGATAGATGACGCGGTGTTCGAGCAGAAGGCCGCCGCCGATGACAATGCCGGTGGCGGCCGCCAAGGTCCCTGCGATCCATCGCTCGTGTCGCCGCGCCGTCGCGGCGCCGACCGCGGCGAACAGCAAAATCGCCAGCAGCAGGGCAAGAACGGCGCGATCGGGCATGTCCTTGCCGACAAACGGCGAAGCGATCAGGAGCAAAAGCAGAGCCAGCAGCAGCCCGAGAAAGCGATAGCTGCGGAAGCGCGTGAGAAAGAGCTGCGGGCGAGGATGGACTAAAGGCATGCGCCGCCGCTCTCGCCGGCCGCGCCGGCGATCCGCCGGCGGTGGCCGCCGCGGTTGCCAGCCCGGCCCCTTCGTGCGGTCACGACCCGTCGCGCCTTTCGACAGTCGATCGGCATCTCTCCGTCACCCGGGGAATATCGAGCCTCCGCTTCGCGAATTGCAGCGAAATGCCGTTTTCCTTCGTCTCCCTACCATGACGTGCCGCGCCGATACAGGCGCACGGACACATTCGAACGCGTTCACGCCTTGACGCTGAGCCGACACAACCGGCTACCGCTCGGGTGATACGATACTGGACAATACTGAGAAGGACAGCCAGAGTCCTCGACCGAAGGGGGGGAGACCGCTAGGAGATCCGGTGAAAGATGTCGAGATCATCGTCGCCCGAGTACCCGGGCGCGAAACGGCTAACCGTCGGCTGTATTCGATCGCAGAGAGGGGCGGAGAACATGAGCACGCGAGCCGTCACCGCCTCGCAAGCCAGAGCGAGAGCTACACCGGCCCGATTAGGCTGAGCCAGTATGAGCGCTTGATGAACCTCCGGAGGCGCTGAAGAAAGAAGGCTTCACGCTTCCGATGCCGAGCGGCAACTAATCAGGCGAACCGATGGTTCGCCTCGTTTCGCGACGGGGCGAGCCGTTCCTGCCAATTGCGGTCCATCCGGGGAGGGAAATCCATGCGGAAACATGCTGTCGCTTCGGCCGTTATCGCAGGCATTCTCGGCGTTCTACTCTTCACTTCAAACGCCAGCGCGCTTGATGATCCGCTGCCGGCATGGAAGGAGGGTCCGGCGAAGGAGGCGATCCTCGGCTTCGTCAAGGCTACGACCACCGATAAGAGCAGCCCCAACTACGTCCCGCCTGAGGATCGCATCGCCACGTTCGACCAGGACGGCACGCTGTGGGTGGAGCACCCGCTTTATACGCAGGCGATGTTCGCCCTCGACCGGCTCCGCGAACTGGCGCCAAATCACCCCGAGTGGAAGAAGACGGAGCCGTTCAAGGCGGCGCTCGCCGGCGATCGCGCGGCGATGGCCAAGTTCAGCGAGGGGGACTGGGCGAAGATCATCGCCGCCACCCACGCCGGGATGAGCACCGAGGATTTCCTCGCCATCGTTAAGCAGTGGCTGGCAACGGCCAAGCATCCGCGCTTCCAGCGGCCGTACACCGAGCTCGTCTACCAGCCGATGCTGGAAGTCATGGACTACCTGCGGGCGAACGGCTTCAGGACCTACATCGTCACCGGCGGCGGCCAGGAATTCGTGCGCGCCTACAGCGAGCACATCTACGGCGTCCCGCCGGAGCAGGTGGTCGGATCGAGCATCGCCACCAGGTACGAGGTCGAAAACGGCAAGCCGGTATTGATGCGCGAACCGAAGATCTTTTTCATCGACGACCACGACGGCAAGGCGATCGGCATCAACCTCTTCATCGGCAAGCGGCCGCAGGCGGCGTTCGGCAACTCCGGCGGCGATCGCGAGATGCTGGAGTGGACGGGAGCCGGCGACGGCGCTCGGTTGATGATGCTGGTGCTGCACGACGATGCCGAGCGAGGATACGCTTACGGCCCGGCGGGCGGCTTGCCGGACACCAAGGTCGGCGCCTTCTCGCAAGATCTGATGGATGAAGCAAAGCGGCGCGGCTGGATCGTGATAAGCATGAAGAACGACTGGAAATCGGTCTTCTCATGGTCGGCGGAATGACCCGGAAAACAGGAGAGGCATGACATGAAACCGCATTTTAATGAGTTCGCGAACAACCGTCCGCTTGCATGGGCTCTCGCCGCCATGGTCGGCGTCGCGCTGCTCGCCGCCTGTTCCAGCGACCGGTGACTCGGGCGGACCCCCACCGACGTTCGAGGGCATGCCGCCCAGCGGCTACGTCGACATGGACGAGATCCAGGTCGCCTACATCGGCAGCGCCGGCGGCGGCACCGGCACGCTCGAGTTCCAGGGCCAGGACTATCCGTTCTCCGTCGCCGGCCTCGGCGTCGGCGGCATCGGCATTTCGACGATCGATGCCAAAGGCGAGGTCTATAACCTGAATAACGTTGCGCAATTCCCTGGCGCCTACGGCCAGGGCCGCTACGGGGCGGTGGCCGGCGCGGACAGCTTCGGGGATCTGTGGTTGCGCAACCCGAACGGCGTCGTCATGCACCTTGTGGCGAAGCGCGAGGGGCTGATGCTGTCCGTCGGCGGCGATGCCGTCGTCGTCACCATGAACCAGTAAACCAGTCAGCACCACGGCGGAGACTGTTCAAAACCGCTCTTCGCCCATCCGGACAATAAAGGGGAGAACCGAGATGTTTTATATGCATGCGTCGATGCGTCGCCTGATGGCGTGGCCGCTTTATGTCGGGCCAGCGCTTGTTTCCGCGGCGCTGAGTTTTGGGGCGGTCCTGCTTCCGCCATTGGCGCCGCCCGCGCTCGCGCAAGCCGCCGGCATGTTCGGCTTGCGTGACGCCGACACGGTCACCGCCAAGGCGACCGTCAAGTCCATCGATCTGAAGACACGGATGGTTACGCTCGTCGGCCCGAAGGGCGAGACGATGACGATGAAAGCCGGTGACCAGGTGCAGAACCTAGCGCAAGTGAAGCCGGGCGATGTCGTCGTCGTCAGCTACCACGACTCGGTCGCCTACGTGGTGGCCCCTCCCGGAACAAAGCTTCCGGAGGACGCGATGACGGTCGCCGAAGCGCGTGCGAAGCCGGGCGAACTGCCGGCGGGCGGCATCGGTGCCAAGGCTGTCGTCACCGGCCTCGTCGTCGGCGTCAATCCGGGCGCGCATACGATTTCGCTGGTCAATCCCGACGGCGGCCAGATCCGCACGCTCGACGTCAAGGACCCGCAGTACCAGCAGATGCTGGGCAACATCAACGTCGGCGACACCATCACCGCGGTGGTCTCGGAGGCCCTGATCGCCGCCGTCGAACCGGCGAAATAACCGACGTCTCATCACCCTCGAACGGTGGGCGCCCTCCCGCTCCCACCGCTCGGGGGCCGTGGCGAGCGCGCGTTGATCCGAGCTACGACTGTCGGAACAGGTGGCGGAAGCGGCGGCCGATAGCCGATCTTTTGAGTACGACGGACGCGCGGCGCGACCATCGCTCGATCCAGGCGAGCATCCGCACGCTGATGCGCTGCAGCGGCGGGACATCCTGAGCCAGAAGCAGCATCCCCAGCGGCAGCATCCAGAAGCCCAGCACGGGAAGAAAGCCGGCCAGCCCGCCCACCATCAGGAGGACGGCCGCGCACACCCGGAAGGGACGCATCTCGCGCCGGCGGAGCCAGGACGCCGCCCGGGCGGCGCGGCGGGGCAGCCGGGATTGCATCTTGTCAAGGTGCTGCTCATACCGGAGCTCATCGTCCGACGCCGTCACCGGTGCCTCTTTCTGCCCCGCATCGAGATCATCTGCCTGCCCCCGCACCCTGATGTCCCTCATTCGGAGGTCATGCCGGTCGCCGGATTCATCTCGAGATCGCTTTTGTAAGCCGAGCGATCGGGCACGCGGGCTATTCATTCCTGATCAGCCCGCTCCGGCTTGTTCTTCCGCTTGGTGGCGGCCATGTCCTTCAACTCTTTTTCGCTCATCGATCGGGCCATCTCTTTCGATGCACCCTTGAGCTCGGATTGCGGACGCTCGCCGCGCTTGGCCGAAAGTGCGGCTCCGGCCGCCATCTGCTGTTTCTTCGACTTTGCCTTGGGCATGACGTGGACTCCTTTCAACCCATCCTCTTTGTCTCACGCATCAGCGTAAACGCTTGAGTTGTGGCCGGCGTTCCTTTGCGAAAGGCGGTGGGTCTCGAAGACCTTAACGTGGCGCAGGGTGTTTCCCCTGCGCTCGCCGGACCCAGCCCTCGACGATCGCCTGGAGCGCATCGAGCCCATCGGCGAGCGCCGCCGGGCCCGGTTGCAAAATCATCGTCGATTTGATCTCGCGAAGATCGCCCGTTACAACAGCCGGGATGCCGGCAAAACCAGGCCGCTCCTGGACTTTCGCCGGGACGAAGCGCTTGCCGCACCACGACCCGATGATGATGTCGGGCCGGCGCTCGACGACCTGCGCCGGCGTCACGATCCGTTCTTTCGCCGAGCGCCCCTCCGCCAAGTCGGCGAACACGTTGACGCCGCCGGCGATCCCGATCAATTCCGAGACCCAGCCGATCCCGCTGATCAGCGGCTCGTCCCACTCCTCGAAAAACACCCGCGGTCGCCGCTCGAGCCGCGCGCTCCGGCGCCGGGCCTCGTCCAATCTTGCCTGGAACCGGTCGCGGAGGCGCTCGGCCCGATCCGTTGCGCCCACCAGCGCACCGAGCGTGCGGATCATCGCGAGGATGCCGTCGATGTTGCGCTGGTTGAAGGCATGGACCTCGATGCCGCAACGGATCAAATCGGCGGCGATGTCGGCCTGCAAGTCGGAGAATGTGAGCACCAGGTCCGGCTTCAGGTCGAGGATCTTGTCGATCTTTGCCGAGGTGAAGGCGCTAACCTTCGGTTTCTCCCGCCGCGCCTCGGGCGGGCGGACGGCATAGCCGCTGATACCGACGATGCGATCCTGCTCGCCGAGCAGGTAGAGGGTCTCGACGGTCTCCTCGGTGAGACAGATGATGCGCTGAGGAATCGTCATTCGGTCGCAGCGGCCCTCTCAACATCAAAGATAATCAGCCGGCGGCTCATCGCCAAATCCGGCGTTCCGATCCCCTGCTCGACCGGACGCGCCTTTGCGCTATCCTCGTGATCGGCTCGGTCGGACGCGCGCCGGGGCAGAGTGGGGTCTCGACATCCGGCGGTTCGGATCGCGACCGATAGCGACAAGGGAGCGCATGATGAAGGTGTTTCAGGTGGAGGGCGGCTGGTCGCGGGAAAACGTCAGGCTGGGCGAGAGGCCGGACCCGCATCCCGGGCCCGGCGAGGTGCGGCTCAGGATGAAGGCCTCGGCGCTGAACTACCGCGATCTTCTCGTCCCGCAGCGCGGTTACGGCTCGCGCATGCAGGACCTCCCGCTGATCATGCTCAGCGACGGCGTCGGCGTCGCCGACGCGATCGGCGAAGGTGTCACCGCGGTGAGAGAGGGCGATCGCCTGTGTCCCCTCTTCTTCCAGAGCTGGATCGCCGGCGAGCCCAACGAAGACGCGGCTGTCGCTGAGCCTGGGCGTCGAGATGGACGGAACCATGGCCGAGTTCATGGTGCTGAGCGAGGCGGTCGTCGTCCCGGCCCGCTCTCACCTGAGCGACGAGGAGGCCGCTTCGATCCCGACCGCCGGGGTGACCGCATGGCGGGCGCTGGTGACGGAGGGACGGCTGAAGGCGGGCGATACGGTTCTGGTGCAAGGGACCGGCGGGGTCTCGCTCTTCGCGCTGCAGTTCGCGAAGTTGCTGGGTGCATTCGTGATCGTCACCTCGTCCAGCGACGAAAAGCTGGAGAGGGCGCGCGCGCTGGGGGCTGACGAGCTCATCAACTATCGGTCGACGCCCGCTTGGGGCAAACGCGCCCGCGAGATCACCGCCGGCACCGGCGTCGACCACGTCGTCGAGGTCGGCGGCCAGGGCACGCTGCCCGAGTCGCTCCGTGCCGTTCGTCCCGGTGGAACGATCAGCATGATCGGCGTGCTGGCCGGCGGAACGATGGACGCCCGGCTGGGGCTCGTCGTCACCCGCCACGTCCGGCTGCAGGGAATCACCGTCGGCAACCGCGACGACTTCCGGGCGATGGCGCGCGCGATGGTTCAAAACGGGCTACACCCGGTCGTCGACCGGGTGTTTGCCTTCGACGAACTGCATCAAGCGCTGGATTACCTCGCGAGCGGCCGGCATTTCGGCAAGGTCTGCATCCGCCATTGAGGACGGCGAAGGCTCGCCACCCCTCGACGTGCGGATGCAGAGCCCGCACGACCCTTAGGCCGATTTCTTCAGGTCCGGGAAATCTTCCTCCCAGAATTCGAATTCGCCCCGCTCCTCGCCTTTGCGCCGCCTGTCTTCGAGATGGCGAAGCTCGACGCGGCGGATCTTGCCGGAGATGGTCTTCGGCAATTCGGCGAACTCGATCCGGCGGATGCGCTTGTACGGGGCCAGCCGGTCGCGGACGAACCTCAGGATGTCCTCCGCTAGTTCGCGGCTGGGTTGATGGCCCGCAACCAGCGTCACCACCGCCTTCGGCACGGCGAGCCGCAGCGGATCCGGGCTGGGCACGACGGCCGCCTCGGCCACCGCTTCGTGTTCGATCAGCACGCTTTCAAGTTCGAAGGGGCTGATCCGGTAGTCGGACGCCTTGAACACGTCGTCGGCGCGGCCGACGTAGGTGATATAGCCGGCAGCGTCGCGCATGGCGACATCGCCGGTCCGATAGCAGCCGCCCTCCATGACCCGAGCGGTTTTCTCCGGGTCGTCCTTATAGCCGAGCATCAGCCCGGTCGGCCGCGGGTCGAGCAGGACCGCGATCTCCCCCTCGCCGGCCGGGCGGTCGTCGGGATCGAGCAGCACGATTTTATAGCCGGGCAACGGCCGCCCCATCGAGCCGATTTGCAGGGGCTGGCCGGGCGAATTGCCGATCTGGCAGGTGGTCTCGGTCTGGCCGTAGCCGTCGCGCAGCTTCAGTCCCCACGCCTTCTCGACCTGTTCGATCACCTCCGGATTGAGCGGTTCGCCGGCGCCGACGACTTCGCGCAGCGTCACCGGATATGCCGCCAAGTCCTCCTGGATCAGCATGCGCCAGACCGTCGGCGGCGCGCACAGCGTCGTTACCCCGCAGCGGGCGATCACATCGAGCACCGCCTTGGCATTGAACCGGCTTTGATTGTAGATGAAGATCGTCGCCCCGGCGTTCCACGGGGCGAAGAAGCAGCTCCAGGCGTGCTTGGCCCAGCCGGGCGAGCTGATGTTCCAGTGGACGTCGCCTTCCCG
This sequence comes from uncultured Alphaproteobacteria bacterium, assembly GCA_963781645.1. GTDB lineage: Bacteria > Pseudomonadota > Alphaproteobacteria > Rhodospirillales > Defluviicoccaceae > Defluviicoccus. Next base: position 16,178 of record CAWAGY010000022.1, on the reverse strand, counting down.
AAGCCCGATCCAGTACATCGTCGACAGATGCCCGACCGGGTAGGTCTCGTGGGAATGCTCGACCAGCTTCGGCTTCGCCGTCGTCCCGGAGGTGAAGTAAAGCAACAGCGGATCGGTCGTTTTGGTCGGACGATCGGGCGTGAAGTCGGCCGACTCGGCGGCGGCGTCGGTGTACGCCGCCCAGCCGTTTGCGGTGCCACCGACGACGATCCGGCTGTAGTCACCGGCAATGTCGGCGAACTTGCCGACATCGGCGACGCCGACCACGACGTGGCGGACCTCGCCGCGTTCGAACCGATCGAGCAGGTCGTCGCGCGTGAGCAGCGTCGACGCCGGAATGATCACCGCCCCCAATTTCATCGCCGCCAGCATCACCTCCCACAGCTCCACAACATTGCCGAGCATCAGGAGGATGCGGTCGCCGCGCGCCACGCCGAGGCCGCGCAGGAAATTGGCGGTCCGGTTCGATCGGCTTGATGCCTCGGCGAAGCTGAGCTTGGCGTCGCTGCCGTCCTCGCCGACGACCCAGAGCGCCGGCCGATCGTTGCCGCGGGCGTAATCGTCGAAGTAATCGAGAGCCCAGTTGAAGCTGTCGAGCTGCGGCCAGCGGAACTCGCGGTAGGCCGTCTCGTAGTCGTTGCGGTGCGCAATGAGAAGATCACGCGCGTCGAGAAAGGCCTGCGTGGACGTCATCCGTCCCTCCCTCATCGTTGATTGTTATCGAAGGAGAACCCGCTCCGCATTCGATCAAAGCATCCCTGCCGGGAACGGCCCCTTCCGACCCTGATGCAAGCGTATGTCAAGCCGGCCACGTTTGCCAAGTACGGGGCAAGTGCAGCGAATTGAGATCGCCGGTTGCCCTCCGACAGGCCCTTCCCTAACCCACGGGCACCCGCTTGCGGCCGCGTTCGGTTCGTCAACTCCTCAAGAGGGCGCGAAACGTCGGCTAGAAGCGTTTGGCGAAAGGGATTATCGTCGAATCGAGGAACGGCGACCCATCACCGGGGAGCGACGGGACCAGCGCCGACGGCATCGACACGTCGGGTCTCAGCAGGAGATAACACTGCACGCGCTGCAAGCCCGGCGGCGCCGAGGGAAAGAACGACGGTAGGCCATGATCACCTACACGGCACCGCTTCGCGATATGCGTTTCGTTATGGAAGAGCTGTGCGGTCTGGAAGAGATTGCCGCACTTCCCGGCCTCGAGGAGGCCACGCCTGACCTGGTTGCCGCCGTCCTCGAAGAAGCGGCGAAGGTGGCCGGCGAGGTCCTGGCACCGATCAACACGCAAGGCGACGTGGAGGGGGCGCACCTGGTCGACGGCGGGGTCACCACCCCCGACGGCTGGAAGGAGGCCTACGCCACCTTTATCGAAGGCGGCTGGAACGGCGCCGTCAACGATCCGGAGTGGGGCGGCATGGGCCTGCCGTGGCTGGTCAATGCGGCGGTGCAGGAGATGTTTCACGCCGCCAACATGGCGTTCGCCCTGTGCCCGATGCTGACCCAGGGCGCCATCGAGGCGATCAGCCTGAACGGCTCGGAAGAGCTCAAGCAGCGGTTCCTGCCGAAGATGGTGAAGGGCGAATGGACCGGCACGATGAACCTGACCGAGCCTCAGGCGGGATCCGATCTCGGTGCCGTGCGCACCCGCGCCGAACGCGTCGACGGCCACTACCGCGATCTCCGGGCAGAAGATCTTCATCACCTACGGTGACCACGATCTGACCGACAACATCATCCATCTGGTTCTGGCGCGGACGCCGGATGCGCCGCCGGGAGTCAGGGGCATTTCGCTGTTCGTGGTGCCGAAGTTCGTCATGGACAACGACGGCACGCCGGTCCGCCCGAACGATGTCGCGTGCGTCTCGATCGAGCATAAGCTCGGCATCCACGGCAGCCCGACCGCGGTGCTGTCGTTCGGGGACCAAGGCGGTGCGGTCGGCTACCTCGTCGGCGAGGAGAACCGCGGCCTCGAGTATATGTTCGTGATGATGAACCTCGAGCGGCTGGTGGTCGGCATCCAGGGCCTCGGGATCTCCGAGCGCGCGTACCAACAGGCGGTGGGCTATGCGCGCGATCGCATCCAGGGTCGGCCCATCGGCGCCAAAAGCGGCGAGCGGCTGCCGATCATCCATCACCCGGCGATCCGCCGGAACCTGATGGCGATGCGCTGCGAGATCGAGGCGATGCGGGCCCTGGCCTACGCCGCGGCGCGGGCGAGCGATCTTTATTACCGGCACCCCGATGCGGAGGAGAGGGCCAACAATAAGGCGCGCCTCGACCTCTTGACGCCGGTGGTCAAGGGCTGGTGCACCGAGCGCTCCGTGGAGCTGACCTCGATCGGCGTCCAGGTCCATGGCGGCATGGGCTACATCGAGGAGACCGGCGCCAGCCAGCACTTCCGCGATGCCCGGATCACCACGATTTACGAGGGGACCACCGCCATCCAGGCCAACGACCTGATCTTCCGCAAGATTGTTCGCGACGGAGGCAACAGCGCGCGTGCTCTGCTCGACGCGATGCGAGGCCTCGACGAGGCGCTCGCATCGAACACCGACGCTTCGTCGTCGGTGCGCGCGGCGCTCAAGGCCGGTATCGAGGACGCCGCCAAGGTGATCGACTGGCTGATCGACGCCGCCCGTCGCGACCCGCGCCTGCCGGCCGCGGCGTCGGTCTACGTGCTGCACCTCTTCGGCACCCTCGCCGGAGGTCACGAGATGGCGCGCGCCGCGTTGGCGGCCGCTCGGCGGCTGGCCGCCGGCGAAGGCGATGCGGCCTTCCTCACCGCCAAGATCACCACCGCCCGATACTATGCGCAGCACGTGATGCCACGGATTAGGGCGTTGAGCCGCGCCATCATCGACGGCTCGGATACCGTTTTGGCGCTCGATACGGAGTTCCTTCTGATCGCCGACTTGCGCGGCCGCCAGGCTGGCCCACCGCCGGCCGCCTCGGCATGAGGCTCGGGCGGCGTGGCCAGGCTCAGTGGAGGTGGATATGCCTGATGACGTAGTCGTTGTGGATCGGCAGACCGAGGCGCGCCCGGCTGAAGCGCCGGGTCCGGCCAAGGTGCGCGGCCCCGTTCGCTTCGTTACCGCGGCAAGCCTGTTCGACGGCCACGACGCCGCGATCAACATCGTTCGCCGGGTGCTGCAGGGTGCCGGCGCCGAAGTGATCCACCTCGGGCACAACCGCTCGGTCCAAGAGATCGTCAACGCCGCGCTGCAGGAGGACGTCCACGGCATCGCCTTGAGTTCGTATCAGGGCGGGCACATGGAATTTTTCAAGTACATGATCGACCTGCTTGCGCGGGCGCGGCGGCGCCGAGATCCGCGTGTTCGGCGGCGGCGGCGGCGTGATCGTGCCGGAGGAGGTGGCCGAGTTGCACGCCTACGGCGTCACCCGCATCTACACGCCAGAGGACGGCCGGCAGCATGGGCCTCCAGGGCATGATCGACGACATGATCGAGGCGTGCGACTTCTCCCTCTCGGAGACTCTGCCGGCTGATTTCCATGCGCTTGCCGACGGCAACGTCCGCGACCTGGCGCGGGTGATCACCGCGCTCGAAGACGGCGTCCTCGACGATGCGCGGCGGGACGAGTTGCACGCACTCGCCCACCGCCGCGGCATGGTGCCCGGTGCTCGGCGTAACCGGCACCGGCGGCGCCGGCAAGTCGTCGCTGACCGACGAACTGGTACGCCGTTTCCGACTGTATTCGGGCGAACCTAGGATCGCGGTGATCGCCATCGACCCATCGCGGCGGAAGACCGGCGGCGCGCTTCTCGGCGACCGCATTCGCATGAACGCCATCGACGTCGCCAACGTCTACATGCGTTCGCTCGCGACCCGGTCGCCGAACAGCGAAGTGCCGGCGTCGCTGAAGGACATGATCGCCGCCTGCAAGGCCGCCGGATTTCAGATCGTGATCGTCGAGACGCCGGGTATCGGCCAGGGCGACGCCGGCATCGTGCCGTTTGTCGACATGTCGCTCTACGTGATGACGCCGGAGTTCGGCGCCGCCTCGCAGCTCGAGAAGATCGACATGCTCGACTTCGCCGACGTCGTCGCCATCAACAAGTTCGACCGCCAGGGCGCCGCAGGACGCGCTCCGCGATGTCGCGAAGCAACTTCAGCGCAACCGGACGGCGTTCTCGACCCCCGTGGACGACATGCCGGTATTCGGCACGATGTCGTCACGGTTCAACGACTTGGGCGTGACCGCGCTGTATTGCGAGCTGGTCCGCCAGTTCGACGACAAGAGCCTCGGCCGCTGGCGGACGAACGCTCCCGAGGTCCGCGTCAAGCACGCCGAGCCCGGGGCCGGCATCGTTCCTGCGGCGCGGCGCCACTACCTGGCGGAAATCGCCGATGCGGTTCGGGGCTATCACACCGCCGTCCGCGCCCAGGTTGCGATCGCCCGCAAACGTCAGGCCCTGCGCCAGGCGAGGGATATGCTGATTGCGGCCGACCGTCCGGCCGGCGACGTCGAAGCGTTGCTGGCCGACGAGGACGCGGCGCTTGACCCGCGCTGCCGGAAGCTTCTGGAGATGTGGCCGACCGTCGTCCGCGCGTACTCGGGCGAGGAATACGTTGTGCGGATGCGCGACAAGGAGACCCGAACCGCGCTCGCCAGCCAGTCCCTGTCCGGCACCCGCATTCCGAAAGTGGCCCTGCCGCGGTTCGAGGATGACGGCGAGACCCTGCGGTGGTTGCTGAAGGAGAACGTGCCCGGCGCCTTTCCGTTTGCCGCCGGCGTCTTCTCGTTCAAACGGGAAGGCGAGGATCCGACCCGGATGTTCGCCGGCGAGGGCGATCCGTTCAGGACCAATCGCCGGTTCAAGTTCCTGGCGAAAGACATGGCCGCCAAGCGGCTCTCGACCGCCTTCGACTCGGTCACACTCTACGGCTTCGACCCCGACGAGCGGCCGGACATCTACGGCAAGGTCGGCAACTCCGGCGTGTCGATCGCCACACTTGACGACCTGAAGGCGCTCTACGACGGCTTTGATCTGTGCGATCCGCAGACGTCGGTATCGATGACCATCAATGGCCCGGCCCCGTCGATCCTGGCAATGTTCTTCAACGCCGCGATCGACCAGCAGATCGAGCGGTTCGAGCAGGAGAACGGTCGCCGGCCGACCGAGGACGAAGCCCTCAAGATCCGCGACTGGGTGATGAAGAACGTCCGCGGCACCGTTCAGGCCGACATCCTGAAGGAGGACCAGGGCCAGAATACCTGCATCTTCTCGACCGAATTCGCGCTCAAGATGATGGCCGATATCCAGGAGTATTTCGTCCACCACCAGGTGCGCAACTTCTACTCGGTCTCGATCTCCGGCTACCACATCGCCGAGGCCGGCGCCAACCCGATCAGCCAGCTCGCCTTTACCCTTGCCAACGGCTTCACCTACGTCGAAGCCTATCTCGCGCGCGGCATGCATATCGACGACTTCGCGCCCAACCTGTCGTTCTTCTTTTCCGCCGGCATGGAGCCGGAGTACGCAGTCATGGGCCGGGTCGCCCGGCGCATCTGGTCGACGGCGATGCGGTTCAAGTACGGCGCCAACGAGCGCTCGCAGAAGCTCAAGTATCACACCCAGACCTCGGGCCGGTCCCTGCACGCCCAGGAGTACGCGTTCAACGACATTCGCACGACGTTGCAGGCGCTGATCGCCACCTACGACAGCACCAACAGCCTGCACACCAACGCCTATGACGAAGCCATCACCACGCCGACGGAGGAAAGCGTCCGCCGTGCACTGGCGATTCAGATGGTCATCAACCGGGAGTGGGGCCTGGCCAAGAACGAGAATCCCAACCAGGGCTCGTTCATCATCGAGGAGCTGACCGATCTGGTCGAGGAGGCGGTGCTGTGCGAGTTCGAACGGATTTCGGCGCGCGGCGGGGTGCTGGGGGCCATGGAGACCGGCTATCAGCGCGGCAAGATCCAGGACGAGTCGCTGTACTACGAGCGCAAGAAGCACGACGGCTCGTATCCGATCATCGGCGTCAACACCTTCGTCAATCCGGAGGGGAACGAACTGCCGACGCCGGAACTGGCGCGCTCGACCGAAGACGAAAAGCAGAGCCAGCTGCGCCGGCTTGAGGCGTTCCAGTGCGCGCAATGCCGATGCAGGCGCCGGCAATGATCAAGCGACTGAAGGAGACGGCCGTCGCCGACGGCAACATCTTCGAGGTACTGATCGACGCGGTTCGGGTGCTCTCCCTTGGCCAGATCAGCGATGCGCTTTTCATAGTGGGCGGCAAGTATCGGCGCAGCATGTAACCGCCAGGGCCCAGCATAACCGCCCCCCCTGGCCTGTTTCGTCGCGTCGCACCTCTGACCAGGATGGCGCGGCAACCCCCCGTTATCCGCTTCCCAGCCCCCTTCCTCGCCGGGAGCAGAGCATGCCGGGTGCAGCCCCGCATCTGCCCCGACTTGGGGCACAACTGGCAGGTGAATTTGCCCATCGCATGGTGTATACAGTCCGCGCTGCGGGACGGTCTTCAGAATTCTCCTGTCTCCTGAAGCGCATCTAAGAGGGGAACAACAACGCGAAGGGAGGGGAAGAAATGTCTTCCGAGATCTATCGACGGATACGCAACAATCCGAAGTATCACGAGGTGATGGCGCAACGCAGTCGGTTCTCGTGGACCTTGGCCGTCATCGTCCTTGTCATCTTCTATGGCTTCATCCTGACCGTCGCCTTCGCACCACACCTGCTGGCGATACCGCTGAGCGACGGATCGGCGACGACCATCGGTGTTCCGATCGGGGTCGGAATCATTATCTTGTTCTGGTTGCTTACGGGCTATTACGTCTATCGTGCCAATAAAGATTTTGACGCAACCAATCTGCAAATCATCTCGGAGGCAGAGGAATGAGCCGGCTTATCGGCATCATCGCGGCCGGAATCCCGGCCGCTGCGTGGGTCGTGCCGGCATTCGCTGCGCCCGCGGCGATCGGGGAAACTCAGCAGCAGGCCGTCAACCCGATTGCGATCATCATGTTCGTGCTCTTCGTTCTCGCAACGCTCGGCATCACCTATTGGGCGTCGAAGCGGACGAGGACGGCGAGTGACTTCTACACCGCGAGCCGAGGCATCACCGGAACGCAGAACGGTCTGGCCATCGCCGGCGATTATATGTCGGCAGCGACCCTGCTCGGCCTGACCAGCCTCGTCTACACGCGCGGCTACGACGGCTTCATCTACTGCATCGCGTTTTACGCGTGCTGGCCGTTCATCATGTTCATAATGGCCGAGCGTCTGCGCAACCTCGGTAAGTTCACCTTTGCCGACATCGTCTCCTACCGCCTCGATCAGAGGCAGGTGCGGACGATGGCGGCGATCGGATCGCTGACGGTTGTGATCTTCTACCTCACCGCGCAGATGGTCGGCGCCGGCCAATTGATCAAGCTTCTGTTCGGCCTGCCCTACTGGTCGGCGGTGGTGCTCGTCGGCGTCCTTATGGTGATTTACGTGACCTTCGGCGGGATGATCGCCACCACCTGGGTGCAGATCATCAAGGCCTGTCTTCTGCTCGGCGGCGGCACCCTGGTGATGCTGCTGGCGTTCTCGCAGTTCGGCTTCAGCTTCGAGACGCTGGCGAAAGAAGCCGTCGCCGCCAGCAAGAGCGGCATGAAGCTGATGGGTCCAGGCACCTTGCTCTCCGATCCGGTGACCGCCGTGTCATTGGGGTTGGGCTTGATGTTCGGCACCGCCGGGCTGCCGCACATTCTCATGCGGTTCTTCACCGTCCCCGATGCCAAGCAAGCGCGGAAGAGCGTCTTTGTTGCCACCTTCTGCGTCGGCTTCTTCTTCTGCGTCGTCAGCATCATGGGCTTGGCCGCAATCGTCATCGTCGGCCAAAACCCGGCGTTTTTCGAAGGTGGTGACATCGCCGGCAAGATGATCGGCGGCGGCAACATGCCGGCGATGCATCTGGCACAGGCAGTCGGCGGCAACGTGCTGCTCGGCTTCCTCGCCGCGGTCGCCTTCGCCACCATCCTTGCCGTCGTCGCCGGCCTCGCGCTCGCCGGTGCGGGGGCGATCGCCCACGACCTCTACGCCAACGTGATCATGGGCGGCAAGGTCAGCGGGGGCGCCGAGGTCCGCGTGTCCCGGTGGTCGTCGCTCGGCCTCGGTCTGCTCGCGGTGCTGTCCGGAATCCTGTTCGAGAAGCTGAATATCGCCTTTCTCGTCGGGTTGACCTTCGGCATCGCGGCGTCGTGCAACTTCCCGATCCTGATCCTTTCGATGTACTGGAAAGGGCTGACGACACGGGGGGCGGTGTGGGGCGGCCTCATCGGCCTGGTCACCGCCACCGCGATCGTCATCTTCTCGAAGGCGGTGTGGGTGACCGTGCTCGGCAATCAAGCTCCCTTGTTCCCGTACGAGCAGCCGGCCATCTTCTCGATGCCGTTGGCGTTCCTGACCGCCTGGATCGTCTCGGTGCTCGACAAGAGCCCTCGGGCGGCGAGGGAGATCGAGGCCTACGGCGATCAATTGGTCCGCGCCCAGACCAGTTTCGGCGCGGCGGGCGCCGCCGGCCACTAGACTAACCTGCGGCCCGTGCTGCTTGCGACGACCCTTGTGTTCGTCGATCAACGCGCTGGCGAAGCGTACGCAGGGTAATGTGATACGTCAGGAGGTCGCCCGAGCGACAGGCTCGCTTGGTATGCGCATTCCTTAACAAAGGTGCGCGGTTATGTGCGTCAAGTTCTGCACGATGGTCGTGGTTTGCGGATGTGGTGGCGCCTGTGGGGAACGCGACAGCGTTATCCACGGGCGTGGCTTATGCCGCTTTGCGCAGCGCCTCTTTCTTCAGCTCCCGTAGGTAGTCCATGTTCAGGTAGCGGTGCGCTTCGAGGCAGTTCTCGTGCGTCTCGACGCACAAGGCGCGGACCAGCCGCAGGCAGCTCTCGGCGTTCGGGAAGATACGCACCACGTGGGTGCGTCGTTTGATTTCCTCGTTCAACCGCTCCAGCATGTTGGTGCTCTTCAGGTGCTTGTAATGCTGGCGCGGCAGCCGGTAGAAGCTGAGCGTCTCCTCGATGTTCTCCTCGACCCAGGCGACCAGGCGAGGATACTTCGCCTGCCACTTGCCGATCCAGCCGGCAAGGTCGGCGCGGGCTTCCGCCAGATCGCGCCGGTCATAGATCCAGCGCAGCTCTTGCATGCAGTCATCGTCCACCGGGCGCGGCACGTAATCCAGCGCATTCCTTAAGAAATGTACGTAGCAGCGCTGGTAGGCGGCCTCCGGCTGCACCTCGCGAACCGCCGCCTTGAGGGCGGCGTGATCGTCGGCGACGATGAACTCGACGCCGGCGAGGCCGCGCTGGCGCAGGCCCAACAGGAAGTCGCGCCAGCTCGATCGACTCTCCCGGTTGGCGAGCTCGACACCGAGGACCTGGCGGCGGCCGTCCCAATCGATGCCGATCGCGATCAGCACCGCCTGGCCGGCGATGACACCCGCCTCGCGCACCTTCTCATAGCGCGCATCGAGGATCAGGTAGGGGAACGCCTCGTTCAGCCGGCGCGGGGCCCCGGCGCGTAGTGGCGCGGGTGATGCTTGCTCAGCGCGTGATAGCGATGGACGGCTGTCGCCGCCTGGGCCCGGCCGCCCTCGTTCATCGGCCTTGTTCAACCGGCCGATTACAAAGCCGCAATACGCATTGCGGACGCCTTGTTGAAAAAATCCTGAGCCGCGGTCGAGGCAGGGAGCGACCAGCCAGTGGTCGCTCTTCGACGACAGATTCGCCTGGCGATCAGGCGGTGGTTGTAGCCGCCTGCGCAGTCGCCTGTTTCTTCGTGGTGGATGGCTCCTTCATCTTCAACGCCGTTTGCTTGATCTCATCCAAGGACTGGGAGATCCGGCCGCTCATGGTGTCGATGGCGCCCCGCTGCGCTTTTGTGACCATATCGGCAAGCTCGCGCATGTTGCCGACAGCCTTCTCGACGGCTTCCTTCGCGAGTTCGGCTTGCTTCGCGGCGACCTCGGAGGGGGAGCCGGCTCCGGCAAGCGTACCGAAAGACTTTGCAGTCTGGTTCATGGTCTCTTGAAGGATTTCGGCCTGTCGTTTGGCCACGGCCTGGGCGCCCTCGAACGCAGCGCGGCTCGCCTTGGCCAACGCTTCGACGTTGCTCCGTTGGCTCGCCACAACCGCGTCGAAGTCGATGCCGGGCAGTCTGTAGTCTTTGAGTTTGCTTGTGAGTTCTTTCGTGAACATAGCTTGATCAAGGAATGTTTCGTTTAATTGTGCCATAACATAGCTCCTCAAAAGTTCGTGCAATAAAGATTGTCAGGGACCAGGAAGCGGCATTCACAGTGCGCAAATGCCATTTTTATTTCACGTAACAACTAATACATGGTGATAGCGGGTATTTTTTCAAGCATCTTACTTTTTGCTGTGTCGACACCTCCGGCACCATACCCGTCCGGCGGCATGTCCTCGAGGATCGCCTCGGCGATGTCTGGCGCCAAGAACGTGAGCCGCATCAGCCCGCAAACGAAGCTCCGGGTAACGTCTTCAGGCTCGGCTATGTCACCGGCCGACCGGTACTTGCCGTCGTCGAGCATCCGCTTCCACCGATGGGTCCGCGCCAGCGCGCGAATCAGCGTATTGTCCGGGCGCGGCTTGGCCCCGTGCCCGTTCGACAGCGTTGCGATCGACCTCGCAATCCCCGTCGTGCTATGGGAGGGAGCCCGGCTGGCAGATCGACCGATACCTTCCTCGTGATCGATCGCGCGAGCGCATCCCGGGGTTCAAGCGAAAGATTGCAGGGTGACCATTCTCCCAGGATCTCTCACAGATCGGGTTTTCGTTCGCAGAGCGGTCGAAGCCGCCTTCCATATCGGCCTCGTGGCGCGAGCGGTTCGCGCGGCTTCGGCTCGACGGCCACTACGATGAGCCGCCCTCTGGCGCGCCGCGGCAAATCGGCGACGATGAGATCGCCGACGCGATCTTGCGGACGCTGGAGACGCGGCCTCCGGGAGCCACCCGCTGTTCGTCGAGAAGGTGCGCGGTAACGCCGCAGCTATCCCGTTACGGGGGACACGGAGCCGACACTGGGGAACGGCAAGAAACGATGAGTATGAGCCGGCAGCAACTCGACGATAACGTCCAGCGGATCGTTACTGCGACCCACGGCGACCCCTTCTCGTTCCTCGGTATGCACGACGACGTGGAGAACGGCGTAGTCGTGCGGGCCTTCCTGCCAGGCGCGGATCGGGTCCGCGTGGTGCATGCAGCAACCAACGAGGTCGTGGGCGAACTGTCGCGTGTTCACCGCGATGGGCTGTTCGTCGGCACCATCGCCGCGGCCGGGCGATTGCCCTATCGGCTGCTTGTCGAAGCGGGCGAAACCGAGCACAGCGTTGAGGATCCCTACAGGTTCCCGCCCATCCTGGGCGAGATGGACGTCTACCTCATTGCGGAGGGCCGGCATCTGCGCCTGGACGAGAAGCTGGGCGCACACCCGATGACGATGGGCGATGTCGCTGGCGTCGGCTTCACCGTCTGGGCCCCGAATGCAGTGCGTGTCAGCCTCGTCGGCGATTTCAACGGCTGGGACGGGCGTCGGCATCCGATGCGCCTGCGCGCGGAATGCGGCGTCTGGGAGATTTTCATGCCCGGGCTCACGGAGGGCATGCTCTACAAGTACGAGATCCTGGCCAAGGGCGGCCGGCTGATGGCGCTGAAGGCCGACCCGTTCGCCTTTTTCTGCGAGCAGGCGCCGGGCACCGCCGGAATCGTTTACGACCTCGGACGCTACGGCTGGAGCGACCAGGACTGGACCGCGAAGCGGGGCAGAGCGATGGCGACGGACGCTCCCGTCGCCATCTACGAGGTGCACCTGGGATCGTGGCGGCGCAGCGTCGAGCACAAGCGCCGGTATCTCACTTACTGGGAGCTCGCCGACACCCTCATCCCCTACGTGAAGGACATGGGCTTCACCCACATCGAGGTGCTGCCGATCTCGGAGCATCCATTCGATGGTTCATGGGGCTATCAGCCGCTGGGTCTGTTCGCGCCCACCAGTCGGTTCGGCCGTCCGGACGAGTTCCGCAACTTCGTCGACCGCTGCCATCAGGCCGGCATCGGCGTGATCAACGACTGGGTGCCGGGCCACTTCCCCAAGGACCCGCAGGGGCTCGGCTGGTTCGACGGCACCAATCTCTACGAACACGCCGATGTTCGTCAGGGCAGCCATGCGGACTGGGGCACGCTGATCTACAACTACGGCCGTAACGAGGTGGCCGACTTCCTGCTGAACAACGCGCTGTTTTGGCTTGAGGAGTATCACCTGGACGGGCTCCGGGTCGATGCCGTCGCCTCGATGCTCTACCTCGACTACAGCCGGCGCGCCGGAGAATGGATTACCAACAGGTTCGGCGGCAACGAGAACCTGGAGGCGGTCGCCTTCCTGCGGCGCGTCAACGAACACCTCTACGGGCAATTTCCGGGCATCGCCACCATAGCCGAGGAGTCGACCTCCTGGCCAATGGTCTCACGGCCCGTCTACCTGGGCGGCCTCGGCTTCGGCTACAAGTGGAACATGGGGTGGATGCACGACTCCCTTTCGTACATCAGCCGCGAGCCGGTCTACCGCAAGTACCATCACGACCAGCTCACCTTGAGCGTGACCTACGCCTTCGCCGAGAATTTCGTCCTGCCGATCAGCCACGACGAGGTGGTGCACGGCAAGGGTTCGCTCCTCGGCAGAATGTCGGGCGACCGCTGGCAGAAGTTCGCCAACCTTCGCGCTTACCTGGCCTTCATGTACGCGCACCCAGGCAAGAAGCTGCTGTTCATGGGCTGCGAGTTTGCCCAGGAGCAGGAATGGAACCACGATGCGAGCCTCGACTGGCACCTCCTCGACGATCCTCTGCATTCCGCTGCGCAGCGGCTCGTCCGCGACCTCAACCTCGCTGTACCGACAGGTGATCGCCCTACATCAGCAGGACTGCGCACCGGCGGGCTTCGAGTGGATCGACACCACGGACTGGGAGAAGAGCATTATCTGCTTCCTCCGCAAGGGCCGGTCACCGCGGCGACATTGCGGTCGTCGTCTGCAACTTCACGCCCGCGGTTCGCCAATCCTATCGGGTGGGAGTGCCGCGTGGTGGTCTGTACATCGAGCGGCTGAACACCGATTCGCAGCTGTATGGCGGCAGCAACGTCGGCAATGCCGGCGCCATCCTCGCCGCCGAGGTTCCCTGTCACGGTCGGCCGTTCTCGCTCGACCTGACCCTGCCGCCGCTGGCCACACTCATTCTCGTCCCGGAACCTCACAAGTAGCCGACCGACGAGCCAGCCTGGTTCATTCATCGTCGGGCGTAAGCCGACCGGCCAGTTCGGCCGCGACGCGTTCGCCTCGCAGCAACTCAGCGGTTCCCGCCGATGAGACGGCTCCGACGTCCGCGCTATTCGGCGCATGAGAGGGCGGCGAGGAGGGCTGAGCGACGTGCTTCTCGAAGTCGCGTCGGTGAGCTTCGAAGCTCTGCGCCTCCACGAACACCCGCGTGACTTCCGAGTGAGCCGCTTTGATCTGGCGCTCGATCTTGGTCACCACTGCCTCGACATTTCCGGCCGGAAGCTCGTCATCGAATTCTAGGCTGAGAGCGACGAGAACATCACGCGGCCCGAAGTGCATCGTTAGCGCCTCGTTCAACCTGACCACCCCGGCCTGCGCCGACGCCAGGCGGCGAATGCTTTCGCGAACCTCCGGCGCAACGCCCTCGCCGGTCAATAGGCTCTGGCACTCATAGGCTAGAAAAGCGGCGGTGCCGGCGAGGATCACGCCGATTGCTATGGAAGCCACGCCGTCGAGCACCGGCATGTCGAGCGCCTGGCTCGATGCAACGCCCGCCATCGCCGTCAGCAGTCCCAACATGGCTGCGGTGTCTTCGAGGAGCACCGTGAACACCGCCGGGTCTTTGCTGCTGCGGAACGCATCGAGCCAGCGGCGCGAACCCTTACTTTTGCGGAACTCACGGAAGGCAACGATCCACACGGCGCCTTCGAAGGCGAGCGCGAGCGCCAGCACCGTGTAGTTCACCCAGACGTTCTCGATGACATGGGGTTGCCGCACCCTGTTGATGCCCTCGAGGATGGACAGCCCTGCGCCGAGGCCGAAGATCAGGATGGCTACGATGAACGCCCAGAAATAGAGCTGCAGGCCGTGGCCGAAGGGGTGGTCCGGGCTCGGTGGCCGCGCCGCTCTTCTCAACCCGTGCAGCAGCAATAACTGGTTGCCGGTGTCCACCGTCGAGTGGATCGCCTCGCTCAGCATTGCCGAGCTGCCGGTAAACCAGCCGGCCGCGAACTTGGTTGCGGCGATTGCGGCGTTGCCCGCAAGGGCCGCATAGATAACCATCCTTGAGCCGTGCGCGGCCATGTTCCTGACTGGTGCCCCGAGATCTTGAACGACCGAAACCCTGCTTAATCCTGCCGCTCGCCGGCAGACGCCAAACCAACGACAGCCGGCCAGACAGGGGCGGATCGGCCACAACTGACCTAGGTTAGTGCCGACAAGCCTGCATAGCCTACAATCAGGTGGTCAGTGCCGATGCCGAATATCACTGACATCGGCCGTCACGCACGACGGTGTAAGGCTTCTCACCTGGCCGCAATGAACGAAAGGCGGGGCTCTGCATGCAGGCGAACCAGCGACAACTCCGAGAGCGCGCTCGCCTTCTCCCAAAGCATCGTGAACTCTGTTCGGGAACCCCTTATCGTGCTCGACGATCGGCTCCGCGTCCGGGCTGCGAGCCGCTCGTACTACGAGACCTTCAAGGCGACCAGGGAAGAGACGGAGGGATTCCGGGCGCCTACGAACTCGGAAATAGGCAATGGGATGTTCCGGGCCTCTCGCGAACTGCTCGCGAAGATCGGCCCCGGCAAATCGCCGATGGCGACTTACGAGATCGAGCACGTTTTCCCCGTCATCGGCCGCCGGGTGATGCTGCTGGACGCGCAAAGACGGCTCGCGACGGCGTGCAAACCGCAAGCGTGCTGCTTGCCATGTATGACGTTTCTGATCTGCGGGCGGCGGAGCGCGAAAAGGACGAGTTGGTGCGGCGCCAGAACCTGCAGATGCGGGAGATGCGGCATCGCATCGCCAACACTCTCCAGATCATCGCGAGTATTCTCCTCATGAAGGCGCACTCGGTTCAGTCGAGAGAAACGCGGTTGCACCTGCAAGATGCTCATTCCCGCGTCCTGTCGCTGGCGACGCTGCAGAACCAGCTCGAGGTTTCGAGCAACGGCGAGCAAGTCGAAATGCGCCGGTATCTCGTGGCCCTTTGCGGTAGCCTCGAAACATCAATCACCCGGCCGCCAATGACGCTGCAAGTGCATGCAGACCCCAGATTGGGTGATGTCTTCCAAAGCGGTCAGTCTGGGGTTGATGACCACCGAGCTTGTCATTAACGCCGTGAAGCATGCCTTTCCGGGCAGCGCAGGTCGGGAACATCGAGGTCCAGTACGAGGTAGACGCGCATGGGTGGCACCTGTCGGTCGCCGACGATGGGGTCGGTTTTCTCGATACCGGCGGCGGAGCGACCGCTCCCGGGCTCGGGATGAGCATCGTCGAGGCGCTGGCGAGCCGGCTTGATGGGGGGGTCGAAGTCACGAATACACGGCCGGGCACGATCGTGTCGGTCACGGCATCGAAGCTGAGGTGTTGAACCGCCGCCTCTCGCGGCCGGCCGCTACGCCGACTTCGGGGCTTCGGCATCGCGCTTCGACCTTCTTTCGCCGCGCTTTCAAGTCCACATCGCACGATCACGGCGGCCATCCGCGCTCGCGATTATAGCGCGCCGTTGCGGCGCGCGACCTTTGGCATGGACCACGTCTGCGACCGACAGTGTTTCGAAGGCAGGATGCAGGCGTCGGAAATCGTCGAAATTATCGAATACGGCTTTTGTGATCTCGTCGGCCACGGTGTCCGACATGCGCGTCGTCGTGACGACCACGGCGCGGACGCCAAAGCCACGCCATAGGGATCCGTGGGCGCCAGCCATCACCAGATGATTACGCCTACTGGCAACCGCATCGGCATCGGATTTGCGCAAGTAACCGTCGGCGGTCTACGTGACGAGCGCTGCCTCTGTATCCAAGGGGGAACGCCCGTGCCCTCGAACAACGGTTAGTCTGGCGCGGGTATCATT
>CAWAGY010000021.1:0-37813 GCA_963781645.1 uncultured Alphaproteobacteria bacterium | reverse complement strand
GCCGTTCGCGGCCGCCTCGTCCACCGGTTCGCCGTCGATGAGGACGGTAAAGGCGGCGGTGGTAAACGCGTTCAGCGCCGCCCGCAGGTCGAGACGCCGTGCGTAGGCGAGCCGCGGGCGGGCGCCCAGACTGAGCTCGCAGGCCACCGACTTGATCCGCGGGCCGACGGCGCCGCCGCTACCCGACGACACCGAGCCGAACAGGACCGCCCAGCTCGTTTTCGTCGGTACCGCCGGCGACAAGCCGCCAGCCGTCGCCATCGTCCACAGACCGGTCGTCGGCGTCCGGCTCCTTGGCCGCGGGTCCGTCAGCCGCGGCGCCCGCTGGCGGTTCGCCCGCGACCGTCTTCAAGAGCCCGCTCGCCTCGAACGACCGGGTGAGGATCATCTGCAGATCGATGCGGTCGGGAACGCCTGCATCGGCGGCCTCCTTCCGCGGCTCGGAGGCGTCGGCCGGCCGCCGACGCGTGTCCCCTGCGTGACGCGCCCGCCCGCCCGGGGGCGGGAAGCCATCGGCATGGGCGCGCTTGAACAGGCCGGCCGCCTCGAACGACGTGGCGATGATGTTCGGAATGTCGATGCCGAGCGGCGCCGTCGAGGGCTTGCGCGGGGCGTCGGCCGGGGCCGGCTGGATCAGCCCGGCGATCTCGAACGACTTCGTCAAGATGGCGCTGACGTCGATCCCCGCCGTGCGCGCCCCACTTCTGTCACCGCCCCCACCATCGGCGCCGCCCGTCGCACGATCGCTCCCTTCGCTCCGCCTCTCCTCGCGGCGTCGCGAAGACGGCGGCACGATCTCGTCGGGCTCGACGGGCGTCCGGCAGGCTCATCAGCCAGCCTGTCGGCCGTTTCGTTTGCTGCCGGCGGCGGCAGGACGATCATCGGTGACGACCGCTCCGGCCGGGCGGCCGCGGTCGACGCGGTTCGCGGCGGCTCAGGTCAGCCCCCACGAACGGGCGATGTGCCGGGTTGACGAGATGCCGGCATCGAGAATGAACGGCTGCGGCTGGCCGATCCTTCGGGGCCCTGCGGATCGATGGCGGCGCCGTGGGCCATGCCGGCGACAGTGTAGGATTCGACCAGATCGTGGCCTTCGGCGTCGCGCCAGATGCGATGGGTGTGACCGTCCACGATCTTCTCGACGCTGGGCGCCGGCGCTAGGCCGTGCACCGCGGTCCACTGCTTGACGATCTCAGCCTGGTTGAGCGGCTTGACCGTCGCATCGGCGTCGCCGTGCCAAACCTGCACCCGCGGCCACGGCCCGGCATGCGGCGAGGCGTCCCGCACCCGCGCCGCCCATTCCTCGGCCGGCAGGCTCCTGCCCTGGAAGATCACCTCGAAGGCCTCCTGCAGGCCGTTCGCCGCCTTGTACGGAACTGCCGACAGGATCGCGCCGCCGGCGAAGACGTCGGGGTACGTCGCCAGCAGGACCGAGGTCATGGCGCCGCCCGCCGACAGCCCGGTGACGTAGACGCGCTTCGGATCGATGCCGTGCGTCGGCGATCATCCGGGCAACCATCTCGCGGATGGAGCGCGCCTCGCCGGACTCGCGGGCGTGGTCCTCGCCGCGAAACCAGTTGAAGCAGCGCAGCGGGTTGTTGGCGCGTCGCTGTTCGGG
The DNA here is from genome assembly GCA_963781645.1 of uncultured Alphaproteobacteria bacterium. Classification (GTDB taxonomy): domain Bacteria; phylum Pseudomonadota; class Alphaproteobacteria; order Rhodospirillales; family Defluviicoccaceae; genus Defluviicoccus. Next base: position 36,195 of record CAWAGY010000021.1, on the reverse strand, counting down.
CAGGAGCAGGGCGAAGCCATGGCGGTCGGCGAGGGTCGACCAGCCGGTGCCGCGATCGTAGGAGGCGGCGGTCTGGGTGCAGCCGTGGAGGACGACGACGAGCGCAGCGCCCGTCGGCAGATCGTCCGGAACATGCGTCAGCATGCGGAGGTTGCCGGGATTGCCTCCGAAGTCGAAGACTTCGACGAGACCGGCGTCGCGGGCGTCGATGCGGGCAGCCGTGTCCTCCGCCGCCGCCGCCGCCGAGAGAAACGACTGCCACGGCCGGCGATGGCGGGTTTCGCGGGCGAGCTGGGCGAGACTGGAAAGGCTGGCGATTTTCTGACCGAGGTCGATCACGGGAGGCATCCTTTCGTCGTCGGACGGGGTTATCAGGGCGCCGATCGCGATCAATTTGTCGACCGGCAGGAAGACGCTGTGGGCGAGACCGGTATCGGCGCTGCCGCCCCGCTCGGGATCGAGCCAGGCGGGCGGGCGGGTCGCCGGCGGCAGTTCGTAGCGCTGGCTGGTGATGCTGCGGCCGGTGTCGGTCCAGGTGGCGAGCTGGATCGCGGCGACCGGGAAGCCGCGGGAGAGCCAGACGCCGAAGACGTCGCGGGCGATCAGCGTCCGCGTCGCCTCGGTGCGGGCGAGTGCCAGCAGCCGCGCCACCGCCTCGCCGAACGGCGGCCGGACGATACCGGCAGCCGCGGCGGCGATCGGATCGGCAGAGTGCCCGGTGAGGTTCCGGGTGAGGCGCGGCCGGCCGCCGGCGCCAAGGACGATGCCGGAGGTGCCGTCACCGGCCACCAGCCGGGTCGGCACCAGCGCCCGATAGCAGCGGATGGCATCGACGGTGTGGACCTGCAAGGGTGCCGCCATCACCCCGATCAACAGATCGGCGGCGTAGTCGGCGGTCGCCGGCGGTGCCCCCGGCCCGCGCGGCCCCGGCCGGATCAGGCCGCCCGAGATCAACAGCGTGACCCGGACCCTGAGATCGCGACGGGACTCGCCGAGAATGTCGGCGAGGCGTTCGCTGAAGTCGTAGCGGCGCAGGGCGGTGCTCATGACGACGAATGTAGGCGCCGCCGCTGACGCTGTCGAGGAGTTTTTTACTAACTGATGTTTATTAATTTAATCGGTGACGATTGGTCGGCTGACCTAATTCGTGTCGTGGACGCCCGCCCGAGCTCTCGCGGGAAGCGCGGCAATGTTGGGACACGTTGCGAGGATGAGGAGATGCCCCTGCTGCAACCGACCGCCGCCGCCAGCCCGGATGAGCGGTCAGCGCACCGAGGGTCCGGGATCAGTCGGTGCGGGAGGTTACGGCGCTTGAGCGGTGGGCGAAGTCGAGCAGACCCTTGAGGACCGTCTGGTCACCGATCACCCGCGGCACCTTGTTCTGGCCGCCGTACTTGCCGACGCTCTTCAGCCAGCGCGGCGAAGGTGCCGGGCGGGACCGCGTGCACCACCGGCATGCGGACGCCGGTCGGGATCACCCGCCGCTCCTCATAGTCCTCGTTGCGGCTGGCGAGCTCTCGGTCGATCGCTTCGGCGAAGCGGGTGACGCGGTCGGCTTCGGCGACCTGCGGATCGAACTCGACGACGTAGGCGTGGCGGCCGAGGGCGCCTCCGGCTTCGGCGAACTCGGTGCCGACGGCGAACTCCGGCACACCGGCGCCGATGCTCTCGGCGGCGGCAAGGACGCAGGTCTCCACCAGTTCACCGGTGAGGTGCTCGCCGAACGCCGACAGCATGTAGGACGTGCGGCCGGTGATCTGGATGCGCGCCGGCCGTCGGTCGACGAAGCGGACCACGTCACCGATCATGTAGCTCCACAGGCCGGCGCAGGTGGTGAGCGCGATGGCGTAGTCGACGCCTTCTTCGACGTTCCCCAGCCAGTGCCGGGTCGGGTTGGTTGAGCCAAGCTCCGAGGTCGGCACGAACTCGTAGAACAGGCCGTTGTCGGTCAGCATCCGCAGGCCCATCAGCGGGCCGCGGTCGGCGATGGCAACGAAGCCCTCGCTCGCCGGGTAGACCTCGCGCATCTCGGCGCGGCTGCCCTCCAGCAGCCGCTCGAAGCGGCGGCGGTAGGGGGCGAAGCTGACGCCGCCGTGGGTCATTATCTCGAGGTGCGGGAACACGTCGACGATGCGGCCGAGCGTTTCGGGGCGGAGGCTCGCCAGCTTCTCGAAGAGGATGGCGAGCCAGCCGGGGGCACCGGAGAGGAAGCGGATGTCCTCGGCGAGCGCCAGGGGCGCCAGGCGTTCGATCTTTTCGTCCCAGTCGGTGATGAAGGTGAGCGACTTCGGCGGAAAATAGAAGCGCTGCACCCACCACGGCTTCTCGGCGGCGGCGATGCCGGAGATGTCGCCGGCGCGGATGCCGGGCGCCAGCTCCTTCAAATCGCTCGATCCACCCAGGAGAAAGCACTTGCCGTCGAAGATGCGGGTTTGCGGCCGGTTGGCGATGTGATGGACGAGGATGTCCATCGCCGCGCGCTTGTTCGACTTAACCATCGCCGCCGAACACGGGATGTGCTTGACCTTTCCCGACGACGTTCCCGACGAGACGGCGAAGTAGGGGATGGTGCCGGGCCAGGTGCAGTCGGTGAGGTGCGGAAACGGCTCCTTCCAATAGTCATCCCAGTGCTGGGCGTAGGTGCGCAGCGGCACCCGCGCCTGATAGTCGGCGACGCTCGTTATGCCGGCGAAGCCGTGATCGCGGCCGAAGCGCGTCTCCTTCGCTCGCACCGACCAGCTTCAGCAACTGGCGCCGCTGGGAGGCCGCCGGATCCTCGGCGGCGAGAATGCGGCTGCGCACGAAGGCGTAGGCCTTCAACAGCTCGGTCGCGGGCAGCCGGAACCGCGACGACGGCTTCGCCGTGGTCGGCAACGTCCGATCCTGGGATTGCCTGGCGTCGGCCTGACGAGGGTGGTCATTCTGCGCTTCTCTTTGCTGGCATCGCTCGCTTATGGAATAGAAACGCCGGCGTCAAACCGGAATTCACGTTTGGTTACACTCGGTTACAAGGTGCCTCCTCTTCCCCCGCCGGATCCGCGCCGGTATCGACGGCGCCGCCGCCCGGCTCTATGACTGGCGATGCGCCACGCAAAGGAGCAACCCGCGCCATGGCCGACCCCCCTCCCACTGCCGCTGCCGCCGGCTCCGGCCGGCTCCTGATCCGCAACATCGGGCTTGTCCTGTCGGGCGATCTTGCCCAGCCAATTCTCGATGCCGACGCGATCTTCGTCGTGGACGGCCGCATCGCCGGCGTCGGCCGGGCCGCCGACTTCGATGACGAGAGGCGCGAAGATCATCGATACCCGCGGCACTACCGTCGCCCCGGGGCTGATCGACAGCCACGTGCATCCGGTCTTCGGCGACTGGACGCCGCGTCAGAACCAGCTCGGCTGGATCGATTCGACGCTGAACGGCGGGGTGACCTCGATGATCTCGGCGGGCGAGGTGCATCTTCCCGGGCGGCCGAAAGACGTAATCGGGGTCAAGGCGCTGGCGATCACCGCCCAGCGCGCCTACGCCTCATTTCGTCCGGGCGGGGTCAAGGTGCTGGCCGGCGCCCCGGTTCCCGAGCGGGGAATGGTCGAGAGCGATTTCAAAGAACTGGCCGAAGCCGGCGTTACATTGATGGGCGAGGTCGGCCTCGGCAGCGTCAAGGCGGCCGACGAGGCGCAACAGATGGTCGCATGGGCGCGCCGGTACGGGATCCGCAGCACCATCCACACCGGCGGGCCGTCGATCCCGGGGTCGGGGCTGATCGACAAGGATGTCGTGCTTGCTGCCGATGCCGACGTCATCGGCCACATCAACGGCGGCCATACAGCGCTGCCGGATGATCAGATCGTGTGCTTGTGCGAGGGCTGCCGCCGCGCCATCGAGATCGTCCACAACGGCAACCTGCGCGCGGGCTTGCTCGCGCTCGAAACCGCGAAGGACCTCGGCCAGCTCGATCGCGTCATCCTCGGCACCGATGGGCCGGCCGGATCCGGCGTGCAGCCGCTCGGCATCCTGCGCATGATCGCCATCCTCGCCAGCCTCGGCGAGGTGCCGGCGGAGGTCGCCTTCTGCTTCGCCACCGGCAACACCGCCCGCGTCCATGGCCTCGATCGCGGCCGGATCGCCAAAGGGCTGGCGGCCGACCTCGTCTTTCTCGACCGGGCGCAGCACACGGCGGGGAAAACGCTGCTCGAAAGCGTCGCGCTCGGCGATCTTCCGGGCGTCGGCATGGTGATCATCGACGGCGAGATCCGCCTGCAGCGCAGCCGCAACACCCCGCCGGCCACGGCGGTACCGGAGCTGCTGTAGAGCGCCGCGTCCCAGAGACGGCGCATCTCCCGTCCGCGCCGTCATCGGGGCGGCTGTTGGGGGGGAGGAGGCTGGTCGGCGGTTGTGGTTGGGAGAAGGTGGGGGCGGGCGGGATGGTGCCGATGTCGGCCGGGGTGCCGCCTTGGAAGGGGGCGGGGGGTGCGGAAGTCGTCGGTGCGGAAGGCGTCGGCGCGGCGGATGGCGGCGCGGCGGGCGGCGGTGGCATGGGGCGGGAGCGGCCGCGGCGGGCGGGATCGGCGCCGGGCGGCGCTTCAGGAAGCGCTCGCTCCACGGCCCCGGCTGGGTGCCGACCGGGAACAGGTTGGTCATCCGGCGCTTCACCTCGTCGGTCAGCCGCGTCGCCTCCTCGGTGTTGGAGACGACGCGCGGCGTCAACAGCACCAAAAGTTCGGTGCGCTCCGAGGCGTCCGCCCGCTGCCCGAACAGCCAGCCGATAAAGGGAATGCGCGAGAGGAACGGCAGCCCCGACGACGACGCCGACTGGGAGTCGCGGATCAGCCCGCCGAGCGCCACCGTCCCCCCCGACTGCACCGCCACCGTGCTCTCCAGCCGCCGTTGCGCGATCACCGGGCTGTTCTGCAGGGTCGAGATGTTGGACGTCGTCGTCTGATCGACGTTGCTCACCTCCTGGACGACATCGAGGGTGACCAGCCCGCCGGAGTTGACCCGGGGCGTCACCGCCAAGATGACGCCGGTATCCCGGTACTCGACGGAATTGACGATCGGCGCATCGGCCGAGATCGTGCTCTGCGACGACTGCGTCGAGATCGGCACCTGGTCGCCGACCTGCAGCGTCGCCGTCTCGTTGTCGAGGACGAACAGCTGCGGCGCCGACAAGACGTTGACCGTCGTCACCGTATCGAGGGCGTTGACGATCAGCCGGATGTCCGAGGTCTGCAGGAAATAGCTGAACCCCGGCAGCACCGGCGCGGTCAGCGCCCCTTCCGCCAGCGAGCGCGCCGAAAACGCGATCTCGTTGTTGCCGGACTTGAAGAACCATTCGACGCCGTAGCGCAGCGCGTCGTTGAGGACGACCTCGAGGATCGTCGCCTCGACCAGCACCTGCAACGGCGTCACGTCGAGCTTCTTCAGCGCCGCCTCGACCTGCCGGAAGTCCTTCGGCGTCGCCAGAATGACCAGCGCGTTCTTGACGTCGTCGGCGATGATGCGGATCGGCGCCACCCCGAGGTTGACCTCCTCTTCCGCCTGTGCCGCAAACGGGTTGGCAAGGGCGCCCGCCTGCTGCCGCTGCCTCGCCGTCGTCTGCCCGCCGAGGCCGGTCGCCGCCCCGCGCTGGCGGCCGGTCGCCGTCTCCCCCTCGCCGGTCGCCGCCGCCGCTCCCAAGCCGCCCTGGCCTAAGCCCCCCTGGCCCAGCCCGCCCTGGCCCATCGTCCCCAGCCCCGTCGTCCCCTGGCCCAAGCCCCCCTGGCCCAAGCCCCCCTGGCCCAAGCCTCCCTGGCCGGCACCGGCGCCGCCGCGGCCGAAGGTCGGCAGCTGCCGCCCGCCCTGCCGCTGGGCGCGGCCGCCGATCTGCGTCGGCGTCAGCCCCGGCGCCAGCTCACGCCGACCGGCGGCGGCACCGGGCTGAAAGATCTCACTGAGCACCTCACCCAGATCCGACGCCCGGCTGTTCTCGCAGTAATACACGAAGATCCGCGCCACCTGCTCGTCGCCGTAATCGAGCCGCTCGATCCATTGCTTCGCCCGCTCCAGGTAAACCGGCCGCGCCGAAATCACCAAAATCGCGCTCAGCCGGGCGATCGGCACGAACCGCACGACATCGGCCAGCGGCCCCGTCTCCGGATTGCCGAACACCTCCTCCAGCTCCGAAACGACCGTCTCCGGGTCCGCCGTCTGCACCGGCAGCACCGCAAACGACATCCCCCCCAGCCAGTCGACGTCGAAGGTGGAAATCACGTCCAACAGCTGCTCGACCTCCCCTCGCGTGCCGCTCAGGACCAGAAGATTGCGCGCCGTATCCACCCGCACCACCGCCCCCGGCGAGGCAAACGGCTGCAGCACCTCCTTCATCTCCGCCGCCGACACATACCGCAACGGCACCACCACCGCCCCCGCCCCGGTCGGCAGCGCCCCGCCCCGCGCCAACGCCGACGGCCGAACCCCGCTGCGCATCGCCCGGTCCGCCGGAACCACCTTGTAGATGCCGTCCGCCTCGACCAGACCGGCGTTGTTGAAGGCCAAAATGTCCTCGAGAATCCCCAACAGCTCCGATCGCGGCACCGGCCGGCTCGTCCGCAACGTCACCGTCCCCTGCACCGACGGATCGATCGCGTAGCTCGCCCCCAGCGCATCGCCGAGCACCGCCCGCACCACCTCGCGAACATCCGCATCGACAAAGTTCAGCGACACCTGGCCTTGCGCCGTCCCCTCCACCGACACCCTGCCGGGCGCCGACGGCTTGGCGAAGACACTCGTCCCCGGCACAAACTCGCCCATCCGCCGGCCCACCTCCGGCGCCGTCTCCACCTGCGGCCGCGGCGTCGAAAACGACGTCTCGATCGGCCGCTCCCCCGTCAGCGTCGGCGATATCGTCGTATCGTGCCCAGGATACATGCACCCCGAAACACCCAACACCAAACAACACGACAAACGACGCAGCGATCCCCTCCGTCGGCGCCCCAACGCCGGCCGCAAGGCCCCTGTTGCTGGTCTCATCAGTGCCGGTTCGGCATTATTGATGCATCCTCTCATGACCGGGCCATGTCATACCTCGGCGCCGGTCATAGCTGCACGGCCATACCTACACGAACCCGTGAATGCAAGACAACCGTCGCGGGCGAAGACCCCCGCGGCCGCGGCGGCGACGTTTGCCCCAGGTCGGTTACATGGCCAGTTCGTTGATGCTCAACATCGGCAGCAGAATCGAGACGATGATTCCCGAGATCAGCAGCGCCATGATGATGGTGATCGCCGGAACAAGCAGCGTCAGCAGGTGCTGGACGCTCCGCTGCACCTCCACTTCGTAGGTCTCGGCGACACGGAAGAGCATGTCCTCGAGGCGACCGCTTTCCTCGCCGATGCGCAACAGGTGCGTCGCCAGCTTCGGCAGAACCCGCGCCTCGTCGAGCGGGCGGGCGAACGACTTGCCCTCTTTCACCTGCTTTTGCACCGCTTCGAAGGCGCGCGAAAGAACCGCGTTGCCGAGAGTTTCGCGGGCGACGCCGAGCGCGGACAGCAACGGCACGCCGTTCGAAAGGAGCGTGCCGAGGGTGAAGCTGACGCGCGCCGTCTGCGCCTTGGTCAACAGATCGCCGATCAAGGGCAGCTTCAGGATCCGGCGATCCCAGCGCAGGCGCCCGTCTTCCGTCTGCCGGGCACGCACGATCCACAGAATGAATCCGAGGACCGCCAGAATCGGCAGCCACCAGAACTGCTGGGCGATGGTGCCGATGCCCATGACGACGCGGGTGGCCAGCGGCAGGGGGAATCCCGCCTCGCTGAAGATCTGCTGAAAATTGGGGATGACGACGGTGACGATGATGCCGACCGAAATCACCGTCGCCGTCATCAGGATTGCCGGATAGAGCAGCGCCGAGCGAAGGTTCTGCATGGACTTGTGGGTGCGTTCGAGGAATTCGCCGGTCTTCGCCAGCACCGTGTCGAGCGCCCCGCTCGCCTCGCCGGCGCGGGTCATGCCGACGGCGAAGCGATCGAAGGCATCGCCTTCCGCCGCCATCGCGTCGGCGAGCGAGACGCCGCTTCTGACCTTGTCGAACAGCCGCTTGATCAGCGCCTTGACCGGCGGCGTATTCGGTGTAGGCCCCCGCCGTTTCCAGCGCCTGATCGATCGGCAGGCCCGCCCTCAACAGCATCGACAGGTCCTGCAAGAGCCGCGTCTGATCGGCACGGCCGAGCCGCCCCCTCCGCCGCAGCTCGCGGCCGAACCAGGCGGCAAGCGGGCTGCCGCGGCGCTCGTCGGCGCGGATCGGCAGTTGTCCCAGGCTGCGCAGATGGGCGATCACCGCCGCTTGCGTCGGTGCTTCGAGGTCGCCCTCGACAACGTCGCCGGTCTCGGTGACCGCCTTGTAGCGGAAGAGCGCCATGGTGCCCCGGGGTGTGAGCGGATTCTGTGAACGGATCAGGCGTCGCGGGTGACGCGGATCACCTCTTCGAGCGAGGTGATGCCGCGCACCGCCTTGCGCAGCCCGTCCTCGTTCAAGGTGCGCATGCCGGCGGCGACGGCGTGACGCTGGATGTCCTGGGCGTCGGCCCGCTTCAGGGTGAGCCGGCGCACCTCGTCGCTCATCACCAGAATTTCGGCGATGCCGGTGCGCCCGCGATAGCCGGTGCCGGTGCACCGGGCGCAGCCGACCGGCTGATAAAGCTCGGGCGCATGACCATCGGCGTAGCGGTCGAGGTGCAGCTCGGCGATGACCGCGGCGGCCGACGGATGCGGAACCCGGCAGTGGACGCAGAGCGTCCGCACCAGCCGCTGCGCCGAGATGCCGTTGACGGTCGACGCGATCAGGTAGTCCTCGAGCCCCATGTCGAGCAGCCGGGTGACGGTGCCGGCGGCGGAATTGGTGTGCAGCGTCGACAGCACCAGGTGCCCGGTCAGGGCCGCCTGCGCCGCGATCTGCGCGGTCTCCAGATCGCGGATTTCGCCGATCATGATGATGTCCGGATCCTGCCGCAGCATCGAGCGCAGAACGTGGGCGAAGGTCAGGCCGATCTGCGGCTTGACCTGGACCTGGTTGACGCCTTCGAGCTGATACTCGATCGGATCCTCGACCGTCAGGATCTTCGAATCTGCCCGGTTCAGCCGCAACAACGAGGTGTAGAGGGTGGTCGTCTTGCCGCTGCCGGTCGGGCCGGTGACGAGCAGGATGCCGTTCGGCCGCTCGAGGATGTCGAGATACTTGGCCGAGCGTGTCGGGGGCGAAGCCGAGAACGGTGAAATCGAAGACCGCCGCGCCCTTGTCGAGGATGCGGAGGACGACGCTCTCGCCGTGCATCGTCGGCAGGGTGGAGACGCGGAAATCCACCTCCTTGCCGCGCACCGCCAGCTTGACGCGGCCGTCCTGGGGCAGCCGCCGCTCGGCGATGTTGAGCTTCGCCATGATCTTGACGCGGGAGACGATGGCGGCGCGCAGGCTCGCCGGCGGCGTCTCGACCTCGCGCAGGACGCCGTCGATGCGGTAGCGGACGCGCAGCTTGTTCTCGAACGGCTCGATGTGGATGTCGGACGCGTGCACCTCGACGGCGCGGGTGATCAACAGATTGACGAGGCGGATCACCGGCGCCTCGCTCGCCAGGTCCTTCAGCCGCTCGGCGTCCTCGTCGGTTTCGCCGGCGCGGGTGTCGCCCAGACCCTCGACGATCTGGCTGATGCCGACGTCGCCCTTGCCGTAGAGACGCTCGAAGACGCCATCCAGGTCGGCCGGCACGGCGACGCGTCGGAGGACACGGCGATGGGTGGCGACGGCGACGGCACGGGCGGCGAATTCATCGAGCGGATGAACCATCGCCAGCGTCACCGTCGCGTCGTCATGCGCGATCGGCAGGATGCGCGCCTCCTTCAGGAACCGCGGGCTGATCAGATCGCCGAGCAGGGCTTCGTCCGGATAGTCCTCGGCATCGACCAGCGGCACCGCCAACACCTCGGCGAACGCCTCGGCAAGGGTGCGTTCGGCGACCATGCCGAGCTTGACGAAGATAGTGCTCAGCGCCTCGTCGCCCTCGGCGGCGAGGCGGCGGGCGCGCTCGACCGCCTGGCGGTCGATGTGGCCACCATCGGTGAGACGGGTAACCAGCGCGTCTTCGACCGCGGCGGCGTCGATCTCGCCCGACCCGATTTCGCCCGCGCCGATCTCGGCCTGGTGCCGGCTGCGATCGTCGATGTCGACCACGTCCATGCGTCGATCCTTACGATGTTCGCTGTTCTGGCTCTGCCTTCGTCGTCGGCGCATTCTGCCACGCCCGGCCGCCGCCGCCAATGGCGGCTCAGCCGAAGGCGGGAACGCCATAGAGCCAGACCAGCCAGAAGGCGAGGCAAAGGAAGGGACCGAAGGGGATCGGCGCGCCCGCGTCGAGACGCCGGCGGACGATCGCGACGAGCAGAACGGCGGCAAGCGCCGCGACCGCCGCGATCAACAGCAGCCACGGCAGCCCCTGCCAGCCGACCCACGCCCCCGCCGCCGCCAGCAACTTGACGTCGCCGAGCCCGAGCCCCTCGCGGTCGCGCAGCCGCCTGTAGAGGAGGCGCACCGCCGCCGGAACGACAAAGCCGGCGCCGGCACCGATCAGATGGTCGATGAGGCGCTCGGGTAGGGCGAACGCGACCATCAGCAGCCCCGCCGGGATCAGCGGCAGGGTCAGCGCGTCCGGCAGGATCAGCGTCCGGGCATCGGTCACGGCGAGCGCCAGAAGCGTCCAGCCGAGCCCGACGGTCGGCCACAGCCAGTCCGCGGGCACCACCGCTGCCGCCCACAGCGCAACGACGACGGATGCTGCCTCGATCGAAGGGGCGAACCAGCCGATCGGCGATCCGCACATGCGGCAGCGGCCGCGGGTGAGGGCAAAGCTGACGAGCGGCACGAGGTCGCGCACCTTGAGCGTCGCCCCGCACGCCCGGCAGCGCGAGCGGGCGAAGACGACCGGCTCGCCCGCCGGCAGCCGCTCGACGAGGACGCCCAAGAGGCTGCCGACGAACGGCGCCGCCAGCACCGGCAGCCAGAACGCAGGCCCAGCCGCTCCACGCCTCCGTCATCTACGCTCCGGGCCCCTCAAAGACTTGCCGGTCAAGCACTTGCCGGCGACGTTGCCGGCCCCATTTCTGATCTTAACCGTCTTCCTGCCGACGAGGCGACCGCCGCCATGCGCGGGCTGATCCCGGCTTCTTCTGTTCGTCCTGCTCGCGGCGCCCGTCGTCGCGGCGACCCGGGAGGCGCACGGCCGACCTCGAGAGCTACGCGGTCGTTCGCCAGGACGGCTCGCTGATCGTCCGCGGCCGGGTGATCTATCTGTTCGGCATCTATATCCCGGACGATTCGCAGTTCTGCCAGGGCACCATCCGGCCGGCGACCTGCGGGACGCGGGCGGCGGTGGCGCTCGATCAGAAGATCCAGAAATTCGTCCGCTGCCAGCCGATCGCACGCTTCGACGACGGCACCATCACCGCCCAGTGCTGGACCAACTATTCGAAGTTCTCGCCGGGCGAGGATCTCGCCGCCTGGCTGATCCGCCAGGGCCTCGCCGTCGCCACCCCCGATGCCCCTTTCGAGTACTACGCGCTCGAACGCATCGCCATGGCCAACGGCCGCGGCGTCTGGGGCTTCCAGGTCGACGGCTTCCGCTTCCCCCGCTTCCGCTAACTGAGCCCGTTCAGTCGAAGGGCACGGTGTCGCGGGCAGGGGATAGGCGCGGCTCGACGATCGGCGCGGCCGATTCGATCTCCGGCAGGACGATGTCGAGCGACAGGCCGGTGGCGTGCGCGTAGAGCATCAGGTCGTTGAGGAGTTCGGCCTCGGTTTCCATGCGTCGCTTGTTGCGGCGGATGGCGACCAGCCGCTGCAGCGCCTGCACATTGAAGCCGTCGGCCTTGGCCTGCGCCTTCAAATCCTTGAGGTCGTCCTTGAGGCCGTCGATGTCTTCGAGGAGGCGTTCGATGCGATCGGCATAGGCCTTCAGCTTCTCGCCCGCCGCGGTGTTGATGCCGATGCTCACCCGTCTTTCTCCCCTTCGTTCGACCGGTCGATCTGCCGCCGCACCTACTCCCATTCGCGGCACGGGCGCAAGCCCGGAACATCCCACCCGGATGCTCGACGGAAACCAACTGTCCCACCGATTGGACCGAATCGGGAACTCGCCAATCCGAACGGAACGCGAATCGATTGGGAAATCCCGCTGACGGATGCGCCATCCATCACCGGCGCAGCCCGCAGCGTGCCGTTTCATTGACAATCCACGGCCGTTTGCTAGGTATGCGACGTACGAAGGATATCCGAGTTGAGTTATGGAGCCCCGCCCGAGCGTTCGCCCGCAGCGACGATCACCGGCCGCTATCACCGGCCCGGCAGCGTCCGCGAGGCTCTCGGTCTGCTCGCTTGTGATGCCTGGACAGTGGTCGCCGGCTGCACCGTCTATTACCTGAATCCGGCCAACCGGCCCGAGCGCGACTGGATCCTCGACATCAAAGGTCTTGACGGCCTCGACCGGTTCGAGGTCGGAGCCAGTGGCGTGCGGATCGGCGCCGCCGCCACCTGGTCGGCGATCGCCGCCGCTTCCCTGCCGCCCGGCTGCCGGGTGTTGCAGGAAGCGGCCGCTGCCGTCGGCAGCGTCCAGAATCCGCAACGCCGGCACCATCGGCGGCAATCTCGCCTCTGCCGCCAGCACCGCCGATGGCGTCCCGCCGCTCCTTGTCCTCGATGCCTCGGTCGAATTGACCACGGCCGCCGGAAATCGGTGCATTCCCATCGCCGAGTTCATCCTCGGCAAAGGGCGGACGGCGAGGCGCCCGGATGAGTTGCTGACCGCCGTCGTCATCCCTCTGCCGGCGGAAGCGCGGCGATGCTCGATCTATGCGAAATTCGCCGCCCGCGCCTCCCAAGCACCGACGATCGTGTCTGTCGCCGCGCTGATCGGCCTCGATGCCGGCGGCCGCATCGACGCCGCCGCGATCGCCGTCGGCGCGTGCTCGTCGGTGGCGCGGCGGCTGCCGAGCCTGGAACGGCGGCTGATCGGCGTCGACCCTTCGACAACCCCGCTCGCATCCGTCTTCGACGCCGACGAGGACCTGGCGCTTCTCGCCCCCGGCGGCGACATCCGGGTGACCGCGGCCTACCGGCTCGACGCGGCGGCGACGCTGATCCGCCGGGCGCTGACGCGGCTTGAGGCCGACCTCCGATGAGGCCCTCGGCCATGGGGAGCACGCCGTGAGGGATGCACCGGAGCAGCTCCGCTTCGTCCTCAACGGTGCCATCGTCGCCGTTGCCGCGCCGCCCATGCGCCGGCTCGCCCAGGTGCTGCGCAGCGATCTCGGCCTCACCGGCACCAAGGTCGGCTGCAACAGCGGCACCTGCGGCGCCTGCACCGTCCTCCTCGACGGCCGCGCCGTCTGCGCCTGCCTGACGCCCGCCGCGCACGCCGCCGATCGCACCGTCGTCACCGTCGAAGGGCTGGCCGAGCATCCGGGCGTGGACGGTCTCGCGCCGCTGCAGCGGGCCTTCCGGCGGGCGGGCGCCGTGCAGTGCGGGATGTGCACGCCCGGCATGCTGACCGCCGCGACCGCCCTCCTCGACGAGACGCCGCAACCCGATGCCGCGCAAATCAAAGATGCGCTCGGTGGGGTCTACTGTCGATGCACCGGCTATCGCAAGATCATCGCGGCCGTCGCCGATGCCTCCGCCGATACCTCCCGTGACGCGCCCCCGGAAGCCGTGGCGCCCCGGATCGGCGGCGCCGTCGGCGTCGGCGTCGCCCGCGTCGATGCCCTCGGCAAGCTCGACGGATCGGAGCGCTTCGGCGACGACGTCGCCCCGGCCGACGCGCTGGCCATGCGCATCATCCGCTCGCCGCTACGTTTCCGCCCATTTCGTCATCGGCGATCTGTCGGCGCTCAAGGACCGCTACCCGGGCCTCGTCCGGGTGCTGACCGCCGATGACATCCCCGGCGAGAACGTCTTCGGCATCTCGCCCGAGTTTCGCGACCAGCCGGTGTTCGCCGGACACAGGGTACGCTTCGCCGGCGAGGCGATCGCCGCCGTCGTCGCCGATCCGGCAACGATCGAGAGGTTCGATCCCGACGACTTTCCCGTGTTCTGGCAGAGCGCACCGGAGGTACGGACGATCGAGGCGGCGACCGCTGCCGATGCGCCCCTCCTGTTCGATGATCGGACGACCAACGAGCTCGTCCGCGGCATCGTCGAGACGGGCGATGTCGCCGCCGGCTTCGTCCGCGCCCGGGCGATCGTCGAAGGCGCGTTTGAGACGGGCTTCGTCGAGCACGCCTACGTCGAGCCGGAGGCGGGTATGCGCGGCGCATCGGCGATACCGTCGAGATCGCGGTCTCGACGCAGACGCCGTACGCCAACCGGCGCGATGTCGCCCGCATCCTTGGTCTCGCGCCTGAGCAGGTGCGCATCATCGCCACCGCCGTCGGCGGCGGCTTCGGCGGCAAGCTCGATCTGTCGGTGCAGCCGTATGTCGCGCTCGCCGCCTGGCTCATCGGCCGCCCGGTGCGCCTCGCCTACAGCCGCCGCGAATCGATGATGGCGACGACGAAGCGTCACCCGGCGCAGATGGTCGTCCGCATCGCCGCCGATGCCGACGGCCGCCTCGCCGCCCTCGACTTCCAGGCCGAATTCAACAACGGCGCGTACGCCTCGTGGGGGCCGACGGTGGCAACGCGGGTGCCGATTCACTGCTTCGGGACCCTATGCATGCCGGCGATCGCCGCGCGCTGCCCGCGCGATCCACACCAACAACCCGCCGGGCGGCGCCTTCCGCGGCTTCGGCGTGCCGCAGGCGGCGATCGCCACGGAAAGCCTGATCGACGAGCTCGCCGACCGCCTCGGCATCGACCGCCTGGAGTTCCGCATCCGCAACGCGCTGCGTCCGGGCGACAAAACGCCAACCGGCCAGGTCCTGACGACGAGCGTCGGCATACTCGCCTGCCTGGAGGCGCTGCGGCCCCGCTGGCGCGACGCCCGAGCCGCCGCCCGCGCCCAACGAAGGCGCCGGCGATGGGCGTGGAGCGGCGCGGGGTCGGCGTCGCCGCCATGTGGTACGGCTGCGGCAACACCTCCTCTGTCCAACCCGTCGACGATGCGCGTCGGCCTCGCCGCCGACGGCCGCGTCGTCCTCTTCCAGGGCGCCGTCGATATCGGCCAGGGCTCGAACACCGTGCTCGCCCAGATCCTCGCCGACACCCTCGGCATCCGTCTCGACCGCATCGATCTCGTCCGCGCCGACACCGATCGCACCGCCGACGCCGGCAAGACCTCGGCGTCGCGGCAGACCTTCGTCTCCGGCCAGGCGGTGCATGCGCGCCGGCCGGGCGCTGCAGGGCGGCGCTCCGCCGCCTGGTGAACGCCGGCGAGGACGCGCCGTCCGTCTCGGCCCCGGCGCGGTCGAGATAGACGACGGCAGCGTCCGCCATCGTCTCGACCTCGCCGGCCTTGCCGCCGACGCAGACGGCCTTCGTCGTTCGCGCCGAGGGCGTCTTCGATCCGCCGACGACCATCCTCGACGCGACGGCCAGGGCGAGCCTTACGCCAGCTATGCGTTCGGCGCGCAGCTGGCCGAGGTCGCGGTCGACATGGAGCTCGGCACCGTGCGGGTGACGCGGGTGACCGCCGCCCACGACGTCGGCCGCGCCATCAACCCGGTCGCGATCGAAGGCCAGATCGAAGGCGGCATCGTCCAGGGCCTCGGCATGGCGCTCATGGAGGAGTACGTCCCCGGCCGCACCGACAGTCTGGACGAGTACATGGTGCCGATGATCGGCGATGTGCCCCCGAGATCGAGACGATCCTGATCGAGGCGGCCGACCCGCTCGGGCCCTTCGGGGCCAAGGGCGTCGGCGAGCCGGCGCTGATCCCGACCGCGGCCGCCATCCTGAACGCCATCCGCGATGCGACCGGCATCGCCGTCCGCCGCGTCCCGGCGACGCCGGCCAGGCTGCGGGCGCTGATCCTGGAAGGCCGGGCAACCGGGCGATGAGCCGAGCCTTCGCGCCGCGGAGCCCGCAGGCGGCGGCGATGCGACGGCAACGATCGTCGTCTGCGATGCCTGTCCGGTCCGCTGCCGCATTCGCGAGGGTGCCGCCGGCGCCTGCGACCGCTACGCCAACATCGAAGGCCGGCTCGTCCGCGTCGATCCGCTTGTCGTCGCCGAGCGCATCGCCGGCCGCGAAGGCGAGATGGTGCCGTTTCTCGCCCGCGACGGCGCCGCGACGGGGACTGGGACGGCGCGCTTGTCGGCGGCGAGCCCGCTTCGTCACCGGCATCGGCGCCGGCACCACCTATCCCGACTACAAGCCGGCGCCGTTCATCGTCGCCAGCGAACACGCCGGCGTCGACATGGTCACCGTCGTCACCGAGGGCATCTTCAGCTACTGCGGCGTCAAGGTGAAGATCGACACCGACCGCCATCTCGGCGCGGAAGCGGCGATCGTCCGGCGCGACGGCGAGCCGGTCGGCCACGTGACGACGAGCGAATACGGCTCGCAGATGCTGGCGCTGGGCGGGGTTCGCCACCTGACCGGCGGCGGCAAGCGCGAGGGCCACGTCACCTGCGAGACCCTGCTCCAGTTGTGCAACAAGGAGCCGGTCGAACTCGCCATCGACGGCGGCAGCCGGGTCGCGTCGCCTCCGGCGCGCCGCCGGTGGTCGACGGCGAGACCGAAGAGCGGATGCGCGTCGGCTGCGGCTCGGCCGCGATCGGCATGTTCGCGCCGGCGTGGGCCGGAAAGGTGGACGAGGTCGTCGTCGTCGACGATCACATCACCGGCGTGCTCTCCGAACACGAGGCCGGCCGGTTCCTGGGCGTGGCGCCGACCGGCATCCGCATCGAGGGGCGCAAGTCGACGCCCGGGCGCTACTTCCGGGTCGCCGAGCCCGGAAGCGGCTGGGGCGGCACCAGCGTCCGCGATCCGCTCGCCATCCTCCGTCCGTTCGACCGGCAGCGGGCGCGGCCGGGGTTGACGCCTGCTGATGGTCGGCACCACCGGCGAGGATGCCGCCTATTACGTTCTCGACGAGGACCTGCAAACCGCAGCCGGCGGCGATGCCGGCGGCGCTCGCCGAGACGGTCGCGCTGATCCGCGAGAACTGCGAGCCGGCGCTCTGTTCGGTCCTGTTCATGGCCGGGGCCGGCGGCTCTTTGCGCGCGGGCGTCACCCGCAATCCCGTCCGCCTGACCCGCTCGGTCAAGGACTCGCTGGTCTGGGTGAGTTCGGGCGGAGCGCCGGTGTTCGTCTGGCCGGGCGGCGGCATCACCTTCATGGTCGATGTCGCCCGGATGCCGGACCGCTCGTTCGGCTATGTGCCGACGCCGGCGCTGGTCGCGCCGATCGAATTCAGCATGCGCCTCGCCGACTACGAAGCACTCGGCGGCCACATGGACCGCGTCGTCCGCCTCGCCGATATTTCGGGCGCGGGCGACGCCGCGGCCGACGTCAAGGCGGTGCCATGGGCGCCGGGCAACCCCTGGCCGCTCGCCGCCGGCAACTTCCCGTGGAGCCGCGGCAGATGAGCGCCACCGCGCGCATGCTGGCGGACGGCCGGCGGCTGCACCTGCAGCACGGCCCGATCGATCTGATCATCGAGGCTTGGGGGGTCGCGGGCGAAATCGAGGCGGCGTACGCGCAGGCCGTGCGCTATTTTGCACCGCTCCTCGACATCCTCGTCCGCGACCTGCCCATCCTGCGCCGGCCGGTCGGGGCCGCGCAGCTCGCTGTGCGGGGGCCGGTGGCCCGGCGGATGGTCGCCGCGGCGGAGCGGCATCGGGGTGTGTTCGTCACGCCGATGGCCGCCGTCGCCGGCGCCGTCGCCGACGCGGTGCTGGAGGCGATGCTCGCGGGGCGGCGGCTGGAGCGCGCTTTCGTCAACGACGGCGGCGACATCGCCATCCATCTGACAGAGGGCCGGTGCTTTAATGTAGGCGCCATCACCCGCCTCGATTTACCCGCCGTCGATGCGGTGGCGACGATCGACCATGCGTCGCCCGTGCGCGGCATCGCCACCAGTGGCCAGGGTGGGCGCAGCCTCTCCTTTGGCGTCGCCGATGCGGTCACCGTGCTCGCCGGCGATGCCGCCGCCGCCGACGTGGCGGCGACGCTGATCGCCAACGCCGTCACCTGTGACGCAGCCGATGATCGAGCGGGCGCCGGCGTCATTCCGCGATCCGGATTCGGATCTCGGCGACCGCCTCGTCGTCACCGGCGTCGGCGCCCTCACCCCCGCCGAGATCGAAGCGGCGCTGGCGGCCGGTGCGGCCGAGGCCGAACGGATGCGCCACCACGGCCTGATCGAGGCCGCCTTCCTCGCGCTCCGCGGCCGGCTCGCGATCGTCGGCCGGCCGTCCCTCCGCGCGCTTAACGCCGCCTGAGAGTTCGCACATGAGCCAGCCGAAGATCCGCAAGCTCGTCGTCACCGTCGAGGAGACGCACGCCGAGGCCGGGCGGACGATCGCGCCGCCGACGCGCAAGGCGGCGGCCATCGCCGTCATCGCCAATCCGTTCGCCGGCCGCAACGTCGACGGCCTGGAGCCCCTGATCGCCATCGGCGAGACGCTCGGCGGACTGCTGGCGGCCCGCGCGGTGGCGGCGCTCGGCGTCCCGCCCTCGTCGATCGAGAGCTACGGCAAGGCGGCCATCGTCGGCGAGGCGGGGGAATTGGAACACGCAGCCGCGATCCTGCATCCGCGCATGGGCGGCCCGGTCCGCGCCGCCGTCGAGAAAGGCGCGGCCTTGATCCCGTCGGCGAAGAAGCTGGGCGGCATCGGCACGCCGATCGACGTGCCCTTGGGCCACAAGGACGCCGCCTTCGTCCGCAGCCATTTCGATGCGATGGAAGTGCGCGTCGCCGATGCCCCGAGGGCGGGCGAGATCCTGGTTGCCATCGTCGTCACCGACTCAGGCCGGCCCAGCCCTCGCGTCGGCGGATTGACCAAGGATGCGATCAAGGGCGAGGATGGCCTGAGATAAGATGGCCTAAGATCAAGAGCGCCCGGGATAACGGAAGCGGGCGCGGACGGCAAAAAGGGGACGCCATGCCGACACGCCGGACGATCATCGCTGTGCTGCTGGCAGGGGTGGCGGGCTTCCCGCTTTTTGTCCCACTTCCAGCCGCCGCCGCCGAGCCGATCAAGATCGGCGAGATCAACAGCTATTCCGGGTTGCCGGCGTTCACACTCCCCTACCGCAACGGCTGGCAGCTCGCGCTTGACGAGATCAATGCCGCGGGCGGCGTCCTCGGCCGTCCGCTCGAGGTGATCTCCCGCGACGACGGCGGCAAGCCGGGCGACGCGGTGACGGCGGCGAACGAACTCGTCGGCCGCGAGCGCGTCGTCCTCCTGATGGGAACGTTCTTCTCGCACGTCGGCCTTGCCGTCGCCGACTTCGCCAACCAGCACCGCATCCTGTTCGTGGCGGCCGAACCGCTGTCGGACGCGCTCGTCTGGGAGAAGGGCAATCCCTACACCTTCCGGCTCCGCCCGTCAGTGACAATGCAGGCGGGGATGCTGGCGGAAGACGCGGCGAAGCTGCCGGCTAAGCGCTGGGCGTCGGTCGCGCCCAACTACGAGTACGGCAAGTCGGCGGTCGCCGCCTTTAAGGCGATCATGGCGAAGTCGCGGCCCGACGTGGAATGGGTGGCCGAGCAATGGCCGCCGCTCGGCAAGATCGACGCCGGGCCGGTGGTGGAAGCGCTTGCCGAGGCGAAGCCCGACGCCATCTTCAACGTCACCTTCGGCGCCGATCTCGCCCAGTTCGTCCGCGAGGGCGAAACCCGCGGCCTGTTCAAGGGACGCGAGGTGGTGAGCCTGTTGACCGGCGAGCCGGAGTATCTCGACCCCCTCGGTGCCGAAGCGCCGACGGGATGGATCGTCACCGGCTATCCCTGGTATGCGATCAAGACGCCAGCCCACGACGCCTTTCTTGCCGCCTACCGGGACAAATTTCACGAGGACCCGAGGCTCGGCTCGGTCGTCGGCTACACGACGATGAAGGCGGTTGCCGCCATCATTGCCCGCGCCGGCTCGACCGATACCCAGAAGATGATCAAGGCGGCGGAAGGCATCGAGGTGGTGAGCCCGTTCGGGCCGATCGTCTTTCGCGCCGTTGATCATCAATCGACGATGGGCGCCTTCGTCGGCCGCACCGCCGTCGTCGACGGCAAGGGGGTGATGGTCGACTGGCACTACGCCGATGGCGCCTCCTATCTCCCGCCGCCGGACGAGGCCGCCCGGCTGCGCCCGGCCGAATGAGGCGGACGGCGCCGCCTTGCCGCTCTCCTTCGACTTCCTCGCCGTTCAATTCCTGAGCGGACTCGCCAGCGCGTCCGATCTGTTCCTCGTCGCCTCGGGCCTGTCGATCATCTTCGGGGTGACGCGGATCGTCAATTTCGCCCACGGCTCGTTCTACATGCTGGGCGCCTACATCGCGGCAACCCTCGTCGCCCCGCTTGCCAGCGGCCTCGCCGGCCTGCCTGGGGGCGCCGCCGCCGGCTACTGGCTTGCGCTTGTCGCATCCGCCGCGGCCGTCGCGCTGATCGGCGGGCTGGTCGAGACGACGGTGCTCCGGCGCATCTACCGGGCGCCCGAGCTATTCCAGCTTCTCGCCACGTTTGCCGTCGTCCTCATCGTCCAGGACCTGGTGATGCTGATCTGGGGCCCGGAGGACCGCTTCGGACCGCGCGCGCCCGGCCTCGAAGGCGCGGTGAGCATTCTTGGCCGCAGCGTCCCCGCCTACGATCTGTTCCTGATCGCGCTTGGCCCAATCGTGCTTCCGACGCTCACCATGCTGTTCCGGCGCACCCGCTTCGGCATCCTGGTCAGGGCGGCGACCGAGGACCGGGACATGGTGGCGGCACTGGGTGTCCGCCGCGACCGGCTGTTCACCCTCGTCTTCATGCTGGGATCGCTCCTTGCCGGCCTCGGCGGTGCCTTGCAGGTGCCACGGGCGCCGATCCATCACGCCATGGATTTGCAGGTCATCGTCGAGGTGTTTGTCGTCGTCGTCGTCGGTGGCCTCGGCAGCGTCGCCGGCGCCTGGCTCGCCGCGGTGCTGATCGGCACCCTGAACGCCTTCGGCCTGGTTATTCTTCCGCAGACCAGCCTCGTCATCCCGTTTCTCGTCATGGCGGTGGTGCTGGTCGTCCGTCCCTGGGGGCTGCTTGGCCGGCCGCAGCCGCCGGCGCCGCTGACCCCGTCCGAGCGGCCGATCCGTCCGCTCACGCCGGCCGCTCGCAATGCCGCCTTCGGCTTAGGCCTGGCCGCCCTGGTTCTGCCGGCGCTGATCGGCGGCTATGCGCTCAGCGTCGTCACCGAGATCCTGATCTTCGCCCTGTTCGCGGTGACCTTGCACCTCCTCACCGGGCTCGGCGGCATGGTCTCCTTCGGCCACGCCGCCTGGTTTGGCCTCGGCGCCTATGGCGCGGCGCTGGCGGCGAGCCGGTTCGGCTGGCCGATGGAGGCGGCGCTCCTCGCCGGCGTACTGCTCGCAGCAATCGGTGCCGCCGTCGCCGGTGCCTTTGCGTGCGTCTGACCGGCGTCTATCTGGCCATGCTGACGCTGGCATTTGCCCAGATCATCTGGTCGATCGCCTTCCAGTGGTACGATGTGACCGGCGGCGACAACGGCATCCTCGGCGT
The DNA here is from genome assembly GCA_963781645.1 of uncultured Alphaproteobacteria bacterium. Classification (GTDB taxonomy): domain Bacteria; phylum Pseudomonadota; class Alphaproteobacteria; order Rhodospirillales; family Defluviicoccaceae; genus Defluviicoccus. Next base: position 14,536 of record CAWAGY010000021.1, on the reverse strand, counting down.
CTGGCCGCCTCCGATGGGCGGCGAGCCCGGCCGCCTTCTACTACCTGACGCTCGTCCTCTGCGGCGGCTCGGTTGTCTTCTTGCGGCAGATCGTCTTCTCGCCGTTCGGCCTGGCGCTCCGGGCCTGCCGGGATTCGCCCTTGCGCGCGGATGCGGTCGGCATCGACCGCGAGCGGGTGCAGCGTCAGGCCTTCGTCATCGCCGGCGGCTTCGCCGGTCTCGCCGGCGCCCTCTACGGCTTCCTCAAGGGCAGCGTCTTTCCGGATGTGCTCGCCGTCTCCGTCTCGGTCGACGGGCTGGTGATGGTGCTGCTGGGCGGCATCCAGACCCTGGCCGGACCGGTCGTCGGGGCCGCCGTCTACAAGGCGCTCACGATCGTGCTCGCCACCTACACCGACCACTGGCGGCTGGTGATCGGCGCCGTCGTCCTCGCCCTCGTCGTCGCCTTCCCGCAAGGCATCACCGGCTTCTTCGGCGATCGCTTGGCCGCGTTCGGGGACAAACCGCGGACGGAGGACGGATAATGCCGGTCCTCCTCGCCCGCGGCTTGACCAAGTCCTTCGGCGGCGTCGGCGCCCTCGCCGATCTCGATCTGGCCATCGATGAAGGCGAGATGGTGGCCCTGATCGGCCCGAACGGAGCCGGTAAGAGCACGTGCTTCAATATCCTCGGCGGCCAGCTTGCCGCCGATGCCGGCTCGGTGGAGATCCTTGGGCACCGGGCGCTCGGCCTGCCGCCCAGGGCGATCTGGCGGCTGGGTGTCGGCCGCACCTTTCAGATCACCGCGACGTTTTGCTTCGATGACCGTCCTCGAGAACGTGCAGACGGCGCTCCTCTCCGAGCGCCGGCAGACCCTGTCACTTCGACCGCGCACCGCCCGGCGGCAGATGGACTGCGCGTATACGCTCCTTGAACGGGTCGGCATCGCCGATCAGGCGGACCGGCTGTGCAGCATCCTCTCCTACGGCGATCTGAAGCGGGTCGAGCTCGCCATGGCGCTCGCCAATGCGCCCAGGCTCCTTCTCATGGACGAGCCGACTGCCGGCATGGCGCCGAAGGAGCGTATCGCCTTGATGCAGCTCACCGCCGACATCGTCGATGCCGAGCGGATCGGCGTCCTGTTCACCGAGCATGACATGGATGTCGTCTTCGCCCACGCCCATCGCGTGCTCGTCCTCGATCGCGGCCGCCTCGTCGCCTCGGGATCCCCGAGCGCGAGTCCGCGCCGACGCCCGCGTGCAGGAGGTTTACCTCGGACGCCCGCCAAGGGACCTGGCGCCGAGGGACCGAGCACCGGGGGACCCGGCCGATGATGCTCGATGTCCGCACGCCTCGACGCCTTCTACGGCCGGGCGCAAATTCTCTTCGAAGTCGCGTTCAAGGTCGCCGCCGGCGAGGTCGTCGTGCTCATCGGGCGCAACGGCGCCGGCAAATCGACCACCCTGAAGAGCATCATCGGCCTGGTCGAACACCGCGGCCATGTCATGTTCGATGGCATCGACGTCTCGCAGTGGCCAACCGACCGCATCGCCCGCGCCGGCCTCGGCTATGTGCCGGAAGACCGGCGCATCTTCGCCGGCCTCACCGTCGCCGAGAACCTGGGCGTCGGGGCGCGACGGACAGCCAGGAGCGAACGGGGCTGGGACGAGAGCCGCATCATCGCCCTCTTTCCCAATCTGGCATCCCTTATGGACCGGCCGGCCGGGCGCATCTCCGGCGGCGAGCAGCAGATGCTGGCGATTGCGCGAACGCTGATGGGCAATCCGCGGCTGGTCATGCTGGATGAGCCGTCGGAGGGCCTGGCGCCCTTGGTCGTCGAGCGGATGGCGGCGGCGATCGGCGAGATGAAGGCCATCGGTCTCGGCATCCTCCTTGCCGAGCAAAACGTGCCCTTCGCCCGCACCGTCGGCGACCGCGCCTACGTCCTCGAGAAGGGGCGGATCCGGGCGGAAGGCCCGGTCGCCGCGGTGCTCGCCGACGAGGCCATGACCAGCGCCTACCTCGCCGTCTGAAGCACCTCCGGCACCGTTGTTGCCGGCGGCGTGTTGCGGCTGCGGTGGAGACGGATCTCGCCGTCGATGATCACCATGCCGACACCGGGGAGGTCGCCGAAGGCGATGCTTTCGAGCAGCGTTTTCCCCGCCGTGTGCTGCGCCCGGTCGAGGAAGACGAGATCGGCCGCCAGCCCTTCCGCGATCCGGCCCCGATCGAGGCCATGGACGCGGGCGGTGTTGCCGGTGGCGAAGCAGAAGGCGACCTTCGCCGGCACCTCGCCCAAGCTGGCGAGGATGGCGATCATCCGCAGGATGCCGAGCGGCTGCACGCCGGATTCGGCCGGCCCGTCGGTGCCGAGGATGACGCGATCGAGCTGGCCGAGGTCCTTCGCGGTTTCGAGCGCGAGCAGGCCTGCGCGCAGGTTGCCGTTGTGGACGATCTCGATGGCGCGGCTGCACTGCTCGCACAAACACACGATCTGATCATCCGGCAGCGCCGTATGGCCGCCGTTGATGTGGCCGATGACATCGGCATCGGCGGCAAGCACGACATCCTTGTCGATCAACCCCGATCCTGGGATCGACGGGCCGCCTGTGTGGATGGTGCTACGGATGCCGTACAGGCGCGCCCATGCGACCATTTGTTGTGCCTCGTCGGCCGCCTTGATGCTGCCGAGCCCGACCTCGCCCATCAGCGTGACGCCGGCTTCCGCCAGTTCTTTGAAGTCGCTCTCGACCATTCCCCGCTCGGGAACCGGGGCCCCCGCCAGCACCTTGACACCGCCCGGCCGGAACGACGCGTAGGCGCGCTGTGCGGTGATCGCCAATGCCTTGACCCCGAGAACGTCCTTGGGGCGGCCGGGCAGATGCACCTCGCCCGCCGAGATCATCGAGGTCACCCCGCCGTTCAGCGTCGAATTGATCCAGCCGAGCTGGTTCTGCCGCGGCGTCCAGTCGCCGAAGACCGGATGCACGTGGCTGTCGATCAGCCCGGGGGCGACGGTGGTGCCGCGGGCATCGATGATCTGTGCGCCCTCTTCATCGAAGTCGGCGGCCCGACCGATCCCGTCGATACGGCCGCCCGTGACGAGGATCGCGTCGGCATCGAGAATTGGTTGGGCAAGATCACCCGACAGGACAAGCCCGATGTTGCGGATCAGGAGCCGGCCGGAGCCGGCGGCAGCGGCAGTGGAAGGGGGATCGGCCATAGCGTGGGGCTCCTTCACGTGGCGCAAATTCAGTCATATACCCGACCGGCGCCGTCGTCGATAGCGGCGCGGATTTACGCGGCGCCTTGTAACCGAGCGTAACCAAACGTGAATTCCGGTTTGGCGCCGGCGTTTCTATTCCATAAGCGAGCCATGACAGCAGAGAGACGCGCAGAATGACTACCCTCGTCAGGCCGACGCCGGGCAATCCCGGGATCAGGACGTTGCCGACCACGGCGAAGCCGTCGTCGCGGTTCCGGTTGCCGGCCACCGAGCTGTTGAAGGCGTACGCGTTCATGCGCAGCCGCATCCTTGCGGCCGAGGATCCGGCGGCCTCCCAGCGGCGCCAGTTGCTGAAGCTGGTCGATCGAGCGAAGGAGACGCGCTTCGGCCGCGATCACGGCTTCGCCGGCATAACGAGCGTCGCCGACTATCAGGCGAGGGTGCCGCTGCGCACCTACGCCCAGCACTGGGACGACTATTGGAAGGAGCCGTTTCCGCACCTCACCGACTGCACCTGGCCCGGCACCATCCCCTACTTTGCCGTCTCGTCGGGGACGTCGTCGGGCAAGGTCAAGCACATCCCGTGCTCGGCGGCGATGGTCAAATCGAACAAGCGCGCCGCCATCGACATCCTCGTCCACCACATCGCCAACCGGCCGCAGACCCGCATCTTCGACGGCAAGTGCTTTCTCTTGGGCGGATCGAGCGATTTGAAGGAGCTGGCGCCCGGCATCCGTGCCGGCGACATCTCCGGCATCGCCGCCGCCGAGAAGCCCTGGTGGGTGCAGCGCTTCTATTTTCCGCCGAAGTCGCTCACCTTCATCACCGACTGGGACGAAAAGATCGAACGCCTGACCCCCCTGGCGCTCGCCGAGGACATCCGCTTCCTCTCCGGCGCCCCCGGATGGCTCGCCATCCTGTTCGAGAAGCTCGCGAGCCTCCGCCCCGAAACGCTCGGCCGCATCGTCGACGTGTTCCCGCACCTGGAGGTAATGACGCACGGCGGCGTCAGCTTCGCGCCCTACCGCCGCCGCTTCGAGCGGTTGCTGGAGGGCAGCCGCGCCGAGATGCGCGAGGTCTATCCGGCGAGCGAGGGTTTCGTCGCCATCGCCGACCGCGGTCCGCTCATGGGCCTCAGGATGCTGACAGACAACGGACTGTTCTACGAGTTCGTGCCGACCTCGGAGCTGGGCTCGGCCAACCCGACCCGCCACTGGCTGGGCAACGTGGAAGAAGGCGTCGACTACGCCATTGCGCTCACCACCTGCGCCGGCCTGTGGAGCTACCTGATCGGCGACGTGGTCCGCTTCGTCGACCGGCGGCCGGCTCGGATCCAGATCACCGGCCGTACGTCCTACATGCTGTCGGCGTTCGGGGAGCACCTGACCGCCGAGCTGGTGGAGACGTGCGTCCTTGCCGCCGCCGAAGGCATCGGTGCCCAGGTGCCGGAGTTCGCCGTCGGCACCGAGTTTGCCGAAACCGGAGGCGCCCTCGGCCGCCACGCCTACGTCGTCGAGTTCGATCCGGCGATCGGCGACGCAGACCGCGTCACCCGCTTTGCCGAAGCGGTCGACCGGGAACTCGCCAGCCACAACGAGGACTACGAGGAGCGGCGGGTGATTTCGATCGGCGTCCGCATGCCGGTGGTGCACGCGGTCCCGCCCGGCACCTTCGCCCGCTGGCTGAAGAGCGTCGGCAAGTACGGCGGCCAGAATAAGGTGCCGCGGGTGATCGGTGACCAGACGGTCCTCAAGGGTCTGCTCGACTTCGCCCACCGCTCAAGCGCGGTGACCTCCCGCGCCGACTGATCCGGACCGCCGGTGCGCTGACCGCTCATCCGGGTTGGCGGCGGCGGTCGGTTGCAGCAGGGGCATCTCCTCATCCTCGCAACGTGTCCCAACATTGCCGCGCTTCCCGCGAGAGCTCGGGCGGGCGTCCACGACACGAATTAGGTCAGCCGACCAATCGTCACCGATTAAATTAATAAACATCAGTTAGTAAAAAACTCCTCGACAGCGTCAGCGGCGGCGCCTACATTCGTCGTCATGAGCACCGCCCTGCGCCGCTACGACTTCAGCGAACGCCTCGCCGACATTCTCGGCGAGTCCCGCCGCGATCTCAGGGTCCGGGTCACGCTGTTGATCTCGGGCGGCCTGATCCGGCCGGGGCCGCGCGGGCCGGGGGCACCGCCGGCGACCGCCGACTACGCCGCCGATCTGTTGATCGGGGTGATGGCGGCACCCTTGCAGGTCCACACCGTCGATGCCGTCCGCTGCTATCGGGCGCTGGTGCCGACCCGGCTTGTCGCCGGCGACGGCACCTCCGGCATCGTCCTTGGCGCCGGCGGCCGGCCGCGCCTTACCCGGAGCCTCGCCGGACGTCGCTCTGCCGATCCGATCGCGGCCGCGGCTGCCGATATCGTCCGGCCGCCGTTCGGCGAGGCGGTGGCGCGGCTGCTGGCACTCGCCCGCACAGAGGCGACGCGGACGCTGATCGCCCGCGAGGTCTTCGGCGTCTGGCTCTCCCGCGGCTTCCCGGTCGCCGCGATCCAGCTCGCCACCTGGACAGACACCGGCCGCAGCATCACCAGCCAGCGCTACGAACTGCCGCCGGCGACCCGGCCGCCCGCCTGGCTCGATCCCGAGCGCGGCGGCAGCGCCGATACCGGTCTCGCCCACAGCGTCTTCCTGCCGGTCGACAAATTGATCGCGATCGGCGCCCTGATAACCCCGTCCGACGACGAAAGGATGCCTCCCGTGATCGACCTCGGTCAGAAAATCGCCAGCCTTTCCAGTCTCGCCCAGCTCGCCCGCGAAACCCGCCATCGCCGGCCGTGGCAGTCGTTTCTCTCGGCGGCGGCGGCGGCGGAGGACACGGCTGCCCGCATCGACACCCGCGACGCCGGTCTCGTAGAGGTCTTCGACTTCGGTGGCAATCCCGGTAACCTGCGCATGCTGACGCATGTTCCAGACGATCTGCCGACGGGCGCTGCGCTCGTCGTTGTCCTCCACGGCTGCACCCAGACCGCCGCCTCCTACAATCGCGGCACCGGCTGGTCGACCCTCGGCGACCGCCATGGCTTCGCCCTGCTCCTGCCCGAGCAGCGGCGCGCCAATAACCCGCTGCGCTGCTTCAACTGGTTCCGTGGCGAGGACCACGCCCGCGATTCCGGCGAGGCCCTGTCCATACGCGAGATGGTCGCCCGGATGATCGTCGACCACGGCATCGATCCGAGCCGCGTCTACGTCACCGGGCTGTCGGCGGGCGGCGCCATGACCTCGGTCCTGCTCGCGACGTACCCCGATGTCTTCGCCGGCGGCGCGATCCTGTCGGCGGTTCCGTACAAGGCGGCGAACGGCCTGCAGGAGGCCTTCGAGGTAATCTTCCAGGGCAGGAGCCTGCCGGCCGAGGAATGGGCGGCGCGCGTGCGGGACGCCTCGCCGCATGCCGGACCGTGGCCGCGGGTGCAGGTGTGGCACGGGGAGGCCGACGCGACGGTCAAGCCGCTCAACCAGGCGGAGATCGTCAAGCAGTGGAGCGCGGTGCACGGCCTTCGCGCGGCGCCGAGCGTGGAAGAGACGGTGGACGGTCACAGCCATCGCATCTGGCGCGACGCCGAAGGCCGCGATCTGGTCGAATCCTACACCGTCGCCGGCATGGCCCACGGCGCCGCCATCGATCCACATGGTCCGGACGGCGTCGGCCAGCCGCAGCCGTTCATCGTCGACGCCGGCATCTCGTCCACATGGCACATCGCCCGCTCGTGGGGGCTCACCGGGACTCGCCGCGAACCGCGTCCGCCGCCGCCCGGCGGGAGCGGCCGGCGCCGATGATCGTCCTGCCGCCGCCTGCAGCAAACGAAACGGTTGACAAGCCGGTTGACGAACCCGCCGGGCGGACGGTCGAGCCCGACGAGATCGTGCCGCCGTCGTCGCGACGCAGCGAGGAGAGGCGGAGCGAAGCGCGCGCGCGCGCGACAGGCGGCGCCGGCAGTGGAGCCGATGCGTTCACGGCCGGGATCGACGTCAGCGCTATCCTGACGAAGTCGTTCGAGATCGCCGGGCTGATCCAGCCGGCGCCGGCCGACGCGCCGCGCAAGCCTTCGACCGCACCGCTCGGCATCGACATTCCAAACATCATCGCCACGTCGTTCGAGGCGGCCGGCCTGTTCAAGCGCGCTCACCCCCGTGGCTCGGCGCCCCGGGGCGGGCGGGCGGGTTACGCAGGGAACACGGCTCGGCGGCCGGCTGATGCCCCTGAACCGAAGGCGGCCGCCGATGCAGGCGTTCCCGACCGCATCGATCTGCAGACGATCCTCACCCGGTCGTTCGAGGCGAGCGGGCTCCTGAAGACGGTCACGGCCGCACCGCCGTCGGACGCCGCCGCCGACGAAACCGCCGCCGGCGCGCCCTCGGAGGACAGCGGCGAGTGGCGGCTTCTCGCCGGCGGTGCGGAGAAGACGAGCGGGCGGTCCTGGTCGGCTCGGTGTCGTCGGGCACTGGTGGCGCCCTAGGCGCGCGGGCCAAGTCGGTGGCCTGCGAGATTGAACTCGGGGCCCGCCCGCGGCTCGCCTACGCACGGCGTCTCGACCTGCGTGCCGCGCTGAACGCGTTCACCACCGCCGCCTTTACCGTCCTCGTGGACGGCGAACCGGTGGACGAGGCGGCGGCGAACGGCATGGACTACGCAGAGGACGAGTGGACCGGGCGCTGCGACATCGACCTCGGCCGCTTCGCCGGCCGCACGGTCACCCTGACCTTCACCGTCGAGGCGAACTCTAATATATACAAGGAGGTCTCCGCCAAAGCCTGGGTGCGCGACATCGTCGTCGACGAAGCGACGACCGTACCGGCCGCACCACCTGCCGCCGGACCGGCGGAGGAAGATGACGGTTCGGGTGAAGACGAGCTGATCGCGACCATCTGAGGGCGAAGCTCGGCGGACGAGGGCGGAAGCAGCATGCAATGGTCCGACGACGCCCTCGTCCTCGCAGCGCGCAGCCTCGGCGAGGGACAGGCGATCGTCTCCCTCCTCTGCGCCGGCCATGGCCGCTGGCGCGGTGTCATCCCGGGCGGCAACAGCCGGGCGCGCCGTCACCTGCTGCAACAGGGAACGCGGGTGGCGGCGACCTGGCGGGCGCGACATGCCGGGCAGCTCGGCACGCTGACCTGCGAGCTCGCCGCCGCCGTCCCCGCCGGCGTCATCCACGACCGGCTACGCCTTGCCGCCCTCACCGCCGCCGCCGCCTTGATCGAAGCCGGCCTGCCGGAGCGCGAGCCGAACGCCGCGATCTATGCCGCCACCCTCGCACTGCTCGCCGGGCTCACCGAGGGCGAGGACTGGCTGCGCGCATACGCCGACTGGGAAGCGATGTTCATCGCCGAAATCGGCTTCGGTCTGCCGCCAGGGGCTCAGCAGCCGATCGATGGTCCGGCCGCCGATGCCGTCCGGGTCGCCGCAACCAAAGCCGATCTCGCCCGCGCCGCCGCCCGCCTGGAAGAGAGCGTCTTCGCTCCCGAAGGGCGCCGGCTGCCGTTCGCCCGCACCCGTCTCGGCCAGCTCATAGCCGAGTTGCGTTAGACCTGCGCGCTAAGGACACCAGAGACCCGCGCAGCGGCGGAGGCGGCAAAACCCCGCCCTTGTTGCCGCCGGCCGGTCGGTGCTACCAACGCCGCAGCCGCCTCTCGCCGGCCGGAGCATGTGTGTCGGGTTCGCAGATGTATGTCCTGATCGACAACTACGACAGCTTTACCTACAACCTGTTCCACTATTTGGCGAACTGGGGGCAGAGGTGGTCGTCCGCCGCAATGACGCGGCTACCGTGGATGAGATCATGGCGATGGCGCCGGAAGGCATCGTGATCTCGCCCGGCCCCTGCGATCCCGACCATGCCGGCATCTGTCTCGACCTGATCGCCGCCGCCGCGCGATCCCGGCTGCCGCTGTTCGGCGTCTGCCTCGGCCATCAGGGTATCGGCCAGGGCTTCGGCGGCCGCGTCGTCCGTGCGCCGAAGCCGATGCACGGCAAGCTGAGCACGATCAGCCACCGGGGCGAAGGCCTGTTTGCCGGCATCCCCACGCCGTTCCGGGCGACCCGCTACCACTCCTTGATGATCGCCCCTGACGACGTGCCGGACGAGCTCTGCGTCACCGCGACCAGCGAGGACGGCGTCATCCAGGGGATCGAGCACCGCCGCCTGCCCATCTGGGGCGTGCAGTTCCACCCGGAAAGCATCGAGACCGAGCACGGCCATCGGCTGATCCGGAATTTTCTTGAAGCGAGCCGGACGCGTACAGCAGCGACCGGCGCCGCACCCGCGCATGTCGGAAACCGATATGCTTAAGCCCTTTCTCGTCAGGCTGGCGGCGGGCGCGACTCTTCCCGCCGAAGACAGCGCCGACGCCTTCCGGCTGATCATGGCAGGCCAAGCGACGGACGCGCAGATCGGGGCGTTCCTGATGGCGCTCCGGCTGCGCGGCGAAACCGCCGACGAGATCTGCGGGGCGGTGCGGGCGATGCGCGAGGCGGCGACCGCCATCGAAGCACCCGCCGCAGCCATCGACATCGTCGGCACCGGCGGCGATGCATCGGGCACGCTGAACATTTCGACCGCCGCTGCGCTGATCGTCGCCGGTTGCGGCGTGCCGGTGGCCAAGCACGGCAACCGGGCCCAGACCTCGGCTTGCGGATCGGCCGACGTGCTGGCCGCGCTCGGCATCAACGTGGAGGCCGACCCGGCCCTCGTCGCCCGCGCAATCGCCGAGGCCGGCTTCGGCTTTCTGATGGCGCCGCGCTACCACCCGGCGATGCGCCACGTCGGCCCGGCGCGCGCCCAGCTCGGCTTTCGCACGGTCTTCAACCTGTTGGGGCCGCTCGCCAATCCGGCCGGGGTCAAGCGCCAGTTCACCGGCACCTTCGCCCGCCAATGGGTGGAGCCGATGGCGACGTCCTGGCCTCGCTCGGCTGCGAGCGGGCCTGGGTGGTGCACGGAGCCGACGGGCTCGACGAACTGACCCTGACCGGGCCGTCGTACGTCGCCGCCATCATCGACGGCGTCGGTATTCGCTCGTTCTCGATCGGCCCGGAAGACGCCGGCCTTGCCCGGGCGCCGCTCGAGGAGCTGCGCGGCGGCGACGCGGCGACGAACGCAAGCGCCATCCGCGCCGTGCTCGCGGGCGAGCCGGGCGCCTTCCGCAACGCCGCCCTCTTCAATGCCGCGGGTGCCTTGATCGTCGCCGGCCGGGCGACCGATCTTCGCGAAGGCGTGGCGATTGCCGCGCGGGCGATCGACGATGGCCTGGCGGCAGCGGCGCTCGAACGGGCCGCCGCCATCACCAGCGGGGCGGCATGAGCCGGGCAAGCGTCCTCGGCGCGCACCCATGCGTGGATGAGAAGCGGCGATGAGCGGCGTTCTCGCCCGCATCTGCGCCGATCGCCGCGCCGACGTAGCATCGGCGAAGCGCGAGCGCTCGGAGACCGCACTCCTCGCTGCCGCCGCCCGGCAATCGCCGCCGCGCGGATTTCGCCGGGCCCTCGCGGTAAAGATCGCCGCCGGCGGGCCGGCCCTGATCGCCGAGTTCAAGCGGGCATCGCCCTCGAAAGGGCTGATCCGTGCCGACGCCGATCCGGCGGCGATCGCCCGCGCCTACGTGAAGGCGGCGCCGCCTGCCTCTCGGTGCTCACCGAGCCGCATTATTTCCGGGCGACAACGGCGATCTTGTCGCCGCCCGTGGCGCCGTCGCCGTGCCGGTGCTGCGCAAGGATTTCATGCTCGATCCGTGGCAGGTTTTGGAAGCACGCGCCATCGGCGCCGATTGCGTCCTGTTGATCATGGCAGCGCTCGACGATGGCTGCGCCCGGGAGCTGGCGGCGGCGGTCCTGGAGCTCGGCATGGACGCGCTTGTCGAGGTCCACGATCAGGCCGAACTCGACCGGGCGCTCGCCTTCGACGCACCCTTGATCGGCATCAACAACCGCAATCTCGCGACTCTGGCCGTTGATCTGGCGACGACCGAAGCGCTGGCGCCGCTCGTTCCCGTCGACCGCCTCGTCGTCGGCGAAAGCGGCCTTGCCGCCCCTGCCGATCTGGCGCGCCTGGCCGCCGTCGGCGTCCGCGCCTGCCTCGTCGGCGAATCCTTAATGCGCGAGCCCGACATCGCCGCCGCCGTCCGCCGGCTGCTGGCGCCGAACGCACCAAGCTTTTCGGCAGGCGGACAAGCCTGATAGAAGGAGCGCGTAACGGCTTTCTTGCCTTTGGAAGCCGCGATCCTCTCGGGCCCGCACTGGCGCTCGCACCGGCAGCCGATGCGCCGTCCCCGTCATCCCGAAGCGCCCAGAACCGTCCGTTGCCATACGACCGTTGCAGTCCCCGCAGCGGCCACGGCCCGAAAGGGGAAGTGGATTAGCACGATGAGCGCCGATGCATCGCATCCGAGCGAAGCCGCCCGCGGGCCCGGGCACACCACCCCCCGCACGCCCCCGCGGCGGTCGAACCCGCTTCGCGACCTGTTCGCCGCCATCCGTCCGAAGCCGGTCCCGCTCGCCGAGCGCCTCGCCCGCTTCCCGACCGACGGACTGCCGGTCGAGCGCACCATGGTCATCCGGTGGAACTCCTATCAGGTGCCGTTCATCGAGGCGGAAACGGAACGCGACGCGGCGGTCGGCCTCGGCCTCGTTCACGCGCATCTGCGCGGAGCTCAGATCGCCCTGTTCAAGCGTTTCTTCTACGGCCGGCTATCTGAGATGGTCGGCCGCTTCGGCCGCGATTTCGACCACATCATTCGCATTCTCGACTATGGAGGCGCCGCGGATGCGCTCGCCGCGCGCCTGCCGGATGCGACCCGCGTCTGGATCGAGGGCTATGTCGATGGGCTGAACGCCTACCAGGAGCGGCTGACGCGAGCTGCCGCCGGAGTTTGCCGTACTCGGCATGCGCCCGGAACCCTACGCGTTTCGCGACATCCTCGTCGGCAGCCGCTTCGCCGCCACCGACTTCACCTGGCTTACCTACTTCCCACTGCTCGCCGAACGCGGCCGGCCGGGCTTCCGGGAGCTGTGGAACCGGACGCTTGCCGCGGGCGAACTGCCGACGGTGAGCGGGCATCCACACGACGCGCAGGGGGAATTCGAGGATCTCCTTTTGGGCTCCGGACGCATCGGCAGCAATTCCGTCGTCGTCTCCCCCGAACACAGCGCCACCGGCAGCGCGCTGATCGCGAGCGACCCGCACCTCGGATTGTCTCTGCCCAATCTCTGGGTGCTGCTCGGCCTGCGCTCGCCATCGCTCAACGTCGTCGGCCTGACCATTGTCGGCCTGCCGGTGTTCGGTCTCGGCCGCAACCCCGATCTCGCCTGGGGCGGCACCAACATGCGCGCCGCGTCGAGCGATCTCTACGACGTCTCGCGGCTGCCGGCGGACCAGATCGAGACGACGGAGACGGTGATCCGCACCCGCTTCGGGCGGGATTGCCGGTGCCGCGTGCGCAAGACGCCGTTCGGCCCGATCGTCTCCGATGCCAAGATCGTCAAGATGGCCAATCCGGCGCCGATCGCCCTGCGCTGGGTCGGCCACGAGCCGACGGACGAGTTCACCGCGCTGATCGCGGCGGCCCGGGCGAAGGCGCCGGATGAGTTTCGCAACGCCTTCGTCGGCTACGGCGTCTCCGGCCAGAACATGCTGTTCGCCGATGTGAACGGCAACATCGGCCATGTGATGGCGGTCACACAGCCGCTCCGCCGCGCCTTTCCGAAGGACGATCCGGTCCTCGACGCCGCCGATCCGGACACCCGCTGGAGCGGCTTCGCCGGCGTCCTCGATCTGCCGTTCGTCCTCAATCCGCCGCGCGGCGTCATCGCCTCGGCGAATGACCGGCCGAACGGGACGAACGTGCCGATCGGCTTCACCTTCGGCACCGACGATCGGATGTTGAGGCTCTACGAACTGCTCGAAGAGAAGCCGAAGCTGGGCATCGCCGATCTCGAACGGCTGCAGACGGACACGCGCGCCCCGGACGCGATCCGGCTGCTCACCCTGCTCATTGACGAGATCGACCGGCTGGACGGTCTCGATGACGATCCGTTCGTTCGCCGGCTGAAGGGCTGGGACGGCGACTACGCGACGACCTCGGCCGGCGCGGTGGCCTTCGAGACCTTCCTCTACCATCTCGTCCTCGGCCTCTACGCCGCCCGCAATGCGACCGAACTGCCGGAGCTCTACAGCCAGTGGAGCTACCTGACGACGTTTCTCATTCCCGACCTGCGCCAGCGAGACGAGACCCAGCGGACGACGCTTCTGCGCACGGCCTTAGAAAGGGCGGCCCGCGATGCCGCCAGATTCCCGACCTGGGGCGACATGCACCGGCTGCAAGTCGGAACGTCGCTCGCCCGCATTCCGTTCGTCGGCCGTGTTTTCGTCATCCGGGACCTGCCGGTCGGCGGCTCGCGGCAAACGCCGATGAAGATGTCACACGGCATGGTCAACGGCCGGCACAGCGCGTCGTTCGGCTCCATGGCCCGGCACATCTCGGATCTCTCCGATCTGGACGCCAACTGGTTCACGCTCCTCGGCGGTCAGGACGGCTGGATCGGCGGCGCCAACTTCCTCGATCAGCTCGATCTGTGGCAGGAACGTCGCTACATCCGCATGCCGCTGCGTCCGGAGACGATCAAGCGCGATTTCCCGATCACGATGACGCTGACACCCTGATCCTCCGCCAGCTTATCCGCCTTCTGCCGGGCGGCGACGCTGCGGACGAAGGCGGCGGCGGCGGTGTAATGCGGCGGACAATGGCATCGACGCCGGCCGCGTTCGGGTGGACGCCGTCCGCCTGGTTGAGTGCGGCGATGCCGGCCACGCCTTCGAGAAAGAACGGGAAGAACGGCACATCGTACGTCTCGGCGAGCCGGGTGTAGACGCCGGCAAATCCCCGCCGTAGTCGGCGCCGTAATTGGGCGGGGCAAACATTCCGGTCAGCAGCACCGGGATGTCCGCTTTTCAGCTCGGCAAGGATGGCATCAAGATTGCGATAGGTGACGTCGGGATCGACGCCGCGCAAAGCGTCGTTGGCGCCGAGTTCGACAATCACCCCGTCCGGCTGCTCGCCGGCCCCGCTGCCGAGCGTCCAGGCGAGCCGTGCCCGGCCGGCCGCCGTCGTGTCGCCCGAGACGCCGCCGTTGATGACCTCGACCGCCAGCCCTTCGGCCGTGAGGGCCTGCTGCAACCTTGCCGGAAACGCCTCGTTTCTGGCCAAGCCGTAGCCGGCGGTGAGGCTGTTGCCGAAGACGAGCAGACGCACCGGGTCCTCTGCCCTGGCCGTCGTCATCGACAGGGCG
>CAWAGY010000020.1:0-17680 GCA_963781645.1 uncultured Alphaproteobacteria bacterium | reverse complement strand
CCCTCGCCCGCCTGCATGCGCTGCTCGATGCGGTCGATCACGACACCGTCGACGCGGGCGAACTGACCGCCCTCGAAACCATGGACAACATCTTCCCCAACCTCGACTTCCGCGTCTACTCCATAAAGAAGCCCAAGAAAGCGAGGGCAATGGGGCGACGTTCGCCAAGGGCGGACTTGGCGGGTGAACCGGGGAAGCTTCTGCCTCCAGTAGCGTCGTGCGAGGAGAACGAGCGGAGGGCCGCGAGTAGTTACGAATGGGTATCCAGGAGCGGATCAACCATTTCGCTCTGCCTGGGGGCACGGATCGGTTTTGATGTCGGACGAAAAGGTGATCTTTATCAGCTATCGTCGGAGCGATGCGGCAGGACACGCAGCAACCTTCATGAATCTTTGAGCAGGCGGTTTGGCGAAGAGCAAATCTTCTTCGACCGTAGTACGATCGAGAGCGGTGACGTCTTTCCAGGAACCTTCGTCGCGGGGTCGAGGGATGCGCTCGGCTTTTAGCGTTAATCAGACCCGATGGTTCGGACGTCACAGGCAGCGATGGCAGACGACGTCTTGACGATCCTCGCGACTTCGTGCGCCGGGAGATTGCGCTGGCGTTCGAACTTCGCAAGAAGGTTATTGCGGTCCTCTTCGACGACACACCCGTTCCACCCGTCAGCTGCTTGCCTGAACCGCTTAAGGCGTTGGCCGCCCGCGATGCGCTCACCCTCCGTGGCAAGACATACGAATACAATACGCAACGCCGCGAGTTAGTGCGGCTTCTGGCCAAGCTGCCGCCCATCCCGAAGCCCTTTCCAGAGAAGGGCGAGCCCGTCTCTGGCGTCGCTCCCGAGGACCTATCGGCACTTGTCGAGCTGGCTACCCGCGGCTTTCAGCAGGTCAGTGAGGCACAGCGCCGGACCATCGGAGCGCTCGAGAAGCAGCTCGGTGTCAACGAGGCCCAGCTCCAGGCGTTCTTCCAAATCATTGGCGAGGTAAAAGTACCACCAGAACAGCGGTGGGCTCGCCTTATCGAAATCGCCGGCCAATACCGAGAGCTCAAAGCGCAGCTCGTCCCGGCAGCGGGAGACCCGTCCGAAGTTGCGCTATTGAAGGAACAGGCGCGGAAAGCCCTGGACGCCGGTCAGCTGGAACCAGCCGACGAACTGCTCGCCGAAATCGAACGGGCCCCAGACACAGCACTCTACAAACAGCGGCGACAGCTAGAAAAGCATCAGCGCGAATTCGATCGCTGGCAGTTGGAGCGTGCCGCAACAACAGCGCAGCGTGGCAGCGTGGCGGCTCGACTCGACTACGCTATCGCGAGGCAGCGCGCCACTTTGGCGCAGCGGCCCGACTCAGCGTTCCAAGGGAAAACGAAGCTCAGGCTCTTGCCTACAAGGACCAAGGGTGGACTCCCTCTGTCGTCAGGGAGATGAGCTCGGGGACAATATCGCTCTCGCCGACGCCGTCATGCTTTACAAGGAGCTGCTTCTTAAGTTCAGAGCCCGCGAACATGTGCCGCTACGACTGGGCCAACACCCAGCACAACCTGGGCACCGCGCTCTCGATCCTTGGTCGACGGGAAAGCGGCACGGCTCGGCTCGAGAAGGCAGTGGTAGCCTTTCGAGAGGCGCTTAAGGAGCGGTCCCGCGAGCGGATGCCGCTGGATTGGGCTCAGACCCAGAATAACCTTGGCATCGCACTTTTTCGGCTGGGTGAACGGCAGAACGGCACAACTCAGCTGGACGCGGCCGTGGCAGCTCTTCGCGAGGCGCTTAAGGAGCGAACTCGCGAACGCCTTTGCCGCTCGGCTGGGCGCAGACCCAAAACAACCTGGGCAACGCGCTTGCGCGTCTGGGCGAGCGGGAGAGTGGGATGGCGCGTCTTAGAGGAGGCGGTCGCATCCTATCTCGATGCGCTCAAGGAATGGACCCGTGAACGCGACCCCCTTCGTTGGGCCGGAACACAGAACAACGTCGGCAATGTGCTCAAGGAACTGGGGCTGCGGCAGGGCGACCCTGCCTTGCTGAAACAGGCGGTAGTGGCTTTTCGCATGGCGTTGCAGGAATGGACCCGCGACCGGGTACCTCTTCGATGGGCCGGTACGCTGAACAACATGGGTGTAGCGCTGTCAATCCTGGGCGCGAGGAACAGCAGCACCGTACAGTTGAAGAGGGCCGTGCGGGCATTTCGCGAAGCTCTGCAGGAATGGACCCGCGACCGCGTGCCCCTCGACTGGGCCGCGGCTCAAAGTAACCTAGGCTCCGCGCTGTCGGACCTCGGGGAGCGGCAGTGCAGCTCGGCGCGGCTTAAGGAGGCAGTGATGGCCTGCCGCCAGGCGCTAGAGGAAGCGACACGCGAGCGTGTGCCGCTCGAATGGGCCCGGGCCCAGAACCAACTCGGCGCTGCACTTAGCAGACTGGGCGTCCTGGAGAATGACAGCGCCCGGCTGGAGGGTGGAGTTGCGGCTCTTCGCGAGGCGCTTAAGGAGCGAATTCGCGACCGCGTGCCCCTCGACTGGGCCAGGACCCAGAACAACCTGGGCTGCGCGCTTTTGCTACTGGGGGAGCGGGAGAGCGGCACAGCGGTGCTGCAAGAGGCGGTGGCGGCCTATCGCGCGGCGCTGAGCATTTTTGAACCCAGAGTCGATCCATGATGCGTTAGATGCTAAAAGCAATCTTGAACGTGCAAAAAGCCTTTTGCTGAACAGGCAAGGCTCATCACTTTGACGAACTGGGCGATAGGGGACCCTCTTGCCGGAGGCCGTCCCCTGTAAAATCCGGGTAGAGAACGTGGAAGGCGGCGTCGAAGGGGAAACCTTCTGCCGTCACGCCGTCGGTAGAGGTGACGGCGCGCAAAGCCACGGCTCACCGCCTCGAAGCGATCGACAGCGTCATTTTTCGGAACCGACTTCGCGTCCATCCGTGAGGCCCCGCGCCCCGCTGGCCGCGCAGGCAGCAGCGGACGCCAGCGGCCGCGCTACATGCATGGGGTGCGGTAGTCGACTTTTTCCCAGGCACCGATGCGGTAAATCTCGCACGGATTGACCTCGGGATCAAAGCGGATGCTTTGCTTCGCGGTGCGCCAGAGGTGGCGCCTGCCGGTCAGGAGTTCCTCCACCTGGTACGGCTGGTTCGCCTTCAGGCCCATCGCCTCCAGCGGGAACTCGATCTCGGCGACGTGCGCATCGAACGGATCGAGGTTGACCGCGACGAAGACCATGTTGTCGCGCTCGGCCGTCATCTTGCCGTAGAAGAGGACGTTGGGGTCGTCCGCCGTATAGAAACGCAGGTTGTCCAGCTCGTGCAGCGCCGCATTATCGCTGCGGATGGCGTTGATGCGGGTGATGAAGTCCTTGATGTGGCCGGGCCGGTCCCAGTCCCAGACCTTGTACTCGTACTTCTCGGAATGCAGGAACTCTTCCTTGCCTGGGATCGGCGTCGCCTCGCACAACTCGAAGCCGTTGTAGATGCCGTAGACGCTCGACAGCGTCGCCGCGAGCACGAAGCGGATCATGTGCGCCGGCCGGCCGCCAGTCTGCAGGAACGGCGGATTGATGTCGGGCGTGCTCGGAAAGAAGTTGGGGCGGAGATATTCCTTGACGTGGTCTTGCGTCAGCTCCGTCAGGTACTCCGTCAGCTCCTTCTTGAAGTTGCGCCAGGTGAAGTAGGTATATGACTGCTGAAAGCCGACCTTCGCCAGCATCTTCATGACCGGCGGCCGGGTGAACGCTTCGGCAAGGAAGATCACCTCCGGGTCGCGCGCCCGCACCTGCCCGATCAGCCATTCCCAGAACGGCACCGGCTTGGTGTGCGGGTTGTCGACGCGGAAGATCTTCACCCCCTGGTCGAGCCAGAAGAGGACGACGTCGAGCAGTTCCTGCCACAGCGCCGCCTGGTGCGGCCCGTAGAAGTTGACGTTGACGATGTCCTGGTACTTCTTCGGCGGGTTCTCGGCATACTTGATGGTGCCGTCGGGACGGATGGTGAACCACTCCGGGTGCTCTTTCAGCCACGGATGGTCGGGCGCGCACTGAATGGCGAAGTCGAGGGCAACCTCCATGCCTTGCGCGTGGCAGGCGCGGACGAAGCGGCGGAAGTCGGCGAGCGTGCCGAGATCGGGGTGGATCGCCGTGTGCCCGCCCTCGTCCGAGCCGATCGCATAAGGGCTGCCCGGTTCGCCCGGCTGGGCGACGACGGCGTTGTCGGCGCCCTTGCGATGCGACATGCCGATCGGATGGATGGGGACGAAGTAGATGACGTCAAAGCCCATCGCCTTGATTTCCGGCAGCCGCTCCTCGCACTCGGCGAAGCTGGCGCTTCGGCCGGGGACGCGCCCCTGGCTGCGATGGAACATCTCATACCAGGCTGCGAAGCGCGCCTCGATCCGATCGACGGTGACCGAGAGCGTCCGATCGTAGCGCACGGACAGGCTTCGATCGATGGCGCGCATCATCGCCGCGCGCAGGCCGGAATCGAGCAGCAGCGTTGTCCGGACATCGTCGGCATGGGTATCGAAGGCGGCGAGCGCCTGGCGCATCCTGGCGAGATCGTCGCCCGCCGCCCGCGGCAGCGCCTCTTCGACGAGGGCCCGGCCTTCGAGCAGTTCGACGCTGACCACCTGTTCCGCCGCCAGCTTCTTCTGAAGCTCGTCGCACCAGCTCTCGTAGGCGTCGGTCCAGGCCTCGACGGTATAGAGATAGGTCGTGTTGTCGGCGAGGCGGACGCGCCCGACCCAGTGGTCGAGGCCGGGGTTTTCCAGCGTCATCGGCGCTTCCGCCCATGCCGTGTCGTCGTGCCGGCGAAAGAGGATGCAGGCCGAAAGCTTGTCGTGGCCATCGCGGAAGATGGTGGCGCTGACCTCGAGGGTGTCGCCGACCTCCCGCTTCACCGGATAGCGGCCATCGTCCACCGCCGGCTGCACCGCCTCGATGACGATCGCCCGGCTGACCAAGCCGGCGGCGAGGGTTGCCTCGATGCGGCTGTCGCCGGGCCGCCGGGCGTCCTGCGGCCGGGGCATTGCGGTCAGCACCGTGTTCATGACGCCTCCTTCCCCTCCTGGTTTGCCACGCTTTTCCTGAGCCGTGGCAGCTTAGCGGCGGGTGAAGATCCGCACCTCACCCGGGCCTAGCGTCACCTCCGAACCGGGGCGAAGCGGGTCCCGCCGTTCGCCCTTGTCTGAACCATCGGAGGGCGTGATCTCCCGGCCTTCGCCGATGTCGGGGCCGAGCCCATCGAGCAGAGCCGATGCCGGCGCTCCCTGGTCGCTGTTGATCAGCGTCACCACCCAGCCCGGACCACGCATCGCCCGGCGGACGAGACAGACCAGCCGGCCGTCGCCCAGCAGCACCGCCCGCTGCGGGCCCTCCTCGTTCAAAACCGGGGTCGCCGCCTTCATCCGGTTGACCTCGGCGATGTAGTCGCAGAGGTCGAACAGCGGTGTCTCCCAGTCCTTCGGTCGCGTCTCGACCACGTGCAGCCTGCGGCTGAAGCCGTATTCATAGCCGATCGGGATCATCACGCCGGTCGAAAATGCCGCCGCGAACAGATAGGCGTTGCGCGAACGCTGTTCGAGATCGTGCGGATTGCCGAGGCCTTTTGCCTTCAGCTCGCCGACCAGACGGTCGGTGTCGTGGGTTTCCGGAAACGAGATGGACGGCGCGATCGAGCGGAACTTTTCATACTGCTCGAGCAGCCAGCCCTGGCGGAAGTCCCACCACTTGGCGCTGTTGAAGAGGTAGTCGAAGCCGGCGGACCGCAGCGCCTCCACCTCCTCCAGCAACCCGCCCAGGTTTTCGGCGATGAACAAAGCATCGGGGTCCACCTGCCGGCCGGCGGCGATCAGGGGCCGCCAGACCTCCTTCGGCACCTTGTAGGCGGCATCGCAGCGGAAGCCGCGGATGCCGAGCCTGGCGTAGTGTCGGATCAGATCGGCAAAGTAGCCGATAATCTCCGCCCGCGCCGGCCGCTCCGTAAAGTCGATCTCGGCGAGGTCGGCCCATACCGTCCTCTTGCTCGTATCATTCGGATCGACGGCAAAGGGCGAAGCAAGTGAGCCGTCCGCCTCGCGCATGAACCAGTTCGGGTGTTCGGCTGCGATCAGCGCGTCCTTGCCCGTATGATTGACCACGAGGTCCATCATCACCTGGATGCCGTGCCGCCCGGCCGCCTCGGCGAAGCCGGCGATCAGGCGGTCGGCCGACTCCTTCGCGTGGCCGCGGAACATCGGGTTGAGCGCGTAATAGTCCTTGACCGCATAGAGGCTGCCGGAGAAACCCGGGTAGTGAAACGGATTGAGGAAGATCCAGTTGAATCCCATCCCGCCGATCCGGTCGAGATGCAGCTTCCAGGCATCGACGGAGCCGACGAGCGGGGGGAATAAGTTGTAGATCCGGGCTCCCTCGGCCACGTCGTCCTCCTGCCTTCTCTAAGTTTCTGTCCGGAGGCGCTGAGCCCGGACAAGCGCCCCGCGTCAGGGCTCGGGGTGGTGGGCCACCGCGTTGTAAAGTTCGCAAGTCCTCTTTGCAATGCTCTGCCAGCTGTAGAAATCAAGGACCCGGCGACGGCCCGCGGCGCCCATCACGCGCCCAAGACCGGGATCGGCGGCGAACCGATTGATCGCCTCGGCGAGGGCGCCGGCATAGCCTTGCGGATCGGTCGGATCGTGCGGCGGCTCCGCAGCCAGAGCCAGATCGACGATGAAGCCGGTCTCGCCGTCGACGACCACCTCGGGGATGCCGCCGACATTGCTGCCGACGACCGGCGTTGCGCAGGCCATCGCCTCGAGATTGATGATTCCGAAGGGCTCGTAAATGGAGGGACAGCAGAAAACGGTCGCGTGCGAATAAAGCGCGACGGTCGTCTGCCGGTCGACCATCTCCGGAATCCAGATGACGCCCGGCCGCCGCCCCTTCAGCTCCTCGACGGTCGCCTCCAGCTCGGCCTGCAGCTCCGGCGTATCGGACTCGCCGGCGCACAGCACGATCTGCATCTGCGGATCGATCCGGTCCGCCGCCGAGAGCAGGTAGCGGAGTCCCTTCTGCCGGGTCATCCGGCCGACGAACAGCACATAGGGTCGGCTGGTATCGATGTTGAAGCGGGCGAGCGCGTCCGGCCGGGCGATCGGCTTGTATTCGTCGGTGTCGATGCCGTTCGGGATGATGTGCAGTCGGCCGGGTTCGACCTCGAACAAACGGGCGATGTCGTCGGCGGTGCTTTTCGAGACGGCAATCACCGCATCCGCCATCTCCAGCGCCGACTTCTCGATCCAGCTCGAGAAATCGTAGCCGCGGCCGATCTGCTCGCGCTTCCAGGGACGAAGCGGCTCGAGGGAGTGGACGGTGATGAACAAGGGCTTGCCGTAGAGGATCTTGGCGAGGAGGCCACCGAAGTGCGTGTACCAGGTGTGGCAGTGGACGACGTCGGCGTCGATGCCCTGGCCGTTGAAGGCAAGGCAGGTAGCCAGCGCCTTCAGCGGCGAGATCAGCGGCACGGGACAGCCGGCGAACTGGCTGCCGTCGACCTTGGTGCCGCGGACCGTCAAGCCGTCGGTAACGTAGGATTGTTCGTGGAAGCTGCGGACCTCGACCGGGACGAGCTTGGCCAGCTCCCGCGACAGGTATTCGACGTGGACGCCGGCACCGCCATAGATGAACGGAGGAAACTCGTTCGTAAGGAAAAGGACGCGCATGACGTTTCGCTCCGGGCGGCGGTTTTCAGCGTTTCTAAGGCAGGGTGGAAATTAATCAAACGCTTATCGGTTCCAGCCGGAGCGACGATATGCCTGCGGCGGAGAAGCGGGTATGCGTCCCGTGCGGATCGACGGAGCGACGCGGCCAGGGCCGGCCCGCGCACCCCCGGTTGCTCGATCAGATCGGCTGTGTCGTCAGGAAGCGGCGGCTTCTTCCTTCCAACACCAGGGCGGTCAGCCGGTTCGAATAGCAGGCGCCGGTGTCGATCCCGATGCGGTTGTTACGAACCTCCGGCTCGCGGCTCATCGAATGGCCGTGGACGATGATCTTGCCGTAATCGGTGTCCGAATCGAGGAATTCGTCGCGGATCCACAAGAGATCGGCTTCCGTCTGCATCGCCAGATCCTTTTCCGGATCGACGCCGGCATGGACGAAGACATAATCACCGATCTCATAGGCGAAGCGCAGGTGTTCGAGGAACCTGACGTGGCGGGGCGGCACCGCCCGGATCAGGTCCTGCCACATGCGGTCGAGCCGGCCGGAATGATCGATCCCCTCGGCGATGCGCACGCCGTAGCTGTAGACGGTGGCGTCGCCCCCGTACTGCAGCCATTCGCTGCCGCCTTGTTTCAGTTTGAGGAAATCGAGGAACTGCTGGTCGTGGTTGCCGCGCAGGCAGATCGTCGTGAAGCCGGGCAACGGCGCCGACGCCAGCGTCTCGATGACCTCGCGGCCCTGCAGGCCGCGATCGACGTAGTCGCCAAGATAAACCACCTGCAGCGCGAGGCCGCGGGCGCTGCCGGAGTTGTCGACGATGAGCCGATGCATTTGCTCGAGCAGGTCGGCCCGGCCATGAACATCGCCAACGGCATAGACGCGCACACCCGCCGGCAACGCCGCCGTGTCGGCCGACAGCCGCGGTCGTCGCGTCAACAGGCGCCTGATCATCTGGGCCGGCATCGGCGCGATCTCGGTTTGGCGTCAGCGGGGATGGCGATGGTCATTCCCTTAGATAGCATTGCACGGGCCGCGCCCGCCATCATTTGCCATGATTGCCGCCCGACCGATGTCAGAATAACCCGCGTCGGGCGGACAATCCTGTGAAGCGCCTCACAGTTGTACACAGCAAGAGCCGCTACCCTGCAACTCGACCGGCAATGGCGTCGGTGACCTGTTTGGAGGCTGCAGCTCGTATGCAACGGGTGGGTTACTTAACCGCGGCCGCGGCTGGCGCCGCCCTCCTCGTCCTCCCCTTCGGCACGCAGGCCGCCGACGCCGATCCGCCGTTGCCGCTAACGGTGAAACAGCGGCTGATCGAGCTGACGGCGACGCCGACGACACCGGTCCGCGGCCCCTGTGTCAATGCCGAGGCGATACGGGCGCTGGTCGGCGTCGCTCCCGCCTACAGCGACGAAATCGCGCTGTTCGCGGCGCGGCGGCTGCAGGATCGCCCACCCCGCGCCGGCGAAGACTGTTCCTGCCTGATCGAGCTCGCGAGGGCGATCGGCGCGGCCATTCCAGACCGCGCGGCCTCGCTCTCCCGGCTCATCGCCGGGCAGGCGCCGATGTGCGGTGGTCTGATCATCCGGGGAATCGATGAGCCGTCGCATGGCGAGGGCGGCACCGCCATCGACAGCCGCACCGCGAGCGGTGGAGCTGCCGCGCATGACGCCTGCGCCGCCCCGCGGACATGCGCAACGCCGCTGCTGCGGCCGGTCACCGGCCTGATCGGGCCTACTCGACCGGGAGACAACAGCTAGACCCAAATGGTAAAGGCGGTTGAAATTGTCCTTGGGGACCGCTAGGAACTCGCTAGCTTTGCGGAGCGCCCGCGACCGGTTTCTGCTGAGCGGCTCTCCGTGGCACTCTTTAGGGGCTGGGGAATAAGCATGACCGCGCGATGGAAAGGCTTTGGGCTTGCCGCGACGGCACTGTTGAGTGGCTGGGCGAATCTGGCGATCGCACAACAAGTGGAACCGGGCGCCCGCCCCTTTACCGCGCGGCCGGCGCCGCGCGGCACGCCTGAGGAAAAGCAGCCGCTGATCCGCGGCGATACCGTCGCCTCGCGACCGCGTCCGGAATATGATCCTCTCGGCGTTCGCGCCGGCAGCTTCCTCATCTTTCCGCAGCTGAGCGCCTTTCAGGGATACAACAGCAACGTCTTCGCCTCCGAAAACGATGTGAAGGACGATTTCTTTTTCAATTTGATTCCGGCCGTCTCCGTTCAGTCGGACTGGAACCGGCACGCTCTAAACTTTTCGAGCGGCGCCAGCTATACAAAGTACTACGAGTTCACACGGCAGGACTACACGGACTACTTCGTCAGTGGCAACGGTCGGATCGATATCACCCGCGATGCGGCCCTCTTCCTCGGCGGCGGATACGCCCGTCAGCACGAACTGCCGGGTTCGCCCGATTTCCAGACCGAGGCGCGTGAGCCGACCCCTTACGACGTGACGAACGGGTTTGGGCGCTACGTCCAGCAGTTCGGCCGTTTCCGCGCCACCCTGGACGGTGCCGTCGACTACTTCGACTACAAGAACGGCACCGCCGAAAACGGCTCCAGCATCAACAACAATGACGATGATCGCCTGGTCTACAGCGGCGGCCCGCGCATCGGCTACGAGGTGTATCCGAACTACGAGGTGTTCGTGCGGGCGGCCGGCAACCGTCGCGCCTATGACGATACCGACGGCGTACCGACCCCCGACCGGTCGTCGAGCGGCTACACCGCGGTCACCGGCGTCTCGCTCGATCTCGGCGGCATCGTCTTCGGCGAAATCTACGCCGGCTATTTGCAGCAGTTCTACGATAACAACGACTTCAACACCATCGGCGGCGTCGACGCCGGTCTCGGACTGACCTGGAACGCCACGCCGCTGACGACGGTGACGACGCGGGTCGCCCGTCAAGTCAACGACACGACGCAAACGAACGCCTCCGGCATCTTCACGACGCAGGCGGGGATCGATGTCGATCATGAGCTGTTGCGCAATCTGATCCTCAATGCGAATTTTGCCTACGTCAACGACGACTATGACAGCATCGACCGGACCGACAATTTTTACGTCGGCGGTATTGGTGCACGCTATCTGATTACCCGAAATTTCAACGCCAGCCTTGGCTATCGCTTCGTCCAGCGAAATAGTTCGGGCTCGGATGACGTCAATGATTATACCCGTAACCTCGTCCGCATCGGCCTGCAGGCACAAATGTGAGGGACGGCGGGGGTCGGTTCCTGTTCACATGAGAGGCAAAGAGGGTTTTAGCCGATGAAGGGCCATGGGTGGTCTCTACCGCACACGCAAGTGCTATACGGCCTTGTGGCGACATTGATCCTGCTCGCCGCGGCGCTGCTGCCGGCGTCGGCCGCACATGCCGATACCGGCTACGTGCTCGGTCCGGGCGACAAAATCAGGGTGACGGTGTTCGGTCACGACGATCTGTCCGGCGAGTTCGAGGTCGATGCCGCCGGCAACGTCGCTCTACCGCTGATCCAGTCGGTGCCGGCGCAGGGCCTGACGCCGCCCGCCCTCGAAAAAGAAATCGCCTCCCAGACTCGAGCCCGACTATCTGCGGGATCCGAAGGTCAGCGTCGAGGTCCTGACATACCGGCCGTTCTACATTTACGGCGAGGTCATGAAGCCGGGCAGTTATCCCTACGTCAACGGCATGACCATACACAACGCTATCGCTCTCGCCGGAGGCTTCTCCTATCGAGCGCGGACCAGCAGCGTGCGATTGCGGCGCACGAAGGACGGCACTCAGACGGAAGCCGACGTGCCGCTGGAAACGAGCGTGCAGCCCGGCGACGTCATCGAAGTCCGCGAACGCTACTTCTAGCGGCTGATTTCCCTGTCCGCACATCGTCAGTCCGCCCTTTCGCCGGCCGCCGCATCCGTCATCGGCGGGCGGCGGAAGTGCCGCGCGCAAAGGCGGCGCTGAGGGGCACGGCATGAGAACCGCGATCTGGCGAAAGCGGCTGGTGGCGGTGCCGATCGCAGCCGTCGCGGTGGTGCTTCTCGCAGGCGGCCTGCCGCGCATGGTCGCCAGCATCGTCTCCGCCGGCGGCGAGCCGGTGATCCGCAAAATTCAGAAGCAGGAAGCGGTCACCGTCGAGGAACTGGCCGACGTCATCTCGGCGCAGGAGAATGGCCTGTTCTGGGTCGATGACGCGGCGATGGAGGCCCCGCTCGGCCTCGCCCATCTGTTGACCGCGGAGAAGTTGCCGCGCGAGGACCCCGCGGTGGCGATCCATCTGCAGGCGGCCCTGCACGCGCTGCGCTCCAGCCTCGGGCGGGCGCCCGCCAATCCCTATCCCTGGACCCTGCTCGCCTACGCCGAATTCCTCCGCGCCGGAACGTGGACGCCCGAGGCCCTGGCAGCGTTGCGGCTGTCCCTGCTGACCGGTCCCTACGAGCCCCGCCTCCTGTGGTCGCGGCTGCGCCTCAGCTTCCTCGCCTGGGACAGCCTGACCGACAGCGACAAGAGCCTGGTCGAGCAGCAGATCCGCTACGCCTGGGCGCAGGATCCGAAGGACCTCGGGCGCCTCGCCCTCGACCTGAACCGGGTCAACCTGGTGCGATCGTCGCTTGAGCAGGTGCCGGACGCGCCCGCCGCGTTCGAAGACGTTCTCAAGCAGGTGGCCGGCTGAGCCCTGTTCTCCGGGCCGCGGAGCTCCGCTTACCACGGATCTTCCGGACGGCGGCTCGACCAGCACTGGGCGGCGGCGATGCCCATCAGGAATGCGTACGTAACGGTGACCGCCGGGATCTGCAAGCTGAAGTCGACGATGCTGTGGACACCGACGAGCACCGTCGCACCCAGCCCGACGCACGGATAGACCGCATTCTGCCGGCGTCGTCGGATGCCGATGACGCACAGGACGCAAAGCCCGGCGACCGACGCGAACAGCGCGAGCGCGGCGGGGATGCCGAGTTCCAGCAAGTTCTCCAGATAGACGTTGTGCGCCTTGGCAAATGTGCCTGCGATGTCGGGCGTGCGGTAGAAGCGGAACACCTCCTCGAACGTGCCGTACCCGGTGCCGAGGGAGCCGGAGTCGTGGATTGCGTCTGTCACCCGCTCGTAGACCAGCGGCCGGTCCTCCTCTTCGAACGACGTGGTCAACAGCCGCTTGACGACGGCATCGCCGTTGATCAGGAGGAAGCCGGCCAGAAGCGCCCCGCCGACGCCGCCGACGGTCAGCGCCAGGCGCCGGTCGACGGCGCGGGTGCCCGCCGCGGCGACGAGAAAGGCGACAAGGCCGAGGAGTGTCGCCAGCAGCCCCGCGCGCGAGTGGCTGAGAAACAGCGCGAGGAGCTGGGCGAGCCAGCCCACGACCAGTGGCCATCCCTTCTCGGCCACCGTCTCGATCACCCGGAGCACCCCCTCGGCGCCGGCGGCGCGGCCGCCCGCCACCGTCTGGGTGATCATCACCATGATCAGCCCGGAGGTGCAGATGAGCCCGAGCCCGGCGTAGGTAGCATAGCTGTTGCGGTTGACGAAGGTGCTGGTGAGATCGTCGAGGTAGGCGGTCTTCTGAAAAAAGAGAATCAGATCGAGGCCGAGGAAGTACATGATCAGGCCGTAGAAGGCGTAGGCCACGCCCGCGTAGCTGACCCAGATCAATCCCTGGCGGGCGCGGACGTTGCGATGACCGAACTGGAAGGCGAGCCAGAAGACGCCGCCGTAGGTGAGCAGCCGGACGGCGGCGCCGCGGCTCTCAAAGGGATCGATGGAGACGGCGCCCTGCAGGTCCCAGCCGAGGGCGCTCCCCGCCAGTTCCCACAGCGGATGCTGCCAGGGCGCCGGCAGCCAGCCCGGCCCGGACTGAAGCCCGGCCCAGAGGACGGCGGCACCGAACAGCAGAAGGATCGGCCACAGGGCCCGCAATCCGAACGCCGGCATCTGCCAGCCGAGGAGGACCCGCCCCGACCAGATCGCGAGCAATGTGCCGACCAGCGTGGCCAGCAGCGCCCAGCTCCAGATGTCGACACTGCCGAACGGCAGCGGTGCCGCGACGACGACGATGAGCAGCGCCCAGAAGAGGATGGGAAGATCGGTGCGCGGCGCCGTCGCCATGTCGGTTTCCCTCGCCTGACGTCGCCGCCGGCACGACGGCAGGTGCACGCATAGGTATAGCGCCGGCAGCGGCATGCTTGCGTAGTCGCTGCATCGGCGGTTTGCAACATCCTTCTGCTTAACCGGCTTCCCGGCCCCGCCGGGGCAGGCGAAGCGTCGCGCGAAGACCGCCTTGCGGACGGTCGCCGAGCTCGATGCTGCCGCCCGACGCCTCGACCGCGGCACGGACGACGGCGAGGCCGAGGCCGACTCCGCCGGTCGTGCGGCCCCGCGAGCCCTCGGTGCGGTAGAATGGCTCGAACACGCGCGCGCGTTCGGCAGGGGCGATGCCGGGGCCGCGATCATCGCAGGTGATCTCGATCGCCCCGGCGTCGACCGAGAGGCCGATGTCGGCCCGCTCGCCATACTTGATCGCATTGTCGATGAGATTGGCGAGCGCCCGCTTCAACAGCCGCGGCCGGCCGTGCCAGGACAGGCGCGCCGGACCGGTATAGGCGGTTCGACCGCCGGCATCTTCCGCCTCCTCGCAGACGGTCTGGACGAGGACGGCAAGATCGAAGGCGGTGTCCGTCTCTTCGACGGCGGCATCACGGGCGAAGGCAAGCGTCGCCTCGACCATCGTCTCGATCTCGGCGAGATCGGCGAGGGTCTTCGCCTGCTGCTCGCCGTCCTCGAGCAATTCGGCGCGCAGCCGCAGCCGAGTGAGCGGCGTCCGCAGATCGTGCGACATCGCCGCCAGCATATGCAGCCGGTCGCGCAACAAGGCCTGCACCCGGGCCTGCATCCCGTTGAAGGCGAGGGCGGCGCGCTCG
Organism: uncultured Alphaproteobacteria bacterium; assembly: GCA_963781645.1. Taxonomy (GTDB): domain Bacteria; phylum Pseudomonadota; class Alphaproteobacteria; order Rhodospirillales; family Defluviicoccaceae; genus Defluviicoccus. Next base: position 3,107 of record CAWAGY010000020.1, on the reverse strand, counting down.
ACCTCGCGCGGTCCGTGCGGGTCGAGCGGCGGTGCGTCGACGTCGCGGCCGAGGCGGACCGCGGCATCGGCGAACATCGACAGCGGCCGCGCCGCCCGGCGCACCGCCCAGAACGAGACGAGCGCGACGGCGACGGTCGTGCCGACGACGATGAAAAAGAAGGGCGTGGTCCAGAACGGCCGGAAGACGGCGGCGGCGGCGATAAAGTTGAGCCAGGAGCCGTCGGCGAGGCGGATCGAGCCGAAAAAGGCCTCGTCATCTGCCGCGCCTCGGATCGCATCGCCGGCGGCCCCGGATGGCGCCGAGGGAGCGGGGACAGGCGGCTCGGGCTCGTCACCTTCGCCTTGTTGGATTCGCCCGAAACCGGCTCCGGGACCGGGTCCGAAATCGGGGAAGCGGCCGGAGCCTGGGCCGAACGGCGGGCCCGGGAACGAGTGGGGACCACGCCCCGGACCGGGTGGCGGGAAACGACCGGTGGCGAGTTGCAGCCGGTCTTCCCAGCCGGCACCAAGCTCATTGAGGAGGGCGCGGCGCATCAGGCTCGCGGCAAGGCCGCTGGCGCCATCATCGGCGAAAGGCTGGCGCGACCAGAACACGCGCAGCCCAGGCTGCCGCATCGCCCGGACGAGGGTCCGGCGATCGTCCGGCGCGGCCTGCTCCAGCACCTGTACCGCACCGGCGATTCGTTCGGCGAGGTCGCGGCCGCGGGCGCTGGTCACCAGATCGAAGCGATCGCCGGTGTAGACGAGCAGGCCGACGAGATTGGAGACGACGACGGCGGCGACGAGCACGAGCGCCGTCCGCCCGACCAGCGTCGCCGGCAGCAGCCGGCCGATCATCGCTGCTCCACCTCCGGGGTGAACAGATAGCCGCCGCCGCGCACCGTCTTGATCAGCTCCGGGTCGGCCGGGTTCGCCTCGATCTTGCGACGGAGCCGGCTGACCTGCACGTCGATCGAGCGATCGAACGGCTGGGCATCGCGGCCCCTCGCCAGATCGAGGAGCTGATCGCGGCTGAGCACGCGCCTGGCGTGCGTCGCGAACGCCGCGAGCAGATCGAACTCGCCGGTCGACAGCGGCACCAGGACGCCATCGGGCGAGGTGAGCGCGCGCCGGTCGAAGTCGATCGTCCAGCCGGCAAAGCCGAGGCGGGTGCCGGTGCCGCCGCCGGCGGCCTCGCGCCGCTGTCTCGCCGGTGCGCCCGTGCGCCGGAGGACCGCCTTGATGCGCGCGTACAGCTCGCGGGGATTGAACGGCTTGGCGAGGTAGTCGTCCGCGCCCATCTCGAGGCCGACGATGCGATCGACCTCCTCTCCCATCGCCGTCAGCATGATGACCGGGACGTCGGACGAGGCCCTGAGTGTCCGGCAGAGGGAAAAGCCGTCCTCCCCCGGCAGCATCACGTCGAGGACGACGAGGTCGATGGCGCGGTCGGCAAGCGCCTTCCGCATCTCCCTGCCGTCGGCGGCGACGCTGGCGCGCAGTCCGTGCTTGCCGAGGAAGCGCGCGAGCAGGTCGCGAATTTCGCGATCGTCGTCGACGATGAGGACGTGCGGCTCGGCCGACATGGCAGACGGAGTATAGCCCGGCCCCGGCCCCCACACGGTTGAATCTGGTAACGATCTGTTACGCGCAAGGTCGGCGTAACCGGCGGTTACCAAACGGCGCACTGGCGGACATCGGCCCGCAATGATCGTCGCCTAGCCTTGTTCCGTCGGCAGCCGAACCGGCTCAGCCGATCGAAATCAGCAAAGGAGACGACGATGCGCAGGCAAGCACTTTGGGCGACAACGGCCCTTTTCTTCGGTCTCGGCCTCGCCGCGACGGCGGCGGCACAAGGTCCCGGTGGTGGCGGCATGGGCGGCGGCCCGGGGGCAGGCCCCGGCGGAGGTCCGGGCGGCTTCATGCTGCAGCAGTTCGATAGCAACGGCGACGGCAAGGTGACCGAGGACGAATTCCGCGCCGGCCACGACCAGATGTTCAATGCCATGGACACGAACCACGACGGCGTCGTCGATGCCGGGGAAATGGCCGCCTATGCCAATGCCCAGCGCGCCAGCCGCAAGCTCTCGCGCATGGACGCCAACGGCGACGGCAAGGTCACGCGCGAGGAGTTCGACCAGTACGGCGATGCCCGCTTCGCGCAGGCCGACGCCAACCACGACAAGGCGCTCACCGCCGACGAACTCGCCCGCCGGCCCGGCGGTTGTCCCGGCGGCGTGGGACCCGGCGGCATGGGGCCTAGCAGCCTGTTGACGATGTGTCCGTCGTGATCATGTCGGGTTGGCGGTGACGGCGACGATGAGGACGCCGCAGTCGCCACGGCCGTCCGCGTCAGGGACAGCGAAGAGGAGCATCGCCAGAATTTCCTCGCTGTGAACGACGAACAGCAACACCCGGCCGCGGGCGACGGCCTCCTTCGGCGTGCCGGCGCCGATCAAGAGGCGCATGAGAATGCCGAGGTTGTGGCCGGCGACGTGGATCAGGTAGCGCTTGCGGACGTTTTCCCGCCCGCGCAACCAGGTCCGCCGCATGCCGCCACGCTCCAGGTTGTGTGCGAACGATCGCTCGACGATCTCGGCGCGTTTTCGCATCCCCGCCTTGCCAACCGCGGAGCGCAGGCGGTTGCGGTTGGCGTAGACGGCGTCCCGCGCCTCGGTATCGCCGTGCCAGCGAAGCAGCGCCGTGCGCTGCGGCTCGGCGATCCGCGTCTTCCAGACGCCGCCGTCGAGGTCCTTCAGCACCGCGCGGGAGTGGTAGCCCTTGTCGGCGATGAGTTCGGCCGTCTCGGTCGTTGACGGCGCCCGATCGACTTTGGCCAGGTTCGCCGCGGCTGCCTTCAGCGTGCCGGACAACGTCGTCGTGTCGCCGTCGTCCGCCGGGTCATCCGGCCGTCACCACCGCGCCGGTGTCGAGATCGACGGCGTGCTCCGGCTTGTACGCCAGATGCGTCGTCCCGTCCTTCATCTTGGCGATCTTCGCGTCGGGATCGGTCCCGCTCACCCAGTCCTGTTGGAGAGCTTCTTGCCCTTGCGGGCGCGATCGAGGCGAATAAGATCGTCGGCCGACGGTGTCTCGATGCCGCTCTCCTCCGCCATCCGTTTCATA
>CAWAGY010000019.1:0-43539 GCA_963781645.1 uncultured Alphaproteobacteria bacterium | reverse complement strand
CCGGCGTGGCGATCCACTCGCTTTGTGCGCGCGCTCGGCAGGGCAAAGCTCGGCCGCAAGGCGGCTGCCGTCGTTACTCGCCCGGTGCTCCGCCTGGCGCTGCACCGCGCATGGGCGCGCCCGCTCGCCGCTTTGGTGCCCGCTCGGAAGCGCCGGCTGGTTGAGGCCGTCTGGCGGCTGCGGCGGAGCGGGCTGTTCGATGAGCGCTCGTACGCGCAGTACGATCAGGTGGACCGCAAGCATCGGGACCCGATCGTTCATTACCTGCGGGCGGGTTGCGCGAAAGGCTATCGGCCGAATCCGCTGTTCGACGGAAGCTGGTACCTGGCCCGCTATCCCGATCTCGCCGAAGCTTGCATCAATCCCCTCGACCATTACGCGAGTTTCGGCGCCGCGCAGGGCCGGATGCCCCACCCGTTGTTCGATGGAAGCTGGTACGCCGCCCGCTACCCCGATGTCGCCGCCGCGGCGATCAACCCGCTCGCCCACTACCTCGCCGAGGGAGCGGCCGAGGGGCGCGATCCAAATCCGTTGTTCGACACAGGCTGGTACCTCGCCCAAAACCCGGACGTCGGCGACAGCGGCAAAAACCCGCTCATCCATTACCTTGAAACCGGGGCCGCCGAGGGCCGCGATCCGCATCCGCTGTTCGACACCGACTGGTATCAGGCGCGCTATCCTGACGTCGCTGCCGCCGGCGAAAATCCCCTCGGCCACTTCCTCACCACCGGTGCCGCGGCCGGATACAGTCCTTGTCCCCTCTTCGACGGCGCTTGGTACACCGCCCGCTACCCGGATGTCGCCGGGATCAACCCGCTCGCTCACTATCTCGCCGAAGGAGCGGCCGAGGGGCGCGATCCGAATCCGCTGTTCGACAGCGACTGGTATCTCGCCCAAAACCCCGATGTCGGCGACAGCGGGAAAAACCCGCTCATCCATTACCTTGAAGCCGGCGCCGCCGAGGGGCGCGATCCGCATCCCCTGTTCGATACCGACTGGTATCGGGCGCGCTATCCCGACGTCGCCGGCGGCGACAATCCCCTCGCCCACTTCCTCACCGTCGGTGCTGCGGCTGGATACAGTCCTTCGCCCCTGTTCGACACTGCCTGGTACGCCGCGCGATACCCGGATGTCGCCGCGGCCGGGATCAACCCGCTCGCTCACTACCTCGCCGAGGGAGCGGCCGAGGGACGCGATCCGAATCCGCTGTTCGACACCGACTGGTACGTCGCCCAAAACCCGGACGTCGGCGACAGCGGCGAAAACCCGCTCATCCATTACCTTAGAGCCGGAGCCGCCGAGGGTCGCGATCCGCATCCTCTGTTCGACACCGATTGGTATCGCCAGCGCTATTCCGAGGTCGCCGCCGGAGACAATCCCCTTGCCCACTTCCTCACCGTCGGTGCTGCAACCGGATACAGTCCTTCGCCGTTTTTCGACGGCGCCTGGTACGACGCGCACTACCCGGATGTCGCCGCCGCCGGAATCAACCCGCTCGTCCACTTTCTCGACGAAGGAGCGGCCGAGGGACGCGATCCCAATCCGTTGTTCGACACAGACTGGTACCTTGGCCAAAACCTCGACGTGCTCGATGCCGGTCAAAACCCGCTCATCCATTACGTCGAAACCGGAGCCGCCGAAGGGCGCGATCCGCATCCACTGTTCGATACCGACTGGTATCGGGCGCACTGTCCCGACGCCGCCGGGGACAATCCCCTCGGCCATTTCCTCACCATCGGTGCTGCGGCCGGATATAGTCCTTCGCCGCTCTTCGACCTCGCTTGGTACGCCGCGCGATACTCGGATGTTGCTGCCGCCGGGATCAATCCGCTCGTCCACTATCTCGCCGAGGGAGCGGCCGAGGGGCGTGATCCGAATTCGCTGTTCGACACCGACTGGTACCTCGCCCAAAACCCCGACGTCGACGACAGCGGCGAAAACCCGCTCATCCATTACCTTAGAACCGGCGCCGACGAGGGTCGCGATCCGCATCCGCTGTTCGACACCGACTGGTATCGCCAGCGCTATCCGGAAATCGCCGGCGGCGGCGACAATCCCCTCGCCCACTTCCTCACCGTCGGCGATGCAGCCGGGTACAGCCCCTCGCCCCTCTTCGAGAGCGCCTGGTACGCCGCCCGCTACCCGGACGTCGCCGCGTCCGGCCTGACGTCGATCCAGCACTATCTGAAAGAGGGGCAGAAGCAAGGCCGGCTGACGAGCGCCTTGTTCGAGGCGCCGGAAAAGTCGTGCACGCCTGCCACTTTGCTAGCCGTCATCGGCATCGCGGTCGCGAACGACGCGTCAGGCGCCCCGGAGGATTTGCCCGAAGCGCCGCCTGCGCTGCGCCGTGATGCCATGCGCCTCCTTGGCCCCGGCCTCGCCCAGCGGATCGTCGACGGGCGCCTGGCGGTCGACCTATTCGTCATCGACCACGCCATGGGCGGCGGCGCCAATGCCTACCGACGCCGTCTCATCGACGACGCCGTCGCATCCGGCCGGTGCACCGCCGTTCTCACCTTCCGTGTCTTCGACCAGGGCTACCGGGTGGACATCCGCTGCGGCGGTGACGCCATCGCCTGCGACAGCTCCGATCTGATGGATATCAGGGGCATCGCCACGGCTTTGCGGGTCGGCGAACTGGTCGTCAACAATGTGGTTTCCTACAAGGACCCGGTGCTGTTCCTGGAGACGATCGAGCACATCCGGGAGATGTGGGGCGCCCGGCTGACGTTTCCGTTCCACGACTACTTCGCCATTTGTCCATCCTTCACCCTGCTCAATGATCAAGACCGGTTCTGCAGGGTGCCGGCAATTGAAGAGTGCGTCCGCTGCATCGAACACGTGACGCTCCTCTTGCCGGAGAACCTGCGGACGCGAGACATCGTCCGCTGGCGCCGGGCGTGGGATGCCTTTCTCAGAACCGTCGACCGGATCATCTTTTTCTCCCGCGTCAGCCACGATCTCGCCCGCCGGGCGTACCCGGATCTCCGGCCCGAGCAGTGCGAGATCCGCCCGCATGTCGTCGACTACATGCCGGCGCGGACGTTCGAGCTGCCGCGGAAGCGGCTACACATCGGCGTCGTCGGCGAGATCTCGCTGGCGAAGGGTGCCGCGGTGGTCGCCGGGTTGGCCGGGGCAATCGAGGCGGAGGGCTCGGGCGTGGGCCTCACCGTTGTCGGCACCATGGATGCGACCTACGCTCCGGACGTGCCGCGCACCGGACGCTATCGTCCGGCGGATCTGCCCGGCCTTCTTGCGAGGATGGGGATCAATGTCTGCCTGGTGCCGTCGATCTGGCCCGAGACGTTCTGCTATGTCGCGGAAGAATTGATGCTCCTCCGCATGCCGCTCGCCGCGTTCGATCTCGGCGCTCCGGCGGAGCGGCTGGCGACCTATCCGCTCGGTCTGATCCTTGCCGATGACGAACCGCACGCGGTGCTCGCCGCGCTGGAGGCGTTCTTCACCCGCCTTTGCCGGGGCTCGGCATTGGATGCACCGCCCCCGTTCGTCTCCGCTGCGTGAGCCAACGCCGATGATTTACGCCTTTACCAGCGCCGCCCTGAACTATCTGCCGAAGGCGCGCCTCTGCCTTGGATCGCTGCGCCGTCATCATCCGGAACTGACGCTCGTCTACGCGCTGGCCGACCGTCTTCCGCCCGGCATTCACCTCCACGAGGAGTGCGTGGACGAGGTGATCGGCGTCGATTTGCTCCCGATCCACAATCGGCAGGGGTGGATCTTCCAGCATTCGATCGTCGAGCTCAGCACCGGCATCAAGCCGTTCGTATCTCCGCGAACTGTTGCACCGGCCGGATTGCGAGGCGGTGTTTTATTTCGATCCGGACATGGTAGTCTTTTCGCGCCTCGATGATCTGCTTGCCGAAGCCGCCTCGTCCAACATCCTGCTTGACGCCCCATCAGACGGTCCCGGAGAGCACTTACGAGGCGATCGTCGATAACGAGATCTGCAGTATGAAGCACGGCATCTACAACCTCGGCTTCATCGGCGTGCGCAAGGGGGCGGCCGGCTTGGCCTTCGCCGACTGGTGGGCGGAGCGGGTGCGCCTGTTCTGCCAGGAGCGTCTCGACCTCGGCATCTTTACCGACCAGAAATGGATCGATCACGTCCCGTCGTTTTTCGACGGCGTCAACATCCTGAAAAATCCCCGCTTCAACGTCGCCACCTGGAACCTGACCACCCGCAATCTGCACGGCACGTCGATCGACGATCTGAAGGTGTTTGACGCGCCCCTCGGATTCTACCACTTCACGGGATTCGACAGCGGTGCGCACAGGATCATGGCGGCGCGGAACGCCGGCGACAACTACACGGTGCACATGCTGGTCGACTGGTACGAGAGCGCCGCGGCCTCAACGAACGACGACCGCCTCGCCCTCTTCCCCTGGCACTTCGGGAAATACTCGAACGGCGTGCCAATTCTCCGCGCGCATCGCGAACTCTATCGAAGCCGGCCCGACGTACAGCGGGCCTTTCCCGATCCGTTCGACACCCGGAAGCGAAGCTTCGATGGCGGCGACGGCTCGTTCTTCTATTGGCTCAAGCACGAAGCGGACGTCGAGTTCGCCTGAGGCAGCGGCTTGACGGCCGGAAGGATGGATGTACGAGGCCCGATTGCCAAACGGCGTCGGCCGCGTCACATTCGTCTAGGGCATGCGGCAGCGACACGACGCGCGAGGGGAACGCCATGCCGAACACATCCACTGAGAACGACGGCAAGAAGACCTGCTTCGTCGTCATGGGGTTCGGGAAAAAGACGGATTTCCAGTCCAACCCGCAGCGGGTGCTCGACCTCAACATGACCTTCGAGCACATCATCCGCCCGACCGTCGAGGAGGCCGGCCTGCGCTGCGTCCGCGCCGACGAGATCATCCATTCGACGGTGATCGACAAGCCGATGTACGAGCAGCTGCTGGCCGCCGACTCTGGTGATCGCCGATCTCTCCACCTCGAACGCCAACGCCATCTACGAGCTCGGCGTCCGGCACGCGCTTGCGTCCCTACACGACCATCGTCATGGCCGAGAGCAACTTCAAGTTCCCGTTCGATCTCAGTCACGTGAGCATGCTCACCTACGCCCATGCCGGCGACGACATCGGCTACGGCGAGGTCATGCGGGTGCGGGCGGTGCTGAAGGACAAGATCACCGCGCTGATCGACAAGATGGAGTGCGACAGCCCGGTCTTCCTCTTCCTGCCCTCGCTCGCCGACCGGTTCCCGGCGCCGCCGGCGCTGGCGGCGGCACCGCCGGCGCCGCACATCCGCTCCCGCCCCGGCTCCGCACCGGCACCAGCAGCACGCATCCGCACCTGCACGCCCCCCGCACCCGCACCGGCGGCACCTCAAGTGAGCGAGGAAAGCTTCGCCACCCTCATGGAGAACTTCCACAAGGCGAAGGCGGCGGCGAAGAAACCGGCCGACTGGTTGCCCGTCGTCGCCTTCCTGAAGGCGTTGCAAATGATGCAGCCGAACGATCCGTACCTCGCCCAGCAACTGGCGCTCGCCACCTACAAGGCGGAGCTGCCCGACAAGGCCACCGCCCTTGTCGAGGCGAAGCGGATCCTCGAGCCGCTCGCGCCGGCGACATCGAGCGACGCCGAGACCGTCGGCCTGTGGGGAGCCGTGCACAAGCGATTGTGGGAGCTCAATCACGATCAAGCCGACCTCGACCAGGCGATCCGGGCATACCAGCGCGGCTACTACTTCAAGAACGACCCCTACAACGGCATCAACTTCGCGTTTCTGCTCGACGTCCGCGCCTCGGTGACCGACGGCGACGAGGCGCTCGCCGATCGGGTGCAGGCCAACCGCTACCGGCGTGAAGTCTTCGACGCATGCGGGCGCCTGCTCAGCGGCCCGCCGAAGACCGCCGCCGAGAAGTTCTGGCTGCTCGCCACGCGGGCGGAAGCGGCGGTCGGCCTCGGCCGCGACGATGCCGGCCGCCTCGTCGCCGAAGCCGTCGCCGCGGCTCCGGAACCGTGGATGGCCTCGACGCTTGAAGAGCAGATCGGCAAGCTGAAGGCGCTGGGCCGATGAGGGCGGCAGACGCGGTGCCGCGATCCTCGTCGCCGCTCTCGCCTGTTGGATGCTGCACCGGTTCAAGGAGGCACTCGGCTGGACATACAACACGCTCTTCGAGAAGGCGGAGGCAGGAGGGCCGCGTCGGCCTCGCCCGTAAATCGCAGCCGGTCGATGTCCGGCCGGCCGAACCCGGGCGAAATCATCGTCACCGTCATCGCCGACGAGGGCAAGGAGACGCAGAGCCGGCCGGCGGTCGAAGGCGACCGGGTGGTCCGCAATCGCTGCGCCGGAGACCGGCAACGAGGAGTATCTGGTCAGCGCCGACACCTTCGCCGAGCGCTACGAAGGACCGCTCGGGCCGGCGATGCCGACGGATGGCAGCCCTACCGGCCGCGCGGGCCGGAGATGCGGTACCTGCGCGTGCGCCCCGAAGACGGCGCCTTCACCTTTACCGCCCCCTGGGGCGAGGCGATGGTGGCGCGGCCGGGCGACGTGATCGTCCGCGACCCGGCCGACGCAACGATACCTACCGGGTCGCCTCCGGCTCCTTCGACTGTACCTACGAGATCATCGAGCCGGCCAACCCCCGCTGATCAAGCGCTGACAGCCGCGACACCGCTGGACGGGCCGCCGCGGCGATTTCAGTGGTCACTGGGTCACCAAGCGCGGATCGATGCACCTCGCCGGTCGCATCGCCCTCGACGCTGGCCTTGTAGGCGAGCGCCACCCGCTCCGACGGCAATCCGTGGGTGGTCGCCATTCCCATCGCCTGCAGCGTCTCGGTCACCCACGGCGGGCTGACGACGTTGATGCGGATGCCGCGCGGCAGTTCGAGCGCGGCGGCCCGGACAAATCCCTCGATCCCGGCATTGACGAGGCTGATTGCGGCGCTTCCGACGATCGGATGATGCGCCAGCACGCCGCTCGTCAGCGTAATCGAGCCGCCATCGATGACGAACGGATGGCCGAATCGGACCAGGTTGACCTGTCCCATCAGCTTGTTGCTGAGGGAGAACGCGAAATCCGCGTCGGTGAGGGTGTCAAGCTCGCCGAACCGGGCCTCGCCGGCGGCCGAGACGATCGCCGCCGACCGGACCCAGTGAGGCGAACAGGGCCTCGATCGACTCCCGGTCGGCGAGATCGACCTGATGGTCGCCCGACGTCCGGCCGACGCGGACGATGTCATGATCGGTCTCCAGCAACCGGACGACGGCCCTGCCGATTGTCCCGCTCGCGCCAATAACGGCGATGCGCATCCCCTTGCCTCCCAAGCTCCACCCCAAGCCGGACCCGCGTCCGGCGAACATAGCACAGATGCCGGCTCACTCGTCCGATGTGGCGGACGCCGGCCTGCGCGCAAGCTTGACAGCCGAAAGCCGCGCCTTCGCTTCCCGTTGCCGGCGCCGCGACGCCGCGGTCGGTTTCGTCCGCTTGCGCGGGCGTGCCGGCATCGCCGCCAGCCGGATGATGTCGATCAGCCGGTCAAGCGCGTCCTGCGCGATTGCGCTTCTGGGTACGGTGGCGCCGGGCGGTGATGACGAGCACGCCGTCCTGCGTCAGCCGCCGCCCGGCGAGCCGGACCAGCCGCTTGCGAACATCGTCCGGCAGCGCCGACGATCCCGCAATATCGAAGCGCAGCTGCACGGCGGTCGACAGCTTGTTGACGTTCTGCCCGCCGGGTCCCGACGCGCGCGCGAACGTTTCCTCGATGTCGCGCTCGTCGATGGCGATGCCCTCGGTAATCCGGATCATCGGCGGAGGCTACAGCAGACGGCGGCGTGGTGGCAAAGACCGTCGCGCTGGCGATCGTCGCGACGGCCCTCGCCTTGCCGGGATCATCGGCCGCGACGGGCGATCGGTCGCCATCGGCCGCGCTTCCGCCGGAGGCAGTCTCCATGCTAGCGTGACGGCGAGGCCGGGCGTGCGTCGAAAATGTGTAAAGCGCGGGCGTGCGTCGAAAATGCGTGGCGCGCGGCCGCGCTCCGGAAATGCGTGGAGGGCCGGCGCGCCGCCTTCGAGGGACCATGGTCAATCGCCTGCGCATCGCCCGCCTGGATGCGAAACCAGTACCAGCCGCTGGCCGCCGGAGGGCCTCCGGACGCGGCCCTGCACCGCCGCCTCGATGCACTGATCCGCCGGCACCTGCCGGGGGTGACGGCATCGCTCCTTGCCGAGCCGGTGCCGACCGCCGACGGCCGTTTCGTCGAATGGTACTCCGATCTCAGCGGCCAGCCGATCCCGCTCGCTTCGTTGAGCGCGGCCGACCGCGCCGCGGTCGGATGTCGTCCTCGCCGACCGCCTGCGTTCGCTCACCGCCCTTGCCGATCGCCTCGACCAAATGGGGACGCCGGCGGCGAGGCAGAGCTTGGGCAGGCGCTGCGGCAGGCCCTCTCCTATCCGGGCGAGGCGACGGTCTATGTCGTCGACGGCCAGCCGGTGCTCATCTTCTGGGGTTACCAGCCGCTGCATGCCCCCGCGGCAGCCGGCCCCCTCGCGCCGGCCGCAACGGCGCCGGAGATGTTACCGGAGACGGCGGCTCCGGGCGGCGGTCCGGCAACGATGGGAAGGCGGCTGCCGCGGTGGCTCGCTCCATTGGCGGGGGTGCTGGCACTGGCCGCGATCGCGGTAGGGCTCTTCGCGTCCGGCCTCGTTCGCTGGCCGCCGTGGGGTCCCGACTATGCGCGCTGCTGAAGGTGCGGACGACGAGGAGCAAGTGCTGCGCCAGCGGATCGCCGGGCTGACGGGCGAACTTGAAGGCAAGCTTGCCTACTGCAGCCTCGAGCGCGAGCTCGACGCGGCCAAGGCCGATGAGGGACGCCTTGCCGGACGCTTGGCCGACGCCGTCGCCGCCCTTGCCGCCGCCCGCGAGCTGTGCCCGCTGCGCGCCGCCCTTGCCGAGGCCGCGGCAAAGGGCTACGAGCTCGATCAAAGGCGCGGCCAGATCGCCCGCGATCTCGGCAATGCCATCGACGAGTGCCGCAAGAAAGAGCAGGCGGCGGCGCGCAAAGCCGAGGAAGACCGGCGGAAGGCCGAAGCGGAGAGGCGCCAGGCGGAGGCGGAGAGGCGGAAGGCGGAACAGGCTCAGCGCAAGGCGGAGGCGGCGGCGCGCGCAGCGGCCGCAGCGCCTCCGCCCGCGCCGCCGCCCGAGCAGCCGCCGCAACAACAGGCGGCGGCACCCCCGCCGAAGCCGACGACCCCACCCGGGCTGCCGCCGTGTCCGGGGGAGCGGACGCCGGAGGAGGCACCGGATGCGGCGATCGTACTCGATGCGTCGGGGAGCATGCGGCTGCCGGCAAGCGCGTCCCTCAGCCAAATCCAGGGCATGCTGAGCCAGCTCGGCCCGCTGGGCGCCCTCGGCGCGCTCATCGTCGGCCAGGCGGCGGGCGGCGGCGGCCCATCGCGGCTGGAGGCGGCAAAGCGCGGCGTCAACAGCGTCGTCCGCAGCATGCCCGACGATGTGGATGTCGGCCTGGTGACCCTGCAGCGGTGTCCGATGGCGACCAACGAAGGCTTCTTCAGCGGCGCCGAGCGGGGCCGGCTGTACGCGCGGGTCGATGCGCTGACGCCGATGCAGGGAACGCCCCTGGCGCAGGGCATCCTCCAGGCCGGAGAAATGGTCGACGGCGTCAAGGCGCCGGCGGTGATGGTCGTCATCTCCGACGGCGACGACAGCTGCGGCGGCAACCCGTGCGCCGCGGCCGAACGCCTGAAGGCGGAAAAGCCGCTCCTGAAAATCAACGTCGTCGACATCCTCGGCAACGGCGCCGGCTCGTGCGTCGCCACCGCCACCGGCGGCCGGGTGCTCAAACCGGGCGATGGCCTTGCCTTCGAAAAGACGATAAAAGAAGCGGCTCAGGACGCAATCAAGCCGGCGCATTGCCGCTGAAACGAGGCCGGCGCGGTATCGGGAGCACCGGAAAGTTAATGGCGGGGGCGCTGCTTCGCTCGGGAAGCTTGACCGAATTTCATCCGCTCGGCGCCGTCGGCAAGCCGGTCTATAGCGCCGCGAGTCAGCTCCGCGCCGCCGTCCGCCGGCTTTACGGCGCGGAAGCGGCGGACCTGTTCGCCATTCCGAAGCGCCACGACCAGGGAGACGTCATCGACTGGTATGCGCCGGAGCCGGGGCCCGGTCGTTCCCTGGACGGCGGCGACCGATGAAGAGCGGGCGGAAGCCGTCGCCGTGCTGCGGTCCGCCCGCGACCGCCTCGCCGTGCAGAGCCAGACGCTGCAGAGCGACGACGAGACATCGGAGCGCAAGGTGTTCGGCAAGCTGTTGGCGCAGGCGACCCGCATACCGGGAGAGGATCACATCTATCTGGTCAACGGCCGGCCGGTGATGACCTTTTGGGGCTTTCATCCGCTGGATGCGACCAGCGGCTTCGATGTCATCGGCGGTCTCGGCACCGGTGCGGCACCACCGCCCGCCCTGCAGCCGAGGCCGGCGCCATCGAAGACGGCGATGGCCGGCCCGGACGCGCCGCCCGTCGTCGCACCGACGCGGCGCCGCTGGTGGTGGTGGCTGCCGCTGTTGCTCCTCCTGCTTTTGCTGCTGCTGATCGGGCCTGAAGAGCTGCGGCGTCCCGGTGCCCTACGCCGACTGGCTGCCGACGCTGCCGTTCCTGGCGCCAGCCGCCGACGGTGACGGCACTACCGAAAGACCGCCCGAGCTGAAACCCCTGCTTGGCCCGGACGGCCGGCCGATCAACAGTGCCGAAGGCGCGCCCATCTATCTCGATCGCGATGGCCGGACGGTGACGATCGACTCCGAGGGCCGGCTGGTCACCGGGGTCCCGAGCAAGCCGATCAGCGGCCGAGGGTGGGCCGCAAACCGAGGAAAGCCGCCGGAGGCGCCGCCGGCAGCCGATCGCCGAAAAGCCGAACGAGCCGGGCAAGGCTCCCGAGCCGCCGCCGCAGCCCGATGCCACCAAAGCCACGCCGGAGAACCAGCCCCCTGACAAAACCAATCAGAACAAGACCGATCAGGACAAGACCGGCGCGAATGAGAACAACCAGGCCAAAACACCCGGTGAGCAGCGGCGCGCCCGGTGCGACGCAACCCCGACGGAAGCACCCGGCACGCCGCTGACGATCCCGGAGAAGGCCGTCCGCGAGGGCGACACCCGGTTTCTGACGGCAGCCTGGCGCTCCATCACCGGCCTGCAGGACAAGGCCGGCAACCCGGTCGATCTCTCCTACGAATTCTCCAACGGCCAGGGCCCGGTCACCTTGCGCCGCTCGGTCGGCGGCCAACAGCAGACCTGCACCGGCACGGTCGGCTCGGCGATGGAGGGCGGCCGGCTGGTCCTCGACCAGGGACGGGTCCGCTGCCCCGACGGCACGGTTTTCGAGAAGTCGAAGGTCGCCTGCTCGCCGGGTGCCGGCGGCCAGGCGAAATGCCAGGGGATCAATGAGAACGGCGGCACCTACGACGTCGATATCGTCAAGTAACGGTTTGCAATAGCCGCGGCGCAGGAGGAAAATGGGCCAACATGCTGGCCGAACTTGTGAAATATTCCGAGCGGACGGCGCTGATCATGCGCAGCGGCATCCAGTTCATGGATTTCGGCCTGTCGCTCGATCTGCGCAAGGAGCCGCCCGGCGAGTTCGTCCTTAGATCGAGCAATAACGCGCTTGCCCGTCTCGAGTATCAACAGCGCGACGGCTCCTACGTCTGCCCCGGCAATCCACCGAAAAAAACCACGCCCAACGAAAAATTCGGAACGATTGTCGAGGAACTCGTTCAAGCTTCTCATGGATTGCTGGCTGCCGCTTCCTTATCTTCGCACCGAAGGCGAGCGGGGATACACCGGCCCGACCACCTGGGCCCGCGGTCGCATCGTCGCCGTCGAGGCGGGCAACGACCTCCACGGCCACACCCACCGGCTGACGCTGGCCTTCGACACCAACGTCATCGACGACGCGGAGGGGCTGGCGTACCTGGCGCCGACGCTAGCCGACGTGCAAACGGGCGCCTCCTTCCGTCTCGCCCACAGGGCGCACGAGATCGACCGCTTCATCGAACTGCCGTGGGTCGTCGAATGGCTCGCCGAAATCTACGCCGAAGAGGCGCCTCAGCGGCTGCGGGTGGCGAGGGACGACGTCGGCGACGAGATGCGCGAGAACAAGGCGCACTTCGCCCACTACCTGAACTGGCTCGCCATCATCGCCGAGCGCGCGCGACTGCCGGAGATCGTCATCCGCTCGAATGCGAAGGGCGACGTGATGGCGCCGATCCCGGTCGACATGGTGCTCGATGTCGGCAACTCGCGGACCTGCGGGATCCTCATCGAAGAGCATCCGCAGCAGGGTCACGGCCTGAAAAACCGCTACGAGCTCGCGCTGCGTGACCTGTCGCTGCCGCAGCGGGTCTACGCCGAGCCGTTCGAGAGCCGCATCGAATTCGCGCAAGTAGTGCTCGGCAAGGAGCACTGCGCCTGCAAGAGCGGCCGCAACGACGCCTTCGTCTGGCCGACCATCGCCCGCGTCGGCCCGGAAGCGGCCCGCCTCGCCAACCGGCGGCGCGGCACCGAGGGATCGACCGGCCTGTCGAGCCCGAAGCGCTACCTCTGGGACGAAGACCGCTACCAGCTCGGCTGGCGCTTCAACGTCGCGCTGTCCCGCGACGAGATCGAGCCGCACGCCACGGGGGCGCCGTTCTCCAATCTGATCAACGATGAGGGCAACGCGCTTTACGACGTCGAGGACGAAGACAAGCGGATGCCGGTGTTCATGCCGCACTACTCGCGCAGCGCCATCATGACCTTCATGCTCGCCGAGGTGCTGACGCAAGCGCTCGTGCAGATCAACAGCCCCGGCCAGCGCCTCAAGCAGGGCGACCCGGAGAAGGCGCGTCACCTGCGCTCGATCATCCTCACCGTGCCGCCGTCGATGCCGAAGCCGGAGCGGGACATCTTCGCCAACCGGATGGTGCAGGCGATGGCGCTCGTCTGGAAGTCGCTCGGCTGGCACGGCGAGGACGAGGCGATGGACGAAGCCGGTCGGGGCTCGGCCTGGCCGCCTTATCCGAACGTGCACGCGGAGTGGGACGAGGCGACGTGCGCGCAGGTTGTCTACCTGTTCAGCGAATGTCAGGAACACTTCGCCGGCCGACCCGAGGACTTCTTCCGGGTGATCCGCCGGCCGGGGCGCAAGGGAGACGGCAAGCGGCTGACCATCGCCTCGATCGACATCGGCGGCGGCACCACCGATCTGGTCGTCACCGACTATCGTCTCGACGAAGGCCAGGGCGCCAACGTTTACATCCGACCGGAACAGAGGTTCCGCGACGGCTTCAAGATGGCCGGCGACGACCTGCTATTGGAACTGGTGCAGAAGCTTGTCGTCCCCGCCATCGAGCATGCGCTGCGCGAGCATGGCGTCGCCGAACCGGCGCCGCTCCTGTCGCGGCTGATCGGCTCGGAGCCGATCTCGGTGCAGGACAGCGCGCTCCGCCAGCAACTGGCGCTGCAGGTGCTCTACCCGCTCGGCCTCTCCATCATCAAGGCCTACGAGCACTACGACCCGGTCGCCCGTGCGGAGGTGCGTGTGCGAACGATCGCAGAGATGCTGGAGGGTCGCGATCCGCCGTCGCCGGCCGTCCTCCGGTACGTCGCGAGCGGCGTCCGCCAGGCCGTGCCGGGAAGCGGGCGATTTCGATCTGACGGCGGTGCGGGTGACCCTCGATCTGCATCGGGTGCATCGTTTCTTCCTCGAAGACCAGCTTGAAATCTGCAAGACCATCCAGGCCTTGTGCGAGATCGTCTGGCTCTACGACTGCGACATGCTTTTGCTCAGCGGCCGGCCGTCGCGGCTTCCCGGCATTCAGGCGCTGTTCCGGGCGCTGCTGGCGCTGCCGCCCGACCGCATCCTCCCCTTGCACGGCTACCGCGCCGGCACCTGGTATCCCTTCCACAAGGATGGCCGGATCGCCGATCCGAAGACGACGGCGGCGGTCGGCGCCATGGTCTGCAAGGTCGGCGGCGAGCGCGGCATTCCCAATTTCAACTTCCTCTCCAATGCCTTCCGCGCCTATTCGACGGTCCGCTACATCGGGCTGATGGACCGCAACATGCGGATCAAGGACGAGGACATCTACTTCCGCGACGTGATGCTCGATGATCCCGATTACGATCTGCCGGACGACCCCTTCGAGGTCCGCGGCCGGATGGTCCTGGGATTTCGCCAGCTCGCCAGCGAGCGTTGGGGTGCCAGCCCGCTCTATGTCCTCGATTTCACCAAGCGGGCGAAGGACCAGCTGGCCAAGGCCGACCGCGGCGCATCGCCGGTCCTCGAGGTGCGGCTGAAGAAGGACCGCAGACGCCGCGCCGAACGCTTCGAGATCGCGGGCGGCGTCACCTCCGAGCAGGGAACGACGCTCAGTCCGCGCGATCTGACGCTGAAACTGAACACGCTGAATACCGTCGGCATCGGCGAGACCGATTACTGGCTCGACAGCGGCAGCGTCATCCGATGAGTGGAGGCGCGCCGTGACCGAGACGCCGGAGTTCCTCAGCCAACGCTGCGACGACATCCTCGCCGGGTCCGGCCGCCTGATCGACTGGATCGGCGAGACGAGGCGCAACGCCCGCCGCCTCGATACCGAGGCCGACGGCCTGATCGAGGCGCTGCGGCGGTCGCGCAATCAGTGCCGGCGGCTGGGCCAGGCGGCGAAGCGACCTTTGTCGATCGGCGTGTTCGGGATGAGCCAGGCCGGCAAGTCGTACCTCATCTCGACGCTGGCGCGTGGCGCCAACGGACGGCTGGCAGACCTCGCTCGACGGGGTGCCGCTCGACTTCATCGCCGACATCAACCCGCCCGGCGGCGGCAAGGAGGCGACGGGGCTGGTCACCCGCTTCACCCGGCGGCCGAACAATGCGCCCCGCGGCTATCCAATCGAGCTGACCCTTTTTTCGGAAGCGGACATCGTCAAGGTCCTCGGCAACAGTTATTTCAACGACTTCGATCGGGAGCGCACACCCGAACTCAAGCCCGATGCGATCGGCCGGCATCTGGCGGCGCTGAAGCCGCTGCGCCAGCCGCAGCCGACGGGCGGCCTCGACGAGGACGACATGGTCGATCTCCTCGACTACTTCGGCAAGCGCTACGGCAAGTCGATGGAGGCGCTGAAGGCGGATTTCTGGCGGGATGCCGTCGATCTGGCGCCGAGGCTTCCGCCTGCCGCGCGCGGCACCCTGTTGTCCGTGCTCTGGGGCATCGAGAATACCGCGCTCACCGCGATCTATGTCCGCCTGCGCGATGCGCTTGCCAGCATCGGCGGCGCGCGCACCGTCTATGTGCCGCTCACGGCGCTGGTTCGGCCGAAGGGCGGGGGTCACGAGTGGTCGCCGCAGAGCATCCTCAACGTCGATGTTCTCGATCGTCTCGGCAGGGACGACGCCGAGACGCTGATGGTGCTGCCGGTCGCGGCCGGCGGTGCCATCGGCCGCGAAACGCCGCTGCCGCGATCGCTGCTCGCAGCGCTGACGGCGGAAATGACGTTCGTTCTCGCCGATCCGCCTCTCGCCTCGATGCTGGAGAGCGTCGACCTGCTCGATTTCCCCGGATACCGTGGGCGGCTGCAGATCGCCAGCCTCGATGAGATGCGCAAGGATCCGAAGCTCGCCGAGGCCGATCCGGTGGCGCAATTGCTGTTGCGCGGCAAGGTCGCCTTTCTCTTCGAACGCTATACCGAGGATCAGGAGATGAACCTCCTGATCATGTGCACCCGCTGCGACATTCAGATCGAAATCACCGAACTTGCCCCCGTTCTCGATACCTGGGTCCATTCGACGCAAGGCGAAACGCCGGCGGATCGGGCGCGGCGGCCGCCCGGCCTGGTGTGGGTAATCACCCAGCTCGACAAGCGGCTGACCCCGAAGCCCGGAACATCGGATGTACTGCAGCGCCAGGAGTGGACGAGCATGATCCACATCACGCTGCTCGAACGCTTCGCCCAATGCGAATGGCTGCAAGACTGGGCGAACGGCAAGCCCTTCGACAACGTCTTCCTCGTGCGCAAGCCCGGCTTTCTCGGCGCCGTCATCGATACGGTCGAGACCGCGGACGGAACGGAAGAGCGCGACCTGCAGCCGGGCGAGGCGGAGCGGCTCGCATACCAGCGCGCCATCTTCGTTGGTAACGAAAGCGTCACCCGCCATATCCACGACGCCGGCGACGCCTGGGACGCGGTCCTGGAGGCGAACGACGGCGGCATGAAGCGCCTCGCCGCCTACCTCGACCGCATCGCCATCAAAGACATCAAGCTGGAGCGCATCGGCGAACAGGTGCGCATGAAGACGGAGACGATCGGCAAGTGGTTCGATCCCTACTTCTTTGCCGAAGGTGCCGGCCAGGTTGAACGGAAGAAGCGGATCGTCGAAGCGGTGACCGCCGCGGTCGAGGCGCATGCCGACAGCTTCGGCGAGCTGCTCGCCTGCCTGCAACCGCCGGCGGAACACCTGCGGCGCCTCTACCTGCGCGCCGACCCGGAGCCGGGCGACGGCGACGGCGACAGCGGCGAGGGCGCGGGAGGCGAGACGCGGCCGAAGCGGCCGGGCCTGGTCCGTCTGCCGATCATCCGCAAAGGCGCGAACGAGCCGCAGCCGGCGGTGAGCGGGCGCGCCTGGATGTTCGCCAAGTCCCTCCTCGGCGAATGGACCAAGCAGGTGCGCGAGCTGCCCGCCAGCCTTGAGCTGCAGCGCTTCCTCGGGCTGCCGGCGCCCATCTTGCAGATGATCTCGGATGAGCTGGTCACCGGCGCCGACCGCCATCGGATGGAAGATCGGCTGATCGAAGCGCTGCGCCCGCTCGAGGAAAAGCGATCGACGACGCGGATCGGGATCGTCGATCAGCAGGTCTTGCTCGCCAGGTGCATCGTCAACGACTACGTCGATACCCTCGGCTTTAGTCAGGTGGCGATGGAAGAGCGGCCCGCTTCGCTCCTCGACGACCGCAAGATTTTCGAGCCGCCGCCGTCGATTCCGGCTGACATGCTGCCGGCCCTGCCCGCCGAAGAGATCCCGTATCCCGGCATGTTCGTGCTCGACTGGCTGGTCGCCTTTCATCATCTCTGCGTCGGCAACGCCGGCCACAGCGCCGGCCGCGAAATCACGCCTGAGCAGAATCAGCGGCTCGGCGAGATCCTGGCGCGGATCCTCGGCACCGCCGACGTCGGCGCCGCCGCATGAGCGGCCGCATGACCGAAGGAGACGCCAGGTGGCGATCCGGGCCGAGCTGAGCGCCGATCGGGAGCAAGGCGCCGGCTTCGGCCTTCTCCGCATCGTCGGTCTGCCGCCGGGGCCGGGTCCTGTGCATTTTTCCCTGCGCCGCAACCAGGGAACGGCGCCGTTCCTTGGCCCGACGCCGGCTGGCAGGCGACCGAAGCGTGGCACCCGGTCCCCGACATGCGCGAGGATGAAGGCGAGGCGGTCACCGTTCCGCTCGGCCCGCCCGTCATCGATCCGATCGTCGGCCAGCCGATCAACGTCACCTATCAGCTCACCGTCACCGTCGGCGCATCGAGACAGACGACGTCCCTTAAGGTGATCCGGCCGCTCTTCAGCACCGGTGCCGCCGCCGTCGACACCGCGCGTCTCGACCGCCAGAAGCGCGAGGACGAGGCGCGGCAGCAAGAAGAAGAGGACGCCCGCCGGCTTGCAGACGAAGAGGCGGCGCGCGCTGAAGGCCGCGGAGGAGGAGCAGGCGCGCCGGCTGCGCGAAGAAGACGAGCGGCGGCGGCTCGAAGACGAGGCGGCGAAACAGGCGGCGCTCGACGCAGCGGCGGCCGAAGCCGGAAAGCGCCGCCGGAGGTTGTTTGTCGGAGGCCTTGCCCTCGGGCTGCTGCTGCTCGCCGGCGCCGCCGGCGGCGCCTGGTACGGCTGTCTCATTCCGGGCTTCGGCGCCGACCGCTGCCGGACGACAGCCGCAGTTTCCGCCCCGCCGGCGAAGGAAGCGCCGCTCACCTGCAGCGGGCTCGATGCGCCCGGCTGCTACCAGGTTGGCGAACGGGCGCTACAACAAAGGCAGCTCGAACCGGCGCGGCAACTGCTGCAGCAGGCGTCGGGTCTCGGCTCGATCGACGCGAGCATGGCGCTCGGCCGAATGTACGATCCCGACACCTGGTCGGCGGAGACCAGCCCGGTCGGTCAGCCGAACTGGGAGACGGCCGCGTTCTGGTACGAGAAGGCGGCGCGTCAGGGCAATGTGACGGCCCAGGCGACCGTCGGCCGCCTGCTTTGCAAAAATGCAAAGAGCGACCTCGAACGCGACCAGGGACGCGCCTACCTGGAACAGGCTGCGAACGCCGGCAACGACGAAGCCAGGCAGCTCCTTCCCAACTGCAAGTAGAAGTCCGGGCCATGAGATTGAGCAAACTACGACGGGGTGTGGCGGGCGGTTTGCGCCGGCGGATGGGCATCATCGTACTCTCCCTCGTCGTTGTCCTCGCGGGCGCGGGTACGGCGCTGGCGCAGAACCGGACGCCGCGGCTGCTCGAAGGCAAGAAATCCCTCTACGAGCGGGTGCTGACCCGGCCGGGCGCGGTCGTCGTCGCCCAGCCGGCGCAAGCAGGGGGAACCCCGGTGCCTCCGCTCTCCCAGTACTATGTCTACGACCGCAAGACGACCGACGGGCGGGAGTGGGTCGAGATCGGCGCAGGCAGCCGTGGCAAGACCGCCGGATGGATCGCCGCCGATGCGACGCTGCCGTGGAAACAGCAGATGTCGCTCGCGTTCACCAATCCGGCCGGCCGCGACCGCACGCTCCTGTTCGACAAGCGCGAGACCGTCGAGGAGCTGTTGAAGGCGCCGGATCCCGCCGCCGCCGTGGCGCCGATCGAAAAGGCGGTGGAATTCGGGGCAAGGCGATCCGCGCGTCGTCTCGATCGAGCCTGCAACCTACATCGACATCGACAAGCATTTTTATCTGCTGCCGATCCTGCAGGCTAAAGAGGAGGATTTCGACGAAGGGATTTCGCGCCCGGGTAATCGAAATCGCCTCGGTCACGGCGAAGCCGGGCGCCGCTTCGCCGGCGACCGCGGGGCAGGCGCCAGCACCCCAGCCGCCGCCGACGGAAGCAATCAAGGCGTTTTCGGCGGCCGTCGTCTTCGTTATCGATTCGACGCTCTCGATGGGGCCCTACATCGACCGCACCCGCGAAGCCGTGCAGCACGTCTACGACGCGGTGGAGAAGGCCGGTCTCGGCCGGCAGGTCAAATTCGGGCTGGTCGCCTTCCGCTCATCGACGAAAGCGGTCCCGAAGCTGGAATACGTCGCCAAGATGTACGTTGATCCGAACACGGTCACGAGCAGCCGCGATTTTCTTCAGCGGGTCGCCTCGCTCAAGCCGGCCACGGTCTCCAGCGCGCACTTCGACGAGGACCCCTATGCCGGCGTGATGGCGGCGGTTAAGGACGTGAACTGGGACGCCTTCGGCGGCCGCTACATCGTCCTCATCACCGATGCCGGTGCCATCGAAGGCCGCGATCCGCTGTCGACCACCGGCCTCGACGCCGAGCA
This sequence comes from uncultured Alphaproteobacteria bacterium, assembly GCA_963781645.1. Lineage (GTDB taxonomy): Bacteria > Pseudomonadota > Alphaproteobacteria > Rhodospirillales > Defluviicoccaceae > Defluviicoccus. The sequence continues at coordinate 23,983 of CAWAGY010000019.1, read as the reverse complement.
GATCCGCCTCGAACTGCAGCACCGCGGCATCGCCCTCTATGCCCTGCACCTGAAGACGCCCGAGGGCGCTGCCGACCACAGCCATGCCGCCGCCCAGTACAAGGAGCTGTCGCGCAACCCGAACGCGCCGCAGCCGCTCTATGTGCCGGTCAACGCCGGCTCCGTCGAGCAGTTCGGCCAGCTCGTCGACCAGCTTGCCGGACAGATCACCGACCAGGTCAAGGCGGCATCGAAGGGCGAGCTGGTCCCCGGCAGCGCGCGGACGGCGATCGCCTCGGCGCCGGTGCCGGCCAATCCCACAGAGGCGCAGACGAAGGCGCAGCTGGCGAGCGCAACCGAACAGCTCGGAAGGGCAATGCAGCTCGCCTGGCTCGGCCGCGTGCAGGGAACGACCGCACCGCCGCTGTTCCGCGCCTGGCTCAGCGATCGTTCGTACGCCCAGCCGGACAAGGCGACGACCGAGGTGCGGGTGTTGCTGACGAAGAACCAGCTCTCCGATATGGCGCAGGTGGTGACGACCGTTCTCGATGCCGGCGAAAAGTCGCAAGCGACGGCGACCGCCGACTTCTTTGACCTGATCCGTTCGGCCGCCGCCAACCTTGCCCGCGATCCGGCCAAGCTCGCCGATCCGAATGCAACCCGTCTCGGCCAGCTCGGGCTCCTGGGCGAGTATCTGGACGATCTGCCCTACAAGAGCGACGTCATGGGGCTGACCCGCGACGACTGGGTGTCCTGGAGCACGTCGGAACAGGAGGAGCTTCTCGATAAGCTCCGCCGCAAGCTCCGCCTCTACCAGCTCTACAACGACGATGTCGGCCGCTGGGTGGCGCTGGCGCCGGGCGCCGAAGCCGGCGACACGGTTTATCCGGTGCCGCTGGAGGCGCTGCCATGACCGAGGCCGACCTGGTCCTCAGCGTGACGGGGACCAGTCGGCAGCGGGGCGGCGATGTCGACGGCTTTCGCCTCGAGGTGCCGCGGCTTGCCGTCCGCCGCGGCGAGTGTGTAGCGATCACCGGCCCGAGCGGCTCCGGGCAAGAGCACCCTGCTCGACCTCCTCGGTCTGGTCCTCGCCCCAGACCGCTCGGATGGTTTTGCACTTAAGGTGACCGATGCGCCGGCCATCGACGTCGCCGCCTTGTGGCGCACCGGCGATCGCGACGGCCTCGCCCGCATCCGCGCCCGCCATATCGGCTACGTCCTGCAGACGGGCGGCCTTCTGCCGTTCCTACCGGCGATCGAGAACATCTTGCTGTCGCGGGCGATCCTCGGCCTTGCTGACGACGGCGATGGCGACGGGCTCGTCGATCGCCTGATCGAGCCCTCGGCATCCGCCATTTGCTGGCGAAGAAGCCGCAGGCGCTGTCCATCGGCGAGCGGCAGCGGGTGGCGATCGCCCGCGCGCTGGCGCACCGGCCGGACCTGCTCCTCGCCGACGAGCCGACGGCGGCGCTCGACCCCTGCTCAGGCGATCGGCGTCATGAAGCTGTTGCTGGCGCTGATCCGTCAGTTCCACATCACCGCCGTCATCGTCAGCCACGATTGGGATTTGGTCGCGGCGCTCGGCCTCAGGCAGGTGGGGGCGGAGACGGTCGCCGGTCAGCCCGTCGCCGTCACCCGGTTCGCCGGATGAACCCGCATCCCGACGGTCGCGGCCCAGGGAAGAACGGGCGCCAGTGGGCTCGCCAGGGCAAGCAGACGTGCATTCTTGCCTGGCGGGATTTCGCCCATGAATGGCGGGTGTCGCTCTGCCTGATCTTCGCGCTGGCCGCCGTCCTGGCGCCGCTCCTCGTGCTGTTCGGGCTGAAATCGGGGATCGTCACGACGATGACCGAACGCCTGCGTGCCGATCCGCGCAACCTCGAAATCATCCTGCGGGGCCATCAGCACCTGGATGCGGCCTGGTTCGCCACGGTCCGGGCGCGGCACGACGTCGGCTTCGTCCTGCCGCGGACGCGGCTGCTCGCGGCGACCGTCTCGCTCGAAACGACAAGGGCCAGAGCCTCGCCGATCTCGACATGCTGCCGACGGCCAAGGGCGATCCGCTGCTTCCGGCGGGCACACCTCCGGCCGAGGGGCTGCGGCAGATTCTTCTCACCGGGACGGCCGCGAGCCGCCTCGAGCGTGCACCCGGGCGACCGCATCACCGGCCGCATCTTCCGCGCCTCGACGACGCACCGCAGACGCTGGTGCTGCCGCTGACGGTCGTCGGCATCGTCCCGGAGACCGCATTCGGCCGCGACGCCGCGTTCGTCTCAGTCGATCTTCTGGTGGCGACCGAGGACTATCGGGACGGCGCGCGCGGTCCCCGTCCTTGGTGTCACCGAAGGTAGCGAAATCGCGGCCGGGGCGCAGCTTCGCCAGCGCCCGCATCTATGCCCGCGGCCTCGACGATGTGGCCCCGCTCGCCGCCTGGTTTCGCGGCCAGGGCCTCGAGGTTTCGACCCGGGCGAAGGAGATCGAGACGGTCAAGGCGATCGACCGGGTGCTGACCTTCGTTTTCCTCGTCCTCGCATCGATCGGCGTCGGCGGCTATCTGTTTCGCTGGCGGCAAGCCTGTGGGCGAACGTCGATCGCAAGCGCCGCGAGATCGCGCTGCTCCGCCTCGTCGGCCTCGGCACCGGGCCGGTCGTCGGCTTTCCGGTGGTGCAGGCGGTGCTGGTCGCCCTCGCCGGCATCGCCGTTTCGACCGTCCTCTATCTGCGAGTGGCCGCGGCCGTTCAATGCCACCTTCGCCGGAGAGCTCGGCCGCGACGAATTCGTCTGCCGCCTGACGCTCGCCGATGGTGCCGCCGCCGCCTTGCTTACCGTGCTGTTCGCGATCACCGCCGCGATGGTGGGAGGATACCGTGCTGCCCGAATCGATCCGGCCGAAGGGCTGCGTGCGCCCTGAGCGCTCGTCGCGCGTCTGGGCCTTGGCGCGCGCCGCGGCTCTCGTCTCGCCGCCGCCGCGGCCGCTCGCCGCCGCCACGCTCTTTGCCGCCGATCCGACCTCGGCGCGGCCGCTACCGCTCCTGGCCGGCGGAGTTCTACAACCCGAAGCCGGCGGCCGACGACGTCGTCCTGCCGATGCCGTGTGGCGGAGCGATGGCCTTCCGCCGGGTGATGATCCCGTCGGACGGCCCCCTCGGCGATCGTCTCGTCTTCGTCGGTGCGACCGACGATACGCACGGTTACGCCGAGAGCCTGCGGCCGACCCACATCGCCGGCAGCTTCACCGCCGGCGGCAACGAGCGCTATTACCTCCTCGGCAAATACGAGGTCAGCGCGCTGCAATACCAGGCGCTGTCCGGCTCCTGCCCGAAGCCCGTCCGCCGGATCTCGCCCTGCCGCAGACCGACGTCGGCTGGGTCGAGGCGGTCGACTTCGCCGATCGCTACAGTCTGTGGTTGCGGCAGAACGCCGCTCGATACGCTGCCGAAGGAGGACGGCGAAGCGGGCTTTGTCCGCCTGCCGACGGAGGACGAATGGGAGTTCGCCGCCCGCGGCGGGTCAGCGTGTCGGAATCCGACTTTCGCGAACGCGTCTTCCCGATGCCGGACGGCATGGCCGCCTATGCGTGGTTCGCCGGCCCCGCGTCCGCCAACAACAAGGTTCAACGCATCGGCCTGCTCAAGCCGAACCCGCTCGGACTGCACGACATGCTCGGCAACGTCGACGAGATCGTCCTCGATCCGTTCCGCTTGAACAAATTGGACCGGCTGCACGGCCAAGCCGGCGGCTTCGTCGTCCGCGGCGGCAATTTCACCACCATCCGAAGAAGACATGCGCACCGCCTATCGGCACGAATTCCTTACTACCGCGGCAACGAGCCGAGGCATGCCAGGACCACCGGTTTTCGCGTTGCCGTCGTGGCGCCGGTGATCACCTCGCGCAACCGGCTGCAGGCGATCGAAGAGGCGTGGAGCCGGCTGGGCCAGGAGGCGAAGCCGGAAGCAAAGCCGAGGCGCCCCGTGCCGAGGCAAAGCCTGTAGAAGCGACGAAAAACGAGCCGAAGGTGCCGGTTCTCGGCGATAAGCCCCTCGACGATCCGGTGAAGGAGCTGGGGGTCATCGCCGAGGCGGCGACCGACCCAATATGCAAACCGCCTGAAAAACCTGCAACTCGCCTTCCGCGCCAGTTTTCAAGCCCGCGACGAACAGCGCGACCGGGCGGCGAAGGCGCGGCTTCGTCTCGGCACCTTCCTCTGCCAGAAGCTGCATGACGACGGCATTCCGATCGATCGCCTGAAGGACGTGCTCAAGGCCTGTATCGACGCGCGCGGCGCCGAACAACGAACGCTGTCGCGGCGAGAAGGCGACGATCGAGGAGGAAGAGGCGAACGCAGTGGTCGAACCTGCGCTATTACGCCGACACCATCGTCAGCTCTCGACGACGATTACGCCGCCGACGTGATCGATCGGCAGCTGGCCGTCCTGAAATCCGAGCTCAAAGCCGGGGGCTTGCAAGACCTCGCCTCGGTGGCAGATATCTACAGTCGGCACGCCGCGCGATATCGGACGGCAACAAACGATCGATCGCGCGGCCTGGCTCGCGGACTGCAAGAAGGCGAGTTGAGCGGCATTTGCCGGTCGCGCCGAGAACGATCGGGAGGAGGATACCGGTGACCGGGGCGCAGAGATCACGACTTCGGCCGCTCGACGGCGGTTTTCGCCGCTCTCCTTTTGCTGCAGGGCTGCGCCGGCGCGCCGGGGGGGCAGGGCGGCGAAGGGGCCGGTCGTCAGCGGCGGCCCGCCGCCGACCCCGGCCGAGCGGCGGCTGGCGGCACAGAAGTCGGACTACAACCGCACGCTTGCCGAGGGCATCGCCATCGGCGCCGTCGGCGGCGCCGCGCTCGGTGCCGGCATTGGCGCTGCGGCGCCAGCGGCAATCGCGGCATGGGTGCCTTGATCGGCGCCGGCATCGGTGCCCTCGTCGGCACCGTCGCCGGCGGCGCCACCGGCAGCTACTACGCGGAGAAAAAACAAAGATACTCCAACGAGGAGCAGCGGCTGGACTCGATGATCGCCGACGCCAGGTCCTACAACGCCAAGACCGAGTTGACGCTGGCGACGACCCGGGCCATGGTCGCCGAAGATCGAGGGAAGCTGACGATGATCGAACAGGATGTCGCCGCCAAGCGGATTTCGCAGGAACAGGCGCAGCGGGAGCTCGCCGGCATCGATCGCCGCCGGCAACTGCTGGCGACGACCATCGCCAGCCAGAAGGCGCGGCGCGACGAGTGGCGGCAGGCGGTGGCGGAAGCGCGCTCGGATTCGCGATAATCCGAAGATCGCCGAGGTGGATCAGGAAATCGGCAAGCTGGAGAAGCAGGTCACCTTGATGCAGAACGAACTCGACGCGCTCAATTCCCGGCGGGCGACGGTGGCGGGATGACGTGGACCACCGATGCGCGCGGGTGTCCGCCGATCTTCGGGGCGGCGGTGTGGATTGCAGCCCGGCTCGGACTCGCCGGGTGTGCCGCCACCGACTGTGATCCGACGCAAGGCGGCCTGATTCAAGGCGTCCGCTGCGATGCCTCGGGCGGTTTCGATGCGCGGATCAAGGAGCGGCAGGACCAGCAGGCGTCGCTTCTCGATCAGCAGATGCAGCTGGAGCGGGAGAGCCAGGCGCTTGATGCGGAACAGCCGCGACGTGACGACACAATTGCAGCAAAAACAGGCCGACCAAGCGAGGGCGGAGCAAGAGCTGGCGGCGGTGCAGCCGCAAGCTGAAGGGAGGGCAGCAGCAGAACGCCGCGTTGCAGAAGCAGGCGAAGAGCCTGGAATCCGAAATCGCCCGGTCAAAGGCGGACATCGACGACCTCGGCCGCGTCGAACAGCAAAAGAAGGCGAGGCTCGCCGAACTCGCCCGTGAGCAGCAAAGTCTCGATCAGGAGTACAAGGCGGCGACGGGAGGAAGGTGAGATTTCCCCGGCTCAGCGGGGCGACGACTGCTGCTCGGCCTTGAGCAGGGCCTCCGCCTCCGGGTTGGTGCAGACGTCCGTCTTCAGCATCTCCTCGAGCTTGGCGATCCGCTGCCTGAGGGCTTCATTCTTCGCGTTTTGCGCATCAAGCTGCTGTTGCAGCGCCTCCCGTGTCGGTGCGGCCGCGGGCGGCTGCGCCGGTGGCCCGGGAGCCGTCTGGGGCTGAGATGTTTGTGCCGATGCCGCCGCCGGCAGGACAAGCGTCGCCGCCAGCAGTCCCAGCCATCGGCAACCGCGCCGGACCGGCATCTCCTGATCCGCATCACGCGTGCTCCCTTGCTCTCGTCTACCTCTGTCATAGCGCATTCCGCCCGCAACGACGAGCGAGGAGAGAGCTGGTGCGCAACGGTGGGCGGCGCATCCGCTGATGCCTGCACCGTTTCGACTCGGAAGGCCCGCTCCGGCGACAGGGCACGCAGCGACATGCGGAAAAAGCGCCCGGTGACGCGGCCGCGGCCGGGCCCCCTTGCGGCGATCGCGCATCCGCGACACCCTTCCGGCAGAACGGTGCCGAGACAGGCGCCGCAGCAACGACAGCATAACGACAACGGACGGCGACATGGCGGACGTCTTCATCAGCTACGCGCGCGAGGATCGCAATAGCGCCGAGAAGCTTGCCCATGCCCTGGAAGCGCACGGCTGGTCGGTGTGGTGGGATCGCGACATCCTGCCCGGCAAGGACTTCAGTGCCGTGATCAGCGCCGAGATCGCCGCCGCCCGCAGCGTCGTCGTGCTCTGGTCGAAAGCGTCGGTGGCCTCCCACTGGGTCCGCGACGAAGCGCACGAGGGGCTCGAGCGCAACGTGCTGGTTCCGGTGCTGCTGGACGGCTCGGAGCCGCCGATGGGCTATCGCGCCTTCCAGGGCGTCGACCTTAAGGATTGGGAGCCGGGCCGCGAGCATCTGGGCTTCACCCAGCTCATCGAGGCGATCACGGCGCTGCTCCACTCCCGGCGATCCGCCGCAGTCGGTCGATCTCGCCGCGTTCGCGGTCACCCCGCGGCCGCGTCCGTGGATCAGACGGAAGCCCTTCGCCGTCGTCGGCGATCGCCGCCGGCATTGCGCTGGCCGTCGATCATCATCTTCGTTTTCTTGAACAAGAAGGACGAGGCGCCGCGACCGCCCCTGCTCGGGACCGTCCGCTCGTTCAAGGACTGCGACGACTGTCCGGAGATGGTAGCGCTCAATGCCGGGCGCTTCCGCATGGGGGCGTCCTGGCTCGACCGCGAAGCGCAGTCGGATGAGCGGCCCATCGTCGATGTCGCGATCGAGCGGCCGTTCGCCATCGGTCGCACCGAAGTGACGTTCGCCGAATGGGATGCATGCGTCGCCGATCACGGCTGCAACAAATATTCGCCCGACGATCACGGCTGGGGACGCGGCCGGATGCCGGTGATCTACGTCTCCTGGGAGGATGCCGGGACCTACGTAGATTGGCTAAAAAAGAAGACCGGCAAGGCTTACCGTCTGCCGACGGAAGCCGAATGGGAATATGCCTGCCGCGCCGGCACCGAGACGAAATATCCGTTCGGCAATCAGATCACGCCGGAACTCGCCAACTACAACCGGGCGTTCCAGCATCCGCGTGAGGTTGCCAGTTACCCCCCGAACGGCTGGGGCCTCTACGACATGAACGGCAACGTCTGGGAATGGGTCGAGGATCGCATGGACGACCAGTCACAGCGGCCGACCCGCCGATCAGTCGGCACGGCTCGATGGCGATCCACAGGACCGGGTGATCCGCGGCGGCTCGTGGGACGACCGGCCACGTCGCGCCCGCTGCGTCAGCCGCAACGGCAAGGATCGTGACCAGCGGGAGAACGAAATCGGCTTTCGCGTCGCCTTGACGCTGTAGGGTTCCCTCGGGCGGGCCCGGCGGCGGATCAGCCGCAGCGCCGGCGGGAGGCCGGCTCGGCGGCAGGCGATCCTTCATCTTCGAGAATTTCGCAAATCATATCGACGCACGAGCCGCAACGAGGCGCCGCTTGCTGTCTCCGGAAAACCTCCTCCCAGGCCGTCACGCCGGCCGCGGCCGCCTGACGAACGTGGCGATCGCTGATCGCGGAGCACAGGCAGAGAATCATCGATGAACGTCTCCTGCATGGATGGGCGAAGCCAGCCTTGACAATAGGCACGGCCGGGCCGAAGATCAATATGCGATTGATACTCATTTGCAGAAGTTGGCGAGGCAACGGACGATGATGCAGTGGCGGCGGCTCACCCCACGTGTTTTCGCGGACGCGATCGTCGTCTTGAGCGGCGGCCGATGGGGCCTGGCTCAGGTCAACCGCGACGGCAGAAAGACGCTAGTCATCGCCGCCCGCGCGCACGCCCGCCTCCGGACGATCCTCGCGACTGGTCAGGCTCCGCCGGCCGTTCTAAGTGGCTTTCGATTCCGCCCGCCGATGACTCCCGGCATCGTCCGGGATTGCACGCGCTGTTATGGCCACGCCTCCTCTGAATGGGCGCGCATGCTTGCCGTTGACCCGTCGGCGGCGCGCGCCTAAACAGCCAGACACCGTCGAAAAGCCCCAGGGGTGACGATCGCGGGTGACGATCGGGGCGATGATCCGGGGACAACGATGCGGGCGCTGCCGAAGTATCCCTCGCTGTACGAAATCAATACGCGGGTCTGGCTGCGGGCACTTTCGGACCGCATCGGCCGCAGGGCCACGCTTGCGGATGTTCCGGACGACGAGATCGACCGGCTCGCCGATTGCGGGTTCGACTGGGTCTGGCTGTTGTCCGTGTGGCAGACGGGCAAGGCCGGCCGCGCCGTCTCCCGATCCCGTCCCGATCTGCGCGAAGAATATCGCCGGGTGCTTCCCGACCTGAGGGAGGACGACATCTGCGGATCAGGCTTTGCGATCACCGGCTATGAAGCGAGCGAGCGCGTCGGCGGCGACGCCGCCCTCGCCGCCTTCCGCGAAAGGCTGGCCCTGCGCAACATCCGCCTGATGCTCGACTTCGTTCCGAACCACACTGCTTGCGATCATCCCTGGGTCACCAGTCATCCCGACTATTATGTGCGCGGCAGCGAGGCCGATCTGCAGCGGGCGCCCGGCAACTACATCCGCATCGATACCAACGGCGGATGGGAGATCTTCGCCCACGGCCGCGATCCCTACTTCCCCGGCTGGACCGACACCCTGCAGCTCGACTACGGCAACCCCGATCTGCAGGCGGCGCGGGTGGCGGAGCTGGCCGGGATCGCGCACCGCTGCGACGGCGTCCGCTGCGACATGGCGATGCTGATCGTCCCCGAGGTCTTCGAGCGCACGTGGGGGATCCCCATGCAGCCGTTCTGGCCGGCGGCGATCGAAGCGACCCGAAGCGCCGGTCCCGGCTTCGTCTTCATGGCGGAGGTCTACTGGGACATGGAGTGGACGCTGCACACCGACGGCTTCGACTACTGCTACGACAAGCGCCTCTACGACCGGCTCGCCGCGCGCTACGCCCGGCCGGTGCGCGAACACCTGGTCGCCGACGCCGGCTATCAGCGCAGCCTCGCCCGCTTCCTCGAAAACCATGACGAGCCGCGCGCAGCATCCACCTTTCCGCTGGCGGTGCACAAGGCGGCGGCGGTGATCACCTACTTCGCGCCGGGGCTGCGGTTCTTTAACGGGGGGCAATTCGAGGGACACCGGCTCCGGTTGCCGACCCATCTCTGCCGCGGTCCCGACGAGCCGACCGATCCGCAGATCGCCGCCTTCTACGACCGGATGACGGCCGCGCTCCAGGCGCCGATGTTCCGTGACGGCGACTGGTGGCGCCTCGATCCATTTCCCGCCTGGGCCGGGAACTGGAGCTGCGACGCCTTTATCGCCTACGCCTGGCAGGGGCCGGACGGCGCGCGCGCCCTCGTCGTCGTCAACTACGAGGATGCGCAGGGCCAGTGCCACCTTCGTCTGCCGTTCGCCGACCTCGCCGGCACGAAGGTGCGGCTGACCGACCTTCTGGGCCCCGAGGTGTACGACCGCGACGGCGCCGCCCTCGTCGATCCGGGACCCGGGCTGTACGTCGACCTCGGTCCGTGGGGCTGCAACGTGTTCCGCCTGGGCGACGCGCGTTGAGCTCCGCTCCGACGCTGCGCGCGGCGGGAAGACGAGGCCGGCTGATCGGCGGCCTCCTTTGCCTCGCCGTGCTCGGTACCGGCAATGCCGCGGCATCGGCCGAAACGGCGCCGACGCTCAACGTGAGCAAGTCGGCAGAAGGCCTCACCATCGAGGCGAAAACGGGGACGTGCACGGCCACCCTCGCCCGCGCCGCGGCCGCTACCGTTTTCACCTATATCAGCGAGTGCCGGCAGGACGTCACGCGCGAGGCGGAGACACTCGCCCTCATGGTCGAGGCGGCCCTGCCCAACCCCGTCGATCGGGAGGACGGCGCCAGCATCCGCGTCGTCAGCCTCGAAAAGGCGTTCCCCGACTTCGCCCGCCGGCTCGCCCGCGCCGCCGACCGCTCGCCCGAGTGGCACGGCGAGCGCGCCAGGCGCAACGCCCCCTTCGCCAATGAAACAACCTTGAAGATCGCCAACACGCCCCCTGTCTATCGCGAGCTGCAGGAGGCGATGCGACGCCTGCAGTTTTCCGTCCGCATCGCCGCCGTCGACAAGGTGCAGGTGGGGGTGCCGGCGGAAACCCCGTTCGCCGAATGGCTCGCCGACCGCGCCGTCGATCCGCGCCGGCAGGTCCCCTACGACGCCGAGGTGACCTTCCGGCTGGTGCCGTTCTGAGCCGGCGCGGCGCTTAAGCTTGCGCACCTTCCCTGCACGTCGGCCTCAGCGGTTGACCTCGAGGCCGGGGACGCGGCAGCCGCCGCTCGTCTTCCAGGACGAGATGGCGCAGTTGGGCAAGATGGTGAGCGCGATGTCGCCCCTGTCGCAGGTCGCGGGGCGGCCGGTCAGGACCCAGTAGCCCACCTGCTCGCCCGGCTGACCGCCATTGAGGCGCTCCTCGCGCACCGTCACCGTCTCCATACGGGCGAGCGACAGCCCGCCCACCGCCAGAAACGCCTCGACCGAGGCCCGGCATGGCGTCTTCGGCCACGGGATCGCCGGCGCCGCCTCAAGCGCAGCCGGCGGTTTCGGCGCGCAGCCGCTCAGGAGCTGTACTACGACGACGAAAACGACGAAGAACGCTGTGAAACGCAAATGCGTGACTTTGGGCATGCCGACGGGCTCGAGACGATAAGGCACGCCGCCTGTGTACCCCGCCCGCCGCGTCCAGGCCAGCGTGCAGAGGAACTCGACGGGCTATCGAGGCTACCGGCCGACTCCGGCAACGACGCTCGCATTGCAGCGGCGATCCTGGCCGTTATTTCCGCAGCGTGCGGGCGACGCTCAGCACTCCGAAGCGACGGGACTTCATCCTTCAACGTATATCGACGCACAACGTCGGATTAGCGCTTCTATGACGCTATAGGGGAACTCTGCAATTCAACGCTCCTAACCGATCCAAGATGACATTAGGCGGTGGAACGCTGCGGCGTCGTGTGCTCGTCGCCGCTCTTGCGACATTGTTGTTGATATCTTGCACTTCGGCTGGTTCCCGGCGGTCTACGCTCTCTGATCCTCGCGTTATCGACGGTGATATCGTCGAGATCCGATCGGACGGCAATGCGTCTGTGTCGACGTCGACGTAGCTGTCTGAGCTTGTGCGGCGCAGATCTGCGAGCCGATTCGCTTGCTGGTCGATCATGCTGCCGACTCTCCTGGTATCAGTCTCATGCGGCCATACAGACGGCGTTTCAGAAGCGCTCGACCAGTTGAAATCTATCCAGCGCTGCAGGTGCTGGTGTGAGTTGCCGCTAAAGAGTCAGCGTACGCCGCAACACGTAAGGCCTCTGGTGACAGCGTTTTTGCCTGAAGCGAAGAAACGTACGGAAAATCCACAAAGCGGATGCCGAGCACCGCGATATCGCAGAGCGCAGGCTATGTCCAGTAGCGTTTGCAATCCCCGTCAGCGATTGTGCTCTAGTGCTCTGCAAGCCTAGATATCACAGTTTGACGCTCATGTTCAGCCTAAGCAGTGCAGATACTCCTGTCTGCGTTAACCCTACGACCATACTGCTTTTGATAACAATTCTTTCAGCTTCAAAAATCACTAGAGGTGGCTGGCCACGAGATAGTCCTTGTCAACTATCTCGCTTGCCATTTTCGCGCCCCTCGGCACGTTTTTTACTTGATGGCAATTATCGATCTCTGCGCTCCAAAATAGCGCGATATTTTCATCTCCACCTCGACCGGACCCATATTCTTAAGCGGCGCTGAGATGCGGCATCCTCGCATTCGTGTCGCTCTCGTACTTCTAAAACTCGAATACAACCCGATGTCTAGCTTTAGTTCGCGCCGTCTGAGGGCGACGAACCAACGCGCCTCCCACAAAGCTGCAAGGCTCTCCATCATCGTAGCAGAAGAAACGCCCACATAGCCTAAAGGCTTTTTTGCTATATCCGGTTGAGAGCTGCTGTGATGCCCTCCTCATGCCGTAAGGCCACCTTCCTACCATTGGACTCGCAGAACGCTCTGGCCTCACGGTCAAGCTGCTGCGAAAGGAGCCTTTCATGCCTGGCTCCGTAGCATAGATCAGTGCTCCTCGCGATGAACAAGCTCTCTGATTAAAGCCGCACGCAGAGCGAAGAGCCGTCACTGCCGGCAAGCCGAGTGGGCATGCAATCTAGTCGCGCGTTCCTCGGATCGAGTATTCCACGCAACAACGGATCCTAGGGCGAACGCGATCGGGAAGGAGGCGATGAATTTGGGGCGACAGATGGTGCCATTGCTGCACGCTGAGGCTTGGCTCGTTGCCGCGCCGCCGCCCACCGCCCGCCGCGGCCGGGCATGCTGCGGCGGAAGGACAGCGCCTCGGCGATGTGCAGGCGGCGGACGGCGTCGGCAGCCGTCGAGATCGGCGAGGGTGCGGGCGACGCGCAGCACCCGGTGGTAGCCGCGTGCCGTCAGCCGCATCCGGTCGACGGCATCGGTGAGCAGGCGGCGGCCGTCGGCATCGGGGTGGGCGGCGGTTTCGAGCACGGCACCTTCGGCCTCGGCATTGCTGCGGATCGGCGCCGGCGTCGCCGCATCGAGGTAGCGGGCGCGCTGACGGCACGCGCGGCCTGCCACCCGCGCCGCCACTTCGGCCGAGCGCTCCGCCGGCGGCGGCAGGCTCAGATCGGCGGCGGAGACGGCCGGAACCTCCACGTGCAGGTCGATGCGATCGAAGACCGGCCCCGAGATGCGCCCCTGGTAGTCCTGGGCGCAGCGCGGCGCCCGGTTGCAGGCCCGGCCCGGATCGTCGAGAAAGCCGCAACGGCAGGGGTTCATCGCGGCGACGAGCTGGACGCGCGCCGGGTAGGTGACGTGGCCGTTGGCGCGGGCGACGGTGACGCGCCCGGTCTCCAGCGGCTGCCGCAGCGCCTCCAGCGCCGGCCGTGGAAATTCCGGCAGCTCGTCGAGGAAGAGGACGCCCAAATGGGCGAGCGAAACTTCGCCCGGCCGCGCCCTCAGCCCGCCGCCGACGAGGGCCGCGACGGACGCCGAATGATGCGGCTCGCGAAACGGCCGGCGGCGGACGAGCGCACCATCCCGTAACTCGCCCGCGATCGAATGCACCATCGAGACTTCCAGCGCCTCCGCCGGTCCGAGCGGCGGCAGGAGACCCGGCAGGCGCGCCGCCAGCATCGACTTGCCGGAACCGGGCGGGCCGATCATCAAGAGATTGTGGCCGCCGGCGGCGGCGATCTCGATCGCCCGCTTCGCCGTCTCCTGGCCCTTGATATCGGCGAGGTCGGGGTGCCGGACATCGTCGATCTGCAGCTTCGGCGCCGGCGGCGGCAGCACCTGGCTGCCCTTGAAGTGATTGACGAGGGCGAGAAGCGACGGCGCCGCCAGCACCGCGGCGGCACCCGCCCAGGCGGCCTCGCCGCCCTGCGCCTCGGGACAGATCAGCCCCTGGCCGCGGCCGCTCGCGTGCACCGCCGCCGGCAGGACGCCGGAGACGGAGGCGATCGCGCCGTCCAGGCCCAGTTCGCCCAGCGCGACGTAGCCGGCGATCGCATCCGCAGCGATGACGCCCATTGCCGCCAGAAGACCGAGGGCGATCGGCAGGTCGAAGTGGCTGCCTTCCTTCAGGAGATCGGCGGGGGCGAGGTTGACGGTGATCCGCTTCGGCGGCAGGCCGAGGCCCATCGCCGTCAGCGATGCCCGCACCCGCTCGCGGCTCTCGGCGACCGCCTTGTCGGGGAGGCCGACGACGGAAAACGCCGGCATCCCGTTCGCCATCTGCACCTGAACGGCGACATCGAGGACGTCGATTCCCTGGAAGGCGACGGTGTTGACGCGCGCGACCATCGTCGCCGATCCGCGCCCTGAACCGGATCTCAGGCGGCCCGGGTTCGCCCGTTGCCCCTGCCGGTCGCGCGCGGAGGTCGCCGCGCTCCCTACCGCAGAGGCCTTCGCAGACGCGGCCAGATGGCCGGCGAGGGCGTGGTCCATGGTGCGGACGTGGCCGACCAGCCAGCCGCGGAAAAAACGCAGAAGGTCGGTCCCGACGTTCAGTGTGCCGTCACCGATCAGCGTCGCGAGGATCTTGATCTGGGTCAAGAGCATGCCGTGCTCGCGCGCATGCGCGATCGCGTGCGGATCGCCCGTTTCCTGCATCAGCGCCTCTTCGCGGGTGAAGTGCTCTTCGGTGGCGTCGATCAGGCGGCCGATCGCGTCACAGACGGTCTGGGTATCGGTGGTGGCGGCGACGATGTCGGCGATTTCATTGATCAGGACGACGATGCGGCGGTGGTCTTCATCCATGCGGCGATCGCCGACCAAGAGCGCATCGTTCCATTCGAGGAAGGCCATGACGCTTCGTTCCTTTCGGCCTGGTTCAGGGCCCGAAGCTTAGGACAGGAGCCTTAAGGAAGCGTTGAGGGCCCGGACCACGGCCAGGCGCGGCTCATGGCCAGGCGACCGCGGGCGGCAACGACATCAAGATGGCCTCGGGATTGCCGCCGGTCTTCAGGCCGAACTGGGTGCCGCGATCGTAGAGGAGGTTGAACTCGACGTAGCGCCCGCGCTTGACGAGCTGCGCCCGGCGCTCGTCGGCGGTCCAGGGGCGATTCATGTGGCGGCGGACGAGCCGCGGGTAGACGTCGAGGAAGGCCTCGCCGACGGCACGGGTGAAGGCGAAATCGCGGGCCCAATCGCCGGTCGCCAGATCGTCGAAGAAGATGCCGCCGACCCCCCGCGCCTCGCCCCGGTGCGGCAGGAAGAAATAGTCGTCGCACCACTTTTTGAAGCGCGGATGCCAGGTGGGATCGAAGCGATCGCAGGCGGCGGCGAGGGCGGCATGAAATGCATGGGTGTCGTCGGCATCGGCGAAGACCGGCGTCAGATCGGCACCGCCGCCGAACCAGGTCCGCGTCGTTGCGATCATCCGGGTGTTCATGTGCGCCGCCGGAACGTGCGGCGAGCACGGATGGACGACGACCGAGACGCCGGCCGCCCAGAACCGCGGATCGTCGAGCGATCCCGGGATATGCGCCTGCATCTCCGGGGAGAGCAGGCCGTCGACGACCGAGACGTTGACGCCCGC
The DNA here is from genome assembly GCA_963781645.1 of uncultured Alphaproteobacteria bacterium. Taxonomy (GTDB): domain Bacteria; phylum Pseudomonadota; class Alphaproteobacteria; order Rhodospirillales; family Defluviicoccaceae; genus Defluviicoccus. Next base: position 8,436 of record CAWAGY010000019.1, on the reverse strand, counting down.
CTTCTCGAAAACGCGGCCGCGCAACAGGCTCATCGTTCCGCCGCCGCCGCCCGGCCGCTCCCATGCTGCCGCCTCGAACCGGCCGGGTTCGCCGTCTGCCCGTCCCTCCCTGTCCGTCCGCCTCGATCGCCTCGAAGGCGGCGACCAGCCGGTCACGCAACTCCTGGAACCAGCGGGCGGCGGCCGTCCTTTGCTCGGGCGACGCGCTCATATCCGATCCTGTCCGCCGGCGGCGGCGGCGTAGGCGAGCGCGTCGTCGAGCCGATCGTTGCCCCAGAACAGCTCGCCCGCGGCAACGAAGCTCGGGGCGCCGAAGATGCCGAGCCCGACCGCGTCTTCGGTGCGTTGCCGCAGCGCCTCCTTGACCGCGACCGTGTCGGCGCGGGCGAGAACCTCGCCGGCCGGCCGGCCCTGGCCTTCGATCAGTTCGGCAACGACGCCGCGGTCGGCGATGTCGCGGTCGTGGGCGAAGTTCGCCTGATAAACGGAGCGGACGAACCGAGGAACCCAGTCTTCGCCCCAGTCTTCGCCCTCTGCGGCAACGCAGACGCGCGCCGCCAGCAGCCCCGAGCGGGGAAACGTCGTCGGCCGCCGCCACGGCAGGCCGAGCCCGGCACACGTCCGCTCCAGATCGTGCCACATGTAACGGCCTTTCGCCGGATAGATGTTGAAGGGCGAATCCCGCCAGCCCTGGGCGACAAAGATGGGCCCGAGGAGGAACGGCCGCCAGACGACGGGGACGCCCGCCGCCTCTGCCGCCGCCTCGATCCGCATCGCCGCCGGATACGAATACGTGCTGGCGAATTCGAACCAGAACTCGATGCTCATGTCATGCGCGCTCCGCTCCTTGCCCGGTCGGTACCGCCGCCGGACGACGGAAAGCCGCCGGTCTGGCGAAGCGCCTCGCCGAGCACCATCGCCCCGGCGATGGCGACGTTCAACGAACGCAAGCCGGACCGCATCGGCACCCTCAGCCGGGCATCGGCGATGGCATGCACACCGGGCGGAACGCCTGCGCTCTCACGGCCGAGGACGAGGGCGTCGTCGGCGCGGAAGGCGAAGTCGCAAGTAGCCGGTCTCGGCCTGCGTCGTCAAAAGGACGAGGCGGCCGGGCGGCCGGTCGCGCAGGAACGCCGGACCACGATGGGAACCGCCGCACCGTCCGCCGCCTCCATGTAATCCAGGCCGGCGCGGCGCAGGTGCCGGTCGCCGAAGAGGAAGCCGCACGGCTCGACGATGTCGCAGGCGACGCCGAGGCACGCGGCGAGGCGAATGAGGGTGCCGGCGTTCTGCGGAATGTCCGGTTCAAACAGCACGATGCGCATGCGCTCCCTATTGCCTGGTGTGTCGGCCCTGCGCCGCTGCGGCGGGCATGGTGCGCGTATTCCGCAGTTGCGAACACACGGCGCAAGTCCGCCCTTTCCAGCCCATTACGATTGCATTATATGCATCTGACCATGGCGTCCGAGGTCCGGCGCGTCGGCACATCAAAAAACGCCGCATCCGGCCGGAACATCGTACTCGTGCGGGTGAAGTGTGGCACGCCGCGCGTAACCAGGGGATGCGGCGGCCGCTGCAAGCGCGGGACGGGCTTCAGGGCAGCCGATCGGGGAGCGAACGCCGCTCCGTTGTCTGAGCACCGCCCCCGAATAACGAGAGCACGAGGTTTTTCCATGGCAGAAACGACATCTACCGCGCCTGCCCACGTGAGCGAACATGATACGCGGCGCGACTTTCTCCTGATCGCCACGGGCACGGTCGCCGCAGTCGGAACGGCGCCTGGCCGTCTGGCCGTTCATCGATGCGATGAATCCGGCGGCCGACACGCTGGCGCTGGCCTCGACCGGCGTCGATCTGGCGCCGGTGGCGGTCGGCCAGCGGATCACCGTGGTCTGGCGCGGCAAGCCCGTGTTCATCGATCATCGGACGGAAGAAGAGATCAAGAGGGCGGAGGATATGCCGCTTGACCAGCTGGTCGACCCGCAGCCGGATTCCGCGCGGGTAAAGCCGGGCGAGACGGAATGGCTCGTGGTCGTCGGCGTCTGCACCCACCTCGGATGCATTCCGCTCGGCCAGAAGTCGGGCGAACCGCGCGGTGACTTCGGCGGCTGGTTTTGCCCGTGCCACGGCTCGCACTACGACACCGCCGGCCGCATCCGCAAGGGCCCGGCCCCCCGCAACCTGGTCGTGCCCCCCTATGAATTCACCGGCGACAAGACCATCCGCATCGGCTGAGAGAACATCTGATGGCTAGCGCAACAAATAAAGAATGGAAGAACCCGGTTATCGGCTGGATTGATCGGCGGCTGCCGATCTTCTCGCTGATGCAGGCCGACCTCGTCGATTACCCGACGCCCAAGAACCTGAACTACTGGTGGAACTTCGGATCGCTGGCCGGGATCGTTCTGATCATCATGATCGCCACCGGGATCTTCCTCGCGATGCATTATACGCCGCACACCGCCTACGCCTTCGAGAGCGTCGAGCGGATCATGCGCGACGTCAACTACGGCTGGCTGCTCCGTTATCTGCACATGAACGGCGGCTCGATGTTCTTCATCGTCGTCTACATCCACATGTTTCGCGGGCTGTATTACGGATCCTACAAGGCGCCGCGGGAAGTGTTGTGGATGCTTGGCGTGTTCATTCTTCTGGCGATGATGGCGACGGCGTTCATGGGATACGTGCTGCCGTGGGGACAGATGAGTTTCTGGGGCGCAACCGTCATCACCAACCTGTTCTCGGCTATTCCGCTCGTCGGCGAAAGCATCGTCACCTGGCTGTGGGGCGGGTTCTCGGTCGACAATGCGACGCTCAACCGCTTCTTCGCCCTTCACTACCTGTTGCCGTTCATCCTCTTCGCCCTCGTCTTCCTTCACCTTTGGGCGCTGCACACCGTCAAGTCCAACAATCCGCTCGGCATCGACGTCAAGGGGCCGCAGGATACCATCCCCTTTACGCCCTACTATACGATCAAGGATATGTTCGGACTGGGCGTGTTTATGATCTTCTACCTGTACTTTGTCTTCTTCCATCCGAACTTCTTCGGAGAGCCGGACAACTACATAAAAGCCAATCCCCTGGTCACGCCGCCGCATATCGTGCCCGAGTGGTATTTCCTGCCGTTCTACGCGATCTTGCGGGCGATCACCTTCGATCTCTTCTGGGGTCTGGTGCCGGCGAAGCTGCTCGGCGTCATCTCCATGTTCTCGGCGGTGCTGATTCTGCTGTTTCTGCCGTGGCTCGATCGCTCTCCGGTCCGCAGCGCCCGCTTCCGCCCGCTTTACAAGAAGATCTTCTGGATCTTCGTCGCCGACTGTTTCGTGCTCGGATATGTCGGCGCCAATCCGCCGGAAGGCTATTTCATTCCCCTCGGGCAGGCGGCGACCGCCTTCTATTTCGCCTTCTTCCTCATCGTCATGCCGGTCCTCAGCTTCCTCGAGCGACCTCGACCGTTGCCGTCGAGCATATCGACGCCGGTGACCAGCGGCGGTATCGGCGTTCCGGCACGGGGGATGGCGGAATGAACAGGCGGTCGATGACGACGCTGGCGATCACACTTTCGCTCGGCCTCGGTGCCGCGGCCGTAGCCTCCACCGCGGTGACACCGCCGGCGCAACACTGGTCCTTTTCCGGCATGTTCGGCACCTTCGATCGGGCGGCGGCGCAGCGGGGCTTCCAGGTCTTCGAGGAATCGTGCCATGCCTGCCACGCCCTGAAGTTCATCGCGTTCCGCAACCTCGAACAGCTCGGCTACAGCCGCGACCAGGTTGTCGAGATCGCCGCCAAGTACGAGGTGACCGCCGGGCCGAACGACGAAGGCGAGATGTTCCAGACGCCGGCCAAGCCGGCGGACCATATGCCGTCACCGTTCCCCAACGAGCAGGCCGCGCGCGTCGCCAACAACGGCGCCTACCCGCCCGATCTGTCGCTGATTGTCGATGCGCGCGCCGGCGGTGCCGACTACGTCTATGGGGTGCTGACCGGCTACCGCGATCCGCCGCCGGAAGGCGTCACCGTCAATCCCGGCATGTACTACAACGAGATTTTCCCGGGCCATCAAATCGCCATGCCGCCGCCATTGACTGAGGATCGGGTGACCTATACGGATGGGACGCAAGCGACGGTCAGCCAGATGGCGCACGACATAGCGACGTTCCTGACCTGGGCGTCGGAGCCGAACATGGAGGAGCGGAAACAAATGGGGGTCAAGGTGATCTTGTTCCTCATCGTTTTGACCGGCTTCCTCTATGCGCTGAAGCGGCAGATCTGGTCGGACGTTTCGCATTAGTGCGAAGGCGGCCGTCGCAACGAGACTGCCCCGTGGTCCGCGGGGCAGTTTCCGTTTCCCGGGCGTCGGCGCGAGCGTCCGGGCAAGATCACAGCATTTCGCGTGCAATCGAAGAAGGATGACGGGATGCGCGTGATCAGGAGAGGGAAGGGCTTGCGCTCGACCATCGGTTCGGCCCTGGCGATCTGTCTCGCGGTCGGCATCGCAGCGGTGCAGCCGGCGACGGCGGCAACCGACACGCTGACCGCCAAGGAGGTCAAATCGGCGCTGGCGACGACTGAGCAGCTTCGGCCCCTGCACGAGAAGTACGGTGCGCAGATCGCCGAATATGCGAAGACGGTGAAGCGGCCCGAACCGGGTGAGGATCACTGCAAGCTGACGCCCGAGGTGAAGGGCGCGCCCGGCTTTTCCGAGATGGAAAAGGTCGTGAAGAAAAACGGCTTTTCCAGCGGCGAGGCCTATTGCCGGACGATGGACCAGTTGATCAGGGCGTACATGGCGGTCCGCGTCGAGGAGCAGGCCCCTCTCCTTGAGCAGAAGCTGCAGGAGGCCCGCGCCCAGATCCAGGCGGATGCCAACATGAAACCGGAAGAAAAGGAGCAGCTCCTCGCCCGACTGACGGAGCATCCGGCGATCCGCGCCGCCCGCAACGTGCCCGAGGCCGACAAAAAACTCGTTGCCGAGTTTCGGCCGCAGCTCGACGCCGCGTTCGCACCGCCACCGGGAATGGAGCCGCCGCCGGGGGCTCAGCCGGGGCCGGGGCCGACGCCGGGCGCGCCTACGCCTCAGCAATAACCGGTTGCGCGCATCGCCCGGCCGGCGCCCGTCTCGTCCGGCGTCGGCCGGTGACGTGACGTGTGCCGGTGCGCAGGAGGCGGCAAAGTCCTTGCGGCCGGCTCAGTTGTCCTTGGCGCCCTGCCGCACCCAGTCGCGGATGATCTGGATTTGCGGCTTGAGCAACGGGCGTTCGCTGTGCGGCATGCGCAGGCTGGGATCCGCACGTCCTTCTATCAGGACGACGAGATTGCTTCTGACCGGCTCCCCCGGGACAACGATCGCGCCGTGCTTCGTCCCCCTCATCAGGCCTTCATAGCTGGTCAGATCGAGGCCGCTCGCCTTGTACCCCTGACCGCCCGGCTGGTGGCATTCGGCGCAGCGGCTCGTCAGGATCGGCTGGACATCGAGCTTGTAGCTGACCTGCTCCTCAGGCGCCGCGTCCGCGGCTCCGAGACCGATGCCGGCGGCAAGGCCGATAATCATAGAACCGTCCCCGCTCACGCCGACGATCACCGCCTTCGCGTTCATTGTTGCTCGCTCCCCCTCGCCGCTTTGGCGCGGCCGATGTGCCCGCACGGCCGCGCATGGTGCAATTGGTCAAGCTTACTGAAGCTTAGCACCGGCGGCCGGCAAACCCAACGCCAGATCGCTTGAAAAGCGGCGGTCATCGGCGAGCCGTGCAAGAGGCTCTCAGGCGGCCTCGCAGGCCGTCGCAAGCGGCCGGTTGGCGGCATCGACGTGGACCACCCGCGGCCGCCAGAGCCGCCGCTTCCGCCCTCGGCAGCGAGACATAGGCGGCGATGATGACCAGATCGCCCGGATGCGCCAGCCGCGCCGCCGCGCCGTTGATCTGGATGCAGCCGGAGTGCGCACGCACCTTCGATGACGTAGGTCTCGAAGCGGGCGCCGGTGGTGATGTTGTAGATCTGCACCTGCTGAAACGGCAGAAGGTCGGACAGATCCATCAGGTGGCGGTCGATGCTGATGCTGCCTTCGTAATCCAGATCCGCATCGGTCACCGTCGCCCGATGGATCTTCGAGTACAGCATCGGAACCCACATCGGCCTCGCTCCTTCATCCCTTTTCGTTGTCGCGGTGGGATCTTGCCACCCCACTTTCGCGCTTTCCCCCGATGGCCGCGCCATCGATGCGTCCGCACCGCGCGCGGCGCAGGGTTGTAGCAGGACGGCCCCCCGGGTGCAAACGCCTCTAGCGCACGGCGGCGGCGATGTTGCCGCCATCGACGGTGAGCACCGCCGCCGTCGTCTTCGCAGACAGCGCAAGGTGGACGAAGGCGCGGGCGACGTCGTCGGCGGTCACCTCGAGGCCGAGAAGGTTGCCGGCCATGTAGTCGTGCTCGCTCACCCCCCGCGCCTTCGCCCGCTCCGCCACCATCGACGGCGTCAGCAGTCCGCTGCGGACGCGGTCGGCGTTGACCGCATTGGCGCGGATGCCGTCGGCGCCGTAGTCGATGGCGTACTGGCGCATCAGCGCCAGCGTCGCCGCCTTCGGCAGGCCGTAGGGACCGAAGGCGGGCCCCGGATTGAGCGCCTGCTTCGAGACGTTGAACAACAGGCACCCGCCCGTCCTTTGCGCCCGCATCACCCGCACCGCCTCGCGGGCAACGGTCTGATGCGCCCAGAAATTGATCTCGAAGCTGCGCCTCAGCACCGCATCGTCCGACCTCGCCGATCCGCCCCTGCCAGGCGGCGCCGGCGTTGGAGACGACGATGTCGATCCCGCCGTAGGCGGCGACGACGCGGCCGACGGCATCGGCCACCCGCGCTCGGCTCGGTGACGTCGCAGGCGAACGGCGATGCCTTGCGTTTCGCGAGCGACCTCGGCTGCGGCCGCATCGTTCGATATCGAGAACGGCGATCTCCGCGCCCGGCGGCGCGGAAGGCGGCGGCGGTCGCGGCGCCGATCCCGAGCCGCCGCCGGTGACGACGACGACGTGGCGGGCGAGCGGCTTTTCCTCGGCCTTGCCGAGCTTCGCCTGCTCCAGCGACCAATACTCCACGTCGAAGGCGTCCGCCTCGTCGATCGACTCGAACATGTCCATCGCCTCGGCGGCGGCGATCACCTCGACGTTGGCGGCGGCGAGATCGGCGGTGATCCGCGCCTCGCGCGCGCGCGGCACCGACGCCGAAGAGGCCGAGGCCGGGGACGAGAATGACGCGCGGCAGCGGATCGAGCGGCCGCTTCGTGCCGCCGACGCGGGCGTTGTGGCGGGCGAAGTAGTCGCGGTACGCGTCGGCTGTAGGCGCTCAGCCGCTTCATGCAGTCGCGTCGCGAAGCCGGGCAGATCGTCCGCGTCGGCGGCCGGCAGGATGAGCGGCAGACGCTTGGTGCGGATGACGTGGTCGGGCGTGCCGTGCCCTCCCGCGCGTAGCGGGCGAGGTCGCGGCCGTTGACGAAGGCCTCGATTTCGCCGCCCGTTCGCGCGTCGAGGATCCAGCGCCGCCAGCCGCCGTCGCCGCCGGCGATCCGCGAGGGCGCCGCGCAGCATCGGCGCCACCTCGGACAACCGTCGCCGGCCGCGCCGGCAGCTTGACGGGCGCGAAGGATTTCGGCCGCTGCTGGCCGAGCCCTTTCGGCAGCGGCACGCCGGCGACGCTCACCCGCCCCGCCTGCGCAATCCGCTCTTCCGCCATCGACACCTTCTCGATCATCCGCGCGTAGGCCTCTTTCGCGCTGTCGCCGAAGGTGAAGATGCCGTGGCGGAGAAGGATCAGCCCTTCGACGTCCGGCCGGCGTCGGTAGGCGGCGAGCACGTCCTTCGCCAGCCGGAAGCCCGGCATGACGTAGGGGACGATCGCCATCGTCTCGCCGTAGGTCTCGCGGCAGAGCAGCTCGCCCATCGGCTGGTCGGTCAGGGCGAGGACGGCGTTGGCGTGGGTGTGATCGACGTATTTGTGCGGCAGGACGGCGTGCAGCACGGCTTCGACCGAGGGATCGGGCGCGCGGGCGTCGAGCAGGGCGCCGCGCTGGGCGTTGACCATATCCTCGTCGCTGACCGCGTCGAGTTCGGCGAGGCGGCGCAGCGCCGGCGAGGCGGACCGCCGGATGTCCGGCCGGCTCGATCGTCGCCATGTCCCAGCCGCGAGCCCTTGACGAAGAGCACCTCGATCGGCTCGCCGTCGAGGTCGCGGACGACGCTCTTGACCGACGTGTTGCCGCCGCCGTGGATGACCAGCCTCGGATCGGCGCCGAGCAGCCGGCTCGAGTAGGTGCGCAGCGCCAGATCGAGATTGACGCCCTGCTTGGTGTAGCGCTCGACCGCGGCTTCGGCGTCGTGATCGGACCAGCGGCTTTCCATCGGCGCATTCTCCTTCCCCGTGGCGGCGGCCGGCGAGCCTGCCGCAGGC
>CAWAGY010000018.1:0-42349 GCA_963781645.1 uncultured Alphaproteobacteria bacterium | reverse complement strand
AGCGCACGGCGGCGGCGATATTGCCGCCATCGACGGTGAGCACCGCCGCCGCCGTCTTCGCAGACAGCGCAAGGTGGACGAAAGCGCGGGCGACGTCCTCGGCGGTCACCTCGATGCCGAGGAGGTTGCCTGTCATATAGTCGTCCTCGCTACCCTCGCGCCTTCGCCCGCTCCGCCACCATCGACGGCGTCGAGAGCCCGGTGCGGACGCGGTCGGCGTTGACCGCATTGGCGCGGATGCCGTCGGCGCCGTCATCGATGGCGTACTGGCGCATCAGCGCCAGCGTCGCCGCCTTCGGCAGGCCGTAGGGACCGAAGGCCGGCCCCGGATTCAGCGCCTGCTTCGAGACGTTGAACAACAGGCACCCGCCCGTCCTTTGCGCCCGCATCACCCGCACCGCCTCGCGGGCGACCGTCTGATGTGCCCAGAAATTCACCTCGAAGCTGCGCCTCAGCACTGCATCGTCGAATTCGCCGATCGCCCTGCCAGGCGGCGCCGGCGTTGGATACGACGATGTCGATCCCGCCGTAGGCGGCGACGACGCTGCCGACGGCATCGGCCACCCCGCCGGTCGGTGACGTCGCAGCCGACGGCGATGCCTTGCGTTTTGCGAGCGATCTCGGCTGCGGCCTTCATCGTTCATATCGAGAACGGCGATCTCGGCCCCTGCGGTGCGGAAGGCGGCGGCGGTCGCGGCGCCGATCCCGGAGCCGCCGCCGGTGACGACGACAATGTGGCGGGCAAGCGGCTTCTCCTCGGCCTTGCCGAGCTTCGCCTGTTCGAGCGACCAGTATTCCACGTCGAACGCATCCGCCTCGGAGATCGACTCGAATTTGTCCATGGTCTCGGCGGCGGTGATCACCTCGACATTGTTGCGGCAAGATCGGCGGCGACGCGGGCCTCGCGCGCCGAGGCACCGACGCCGAAGAGGCCGAGGCCGGGGACGAGAATGATGCGCGGCAGCGGATCGAGAGGGCGCTTCGTGTGACCTACACGAGCGTTGTGGCGGGCAAAGTAGTCGCGGTACGCTTCGCTGTAGGCGCTCAGCCCGTCTTGCAGGCGGGCGGCGAATCCGGGCAGATCGTCCGCATCGACGGCCGGCAGGATCAGCGGCAGCCGCTTGGTGCGGATGACGTGATCCGGCGTCGCCGTGCCCTCTCGCGCATAACGGGCGAGACCGCGCCCGTTGACGAAGGCCTCGATCTCGCCGCCGGTCCGCGCGTCCAGGATCCAGCGCCGCCGGCCGCCATTACCGCCGGCATCGGCGAGGGCGCCGCGCAGCATCGGCGCCACCTCGGAAACCGTCGCCGGCCGTGCCGGCAGCTTGACGGGCGCAAAGGACTTCGGCCGCTGCCGGCCGAGCCCTTTCGGCAGCGGCACGCCGGCGAGGCTCACCCGCCCCGCCTGCGCAAGCCGCTCTTCCGCCATCGACACCTTCTCGATCATCCGCGCGTACGCCTCTTTCGCGCTGTCGCCGAAGGTGAAGATGCCGTGCCGAAGAAGGATCAGCCCGTCGACGTCCGGCTGGCGCCGATAGGCGGCGAGCACCTCCTTCGCCAGGCGGAAGCCAGGCATGACATAGGGGACGATCGCCATCGTCTCGTCGTAGGTCTTGCGGCACAGCTGCTCGCCCATCGGCTGGTCGGTGAGGGCGAGGACGGCATTCGCGTGGGTGTGATCGACGTATTTGTGCGGCAGTACGGCGTGCAGCACCGCTTCGACCGAGGGATCGGGGGCGCGGGCGTCGAGCAGGGCGCCGCGCTGGGCGTTGACCATGTCCTCATCGCTGACCGCATCCAGTTCGGCGAGACGGCGGAGGACGGCGAGGCGAACCGCCGGATGCCCGGCCGGCTCGATCGTCGCCATGTCCCAGCCGGAGCCCTTGACGAAGAGCACGTCGATCGTCTCGCCGTCGATGTCGCGGACGGTGCTCTTCACCGACGTGTTGCCGCCGCCGTGGATGACAAGCCTCGGATCGGCGCCGAGCAGGCGGCTCGAGTAGGTGCGCAGCGCCAGATCGATATTGACGCCCTCCTTGGTGTAGCGCTCGACCGCGGCTTCGGCGTCGTGATCGGACCAGCGGCTTTCCATCGGCGCATTCTCCTTCCCCGGGCGGCGGCCGGACGAGCCTGCCGCAGGCATTCTAGGAGGCCGATGGCGCCGGGGCGAGCCCGTGTCCGGCCGCCACGCTTGATCGGGACCAGCCAACGCCAACGGCCCCCGTCGCGCGCGCGGATGCTCAGGTGCGAATATCTATGTTATAGTGGGCGCGCGGCCGACGCCGGCCCGGGACCGAAGATAAGGAGCGGCGACGCATGCTGTGGCGCGGTGGCAGACGAAGCGACAACATCGAGGATCGGCGCGGCGAGGGCTTTTCGGGCGGCGGCGGGCGACGGTTTCCCATCGGTCTGCGGACGGGGGGAATCGGCGGCGGTCTCGGCCTCGTCCTCCTCGTCATCCTCGGCCTCGTCTTCGGCGTCGATCCGGGCATGCTGCTGCAGAGCGTGCCATCGGGTGGCGGGCCGTCCGGCTATGTGCCCGGCCCGCAGACGACCGCTCCCGGCGGTGGCTCCGCTCCATCCAGCGGGCAGGATGAGGAGATGAAGCAGTTCGTCTCCGTCGTTCTCGCCGAGACCGAGGATACGTGGAAAGACATTTTCCAGGCGAACGGCCGGACATATGAGGATCCGCGCTGGTCCTCTATTCCGGGATCGTGCAATCGGCGTGCGGCACGGCGCAGGCCGCGTCCGGACCGTTCTACTGCCCGCTCGACCAGAAGGTCTACCTCGACTTCAGCTTCTTCGACGAACTCGACCAGCGCTTCGGCGCACCGGGCGACTTCGCCCAGGCCTACGTCATCGCCCACGAGATCGGCCATCATGTGCAGAACCAGCTCGGCATCCTGCCGAAGGTCGATCAGTTGAAGAGCCAGGTCAGCCGTGCCGACGCCAACGCGCTCTCGGTGATGGTCGAACTGCAGGCCGACTGCTTCGCCGGCGTCTGGGCCAACCGTGCACAGAAAACAGCGCAAGATCCTGGAGCCGGGGGACCTCGAAGAGGGCATCCGCGCCGCCGGCGCCGTCGGCGACGATCGCATCCAGCGGCAGACGCAAGGCTACGTCGTCCCCGATGCGTTCACCCACGGCTCGGCCCAGCAGCGCGCCGGCTGGTTCCGCCGCGGCCTCGAAAGCGGCAGCATGGGCGCCTGCGATACCTTCAGCGCGGCGAGCCGTAGGCCGGCAGGGCTCGGCAAGGTCTGGCGGCGGCGCGGGGGGATGCCCGTCCTGACGGTCGGCCATTCGACGCGATCTCTGGCCGAGCTGATCGAACTTCTAATCGCCGCCGACGTGACCGATGTGATCGACGTGCGCGCCTTCCCGCGCTCGCGCCGTCACCCGCAGTTCAACATCGAGACGCTGCCGTCGGCGCTCGCGGCTGCCGGCATCGGCTATGCGCACATGCCCGCCCTCGGCGGCCGGCGAGGTCGCCAGCCCGGCATCGACGCCTCGCTCAATGGCTACTGGAAAAACCAGAGCTTCCACAATTTCGCGGATTACGCCCTGACTCAGCCGTTCGCCGACGCGCTGGCGGCGGTGCGGACGATGGCGCGGCACGGGCGGCCGGCCTTGATGTGCGCCGAAGCGCTCTGGCAGAACTGCCATCGCCGGCTGATCGCGGATCATCTCCTCGCGGCGGGCGAGAGCGTCTTGCACATCATCGGCAAGGGGCGGATCGAGGCGGCGGTGCTAACCCCGGCGGCGGTCGTCGGACCGGCGGGCCGGGTGATTTACCCGCCGGTCCAGTCATCGCTGCTGTAAGCCCCCGATCGTCGAGATCCGGAATCTACTTGTCGTCGCCGGCGCCGAGCCAGCGGTAGACGAGGCCGCCGAGGACGCCGCCGATCAGGGGTGCCACCCAGAACAGCCAGAGCTGGGCGAGGGCCCAGCCGCCGACGAAGATCGCCTGGCCGGTGGAGCGCGCCGGATTGACCGAGGTGTTGGTCACCGGGATCGAGATCAGGTGGATCAGCGTCAGGCAGAGCCCGATGGCGAGCGGACGCGAACCCGGCGGGCGCCCGCTTGTCGGTCGCCCCCATGATGACGACGAGAAAGAAGAACGTCAGCAGCACCTCGGCGACGAACGCCGAGGTCAGCGAGTAGCCGCCCGGCGAATGCTCACCGAAGCCGTTGGCGGCGAAGCCCGCTTCCAGCCCGAAGCCGGCCTTGCCGGTGGCGATCAAGTAGAGCGCCGCGGCGGCGGCGATGGCGCCGACCACCTGGGCGATCCAGTAGGGAATGATGTCGGAGGTGGGAATGCGGCGGCCGGCCCACAGGCCGAGCGTGATCGCCGGATTGAAATGGCCGCCGGAGATGTGGCCGACGGCGTAGGCCATGGTGACGACGGTCAGGCCGAAGGCCAGCGCCACGCCCATGAGGCCGATGCCGACCTCGGGAAAGGCGGCGGCGTAGATGGCCGAGCCGCATCCGCCGAAGACGAGCCAGAACGTGCCGAAAAATTCGGCCGCCAGCCGATTGCTCATACGCATGATCTTCCCTCGCTGTTTGGATCTCTGCGATATCGCTGGGTGAGACAGCGGGAGGATCCCCTTGCCCGCGCCGACGCCCCCCTTGCAGGTTGTTCTTACGTGCATTAGCACCGGCGGATGCCGCCCGCATGCAATTTTTTTCGATCGGAGGCCCGTGAGCGCAGCACCGGCTTGACCGCGGCGGCGACCGGCCCACACGGGCGCACCGGCGCGAGACCATCCGACCGGAAGCAAGCGGAAAAAGATGATGCTGCGGAGCGTGTTTGCCGATCCGGTGTTCCTGACCTGTGCGCTGGCGCTGATCGGCGTCGTGCTCGTGCTCGCATCCGGCAGACGGCGCTCCGGGGTGGCGCTGATCGTCGTCGCCTTGGCGAGCCTCTATGCGCTCTCGACCGACGTCGTCAGTTCACGGCTCCTTGCCTTGGCCGAGGGCGAACCACACCCGTGGCCGACGCCGCTGCCGCAGGAGAACGATGCGCCGCAGGCGATCGTCGTCCTCTCCGGCGGGACCGCGCGGCAACCGCCGGAGTTCGGCGGTGACACCGTCGCCCAGGACACCCTCGAACGCCTCCTCTACACCGCGCGGCTCTATCGGGCGACGGGGCTGCCGGTGTTGGTATCGGGAGGCGTGCTCCACGGCGCGACCCGGTCCATCGCATCGGCGATGGCGGAGACCCTCCGCCGCGACTTTGCCGTTCCGGTCGCCTGGGAGGAAGCGCGATCGACGACGACCTACGAGAATGCCAGGTACTCCTACGCAATCCTCGCCCCGCTCGGCATCCGCCGCATCTATCTCGTAACATCCGCCGCCCACATGCCGCGGGCGCGGGCGATCTTCGAAGAAGCCGGATTCGCGGTGACGCCGATGCCGACGATCTTCACCTTTGCCGTCGCCCGACCCCGGGCTTCTCGATGTTGTCCCCCGCAGCTACTATCTGGCCGAGTCGGCCCGCGCCCTGCACGAACTTGTCGGCCAGGTCGCTTACCGTCTGATGTACGAGGAGGACTTCTGACGGCTCGACCGGCCGCATTCCGTCTTGTCCGGCGTGGCAGTGGCGGCGACAATGCCGATCGTCCACGTCCAGGCGAGGTCCCGATGCGCGTCGGCGATCAGACGATGCGGACCATCCGGCGGGCGGCCGACGGCCGCGCCGTCGAGATCATCGATCAGACGCGGCTGCCGCATGCGCTCGTCGTTGCCCGGCTGCACACGGTCGAAGATGCCGCGCACGCCATCCGGACGATGCAGGTCCGCGGCGCCCCCCTGATCGGCGTCACCGCCGCCTACGGCCTGGCGCTCGCCGCTTGCGCGGATGCCAGCGACGCCGCCCTCGCCCACGCCCACGATCTCCTCCTTGCCACCCGGCCGACCGCGGTCAACCTGCGCTGGGCATTGGAAGATATGGGCATGCTCCTCGCACAGTTGCCTCCCGAACGCCGCGCCGAGGCCGCCTGGCGCCGGGCCGGGGAGATGGCCGACGACGACGTCGCCCTCAACAGCGCCCTCGGCGATCATGGCCTCACGCTGATCGAGGCGGCACTGGCGGCAAAGGGCGGCAAGGGCGTCGTTCACGTTCTCACCCACTGCAATGCCGGCTGGCTCGCCGCCGTCGATTGGGGAACGGCGCTGGCGCCCGTCTACAAGGCGCACCGAGCCGGGCTGCCCGTACACGTCTTCGCCGACGAGACGCGGCCGCGCAATCAGGGTGCCGCGCTCACCGCCTGGGAGCTGGGCGGGGAAGGCGTCCCGCACACCGTCGTCGTCGACAATGCCGGCGGCCATCTGATGCAGCGGGGACTGGTCGATCTCTGCATCGTCGGCACCGATCGGACGACACGAACCGGCGACGTCTGCAACAAGATCGGCACCTATCTCAAGGCGCTCGCCGCCCGCGACAACGGCGTGCCGTTCTTCGTCGCCGCACCCGGCCCGTCGATCGACTGGAGCCTGCGCGACGGCAAGGACATTCCCATCGAAACGCGGGCGCCGGCGGAGGTGACGTCGATCAGCGGGATCACCGACGACGGCCGGCTCGAAACGGTGCGGCTGACGCCCGCAGCCTCGCCCGCCCGCAACGACGCCTTCGACGTGACGCCGGCGCATCTCGTCTCCGGCCTGATCACCGAACGCGGCATCTGCCAAGCGTCCGAACGCGGCCTCTTGCGCCTCTTCCCCGAGCGGCGCTGATCCCGCGCGGCCCGGGCACCCTCCCCCGCGGCCGCTCGCCCCCGCGCGTGCTGAAGACCATAGGGCGATTCCCTTACTAGGCCGGCTGTACCCGATTGGGGTAGTCTCGGGGTCGAGGCCATGCTGCGACCCCGGCGGTCGCGGTGCACAACGCCAGGTTCAGCATTCGGCGGGTCCACCGCCTTTCTTCCAGATACGTTCGCGGAGACATCGCTTGACCGATCACGCGCAGCACACAAGGCAAGGATGTCCATATGCGAGGGATCTACCGCGATCACCGGCAGCGGCTGCGCGCCTCGTCCGAGGCCTTCCCGACGCTGCTCGCCGACTTTCTCGAAAAAGACGTATCGGACCATCCTGGCTGGTGCGATGAGCTTCTGGCCGGGCTGGACCGCGCCCGGCGCGGCGAAAGCTTCGTTGCCAGCGGCAATGTCTATGCGCTCTGCGCCGATCCGAGCACGGTTGAGATCCGAAACGGCTTCGATGATGCGATCGAGCCGCTCCGGCTTTCGCTCGGCGATGTCGAGCGTGCCCTGACCGCCTGGCGGCGAGCCATCGGATGATCGGGCGATGCGCTGACGCCGAATCGGGGGTGGCGGCCCGGGCCGCGGGATCGCCCGCATCCGGCGCGGAAGCCTTGGCGCGAAACCCTGCCGGCTGTCCCGCTAAGCCCCGGCGCACAGCGGGATAGCGGCCGCGTCGGCGGAGGCGGCCTGGATCGCCGCTGGGCCGCTCTGGCCATGCCGGCGGTCGGATGGCAGAATACCCGCGGATCGTCGGTCGTCTCAGCGAACAGCCGGCAGGAGATGGCATGCCCTTTTTCGACGAGTTCCGCCTGCGCTTTCGCGCCATCGTTTTTCCCGCCATCGGCATCTGTGTCGTCGCCTATTTTGCCTATCACCTGGTCAACGGCGATCGCGGCCTCGTCGCCTGGCACGGGCTGCAGCAACAGGTGGCGGCGAGACGGATCGAAGCGGCGGCGGTGCGCGAGGAGCGCGAACAGCTCGAACAGCGCGTCCAACTGCTGAATCCGAAGAGCGTCGATCGCGACATGCTCGATGAATGGTCGCGCCGGCTGCTCAATTACGGGCAGCCGAACGAAATGGTGATCCCGCTCGATCCGCGGCAGACGGCGCCGGCCAAGCCCTGAGCGTCACCTTCAGCCCCGCGTCGCCGCGTAGTGGGCCTCGAAGGCGTCCCACAGCTGGACTTCAAGCGCAGCCTTGTCGAAGCGGCCGATCTCCTGGATGCCGGTCGGCGAGGTGACGTTGATCTCGGTCAGGTAGTCGCCGATGACGTCGATGCCGACGAAGATCAGGCCGCGCCGGCTGAGCTCGGGGCCGATCGCCTCGCAGATTTCCATGTCGCGCGCGCTCAGCGTCTCCTTCACCGCCGTCGCCCCCACGTGCAGGTTCGAGCGGGCCTCGCCCGCTTTCGGGATGCGGCGGATGGCGCCCGCCGCCTGTCCGTCGATGAGGATGATCCGCTTGTCGCCGCCGCGCACCTCCGGCAGATATTTCTGGACGACGACCGGCTCGCGGTAGAGCTGGGTAAACATCTCCAATAGCGCGTTGATGTTGTCGTCCTCCTGATCGACATGGAAGACGTTGGCGCCGCCGTTGCCGAACAGCGGCTTGAGGACGATATCGCCGTGCTCGTCGCGGAATCCCTTGATCTGCTCCCTGTCGGCGGTGATCAGGGTCGGCGGCATCAGTTCCGGATAATGGGTGACGAACAGCTTCTCGGGCGCGTTGCGGACTTCGACCGGATCATTGATGACGAGGGTCTTCGGGTGGACGTGCTCGAGAAAGTGCGTCGCCGTGATGTAGGCCATGTCGAACGGCGGGTCCTGGCGCATCAGCACCATGTCGATCGCGGCGAGGTCGAGGAATTCCACATCGTCGAGCGTGTAGTGATCGCCGAGAACGCGGCGGACGGTGAGCGCGCGCGCCCGCGCGTACAGCCCACCTTGCGAAAATGACATGTCCTGCGTCAGGTAGTGATAGAGCTGATGGCCCCGCCGCTGCGCTTCCAGGGCGAGGGCGAAGGTCGAAGTCGGCGTCGATGTTGACCGCGTGGATCGGGTCCATCTGGATGGCGACGACGAGGGACATGGCCGTTCCTTCGGGGCTGGCTGGGCCGGGCTGGCTGGGCCGGCGCTATTTGAGGGAACCGGGGCGCCTGTGGCAAGCACCGCCTCTCGGATGAGTCATCGGCGCGGCTCGGTCATTGGGCCGATCAGTCGTCGGCGCGGAAGGCGGCGCGAAGATGGCGCGGCCAGCGACGGCGGCCGATCAGCATCACGTCGAAGCGGATGGCGAGGGTGCACGAGCTCCGGCCGGCGGGCGAGGAACGCCTCGGCGGCGCGGACGATCCTCCGCCGCTGACGGGGTGACAGCACCTCTTCGGCTCGTCTCCCGCCGCGCCTTCACCTCGACGAAGATGAGGGTTTTGCCGCGACGGGCGATCAGGTCGATCTCGCCCACCGGCGTCCGCAGATCGCGGGCGATTATCCGGTATCCCTGCAGCCGGAGGAGGATGGCGGCGAGGGCCTCCGCCGCCCGGCCGTAGCGTTCGGCGCGCCGCCGTCCAACATTCGTCGGCTCCCGCGTCGAACGGCGGCATCAGCGGCGCCCGGCGAGTTTCAGGGCGCGGGCGTAAAGCGTCCGCCGCGGCAGCCCGGTGACGGCGGCCACGTGCTGCACCGCATCGCGCGGCGACGCGCCGGCGAGGGCTTCGCGTCAACAGCCGGTCGATGGCGGCGCCATCGTCGTCAGCCTCGGCGGCGCCCGGGCATCGGTCGCCGGCGGCGCGATGACGAGCGTCACCTCGCCCTTTCGGCGCGCCGGCCGCATGGTAGGCGGCGGCCAGATCGGGCAACGGTCGCACGGCGGACGTCCTCGAACAGCTTGGTGAGTTCGCGGGCGACGACCGCCTCGCGCCCGCCCGAGGACGAAGGCGAGATCGGCCAGCGACGCCGCCAGCCGCCGCGGCGATTCGAGCAGGACCAGCGTCGCCTGCACCGGCTTGAGTGCCTGGATCGCCCGCCGCCGCGCCGCCTGTTTCGCCGGCAGGAAGCCCGCGAAGAGAAACCGGTCGGTCGGCAGCCCGGAGACGGCGAGCGCCGCCAACACCGCAGACGCACCGGGAATGGGGACGACCGGGACGCCGGCGGCGATGGCGGCGCGGACGAGGCGATAACCCGGATCGGAGACGAGCGGCGTGCCGGCGTCGCTGACGAAGGCGACGCGGGCGCCTTCGGCGATGCGCTCGATCAGGCGTCGGCACACCTCCGCCTCGTTCGGTCGTGGCAGGCGACGAACGCCTGTGGCGACGACCGCTCCCGGCCGATGCCATGGATGGTGAACAGCTTGCGGGTGACCCGGGTGTCCTCGCAGGCGACGATGTCGGCCTCGGCAAGGATGCGGAGCGCGCGCAGCGTGATATCGGCGGCGTTGCCGATCGGCGTCGCCACGAGATAAAGCCCGGCCGCGGAGCGGTGCCGCCTTCCGGCTCGCCTCCGGCAATTTACTCGCCACCGCGTTCTCGTTAGGTTTCTCGCCAATCGCGCCGCCTGTCGGGTCGGCCCGTCGATGCCGGGCGGCGCATGGATGAGGGTGCGATGTCTCGCCACTGGTCCCGCCTCCGCTCCGCCGTCGTCGGTTCATGCCTTCGCGGCCGCCTTGCTGCTCGCCGCCTGCGATCATTCGCCAACGCCGAGGGTCGCGCAACCCTTGCCGCCGCCGGTGATCGTCAAGAAACCGGACGAGGGCGTCATCCAGCGTCACGCTGCCGGCGCCGGTCGTCGAGGCGCAGCCGGCGCCGGAGGCGAAGCTGGCGGGCCAGGACGGGACTCCCGCCCGTGCCCCCCGACAGCGCCCGCGTCGCGCTGCTCCTGCCGCTCAGCGGCCGGCTCGCCGAGATAGGCAAGGGGATGCTGAATGCGTCGCAGTTGGCGCTGTTCGACGTCGCCGACGACCGCCTGCAACTCATCGCCTACGATACCGGCGGCACCACCGAGGGAGCCCAGGCGACCGCCCGCAAGGCGGTGAGCGACGGCGCCTCGCTGATGATCGGGCCGTTGCTGGCGACGTCGACCAAGGCCGTCGCACCGATCGCCCGCGCCGCCAATATCCGCGTCCTGTCCTTTTCGTCGGATCGCAGGGCCGGCGGCGAGGGCGTCTATGTCCTCGGCTTCGCTCCCGAGATCCGAGGTCGAGCGGGTCGTATCCTACACCGCCGAAACCGGCGCCCGCCGCTTTTCCCTCCTCGCCCCGAAGGACACCTACGGCAACACCGTCGCCGCCGCCTTGCGCAAGACCGCCAAGGAGCAGTCGCTGACGATCGACCGGATCGAGCTCTATGACCCGAAGACCAAGGACTTCGGCGAAATTCTCGACCGCGTGCGCGGCGCGCCTCCGGCCCGACGCCGGCGCCGGGCCGGCCGCCCTGCCGCCACCGCCGGGGATGCCGGCCGCCCCGAACGCCGGGGCTGCCGCGCCGCGCCGGCTGCCGCCCGGACCGACACGCCGCCGCCCTTCGATGCGCTGCTCATCGCCGACACCGGCGATCGGCTGAAGCTGCTCGTCGACCAGTTGTCGGCGAAGGACATCGGCCCTGACAGGGTCCGCATCCTCGGCACCGGCGCCTGGGACGAGCCGGCGATCAAGCAGGATCGCGCCCTCGCCGGTGCCTGGTTCGCCGCGCCCGAGCCGCCGTTCCGGGCAGATTTCGAGCGATCCTACGCAAAGACGTTCGGAGCGCCGGCGCCACGGCTCGCCACCCTCGGCTACGACGCGACGGCGCTCGCCGCCGTGCTCGTCCGCGAGCGCGGGCGCGAGCGGCTACGCCGACGAATGGCTGACCAATCCGGAAGGCTTCTTCGGCCGCGACGGCCTTTTCCGGCTGGTGCCGGAAGGCTATGCCGACCGCCGGCTGGCGGTGCTTCAGATCGGCGCCGACGGCGCCGCCGTCGTCTCCGATGCGCAGCGCCAGTTCATCGGCTTCTAGGCACGGCCGGCGGCAGGAGCGGCAAGCAGCCGGGCGAGCACGGCATCGAGGCGGAGCCGGCCGGCCGGGGTCGCCCGCAGCCTCGCCGCATCGACGGCGATGAAGCCGCCCGCCGTCAGTTGGTCGCCAGCCCTGCGGCATCGACGCAAGTGAGCGGATCGACGCCGGTGCGCGCCGCAAAATCGCGCGCGGTCGATCCCGTCGGCGAGGCGGAGACCGAGCAGCACCATCTCCTCGATGCGCTCGGCCGGCGCCAGCGGCTGCCGGGCAGCGAGACCATGGCCTTCCCGCTCGACGGCCGCCGAGCCAGCGGTCGGGCGAACGCAGGCATCGCCACGCCTCGCATGCCACCCTCACTGCCGCCGCGGCTGATCCGCCCGTGCGCGCCGGGGCCGACGCCGAGATAATCCTCGCCCCGCCAGACGGCCAGATTGTGCCGGCACGCGCCGCCGGCGCGGGCGTGATTGGAAATTTCGTAGGCGGGAAGTCCGGCGGCCTCGAGGACGCCCTGGGTCAGCTCGTACAGATCGGCGGCCGCATCGTCGGCGAGCGCCAAGACGCGGGCGCGATGGAAGGCGGTGCCGGGCTCGATCGTCGAGCTGATAGACCGAGAGGTGGTCGCCGGCGAGGGCGACCGCGTCCTCCAGTTCGCGCCGCCAGGCCGCCGCCGTCTGGCCCGGGCGGGCGTAGATCAGATCGAACGAGACACGCGGCAGGTGGCGGGCGGCAAGGGCGAGCGCCGCCGTGGCTTCGGCGGCGGAATGGCGGCGACCGAGGAAGGCGAGGGCGTCGTCGTCGAGGGCCTGAACGCCGAGGGAGAGGCGATTGACGCCGGCCAGACGATAACCGGCGAAGCGTTCGGCTTCGGCCGAGGTCGGGTTGGCTTCGAGGGTGATCTCGACGTCGTCGGTGAAGCCCCAGTGGCCGGCGATCGTATCGATGACCGCGCCGACGGTGGCCGGCGCCATCAATGACGGCGTCCCGCCGCCGAAGAAGACGCTGGCGACCGGACGGGCGCCGCATCCCTCCTCCCGCATCAGTCGGGCGAAGGCAGCGAGTTCGCGGAGATACGCCCCTCGCCAGCGGTCCTGGTCGGGCTCCGCGGCCGCGACATGGCTGTTGAAATCACAGTAGGGACACTTCGCGCGGCAGAACGGCCAATGCACGTAGATCGCGAGCGGCGCGGTCGTGGCCGCCGTCAGAAGCATGCGGCGACCAGGCTGCGGAAGGCGGCGGCGCGGTGGCTGATCGCGTGCTTCTGCTCGGGCGACATCTCGCCGAAGGTCTGCGAATAGCCGTCGGGGAGGAACATCGGATCATAGCCGAAGCCGCGCTTGCCGCGCGGCGGCCAGACCAGATCGCCGTCGACGGTGCCCTCGAACGATCTCGCCGTGGCCGTCCGGCCAGACGAGGGCCAGCGCGCAGACGAAGTGCGCCCGCCGGTTGTCGTTGCCGTCCAGCATCTTCTGGACCCGGCGCATGGCCAGATCGAAGTCGCGCCGGGGTCCCGCCCAGTCGGCGGAGCGAACGCCCGGCGCCCCGTTGAGGGCATCGACACAGAGACCGGAATCGTCGGCGAGCGCCGCAAGCCCGGTCGCTGCGGCGGCGGCGCGGGCCTTGATCTCGGCATTGGCGGCGAAGGTGTCGCCGGTTTCATCCGGAACCGGCAGCGCCAGGTCCGCCGCCGAAGCGGCGGTGACACCGTACGGCGCCAGAAGGTCGCCGATCTCGCCAACCTTCCCGTGATTGTGGCTGGCGATCACCAGCTTGCCGGCGGTCAAAGCTCGCGCCATCGTCGTTCCGTCGTCGTCTAATCGCCTTTGCGAGGCCGGCGCCTCACGCGAGGCCGAGCGCCTGGCGCTGGAGGCAGGTGAGCTGCTCGGTCCCCCGTCTCGCCAGCGACAGCAGCGCCAGGAATTTCGCTTCCGAGAACGGCTTTTCCTCGGCAGTGGCCTGGATCTCGACGACCTGACCGCGGCCGGTGAGCACGAAATTGGCGTCGGCGTCGGCTTCGCTGTCCTCGGCGTAGTCGAGGTCGAGCACCGGCGTGCCGCGGTGCAGTCCGCATGAGATCGCCGCCACCTGATCGGTGAGCGGCTGCGCCTTCAGCATGCCGATGTCGATCAGCCGGCGGAACGCCCGGTAGAGGGCGACGTAGCTGCCGGTGATGGCGGCGGTGCGGGTGCCGCCGTCGGCCTGCAGAACGTCGCAGTCGACCCGCACCTGCATCTCGCCCATCACGACCGGATCGGTGACGGCACGCAGGCTGCGGCCGATCATCCGCTGGATTTCCTGGGTCCGTCCCGACTGCCGGCCGCGCGCCGCCTCCCGGTCGGTGCGCTCGGCGGTCGACCGCGGCAGCATGCCGTACTCGGCGGTCACCCAGCCGCGCCCCTTGTCACGGAGCCATGGCGGCACCCGCGGCTCGACCGAGGCCGTGCACAGCACATGGGTGTCGCCGAAGCGGATCAGGCACGAGCCCTCCGCGTGCTTGTTGAAATCCAGGTCGAAGCTGACCGGACGCAGCTGGTCGACGGCCCGGCCGGATGGTCTCATCCCTCGTCGCTGCCCTTTGTTTTGTCCGACGGCCGCGCAATTCGGCTTCGACCGCAGATAAACGGGACCTCACAGTAGCCCCGCCTTCAAACGGGGTCAAACCGCCCGCGTTGACGGCGGACCGGTTCGGTCCCTACATCACGCCAACACCGCCGGTCGCGCCCGCGCCGGCAAGACCGACCCGCGAATGAGGAAGCGCTGCCGCGCCCATGCCCGAGACCTGGCACATCCCGCCGACGGTGGCCGAACTCAACGAGCGCTCGCGCGAGATCTTCCGCCAGGTCGTCGACGCGTATCTGGAAACGGGCGAACCGATCGGTTCGCGGACGTTGTCGAAGCGGCTGCTGGTCTCGCTGTCGCCGGCGACGATCCGCAACGTCATGGCCGACCTTGAGGAGGCCGGACTGTTGTTCGCGCCGCACACGTCCGCCGGCCGGCTGCCGACGGAAGCCGGACTGCGGCTGTTCGTCGATGGGCTGCTGGGGATCGGCGCCCTCGGCGACGACGACCGCCGCCTGCTCGCCGAACAGTGCGCGGGCTCCGGCTCCAGCGTCGAGGGGCTGCTCGAGGGGGCGACGATGGCGCTCTCCGGCCTCGCCCGCTGCGCCGGCCTCGTCACCGCACCGAAGACGGAACACCCGCTGCGTCACATCGAGGTCGTCAGCCTCAACCCCGGCCGCGCCCTCGTCGTCCTCGTCTCCGAAGCCGGTATCGTCGAGAACCGCGTCATCGAGACGGCGTCGGACCTGCCGCCGTCGGCGCTGGTCGAGGCGTCGAACTTCCTTTCGGCGCGGCTGGTCGGCCGCACGATCGCCGAGGCGCGCGAGGAAATCCTCGGCGAACTCGGGCGCCACCAGGCGGAACTCGATCAGCTCACGCAAAAGGTGGTGGAATCCGGCCTTGCCATCTGGTCCGGCGGCGAAGGCGACAAGGGCGGTCAGCTCATCGTCCGCGGCCAGTCGCATCTGCTCGACGACGTCCAGGCGCTCGGCGATCTCGAACACATCCGCTCGCTGTTCACCATGCTGGAAACGAAGGAGATCATGGTCAAGGTGCTATCAATGGTTGACAATGGCGAGGGGGTGCAGATTTTCATCGGCGCCAACAGCCCTCTGTTCAACCTCACCGGCTGTTCCATGATCGTCAGTCCCTATCGCAACAGCCGCGAGCGCATCGTCGGCGCGATCGGGGTGATCGGGCCGACCCGCATGAATTATGCGCGGATCATTCCGATGGTCGACTTCACCGCGAAACTGATCAGTCGGGCGATCGGATGAACGATCGGCCGAGGGGACACGACCTCACCAAACGATTGGACGCATGATGGCAGATCCCCGTTACCCTGACGACACGCCGGCAACGGGGGCGGCCGCCCGCCGGAGCGGGCGACAACGAAACGGCCCTGCCGGCGGACGCGCGGCTCGCCGAACTGGAGGCGGAGATCGCACGGCTGAAGGATGAGCGGCTGCGGGCGCTCGCCGAGGCGGAAAACGTCCGCCGCCGCGCCCAGCGCGACCGCCAGGAGGCGAGCCAGTACGCCATTTCCGCGTTCGCCCGCGATCTGCTCGCCGTCGCCGACAACCTGCAGCGGGCGCTGGCCAGCATCGATGCGGCGGGACGTGCCGCCGATCCGGCCCTCGATGCGCTGGCCAGCGGCATCGAGATGACCGAACGCCAGCTGCTCACCGTGCTCGAACGTTATGGCGTCAAGCCCATCGAGGCCGAGGGCGCGCCCTTTGATCCGCACATCCATGAAGCGATGTTCGAGATCGAGAACGAGGCCGTCCCGCACGGCACCGTCCTCCAGGTCCTCGAGCGCGGTTATCTCCTGCACGATCGGACGCTGCGTCCGGCCCGCGTCGATCGCCGGCCCGCGTCGGTCTCGCCCGCGGCGGCCCGAAACGGCCGGCACCGGAGCCGGGCGCAATGGCTGACACCGAGCCGGCGTCGGCAGAGCGCAAGTCCACCGATCCCTATCAAGGCGCCCAGAGCGGCGATGCTACCGGCCGCCGCATCGACGAGACCTTCTAAGGCGGACGCCGGCACAAAATCAGGGCTGACACCGCGCCGGCCGGAATAATCAGATCCAAGTCATCAGGCTGCCCCGGCACCGGGTCGAAACAGGTTGCGGAGGCCGCCGAGCGGTTTCGGCACGTGCTGCCGTTGCGCCCGCTGCCGGCGGCGCTCATCGTGTGGGCGCGCGGGAATAAATCTCGCCTGTCGCGTGTCCATTCCTTCGAGGAGGATGCGCGCTGTCGCCGCTCGATCCCGGAGGGAACTCCCGCCGATCCATGGCCGCGGCAAGCCACGCCTTCCAAAAACGGGGAGAACCGCCACCGCGCACCGCGCCACACCGGCCTGCCCGATGCTCAGCCGAGAAGGGTATTCCCATGCACGCGCTCGTCAGCCGTCTCACTCTCGCCGCAGTGTTCGTCACACTCGCCGTCGTCCTCGTCGTGCCACCTGTCATGGCGGGGCAGCCAGCGAATTCCTACGGCAAGAAGTACCTCGTGTCCGACGGCTTCATCGCCACCCCCAATACCGATGCCCATCTTGTCAATCCCTGGGGCATCGCCTTCAATCCGTTCGCTTTCGTTTGGATCGCCAACAACGGGACCAGCACGGCCACCCTCTACGACGGCAAGGGAACACCGTCACCACAGCCGACCCCGCTGGTCGTCTCCATTCCCGCCGACGCGCCGACCGGCATCGTCTTCAACGGCTCCCCGACCGACTTCACCTTGAAGAAGAACGGCCAGCCGGTGCCGACCCCGTTCCTCTTCGTCACCGAGACCGGCAGCATCGCCGCCTGGGCGCCGTCGATCAACCTCACCGAAGCGCAGACCGTCTTCACCTCGAAGAACGGGGCGATCTACAAGGGCCTGGCGATCGCCGGCACCGGCCAAGGGTTGTTCCTCTACGCCACCGACTTCCACAACGGGCGGATCGACGTCTTCGACGGCGGCTTCAATCTCGTCACCCTGAAGGGCAACTTCAATGATCCGGCCCTGCCGTCCCACTACGCGCCGTTCAACGTCCGCGCCATCGACGGTGCGCTCTACGTTACCTATGCCCTGCAGGACGCCGACGCCGAGGACGATGTTGCCGGTCCGGGCCTCGGTTTCGTCGATGTGTTCAAGGCGGACGGGACCCTGATCCGGCGGCTGATCAGCCATGGTCAATTGAACGCACCGTGGGGGCTCGTCGTCGCTCCGGCCGGCTTCGGGCCGTTCAGCGGTCGGCTGCTCGTCGGCAACTTCGGCGACGGCCGAATCAACGCCTACGACCTGGCGACCGGTGCCTTCGTCGGGACGCTGCACCGCCCGAGCGGGGCGCCGCTCGTGATCAACGGATTGTGGGGTTTGGCGTTCGGCAACGGTGTCGTCAACCAGCCCACCGACACGCTGTTCTTCACCGCCGGTCCCGCCGACGAGAATCACGGCCTCTACGGCCGCATCCGCTTTGCGGCGGCGACGGATGGAACCGCCGATGACGCCGGCGACTAAAGCCATTTCGGTTCGCCTGAACGCACCGCTGCCGCCGCCGCCCCTCACCCCAGCCCTCTCCCGGCGGGAGAGGGAGAGACCCGCGGCGCGGGAGGGTGAGGGGGCGAGCTCGGATCAATGGAAATTGCTCCTAGAGGTGGCCGACCGGGCTCTGCGCGTGCTTCGTAGCGAACGGGTTGCGCCCGGGCTGCCCCGCCCTACCCGGGCGATCACGTTTCGGTGTCGAGCTGCCTGACTCCCTCGAACGGCATCGCCAACCGGCGCTGCCAAGCGTACGCTCGCGGTCCGTGCCGGGTGTCTTGTCTGCATGCCCGATCGTCATGGAGCCCGCTGACCGCGTCGTTGAGGCCATTCCGCAGCTGCGCCGTTACGCACGGGCGCTCACGCGCGACGCGCAACTTGCCGACGATCTGGTGCAGGACGCGCTGGAGCGGGCGTGGCGGCACATCGGGTCCTGGAGCGGGCCGGACATCCGCCCCTGGTTGTTCAGCATTCTCCACAACGTATACCTGAACGCGCTGCGCCGGCGACGGGCGCAGCCGATCCTGGTGCCGCTGTCCCCGAGGATGGACGCGCGGGTCGAGGATGTCGCCCCTGACGACCGGCTGAAGTGCCGCGACCTGCTGGTGCGGCTGGCGGCGCTGCCCGACGAGCAGCGGCAGGTCGTCCTGCTGATCGGGCTCGAGGACTTCACATACCAGCAAGCGGCCGAGATCCTGTCGATCCCTGTCGGCACGGTGATGTCGCGGCTGTTCCGCGCCCGGAAGACGTTGCGGAAGGCGCTCGACATCGATTTCCTCGACATCGATTCCACAGATCACCGGACGGTTCGATGAGCGAAGAGTTGCACCCTGTGAGCGAGGCCGAACTGCACGCCTATGTGGACGACCGCCTGGACGAGGCCGGTCGCGCCCGCGTCGAGGCCTGGCTCGCGGTGCGTCCCGAAGAGCGGATACGACTTGCCGATTATCGCGATCTCAACCGCGATCTTCACACGCTTTATGACGGTGTGCTCGAGGAGCCGGTGCCGCCGGCCCTGCTGCATCGGCCCACAGGCGGCGCGGCGGATGTGACCGCACGCCGACGGGGCTGGCGGCGCCGGCTGCTCCCAATCATGGCGCTGTGCGCCGGGCTTATCCTCGGCTGGTTCGGGGGCTGGTTCGGGCGCGGTCTGATGACGGGCCCCGAGCCGCTCGTCGACTGGCTGGTCCGCGATGCGGTGATGGCGCACGGGGTCTATGGGCCGGCGGTGCGCCCGTTCGCCATTGGCGCCGGCGATCCGCAGCGGCTGGCCGCCTGGGTCGCCGAGCGGATGGGCGGCGCGATCGCGGTGCCGCGGCTGGACAACTTCGGTTACGCCTTCAACGGCGCCCGACTGCTTCCCGGCTACGAGGGGCCGGCGATGCAGTTGATCTACGCCGATCGCGCGGGCCACCGGCTGACGCTGATCGTCGTCCGCATCGGCACCGATGTTCCGGAGGTCGGTGTGCGCCGCGTCGACCGGCACGGGTTGGCGGCTCTCTACTGGGTCGACGATGGCCTCGGATGTGCTTTGGTCGCCGAGGCGAACGCCGGCGATCTCGCTTCGGCGGCGGATAGTGCCTATCGGCAGCTCACCGGATCGTAAGACACCGGTCTTTACCGCGCCGCACATTCTACCCGGGTGCGTCGCGTTGCCGGGTCGGGCCGGGGCCAATCGGGGCCGATGTCGCCGCCGCGGTCGGTGGGCCCGTTGCGCGCCTAAAATCTGCCGCATATATATCGCGCAAGGCCGGTCAGACGGCCGCGGCCACTCTTCAAACCTGACTGGGGGCCTGGGCGACGCCGCGCCGGGTCGCTGAGGTCCGCCACCAACGAGGTGAAACGATGAGCAAATTGATCGGCATCGATCTCGGAACCACCAACTCGTGCGTCGCCGTCATGGAAGGCAAGGATGTTCGGGTTATCGAGAATTCGGAAGGTACGCGGACGACACCGTCGATCGTCGCCTTCACCGACGCCGGTGAGCGGCTGGTCGGCCAACCGGCCAAGCGCCAGGCGGTGACCAACCCGGAAAACACCCTGTTCGCCATCAAGCGGCTGATCGGCCGACGCTACAACGATCCGATTACCGAGAAAGACAAGGGGCTCGTCCCCTATCGCATCGTCGAAGGTGCGAACGGCGACGCCTGGGTCGAGGCGCAGGGCAAGAAATACAGCCCGAGCCAGGTCTCCGCATTCATCCTGCAAAAGATGAAGGAGACGGCGGAGAGCTTTCTCGGCGACGAGGTGACGCAAGCCGTCATCACCGTTCCCGCCTATTTCAACGACTCGCAGCGGCAGGCGACGAAGGACGCCGGCAAGATCGCCGGGCTCGAGGTGCTCCGCATCATCAACGAGCCGACGGCGGCCGCCCTTGCCTACGGGCTGGAGAAAAAAGGCTCCGGCACGATCGCCGTCTACGACCTCGGCGGCGGCACCTTCGACATCTCGATCCTCGAGATCGGTGAAGGCGTGTTCGAGGTGAAGTCGACGAACGGCGATACGTTCCTCGGCGGCGAAGACTTCGACAAGCGGATCCTCGATTACCTCGCCGACGAGTTCAAGAAGGAGAACGGCATCGATCTGCGGTCCGACAAACTCGCCTTGCAGCGCCTGAAAGAGGCGGCGGAAAAGGCGAAGATCGAGCTGTCGTCGACGATGCAGACGGAGGTCAACCTGCCGTTCATCACCGCCGACCAGACGGGGCCGAAGCACTTGGCGATCAAGCTTACCCGCGCCAAGCTGGAAGCGCTGGTCGAAGACCTGATCGACCGAACCATCGAGCCGTGTCGCAAGGCCTTGAAAGATGCCGGACTTTCGGCCGGCGAGATCAACGAGGTGGTGCTCGTCGGCGGCATGACCCGGATGCCGAAGGTGATCGAGGCGGTTAAGAATTTCTTCGGTCGCGAGCCCCACAAGGGGGTCAACCCGGACGAGGTCGTCGCCGTCGGCGCCGCCATCCAGGCGGGCGTGCTGAAGGGCGAGGTCAAGGACGTCCTCCTCCTCGACGTGACGCCGTTGTCGCTCGGCATCGAAACTCTGGGCGGCGTGTTCACCCGGCTGATCGATCGCAACACGACGATCCCGACGCGGAAGAGCCAGGTGTTCTCGACGGCCGACGACAATCAGACGGCGGTGACCATTCGCGTCTTCCAGGGCGAGCGCGAGATGGCCGCCGACAACAAGCTGCTCGGCCAGTTCGACTTCGTCGGCATTCCGCCGGCCCCGCGCGGCATGCCGCAGGTGGAGGTGACGTTCGACATCGACGCCAACGGCATCGTCAACGTCCAGGCGAAGGACAAGGCGACCGGCAAGGAACAGCAGATCCGCATCCAGGCTTCGGGCGGCCTGTCCGACAGCGACATCGACCGGATGGTCAAGGACGCCGAGCGGCACGCGGCCGATGACAAGCGCCGCCGCGAGAAGGTCGAGGCCCGCAACCAGGCCGACGCCATGGTCCATTCGACGGAGCGCGATCTGAAGGAGTACGGCGACAAGATCGCCGACGCCGACCGCAACGCCATCCAGCAGGCGATCACCGATCTGAAGGCGGTCATGGACGGCGACGACGCCGATGCGATCAAGGCGAAGACCGAGATCCTCGGCCAGGCGCGGATGAAGCTCGGCGAAGCGATGTACCGGGCGAGCCAGGGCGCAGCCGCCGGCGAAGCGGGCGGTCAGGCCGGCGCCCAGCCGGGTGGCGGAGCGGGCGGCGACGATACCGTCGTCGATGCCGAATTCGAGGAAGTGGACCCCGAGAAGAAGAAGGCGAGCTGAACCTGTATAGCCGACGGATTGTCGCTGGCGCCATAGGGGGGCGCCGGCGTCATCTTGCGTCCTCCGGCCGGATGATGGAAGCCGATGGCGAAAGAAGATTACTACAAGATCCTGGGCGTCGCCCGTGACGCCGATAAGGACGATCTGAAGAAGGCCTACCGCAAACAAGCGATGCAGTATCACCCGGACCGCAATCCGGGTGATCGCGACGCCGAACGGCACTTCAAGGATGTCAACGAAGCCTACGAAGTGCTCCGTGACGACCAGAAACGCGCCGCCTATGACCGTTTCGGTCATGCCGCCTTCGAGCACGGCGGCGGCGGCCAGGGCTTCGGCACCGGCTTCGCCGACATTTTTGAAGAAATGTTCGGCGAGTTCATGGGAGGCGGTCGCCGCGGCGGTCGCGCCAGCACCCGGGGTGCCGACCTCCGCTACAATCTCGAGATCAGCCTCGAACAGGCTTTCGCCGGTCACAAGCCCTCGATCCGGGTGCCCGCCGCCGCGGCGTGCGACGTGTGCAACGGCAGCGGCGCGGCGAGCGGTTCCGGCGCCGAAACCTGCACGACGTGCCGGGGCGCCGGCCGTGTCCGCTCGCAGTCGGGTTTCTTCACCGTCGAACGGACGTGTCCCGCCTGTGGCGGTTCCGGGCAGATGATCCGCAATCCCTGCCGTGCCTGCTCCGGCTCCGGCCGCGTGCAGCGGGAACGGCAGTTGCAGCTGACCGTTCCCGCCGGCATCGAGGACGGCACCCGCATCCGCCTCGCCGGTGAAGGCGAAGCCGGCCTGCGCGGTGCGCCGCCGGGCGATCTCTACGTCTTTATCACCGTCGCACCGCATCCGCTGTTCAAGCGCGACGGCGCCGATCTGCACTGCCGGGTGCCGGTGTCGATGACGACGGCGGCCCTCGGCGGGACCATCGAGGTGCCGACCATCATGGGTGAGCGCGCCCGCGTCGGCGTCCCCGCCGGCACCCAGTCGGGCGAAACCTTCCGCCTGCGCGGCAAGGGGATGAGCATTCTGCGCTCGACCTCGAAGGGCGACATGTACGTCGAGGTCATCGTCGAGACGCCGGTGCACCTGACCGAAAAACAAAAGCAACTGCTCGTGGAGTTCGCCGAAAGCGGCGACGGCGTGGAACACAGCCCGGAGTCCCACGGCTTCTTTGCCCGTGTGAAGGATCTCTGGGACGACCTGCGCGAATAGGCGGCGCGGCGAAAGTATTCGAGGGACGTGCCAGATGAAAATCGGCATCGCCGGGGCCGCCGGGCGAATGGGACAGATGCTGGCGGTTGTCATCGCCGAGACGCCGGAGGCGGAGATCGCGGGCGGCCTGGAGCGGCCGGGACATCCGGCGGTGGGATCCGATGTTGCGGGCAGCGCCGGCCTCGCGCCGTGCGGGCAAACGGTCGGCGATGACGCCGAGGCGCTGTTCGCCGCCGCCGACGCCGTCCTCGATTTCACCACGCCCGAGACGCTTTTGACGCTGGCGCCGATTGCCGCCGGCGCCCGCAAGGCGTATGTGGTCGGCACCACCGGGCTCGGCGAAGCCCATCTCGCCGCACTCGCCCATGCGGCACGATCCGTGCCGATCGTTCAGGCGGCGAACATGAGCATCGGGGTCAACCTCTTGCTCGGGCTGATTGCGGAGGCCGCGGCGGTGCTTGGAAACAGCTACGATCTGGAAATTCTCGAAATGCATCATCGTCACAAGGTCGATGCCCCGTCGGGCACGGCGCTTGCCCTCGGCGACGCGGCGGCGGCGGCGCGCGGCCAACGGCTGGCCGATGTTTGGGTGAAGAGCCGCGACGGTCGGACGGGCGCCCGGCCGGCGGGCGCCATCGGCTTCGCCAGTTTGCGCGGCGGCGATGTCGTCGGCGAACACCAGGTGATCTTCGCCGGCGACGACGAACGCATCGAACTCGGCCACAAGGCCTCGTCCCGTGCGGTCTTCGCCCGCGGGGCGGTGCGCGCGGCGCTATGGACGAAAGGACGGCCTCCCGGCCTCTACGGCATGCGCCACGTCCTGGGGTTCGCCTGAGATGGCGGCCCGCTAGATGGCACCGACGGATCTTCCCCGGTCGCGGCATCGGCGATCGGCGGAGCGCCGCCGCTGGCTGGCGCTGGTGCTGATCCTCGTCTGCCTCGGCCTGACCTCGCTGATCATCGGCGGTTGCGCCGGCAGGACATCTGCGTCTCGGGAGGGCCAGGCGGCCGCCGACGACGTGACCATGACGGGAGGCCAGGACGGCGCCCTGTTGCGCGCTGCGGCCAGCGGCAACGTCTTCAAGGTGCGCGATCTCCTCGATGAGGGCGCCAACATCAATGCCCGCACGGCCAACGGCTCGACGCCGCTGCTGGGCGCTCTTTATTACCGATATCCGCAGACGTCCGAGCTGCTCATTTCGCGCGGCGCCGATGTCAACGCCCGTACGACGCAGGGCGTCACCCCGCTGCATCAGGCGGCGTGGAGCGATTTTCCCGAGCTGTGCCGGCTGCTTCTCCACCGCGGCGCCGATCCCAATGCCCGCACCACGGACGGCGTGACGCCCTTGATGTGGGCGTCCAGCCGGGGTTACGCGGATGTGGCGAGCGTGCTCATCGAAGGCGGGGCGCGGACCGATGCGCGCGCCGCCGATGGCGCCACCGCGATGTCCCTGGCCGAGGGCGCCGGGCACGCCGACGTGGTTCGCGTCCTCCAGGCCGCACCCGCGACCCCTGCCCGCGGCTAGGCGGCGCCCGCCGGCAGCGGGTACGGTGCCGCCGCGTGATGTCTGGCCAGTGCACGGCGGAGCGCCAGCGCCACGGCCTCCCGCTCTTGCGGCGGAAGGAAGCTTGCGATCGTCACTGAGCGGCCGTGCGAACGGAGTTCGAGCCGGTTGTCGAGGCGGCTGTCGTCGCCGGGGGCCGGCTCCAGATTGACCTGCAGCCAGCGCGGCTGAAACGAGACGAGCGAGTGCTTGCCCCAGGGATCGATGCTGCGGACGGTGAGCGCCGACGCCGTCAGATTGATCGCCTCGCAGGTGTTGCCCGCCCGCTCGTTCAGGCGGAATAACGACAGGAGCAGGAGGACCTCGAGCCCGAAGAACGGCAGAACCGGCCAGGCGCCGGCGGCGATGAAGGCAAGGCCGATCACGAACCACACGGCGGCGAGAACCAGCACGACCCTGGTCGTCGTCCGCCGCTTGAGGCTGCGGTGCGGCCGCAGCACGGCGCTGTAGTAGACGACGCCCTCGGCAAGCTGGATCATGGGCGGATCGACCTCGTACGCGGAGTGGACGAGACTGCGACGCAATCCGAATTTAACCACAGGCGGCGGCAAGTTAAAGCCCGCTTCGTTCCGGACAATGGCCCGACCGCGGCGTCCCCGTGCCGGGCGCCGATGCCGCATCGACCGGTCCGTTCCGCCATGCCGCGTGAGATGCCGGCGAACGACGTCGACACCTTTTTTGCGCGGCTCGCCGCCGCCAACCCGGCACCGCGGAGCGAGCTCGCGTTCCAGAGCCCCTTTACGCTTCTCGTTGCGGTGATTTTGTCGGCGCAGGCGACCGATGCCGGCGTCAACAAAGCGACGGCCGCGCTCTTCCGGCTGGCCGACACGCCTGCGAAGATGCTTGCCCTCGGCGAAGAGGGCCTGCGCGAGGCGATCAGGACCATCGGGCTGTTCAACGCCAAGGCGCGCAATATCATCGCCGCCAGCCGGATCCTGGTCGAACGCCACGGCGGCGCCGTCCCCCGCGACCGCGACGCCTTGCAGGCGCTCCCCGGGGTCGGCCGCAAGACCGCCAACGTCGTCCTCAACGTTGCCTTCGGCGAACCGACCATCGCCGTCGACACCCACGTTTTCCGCGTCGCCAATCGGACCGGCCTCGCCATCGGCAAGACGCCGGAGGCGGTCGAGGCGATCCTCGTCGCACGCGTGCCCGCGCGCTGGCTCGCCCACGCGCATCATTGGCTGATCCTGCACGGCCGCTACGTCTGCACCGCCCGCAAGCCGGCCTGCGCCACCTGTGCCGTCCGCGATCTCTGCGGCTACGAGGACAAGACGGGTGGTGCCTGAAACGGGAAGACGGCTGATCAGAAGAAAGACGGCTAATCAGCCGGCGATCTGCGCGCGCTTGAAGCGGGCGACACTCCCCAGGCACACGTCCGGGGCGATGCTGGCGAAGCTGCGGTCCCGCGCTTCGATGTACTTCACCCGGAACTGGCCGGTCGCATCGTCGCGATAGAGGTAGAGATCGAGTACGCAGGTGCCGCCGCGATACTGCAGGATCTCGGCCGGGCCGTCGGCGCGGCGGAAGTCGGCCGGACCGAGCATACCGGTGACCTCCGACGCCTCGAGCCCGAGCAGGCGGCCGGCGTCGGCGGAATTACCGGCGCCCGACAGGAACCCCGTCGGATCGGCCGAGTCGTCGTCGCCGGCGCAACCGGCGATCGACAGCAGCACGGCCAAAAGCACGGCGATGACCGGAGCACGATCGCGGATGGCGCATCGGCGTCCGTCTCGCATCGAGCGGCGGCTGATCAGGAGGCGGTGATCGCAGACGCAGGCGGCGTATCGGCGGCCGATGCCGACGCGGACCCGTGATCGCCATCCCCCTGCCCCGGCTCCCCTTCCAGCGAGCCGATCTCGCCGGCAATGTGTCCGCCCAAATCGACGATGATGGAGCCGTAACGGATCTTGCCGGAGACGCGACCGCTGGCGCGAACGATCAGCCGCTCGCGGGCGATGAGCTGGCCTTCGAAGCGACCGAGGATTTCGGCTTCCGCGACCTCGATGCAGCCTGCAAAGACGCCGGTGGCGCTGACCTGCAGGTGCCGGCAGTTGGCCGACGACACGTGCACCGTTCCTTCGACGATCAGCTTCTGGCAGGACTTGATTTCGCCCGAGAACTCCACCTCCTGGCCGACCAGCAGAGTCTTTTCACGCACCGCCGGCAATTGCAGGTCGCTGCGCGCCGTCGGGCCGGCCAGTTCTCCCGGCCGGCGCGTCAGGTCGAGGTGCTGCGGCGTCGGCATCGGGCGGGCGGCGGCCGGCTGCGGCGCACGTCGCGGCGGCGCCGGTTTCGGCTCCGGCGGTGCCACGTCGACGGGGGCGGTCGGCGCCGGCATCGCAGGCATCTCGACGTCGGATCCGGCGTCGGCTCCGTTGTCTCCGGCTTTCTTGATCCGAAACATTGCGGCACGCTCTCCCTTCCTGATCTCGTCCGCCATCAATCCGACCGTCCGTGCATCATCGCCCGAGCGAGGCGGCCGCCACCGGCGGTGGGTCGAACGCATTGTAGAGGTGGACCATGACCGCCGTCGCCATCACCGGAGCGATCAGGTTGATCAGCGGCAGGGTGAGGAGAAATGCGATGATCACCCCGGCAAGGAACAATTGCCCTTGGTGCCTGCGGCGCAACTCCGTGACAGCGGCCGGTTCGTGCCGGCGCAGCGCCACCACCTCGAAGTATTCCCGGCCGAGAAGATACCCGTTCACGCCGTAGAAAACAAAAGGGAATACCGGCGGCACCAGCAAAAAAAACAAGGTGAAGACGTTGAGTGCCAGCATCACCGCCAGGAACTTGCCGGAACTAAGAATGATTTCCTTGACAGACTGGCGCCGTGGCGCCGGCAGCAGCGGATAATATCGACGCTCGACGGCCCCGGCGGCGTCTTCCAGGAACAACCCGAGGATACCGGTAGCGACCGCCGGAAAGAATAAAAGCGTCACCACCAGCGCCGCAACGCCGCCCAGAACATCGACGGCGCTGTCGAGCCAGCCGGTCTGGAAAAACGTCGTCTTCGTCAACATGACCCCGACGCCGGTCCAGAGGAAGACGAAAACGCCGGCCGCACCCAACAGGCCGATCCAGACAATTCGCCGGATCGCCGGATCGCCGAGCTGGCCGATGGCACGCGAAAAAGCCCTGATCACCGTAGCGTCTCCCGCCGCTCGCTCATTCCCCGGCCGAATGACCGTCGACGAGCCCGTCGTCATGCGCACGGCCCGCCTGATGTACGGACCGCGGGCGATCCGCGCAAGGCGTCGGCACATCGTCGCGGCAGACCATCGGGCGGCCGGCCGCGCGTTGCCAGGCTCGCCGCCGCCGCTATACTCCGTCGCCGTCGCCGCACCCTCTAAGACAAGGACTCGAATACCCATGGCGGACTTGCGCTTCGACGTGGTCGGCATCGGCAATGCCATCGTCGATGTCCTCGCCCACGCCGATCAGGCCTTTCTCGACCGGCACGGTCTCGCCAAGGGGACGATGACCCTGATCGACGCGGCGAAGGCGGAGACCCTCTATGCGGCCATGGGCCCCGCGATCGAGGTGTCCGGCGGTTCCGCCGCCAATACCGTCGCCGCCCTCGCGTCGCTCGGCGGCAAAGCGGCGTTTATCGGCAAGGTCCGCGATGATCAGCTGGGATCCATCTTCCGCCACGACATCGTCTCGCTCGACGTCGTCTTCCGGACGCCGGCCGGATTCAACGGTGCGTCGACCGGGCGCTGTCTCGTCCTCGTCACCCCCGACGCCGACCGCACCTTGCAGACCTTTCTCGGCATCGCCGCCGATATCGGTCCCGAAGATGTCGATGAGGAACTCATCGCCGCCGCCCGCATCACCTATCTCGAAGGCTACCTCTGGGATCAGCCGCGGGCGAAGCGCGCCTTTGTTCTCGCCGCCGAACTCGCCCACGCGCATCAGCGCGACGTCGCCCTCAGCCTCTCCGATCCGTTCTGCGTCGACCGCCATCGCGGCGATTTTCAGAAGCTGATCGCCGATCACGTCGACGTGCTGTTCGCCAACGAAGACGAGATCGTCTCGCTGTTCGAAGAGCATTCCTTCGATGGCGCCTTGCAGCGCGTCCGCCACCAGTGCCGCATCGCCGTCCTCACCCGCTCGGAGAAGGGATCGGTGATCGTCGCCGGCGACGAGGTGCACGTCGTCGATGCCGAGAAGGTGGCGGCCGTCGTCGATTCGACCGGCGCCGGCGACGCCTTCGCCGCCGGCTTCCTCTACGGCCTCACTCGAGAGCTGCGACTTGCGACCTGCGCCCGCATCGGCAGCATCGCCGCCGCGGAGGTGATCGGCCACGTCGGCGCCCGTGCCGAGGTGCCGCTCGCCGACCTCGTGCGCGCCCGCCTGGGCTAGACGGCCGCGCGTGGCCGCACCCGCGAAGGCCAGGACGGAGGGGTGGTGGGATGCCGCCGCGGTCTACCGTGAGCGGCGCGTTCTCGCTCTCCTCTTCCTCGGATTTGCCAGCGGCCTGCCGTTCGGCGTCCTCGCCGAGCCGCTCGTCGCCTGGCTGATCGAGGCCGGCGTCAGCAAGACCGAGGTCGGCCTCATCGCCCTCGTCAGCCTGCCGTACTCGCTCAAGTTCCTCATTGCGCCGTTCATCGACCGGCTGCCGCTGCCGGTGCTCACCTCCGTCTTCGGCCGGCGACGCGGCTGGGCGCTCCTCGCCCAGGCGCTGCTGATGGCGGCGCTCGTCTGCCTCGGCGGCACCAACCCCGGCTCGGACCTCGGCCGCACCGCCGCCCTCGCGCTCGCCACCGCCTTCGCGTCGGCGAGCCAGGATGTCGTGCTCGACGCCTATCGGGTGGAAAGCCTGACCGAGCGCCAGCTCGCCGCCGGCGCGGCGACGATGGTGTTCGGCTGGCGGGTCGGCCAGATGGCGGCGGGAGCGGGCGGCCTGCTTTTGGCCGAGGTGCTGCCGTGGCCGGTCGTCTTCGCGATCATGGCCGGCCTGATCGTCGTCGGCGCGATCGCCATTCTTGTCAATCCGGAGCCCGCGGTGCGGATCGATTCCGGCGCGTCCGCCCGCGAGGCCCGTGCCGGAGCCGTCCTTGTCCGCCACGCGTGGCTGCCGCCGCGGCTGGCCGACGTCCTCGCCTGGCTCTATGGCGCCTGCGTCTGTCCGTTCCTCGACTTCCTCACCCGCCCCGGCTGGCTCGCCATTCTTTCGTTCATCATGCTCTACAAATTCGGCGACGCCGTGCTGGCGGTGATGAAGGTGCCGTTCTTCCTCGAGATCGGATTTTCCAAGGGCGATATCGCCGAGGTCGTCAAGCTGTTCGGCTTCGTTGCGACGATCACGGGCGGCTTCATCGGCGGCCTTATCGTCGCCCGCGTCGGGATGATGAACGGGCTCCTTCTCTGCGGCGTGCTGATGGCCTTGTCGAACCTGGTGTTCCTTGCGCAGGCCGCCGCCGGTCCCGATCTGGCGGTGCTGGCGATGACGATCAGCGTCGAGAACGTGACGACCGGGATGGGAACCACCGCCTTTGTCGCCTACATGTCGAGCCTGTGCAATGTCGCCTATACGGCGACCCAATACGCGCTTCTGACCTCGCTGATGGCGATGTCGCGGACGGTGCTGTCCTCGGGCGCCGGCTGGCTCGCCGACCGGGTCAGCTGGCCCACCTTCTTCGTCTTGACGACGCTGGCGGCGGTACCCGGCCTCGTCCTCCTCATGTGGATGATGCGTCGCTACCCGGTCACCTCGACGGCGGCCGCACGAACCTGACGGCTGAGCGTCTGGCCGCAGATATGCGGCATTTCAGCAACGCTGCGGCAGGCTAATTGTGTCGCGGAGGGAACTCTCGTTGCTGTCCGCACGTCAGAGGCGCGATGTGAAGCCGGTGCTGGCCGCTACTTAAGCACGTGTCCCGCCCGCGACACGACGGGTTCCGCCGCTCCGTCCTCGCACCTCGCACCGCGCTAGACTGTTGCAAACGCGCCACACTGGTTTGGAGGTTTTTGCCGAAAAGCACTGTTGCGATGGCGTTTCCTGAAAAAGCTTTCACAATGTTCGCACCCAGGACGAGACGACCGCTGCTTGGACTCGAAGGTTGCATCGGCACATCGGCCCCGCGTCGTCCCAGGGTCATCCCACGAGGAGGAGTTTGAGGAATGAAAAAGGTAGTCTTAGGTCTTGGTCTCGCGGCTCTCGTCTGCTCGCCGGCGTTAGCGCAAAGCGGTACGATGACGAGCGCTCAGCGGGCGCCGTCTTCCGCCGCGTCGATGCCCGCCGGCGCGCCGATGCCGCCCTACACCTATGAGCCCGGCCCGCGGCAGGGCGATTGGGAAGCCGCCATCGGCGCGAATGGCGCTTCGGGTAACAAGTTCGATCAGCAACGCTATCGGTGTCGAAGGTTCGATCGGCTATTACGTGCTGAAGATGCTGCCGATCACCTTGCGTCAGAACGCGGCCTTCGCCTTCGGCGGCGCCGTCAGCGACCGCTGGACTTTAGCCACCCGTCTCTTCGCCGACTACCAGTACAACAACGGCAACTGGTTCCAGCCGTTCATCGGCGTCGGCTTCGGCGGCGTCTACGGTCGGCAGGTCGACCAGAGCCTGGTGTTCGCCCCGGATGCCGGCGCCAAGATGTACGTCAACGAGAGCACCTTCGTGCAGGCGCGGTTCGAGTGGGACTGGAAATTTACGGCCGACAACAACAGCAACTTTGAGGACGGCGACGCGCTTTACACGATCGGTGTCGGCTGGAACTTCTAGCGGATTGCTCAACCCATGACATCATACCCGCTTGAGATCTCCGGGTCCGCTGCAGACACAGTCAGCCTCGACGGTCCCCCGATTGGGAGGAGCAGCAGATGAAGTCAACGCTCAAGATCGCAGCCGTCTTGGTCGTCGCCGGTATGGCGATGACCGGCTGCGCAGACCGCTATCAGAGTGTGGCGGATCAGTCGGTGCTGCCGCGTGGCAACGCCTTCGATTGCGCACTCGCATCCGATTATGTCAAGCTGTCGACATCGAGTACATGTCAGGGCGACGCTAAGGACGGCGATACCTACGCACTGCGTGCGATCGCCGCCGGCCAAGGCAAGCCTACGACGCCGGATGATCTGCGATTGCGGCAACTCCCGGCCAATGCCCAGTCCGATATCACGCAAGGCCGGCAGCGTCTCGTCGCCGCCCTTGACCGGAACGGGCGCACCGGCAAGCCGGAAGTCGCCGCCTATGCTCAGGCGTCGTTCGACTGCTGGGTCGAGCAGCTGCAAGAGAACCTGCAGCCGAAGAGATCGCGATGCCGCGACGCCTTCATGAAGTCGCTGGCGGAGCTGGAGAAGCCGGTTCCGATGGCGGCACCGCCGGCGAAGCCGTCGGAGTTCCTCGTCTTCTTTGATTGGGACAAGTACAACCTGACGCCGGAAGCGATGAAGATCATTGCCGACGCCGTCGCCACGGCGAAGAAGGAAGGCGCGAAGACGATCAAGATCACCGGCTACACCGACACGTCGGGTTCCGCGGCCTACAACCTGAAGCTCTCTGAGCGGCGGGCGAACGCGGTCGCGGCGCAGATGGTCAAGCTCGGCGTTCCGGCGACCAGCCTGGTCACCCTCGGCCGGGGCCAGGAGGATTCTGCTGGTGCCGACCCCGGATGGCGTCCGCGAACCGCAGAACCGGCGCGCCGCGATCGCCTTCCCGCGGATGGGGGCGCAGCTCGACAACAGCTTCGCCATCGGCGTGCAGGTGGTCAACTAACCCGACCGCGACCGATCGGTTCTCGCAGCAGGGGCGCCCCGAAAACGGGGCGCCCTTTTTCTTTGACCGCGTTCCTTGGTTACTTCAGCTCAGGCGCTTGCGAACAAGGATGTCATCCTCCCCGCCGCGAACCAGATCGGACAGCGTCGCCACCTCGGCGAAGCCGTGGGCGGCGTAGAAGCGGCGGGCGCCGGCGTTGAAGGCGGAGACCGTCGCCCACAGGTTGCCGGCGCGATCGGCGATTTCGTCCGTCATCCAGGCGAGGATCGCCGCACCGACACCAGCACCACGCACCCTTGGCGCCAGGCCGACGAGTTCGATGTAGGCCCCGCGCAGCCAGGGAAAGCGTAGGCAGAGGGCACCGGCCGGGGCACCATCGACGCTGATCAGGAAGCGGTCGAGCCCGGCATCGTCGCGGACGAGATAGCGGGTCATGTCGCCGGCGGTGAAGCCCAGGCGTCGCCACGGGTCGATGGCCGCCAGGAGCGGTCCGACGATGGCCGCGGCATCCGCATCGAGGCGCTGCAGCCCGCCGCAGGATAGGGCATACGCGTCGGCGGCAAACGGGCGGCCGGCGGCGGCAGGCACGCGGCTCACCCGGTGCCCTCGCCGAAGAGCTTGTCGTAGCGGCCGTTGTCGTTCGGGCGGCGCTCGTAGCACTCCGCCACGGCCACCGGCTCGCCCGCCTTGAGGAGCGTCGCGATCGTCACGAACCGATAGCCCTTGCCCCTGAGGGCGGCGATGATCGCCGGCAGCGCGTCTGCCGTCCCCGACCCCCGCCCGTTGGCATGAAAGACGACGATCGAGCCCGGCCGGACGCCGTCGAGCACGGCGCGCTCGACCGTCGCCGCCTTCTGCCCGCGAACGGCATCGGCGCTGATCACATCCCACTGGATGGCGGCGAGCCCGAACCGCGCCGGCATCGCCAGCGTCTCCGGGCTGCACGTGCCGTAGGGAAACCGGAAGGCGGTCGGCAGCGGTGGGACGAGGGCGATTTCCGCGTCCTTGATATCGGCGGCGCGCGCCCGCCGCGCCAGCTCCTCGCGCAAGATCGCGTATTCGGCCTGCGTCCAGGCGATCTGCTGCTCGGCCCGTTCTCCCGCCAGCACCCGCAGATTGCCGTGCGTCCAGGCATGGTTGCCGACCTGGAAGAGGGGGTCGGCGATCAGCTGCAGGGCGCGCTCCGGATGGCTCCTCAGCCATTTACCTCCGGCGAAGAACGTCGCCGGCACCTTCTCCTTGCGCAGGACATCGACGATCGCACCGTCGTACCCGGCGGTATCATCGGCCCGCTCGCACAGATCGAAGGTCAGCGCCACCACCTTGGCATTGCCCGCCGGCTTGACGCGCCGGATCGAGCCTTCGGGCGGCGACGGTTCCGGCCGGGGGGCGTCGCTCGTCGCCGCAGGCTCTTCCGGGTGTGAGCGGTCGGCGGGCCGCAGGCGGACGATCCGCGCCTCCTCTGCCCGGCCGGCAAGCGCCTCCGCCGGCCACAGCCCCGCGAGGATAGCGGCCGACCCGACGGAGGCATCGGCCAGATCGGGCAGCACCGCGGACGGCTTGGGGGCTGACGGCGAGGCAGGCGCAGGTGCGGCCGAAATAGGGTCCGCCGCATTCGCCTCCCGACCGCAGCGGGCGACGCAGGCAACGATGGCGCCGCCGGCGAGGACGGCCATCGCCCGCCGCCGGCTGATGGCGATGGCCACTGCGGCAATGGTCAATGCGTCATCGCGCGGCGCGGGCGGCGAGGATCGTAATGTCTCCACGCCGGCCCTCGCGCTCGCCTTGCGACCGAATCGCGATTGATCTCTGGTCCGCATGCTCCTAACAAGTCGCCTTGCTGGGGTTGCTCTTTCGACAGGAGGCAGACGACCCATGGACCTCGCGCGAATCGCGGTGGGTAAGAACCCGCCCTACGACGTCAACGTTTTCATCGAGATTTCGATGGGCGGTAATCCGGTGAAATACGAACTCGACAAGACGTCGGGCGCCATCTTCGTCGACCGCTTCCTCCACACGGCGATGTACTATCCTTTCAATTATGGCTTCATTCCGCACACGCTGTCGGAGGACGGCGATCCCGTGGATGCCGCGGTGCTGGCCCAGGTTCCGGTATCACCCGGCGTCATCATCCGCTCGCGCCCCATCGGAGTGCTGATCATGGAAGACGAGTGCGGCATCGACGAAAAAATCCTCTGCGTGCCGGTGGATGAGTTGCATCCGTATTTCGCCAACATCGCGTCCTATCGCGAGCTGCCGCCCATCCTGTGCGAGCAGGTCGCGCATTTCTTCGACCATTACAAGGACCTCGAAAAGGGCAAGTGGGTCAAGGTGAAGCGTTGGGGGGAGCCCGACGAAGCCTTCCACCTCATCCGCGCCGGCATCCAGCGCATCGAGGAGAAGGGCTGATCGGCTCCCGGCCCGGCTGGACGACAAGGAACACGAGGCATGGACCGGACCGGCGTTACCGCGCGCATGGAGATCGTCGAAGGCGACATTACCCGGCTTGCGGTCGATGCGATCGTCAACGCTGCGAACGAGTCCCTGCGCGGCGGCGGCGGCGTCGATGGCGCCATCCATTCCGCCGCCGGTCCGGACCTTCTCGCCGAATGCCGGACGCTCGGCGGCTGTCCGACCGGCGAAGCGCGGATCACCCGGGGCTACCGCCTTCCGGCTCGCTACGTCATCCACGCCGTCGGCCCGGTCTGGCGGGGCGGCGGCTCGGGCGAGGATGCCCTCCTTGCCTCATGCTACCGGGAAGCGCTCGATCTCGGTGCCCGCCACGGCTGCCGCAGCCTCGCGTTTCCGGCGATATCGACTGGGATTTATGGATTTCCGGCCGACCGCGCCGCCCGCATCGCCGTTGCCGCCGTGCGCGCCTACCTCGCCGAACGGGACCTGCCGGAGCGGGTGATCTTCTGCTGTTTCGGACCAGCCTCGGCCGAGGCGCACAAGGCGGCCCTCGCCTGGTAGGCCCGTCCCTCAGCCCGACGTCGTGAGTTCGGCGGCGGTCGTCGGCGGGTGGGCGATGTGGACGTTGATCGCCCCGTGCTCCTTGAGCAGCCGCGCGGCGGTTTCCAGCCTGCTGCCGTCGGCGACATCGACCCAGAGGATGAGGCTGCCGGCCTCGACCGCGCGAGCGAATTCCTCGGTGTGCGGCTTCGCCGTCACCTCTTGCAGGATATCCTTGACGGCGACGCCGCCGACGGCGGCGCCGATGACGGCGGCAATGGTCGCGGCGACCGGCCCGCCGGCAAGCAGGACCGCGCCCGACGCGACGAGGGGGACCTCATAGCGGAGATCGCCCAGCATCGCGACCGATGCGTCGGCCCAGGTCGAGGCGGGCTGGCCGGCGGC
Source organism: uncultured Alphaproteobacteria bacterium (assembly GCA_963781645.1). Taxonomy (GTDB): domain Bacteria; phylum Pseudomonadota; class Alphaproteobacteria; order Rhodospirillales; family Defluviicoccaceae; genus Defluviicoccus. The sequence continues at coordinate 6,896 of CAWAGY010000018.1, read as the reverse complement.
ATCGATGGAGTCGTGGGAGGCGAGAACGCTGAGGTCGGCGCGGACGAAGCCGGCGGCGAGCAGCGCCTTGACCGCGGCGCGAAACTCCGCCTCGCTGGTGATGACGCCCACTACCTCGCACGGAAACCGGACCTCATCGCTGGCGTCCTGCATCGCTCTCCTCCCTCGTTCGCCGCCGCAACGACTGCACCTCCGCCGCCGCGTCGGCCATCGCCACTGCGACCGCGCCATGATAATCGTTTCCGCCGTGATGACCATCCGCCTCGCATGCCCGTGATGCGCGACGATGCCGATGCGGCCGCCGCCATCTCGCCGGCCGCGTCTGAAGGCGCTGGCGACGGTCCGGCGGCAACGCCGGTGATGGCCCAGTATTGGTCGATCAAGGCGGCGCATCCGGACTGCCTTCTCTTCTTCCGCATGGGCGACTTCTACGAGCTGTTCTTCGACGATGCGGTTGCGGCGGCCGCCGCCCTCGATATCGCGCTGACCCGCCGGGGCAAGCACCAGGGTGAAGCCATCGCGATGTGTGGCGTGCCTGTGCACAGCCACGAAAGCTATCTCGCCCGACTGATCCGCAAAGGCTTCAAGGTTGCCGTCTGCGAACAGCTGGAGGCGCCGGCCGAAGCCCGCAAGCGGGGAGCGAAAGCGGTGGTTGCCCGCGACGTCGTGCGAATTGTGACCGCAGGCACGCTGACCGAGGACACGCTCCTCGACGCCCGCCGGCCCAATCACCTGGCGGCGATCGCCGAGGCGGCCGGACGTCTCGGCCTCGCCTGGGTCGACATCTCGACCGGCGTCGTCCGGGCGGCGGCGGTGCCGGACGACGCCGGCCTTGCCGCAGCGCTCGCCGGCATCGAGCCGGGAGAGATCCTGGCGGCGGACACCTTCGCCGCCCGGCCTGCATCACGGGCGGCGCTCGCCGACTGGGAGACGCAGCTGACGCTGCTGCCGGCCATCCGCTTCGACAGTCTCGCCGGCGAGCGCCGCCTGAAGGCGGTCTATCGGGTCGGTAGCCTCGCCGGCTTCGGCGACTTCGGCCGCGCCGAGATCGCCGCCCTCGGCGCCGTCGTCGACTATATCGCCCTCACCCAGAAAGGCCGGTTGCCGCAGCTGGCGCCGCCGGTGCGGCGGATCGATGCCGACGTCATGCACATCGATGCGGCCAGCCGCCGCAACCTGGAGCTGACGACGACGCCGGCCGGCGGCCGTAAGGGCAGCCTCATCGACCTGATCGACCGCACCGTCACCGGCATGGGCGCCCGCCGCCTCGCCGCCCGCCTCGCCGCACCGTCGACCGACCCGGCCCTGATCGAGCGTCGCCTCGACGCGGTTGCCGCGTTTGTCGAAGAGGGCGGCCTGCGCCGGCGGGTGCGCGAGGCGTTGGCCGCGTGTCCCGATCTTGAGCGTGCCGCATCCAGGCTGTCGCTCGGCCGCGGCGGCCCGCGGGATCTGGCGGCGGTGCGCGATGCACTGGCGGCGGCAGAATCCCTGCACCGTCTCCTCGCCGTTGCGGCGTTAGCGCCGATGCCGGGCGACCTCGCTGATGCCGGCTCCGCGCTGGCCGATCCCGCCGGCGACGGCGGCAGCCTGCGCGCGTCGCTGACCGCGGCGCTTGCCGCGGAGCTCCCGGTGAACGTTCGCGACGGCCAGTTCATCGCCCGCGGCTACGATCCGGCGCTCGATGAGACGAGAAGGCTGCGCGACGGCGGCCGGCGGCTGATCCTCGATCTCGAAGCGCGCTACGTCGCCGAGACCGGGCTCTCGCAACTGAAGATCCGCCACAACACGCTGCTCGGATATTACGTCGAGGTGCCGCAGCGGCTCGCCGAACGAATGCCGGGACAGGGCGCCGGTCCGTTCATTCAGCGCCAGTCGATGGCGAGCACCGTCCGTTATGCGACCGTCGAGCTCGCCGATCTGGAGCGGCGTATCGCCCGCGCCGCCGACGATGCCCTCGCCCGCGAGGCGGCGATTTTTGGCGAGTTGGCGGCGACGGTGCTGGCGGCGGGTGAAGCCCTCGCCCGAACCGCGCAGGCGATCGGCCGCCTCGATGTGGCGGCGAGCCTCGCCGTCGTTGCCGAGGAGAACCGGTACGTCCGGCCGGTGGTGGACGCGAGCCGGGACTTCAGAATCGAATGCGGCCGGCATCCGGTCGTCGAGGCCATGCTGAAGGCGGGGGGAGCCGGGGCGTTCGTCGGCAACGACTGCGATCTCGGCGATCCGCGCCGGCTGTGGCTGTTGACCGGCCCCAACATGGCCGGCAAGAGCACCTTTCTCCGCCAGAATGCGCTGATCGCGATCCTGGCGCAGATCGGCTCGTTCGTGCCCGCGGACTGCGCCCGGATCGGCGTCGTCGACCGGCTGTTCTCGCGCGTCGGCGCCGCCGACGATCTCGCCCGCGGCCGATCGACGTTCATGGTCGAGATGGTCGAGACGGCGATCATCCTGCGCGAGGCGGGGCCGCGGTCGCTGGTCATCCTCGATGAGGTCGGCCGCGGCACCGCCACCTTCGACGGCCTGTCGATTGCCTGGGCGGTGGTCGAGCATCTCGCCGAGGTCAACGGCTGCCGCGGCCTCGTCGCCACCCACTATCACGAGCTGACGGCGCTGGCGGCGCGACTGCCGGCCCTGGCGTGCCATGCGATGCGGACGAAGGAGTGGCGGGGCGACGTCGTCTTCCTGCACGAGGTGGCGCCGGGGGCGGCCGATCGCTCCTACGGCGTCCACGTCGCCCGCCTCGCCGGACTGCCGCCGGCGGCCGTCGCCCGCGCCGAAGAGATTCTGGCGACGCTGGAGACGAGCGAGCCGACCTCGGCCTTGACCCGCCTCGCATCCGATCTGCCCCTGTTCGCCGCGGCCCTCGCCCGCGCCGCCGCGCCACCGCCGCCGCCCGAACCGTCTGCCGTCGAGACGCGGCTGAACGAGATCAACCCCGACGAGCTGACCCCGCGAGACGCGCTGGAGGTGCTCTACGAGTTAAAAAAGCTCCTTCGCTAGGAACATCGACGCTCCTAGCCATTGCCGTAGTGACACCGGCAAGCGGCGATCCAGATCCGCTTCATTCGTCAATGTCATGCTCGATCAGTGCGCCGGCATCGGCGTCTCGGATAGACTGGAGCAGCATCGCTGCATTCTCGGGAGAGCGTAACAAATGCAGCGTCTCATTGGTGCTTTCGAACTCCTCAAAAGAAAACATCATAGCCACTCGTGCATTTGAATGCGCAAGTTCGAGGGGAAAGCCGTTTGTCAGGCCCGGCTTCACTCTCGGTAAAATGTACAACCGGCCCGCTTCGTCAATTTTCGTCCGTCATGACCCGATCACCTGCTTGTCGCCGATCAGGTGGCGGAGGATCTTCACCGCCGCCTCGTGCATCTCGTGGCCGCCGTCGCTGCCGCAGGCGTGCGCCAGGACCACCGGCTCGATGCCGTGCTGGAACAGATCGACGGCCGTCGCCAGCACGCTGTCCTCGGTGGCGATGCCGCAGAGGTGCACCCGATTGACGCCGTCGCTGCGTAGCCTGTCGACGAACGGTTCGGTTAAGCAGCTGTAAGCGGATTTGTCGATAATGGTGGCATCGCCCCGCGGGCTAAACGCGAGCTGGGTTTCGGCGGACCCGAGCGAGAAGGCTTTCCAGCCCATCAGCTTGCGATAGAGCGAGCGTTGCGGATTGTAGAGGCGGGTGACGATGACCTGATCAAAGCTCGACTGCAGGCCGTCGACGCGCGCCGGTACGTGTGCCGTCCATTCATTGATGAAGCCGGTCTGCACATCGATGATCAGAAGCCGGCTTCCGCTCATGGCCCGAACCCGAAGAAGAGAGTCGTGCGAAGCCCGACGGTGGATTTATATTCAACCGTCAGATCAGGACCCGCGATGTACCGCATACCGAACAGACGCGCCATCATCAATCGAAAGACCCTGCTGGAGGAGCTGGGGGAGCAGTTGCGATGGGGTGTCACCAGCCCGCGCGGTCGCGCCAATGCCCTGCAGATCTTCAAGGCCGCCCTGTACCGGGGCGTCGGCGAGGTTCGCCGGCGCTTCGAGGAAGGCGGCGCCAGCGGCACCGAAGTGGTGCAGGCCAACGCCTTCCTCGTCGATCAGCTCGTCCGTACCATTTACGACTTCGCGACGACTCACATCTATCCCGATAATGCTTCGGCCGACGAACAGCAGTCGGTGATCGCCACCGGCGGCTATGGTCGCGGCGAGCTGTCGCCGTTCTCCGATATCGATCTGATGTTCCTGTTGCCGGCGAAACCGGCGCCGTTGACCGAGCAGGTCGTCGAATACGTGCTCTATATGCTCTGGGATTCGGGCCTGCAGGTCGGCCACGCGACACGCTCGATCGACGACTGCATCCGCCTGTCCAAGGAAGATCTGTCCATCGCACCTGCCTGCTCGAAGCGCGCTGGCTGTGGGCAAACCGGCCGCTGTTCCATGCCTTTGAGCAACGGTTCATGAACGAACTGGTGGCGGTGACCGGTGCCGCCTTCGTCGAGGCGAAGATCGCCGAGCGCGACGCCCGACATGAGCGGGTGGGCGATTTACGCTACGTCCTGGAACCGCACATCAAGGACGGCAAGGGCGGTCTCAGGGACCTGCAGACGCTCTTCTGGATCGCCAAGTATCTCTACCGGGTCAAAGACATCAGCGACCTGACCGGGCGCGGCGTTTTTACCCCCGCCGACTGCCGGCAGTTCAAACAGGCGCAGAACTTCCTGTGGACCGTGCGCTGTCATCTGCATTACGTCGCGGGGCGACCGGAAGAACGGCTCACCTTCAATTTCCAGGACGTCGTCGCCCACCGCCTCGGCTACGCCGATCGTCCGGGCGCCCGCGGTGTCGAGCGCTTCATGAAGCACTACTTCCGGGTGACCAAGGACGTCGGCGATTTGACCCGCGTCCTGTGCGCCGTTCTCGAGCACGAGCACCGCAAGGCGAGGACCCGCTTCCGCCTGCCGTCGCTGCCGATGTCCTTGTTCCGACGGGCGCCGTCCGGTTTCCGCATCGACGGCAACCGCCTCACCTTCGATCTCACCGATGCCCTCAACAAGGACCCGGTCCGGCTTATTCGGCTGTTCCGAGAATCGCAGCGCAGCCGCCTCGACATTCATCCGCAGGCGCTGCGCCTGGTGCAGCAGAACCTGCGGCTGATCGACGCCAAGGTCCGCGAGGATCCGGAAGCGAACCGGCTGTTCCTCGACATGCTGACGGACAAGGCGGAATCCCGAGCCCGCCCTCAGGCGGATGAACGACGCCGGCGTCTTCGGCCGCTTCGTTCCCGACTTCGGCCGCGTCGTCGCGCAGATGCAGTACGACATGTACCACGTCTATACCGTCGACGAGCACACCATCCGGGCAATCGGCATCTTGAGCCGGATCGAACGCGGCGCCCTGAAGGACGAGCATCCGGCCGCGACGGCGGCATTCGGCGAGATCCGCTCGCGGCGGGCGCTTTATGTCGCGGTTCTGCTCCACGACATCGCCAAGGGCCGCGGCGGCGATCACTCGGAGATCGGTGCGCAGCTCGCGCTCACGCTCTGCCCCCGGTTCGGCCTCGACGACTGGGAGACGGAAACGGTCTCCTGGCTGGTCCGTTACCACCTGCTGCTCAGCCGCTACGCCTTCAAGCGCGACATCGACGACGCTAAAACGGTGAGCGACCTCACCGGCCTCGTCCAGTCGCCGGAACGCCTGCGCATGCTGATGATCCTGACCAATGCCGACATCCGCGCCGTCGGTCCCAACATCTGGAACGCCTGGAAGCGCGGCCTCCTCGACAAGCTGTATTACCGCGCCCTTGAGGACATCGAGATGACCGGGGGCCAGCCGGCGGAACGGCGGGCCGCCCGGGTCGAACACGCGAAGGCGAAGCTCCGCGCCCGCCTCGGCCGAGTGGCCGGAAAGCGAGCGCGAAACCTACATCGCCCACGGCTATTCCGACTACTGGCTCGCCTACTCGGCCGAGGAGCAGGAAAGCCACTTCGAGATGATGCGGGAGGCCGACCGGCAGGGCCGCGAGCTATGGGTGGAGGCGCGCCAGCATCCGGCGCAGGACGTCACCGAGATCATCATCTATGCCCCCGACCATCCCGGGCTGTTCGCCCAGATTGCCGGCGCCATCGCCCTATCCGGCGGCTCCATCGTCGATGCCAAGGTGGTGACGCTGGCCAACTCGATGGCGCTTGACGCCTTCCGCATCCAGGATCTGTCGGGCCGGCGTTTCGACAGTCCCGATCGCGTCCAGAGGCTGACCCAGCGCATCGAAGCGGCGGTCACCGGCAAGCTGAACCCGGACCACGAACTGCAGGAGCAGCGGCGGCGGGCGCTGCCGAGCCGGATGCGCGTGTTCAAGGTGCCGCCGCGGGTGATCTTCGACAACCGGGCGTCGATCGCCCACACCCTGATCGAGGTCAACGGCCGCGACCGGCCAGGGCTTCCTGCACGATGTCACCTCGACGCTGACGGCGATGGGGTTGCAGATCGTCTCCGCCCATATTACCACCTACGGCGAGCGCGTCGTCGACGTCTTCTACGTCAAGGACGTCTTCGGTCTGAAGGTCGAGCAACCGCAGAAGCTTGCGAAGCTGCAGGACCGCCTCATGGAGGTGGTCACCCCGCTGCCCGACACGCCTGCCCCCGAAGAACGGCGGGTCGCCGCGGCCGAGTAGGTCGGCCGGCCGCCTATGACGGTCCGTCTCGCGCTGTTAAGGAAGCCGCTTGGAGAAATTCTCTTGTGCAGGCGGGCGCTTTCGTCGATAATGGCCTGGACGAAACCCTCACGTTCGCGGCTCGCCAGCTCGCGGTAATAGTCGCGCAAGATCTCGGCTGCCGCGAGGATCGCGGTGACGCAGCTCCGCCGCTCCTGATCGAGCCCGGACAGGCCGGCCTGGGG
>CAWAGY010000017.1:0-91538 GCA_963781645.1 uncultured Alphaproteobacteria bacterium | reverse complement strand
TCAAACGTGACATTTTCTTAATGCAGAGCATGTTTTTGATGAGCGCAGCGCTTCTGCCTCATCAATGGCGGTAAGGATAAGAAACAATACGCTGCGCAACAACTAGGAGAGGCGTTCATAATGGAACCACAAAGGAGAGTGGACGGAGGATATTGGCGAGCGAATATTCGCTTGGTAACAATTCTTCTGTGCATTTGGGCACTTGTGTCTTTCGGCTTCGGTATACTGCTTCGGCCGCTGCTTGACACAATACAGGTGGGAGGTGTAGGGCTCGGGTTCTGGTTTGCGCAACAAGGCTCGATCTATGTCTTCGTCATCCTGATCTTCGTATACGCGGCGCTGATGAACAAGCTGGATCGCGAATACGACGTCCACGAGAGATAGGGGATTAGGACCGATGGATCTTACGACACTAACCTGGATTTTTGTCGGCGGCACTTTTGCGATCTATTTCGGGATTGCGCTGTGGGCAAGAGCGGCCACCACCAGTGAATTCTACGCTGCCGGCCGCAGTGTTCATCCGGTGGCCAACGGTATGGCGACCGCGGCCGACTGGATGTCGGCGGCGTCGTTCATCTCGATGGCGGGCCTGATCGCCTTCATGGGCTACGATGCGTCCTTGTTCCTGATGGGCTGGACCGGCGGCTACGTGCTGCTGGCATTGCTGCTCGCGCCTTACTTGCGCAAGTTCGGCAAGTTCACGGTGCCCGAGTTCATCGGCGACCGCTTTTATTCACAAACGGCGCGGATCGTCGCCGTCGTCTGCCTGATCATCATGTCGGTGACCTACGTCATCGGTCAGATGAAGGGCGTCGGCGTCGCCTTTTCCCGCTTCCTCGAGGTGCGGTACGAGATCGGGCTGTACACCGGCATGGCGATCGTCTTTGTCTACGCCGTGCTCGGCGGGATGAAGGGAATTACCTATACGCAGATCGCCCAATACGTCATTCTGATCCTCGCTTACACGATCCCGGCGATTTTCATCTCGCTCGCTCTGACCGGTGTCGTTCTTCCGCAGATCGGCATGTTCAGCGATACGGCCCAAGGCGTGCCGCTGCTGGAGCGGTTGAACACGACCATCTCGGATCTCGGCTTCCCGGACTACACCTCGCAGAAAACGACGACACTGAACCTGATCCTCTACACGCTGTCGCTGATGATCGGCACCGCCGGTCTGCCGCACGTGATCATCCGCTTCTTCACCGTGCCGCGGGTGCGCGACGCCCGCTCTTCGGCCGGCTGGGCGCTGGTGTTCATCGCCATCCTTTACACCACCGCGCCTGCGGTGGGCGCGATGGCGCGGCTCAACTTCGTCGATACCATCCAGACCGAGCCGTCGGCTCGCCGGACGGCAACCTCGTCTATGCCGAGCGGCCGCAATGGTTCACCGACTGGGAGAAGACCGGTCTGTTGAAATGGCAGGACAAGAACGGCGACGGCCGCATCCAGTACTATACGACAAGGCCGCGTTCGCGCAAAGGCCGAAGAGTGCGGCTGGAAAGGCAACGAGATGGTGAAGATCGATCGCGACATCATGGTGCTCGCCAACCCGCAGATCGCCGGGCTGCCGAACTGGGTGATCGCGCTGGTCGCCGCCGGCGGCCTCGCCGCCGCGCTGTCGACGGCGGCCGGGTTGTTGCTGGCGATTTCGTCCTCGATCTCGCACGACCTGCTGAAGGGCGTGTTCATGAAGGGGATCTCGGAACGCGGCGAATTGTGGGCTGCACGCATCGCCATGGCCGGCGCCATCGTCATCGCCGGCTATCTCGGCCTGCATCCCCCCGGCTTTGCCGCGAAGTGGTGGCACTGGCGTTCGGGCTGGCCGCCTCGTCGATCTTCCCGGCGATCATGATGGGCATATTCGACAAGCGGGCGAACAACCTCGGCGCGATCGCCGGCATGCTGTCGGGCATCATCATCACCATCGTCTACATCTTCTGGTTCAAGGGATGGTTCTTCATCCGGGAACCGCGATGGCGGCGAACGTACCGGCCAACTGGTTCCTTGGGATCTCGCCGGAGGCGTTCGGTGCGGTCGGTGCCTTAATCAACTTCGCCGTCGCGTTCGGGGTCTCCAGGGTCACCCAGGCCCCGCCGGAGCGCATCCAGCAACTGGTCGAGGACATCCGGGTGCCGAGGGGGGCCGGCGCGGCGACCGGTCACTGACAATCGGCGGGCGGGATGCCGGGACTGGCATCCTTCCGTCTGTGCGATAAAATGAAGGGCCCCGCCGAAAGCGGGGTCCTTTGCTTTTGAACGGTTGCGATGCGATCGCCGCCGTTCATGCGCGCCGCGCGACGGGATGGGGCGATATGGAAACCGAACTTGCGGAAATCCGAGACTTCCTCGCCGCCCACCCGCCGTTTGCCGTGCTGCCCGACGACGTCGTCGCCGCGCTGCCGGCGCAGATCGAAAGGATGGAGGCCGCCGCCGAAACCGTTGTCCTCCGGGCCCGGCAGCCCGTCCGCTGGCTCTACATTGTCCGCTCCGGGATCATCGCCATCCGCGGGACCAACGGCGATATCTGGGCGCAACGCATCGAAGGCGAGACCTTCGGCGTCCAGGCGCTGCTTGCCGACGGCCGCTCGGCGTTCGATGCGGTCGCACTCGAAGACGCGTCGCTCTACCTGCTTCCGGAGGCGACGTTCGCCCGCCTCAAATCCGATCATCCGGACTTCGACCGGTTCTTCGCCCCCTTGGGCGGCACCGACCGTAGCCTCAGCCGGGCGAACGACCGCCTGACGGCGGACGTGCAGACCAACCTGATCGCGCTTCGCATGCGCGACGTGATGACGCCCGATCCGGCGACCATCGAAGTCGATCGGCCGATCCGTGAAGCCGCCGTGCTGATGCGCGACCGGCACGTCTCCTGCCTGCCGGTCATCCGAGAAGGCGAACTGGCGGGGATGATCACCGACACCGATCTGCGGGATCGGGTGATCGCCGAAGGCGTGACCGCGGACATGCCGGTCGGATCGGCGATGACAGCGGCGCCGGCGGGCCTGGAGGCCGGCAGCCTTGCCTACGATGCGGTGATGGCGATGGGCCGAAATGGCGTCCGGCATCTGCCGGTAACGGAAGATGGGCGTCTCGTCGGCCTGGTGACCGAGAGCGACCTTCGGCGCCGGCAGATCGACGGTTTCGACTACTTCGCCGCGTCGATCCTCGAGCGCAGGACGCCGGCGAGCATGGCAAAGGTGGTCGCCCAGGTCCCGCAGCTGCTGGTCACGCTGGTCGAGACCGGCGCCTCGGCCCACAAGGTCGGGCTGACCATCACCAGCATCGCCGACGTGACCACCTACCGCCTCTTGCAGTTGGCCGAGGATCAGCTGGGGCCGCCGCCGGTCCCGTACGTCTGGCTGAGCAGCGGTTCCCAGGCGCGCCAGGAGCAGACGGGCGTCACCGACCAGGACAATTGCCTGATCCTCGACGACGGCTACGTCGAATCCACGCACGGGCCGTACTTCCAGGAACTCGCCCGGTTCGTCTGCAGCGGCTTGCATGCCTGCGGCTACGACTACTGTCCGGGCGAGATGATGGCGATGAACCCGAAGTGGCGGCAACCCCTGGCGACATGGATCGACTACTTCTTGTCCTGGATCGCGGAGCCGGAGCCGGTGGCACAGATGCTGTCGAGCGTCATGTTCGATCTGCGCCCGATCCGCGGCGAGGTACGGCTGTTCGACCGGCTGCAGGACGTGAGCGCCGCGAGGGCGAAGGCCAACAGCCTGTTCGTCGCCCACATGGTCCGCAACGCCTTGTCACGGACCCCGCCCCTCGGCTTCTTCCGCAGGTTCGTCCTGTCCCGCGGCGGCGAGCACGGCCACCGGCTCGACCTGAAGCTTCACGGGACGGTGCCGATCATCGATCTCGCACAGGGTTTATGCCCTTCAGGCGGGCGTCCGGTCGGCCAATACGCGCGATCGCCTGATCGAGGCGCAGAGGGCGCGTATCATCAGCGAAAGCGGCATGCACGACCTCATCGACGCGTTCGAGTTCATCGCCGCCGTCCGCCTCAAGCATCAGTCCCGGCACATCCGCTCAGGCCGGCCGCCCGATAACTTCGTCTCGCCCGATGATCTGTCGCGCATCGAGCGGCACCACCTTCGCGATGCCTTCCGCATTGTGCAGACGATGCAAGCAAACATCGCCGGCACCTTCCAGATCCGGCTCTAGCGGCGGGTCGGGCCGGCATGCCCGTCGATCTGATCGGCGCGCTCATCGCCGGCGTCGCGGCGGGCGGCTTGGTGTGGCTCGTGTTCCGGACGATCCGGCGGCCGCTGCCGCGCTTCCTGATCCCAATGGTTGTCGGCACGGCGATGCTGGCCTATGCGATCTGGAACGAATACTCCTGGGCGTCGCGCACGATCGACGCCTTTCCTGCCGGCTTCGAGGTGATCGACCGAATCCCTGAGCGCAGCCCGTGGCGGCCCTGGACCTACCTCGTTCCGCGGGTCAGCCGCCTGATCGTCCTCGACCGCGCCGAGATGCGCCGCAACGAACGCCATCCCGGCTACGTCCTGGTCGAACTCGTGCTGTTCGAGCGCCTGATCCCGGCGAAGCGGGTGAACCTGATGGTCGATTGCGAGCATGCGCGACTGAGCGATGTCACCGGCGGCGGCCTCGCGCCGGATGCCCTGCCGCCGGAGAGTGCCTGGTCGCCGCTGCGCCGCGACGGCACGCTGTTCAAGGCGTCATGCGCACCCGCTTCCGGATAGCAGCGCACAGCCGGCGCAGCCGCCTCAGGTCAGCCGTCCTGTCGGAGCCGAGGGCCGATGCCTGCACATCGTCGCGCCAGATGTGCCGATGATCGCATCGTCCACGCGTACATCGACGGGAGACCAACACTTTCCATAATCGGAGGGCAATCCGTCGTCATTCGTCGTCATCTGTCGTCATTCGTCGTCAAATGCATCCTCACGTGTCGTCATCTGTCGTCATCCGCATCCCTACATGTCGTCATGTTTCGGCGTGTCCGTCGCCACGTCCGGCGACCAGCGGCATCTCTGGAACAAAACTACGAACATACCCTCTTCCGCTGCGGCCGTCAATGGCAGTGGAGGCGGCCGAGGGGCGGCTCCCGACCCATGATGTGGAACCGGCGCTGCATCGGGCTTTCGGTCGATGGAGCCGAGGCCCCATCCACTCCCGTCACGCCTGGCGTCAGAGGCGCGCTTACGCCTGCGATGCGAACTCTTTTTGAATATCCTCCAGGCTGCGGCCACGGGTTTCGGGAACGCGCCAGAGGATGAAGCCGATCGTTATCACGCCGATCGCGGCGTAAATCCAGAATACGCCGGCGCGGGTGAGCGCGTTGACCAGCGTGAGGAAGGTGAAGGAGACGACGAAGTTCGTTCCCCAATTGACGACGGCGGTGATCCCTTCAGCGGGACCCCGGACACTCAGCGGATAAATCTCCGAAATCATCAACCAGAACACCGGCCCGATACCGATCGCGAACGACGCGATGTAAAGGAGAAGAGCCGCGAGCGCCAATTGAGGGACCTGGTTTTGCAACCAGTCGAGCCGGAAAAACAGACCGAGGGCGACGAGCGCGATAACCAGCCCCGCCGTGCCTCCCAAGAGCAGAGGCCGTCGGCCGACACGGTCAAGAAGAAGAATCGCGGCAACCGTAAAGATGACGTTGGTCAGCCCAATATACAGCGCTTGAGTTAGCGCACTGCCGGCGCTGATGCCGGTGAAGGACAGGATCGTCGGCGCGTAGTAAATGACGGTATTGATCCCTACAAGCTGCTGAAAGGCAGCCAAGCCGATGCCCACAATAAGCATCGGCCGCAGGTCGGGCCGCAACAAGGCGAGATGTCCTGCCTTAGGTCCGGCAACCTTTTTGATCTCATCCAGCTCGTTTGTGACCGCGTCCTTGCCATGGATGCGGGTGAGTACGTCGCGCGCTTGCTGATGACGGCCGCGCTCGACCAGCCATCGCGGACTGGATGGCACGAGATGCATTCCAATGGCGAGAGCCAGCCCCGGCACGGCGGCAAGGCCGACCATCCAACGCCAGTTGCCGGGAACATCCGCAAGTGCCCAGCAGGCGATATAGGCGATGAGAATGCCGAACGTCAGCATAAGCTGATTGAACGTCACCGTCCCGCCGCGGATGGCGGGTGGGGTCATCTCGGAAATGAACATCGGCGCGACGAACGAGGTGGCACCCACCGCAAGCCCGAGGATGAGCCGGGCTGCGACCAGCTCCCAGACGCTTTCGGAAAGGGCCGAGCCGAGCGCACCCGCGATGTAAATCGCCCCCGCCATGATGATCGTGCGCCGCCGCCCCAATGAATTGGCCAGCCAGCCGCCGGCGAGCGCTCCGAAGACCGCGCCGATCAGCAACGAGGCGACGATGGCTTGCTGGTCGAAATCCGACATCGCATCGAGGTCGTGCTTGATGAAGAGCAGCGCGCCGCCGATGACGCCCGTGTCATAGCCGAACAGCAGGCCGGCGATTGCGGCGATGATGACGACGCGGAGCACAAATCGGTTGTCGCTCGCCATCGCCTGACGAATAAATCCCCTCATTGCTTTTCCCATTCGAATGCGCAGCTCGCCCGCGCGGGAGGCCGGCCTCCGCCGTAATAGCCCGAGCGAAAAACCCGGCGCGCCGGCTACCCCGACCGCAGCGGGCGAGGTTCGGTTTTGCACCCACTCCACCCGGCTTAAGAGGCGAAACGTCGGAAGAGGTAACGCCCAATGGGGCGGAAGGTTCGTCGCGGGCCAGCGCGGGCGGCATCTGCAGCCAATCCACAAGCGGCGCGAGGCAACGCCGCAGCCGGGCTCGTATCCGACGTGGCGATGACGTCTGCTTTAATGCACACTGGAAGTCTGCGACGGCCGTCCGGGCCGCGCATCTCTTCTTTCGTGCGCGGATTTCGCGGTCGCCGCCCATACGCCCGAAGCCCGGCCGGGGTGGCGACGACGGACGGGCAAGACACTGGGAGGCTCGCGCATGGCTACGACCACGAAGATCGTCAAGGACCTGATGGTCCCTCTCGAGGAATACAGCCGCGTGCCGGAGGATGCGTCGCTCTACGACGCCATCCGGACGCTGGAGCGCGCCCTGCTCGGACCGAGCGCCGATCCGGCGCGGCCAAAGGATCGGGCGGTGCTGGTGCAGGCGAAGAACGGCCAGGTCATCGGCAAGCTCTCGATGTGGGACGTTCTGCGTGGCCTGGAGCCCCGCTATGAGGATGCGATCGAAGTGATCATCGATGATTACTTCCTGTGGACACACGCGATGTTCACCAATCTGGCGGAGAAGGCGAAGGCGATCAAAGCCAAGGACCTCTTGCGTCAACTGACACAGAGCGAGGTGATCAAGGAGGACGCGCCGCTCGATGTCGCCGTCCATCAGCTGGTGCGCGACAGGCTCCTGTCGCTGCTCGTCGTGCGCGACGACAAGATTGTCGGTCTCCTCCGGCTCAGCGACGTCTTCAAGGCGGTGAGCGAGATGATGAAGCCGCAGGCGGCCGAGCCGGCGTGACCGGCGCCGCTATCGCCCCTTTCCGCGCCCTCAGCGGGGAACCGCCGCCGCATTCGGTGATTGCTCCATCGGTCGGTGCGCGCTAGCGTTTTCCGATGCGGGAACCGCCGCGGGCCGGTCGGGCGAAGAAGGGGCAATATGAAAGAAATCTTCCACGCGCTGGTGCTCAACCTGCACCAGCCGCCGAGCAATCTCGACACGCTTCTCGACACCAACGCCTGGGAGGCAAAAGAGATCCTTTTTGCCTATGACCGCATGCCGCGTACCCTCTGGTCTTATGCGGACGTCGCCCGCGTGCATCTGTCGATGTCGGGCAGCCTGCTTGAGACGCTGTCGCATCCGGATTTCCAGCGCAAGGTCTATGGCATCGTCGACTGCGGCACCCTCCTGTGGGCGCTGCAGAACACGCAGATTTTCTCGATCCTCGGCACCGCCTACTATCATCCGGTCCTGGCGCTGACGCCGGAGGCGGACTGGGACGAACAGATCGCCCGCTGGCAGGCAATCGCCCGGCACGTCTTCTGGCGCACCCACTTCCCGGGATTCTGGCCGCCCGAGATGGGCTTCGACATGGCGCTGATCCCGCACCTGGTGAAGGCGGGCTACCGCTACGTTCTTGTCGATTCCGAGTACGTCGATCCGGTCGGCGAGATGAGCTGGCAGGAACTGCGCTACCGGCCGCACTGGTGCACTCACGACGGCGCCGAGATCGTCGTTGTCGTCCGTGACCGGGATCTGTCGAACGCCCAGCTCGCGGGCATGGAGTACGGCTGGTTCGCCAACGAGTCGGTCGAGCGCACCCGCTGGTGCGATTTTCCGCCGCTCGTCACCACCGCTACCGACGGCGACAACGGCGGCTGGTTTCGTAACGTCAACCCCAAGGCGAATTTCTGGAACTACTTCTATGCGCAGGCGCTCGACGAGATCCGCGCCGGCCATTCGCCGCTCAGGCCGACCCACATCGACGCCTATCTCGATCGCTTCGGCGCCCACGGTCACGTCACCGTCCGTCGCGGGGCCTGGAACACCGACACCCACCACGGCTGGGACTTCCACCAGTGGCAGGGCGGCCAGCCGCAGCGCGACACGATGGCGCGGGTCCATCATCTCAGCGGCGAATACCATTGGCTGCGTGGGGTGGCGGCGCGCGCGCCGGACCATGCGCCCGACGTCGGCCATCATCTGAGCGAGGCCGAGTGGATGCTGCTGCGCGCCGAGACAAGCTGCAACTTCTACTGGGGCGACGCCTGGACCTACAAGACCCACAACGATCTCGACGGCGTCGCCTATCACCTCGCCCGCGCCCGCGAAATGCTGGGGGATCTTGCAGACCTGCCGGCGCCGTCGGGCGCCACCCCCGCTGAGGAGGTGGCAACGACCGGCATCTAGCGGCAGCGGCGTCGTCGGCCGTCGAGACGCCGGTCATACGTGCCTCGTCGGTGCGTGCTCCCCCACCGCCTCCGCCACCCTTGGCCGCGCGGCGTCGCCGGAAGGCTTACTTGCAGCGGATGTGTTCGTAGACGTCGATGTAGTGCTGGCCGGACGTGGCCCACGAATAGTCCATCGCCATGCCGTTCGAGATCAGCCGGCGGAACTCCATCGGGTAGGCTCCCCACAAACCGATCGCCCGGCTGAGCGCCGATTCGATGCCGCGGAAGTCGGCGTCCTTGAAGACGTAGCCGTTGCGCTGCTCGGGCGGCTTGTCGGAGGTGTCGCGGTCGAAGACGGTATCGACGAGACCGCCGACGGTGCGTACCACGGGCACCGTGCCGTAGCGCATGGCGATCATCTGCGTCAGCCCGCACGGTTCGAACAGGCTGGGGACAATGACGATATCGGCGCCGGCATAAATCAGATGGGCGAGCTGCTCATTGAAGCCGATCTCGATGTGGCAGTCGGAGTTGTCGTTGAGATAGTGCTTCAGGTGCCAGAAGTGGTTGTTGATGCCGCGATCGCCGCCGGCCCCGAGGAGGATGAACTGGCCGCCCATCTCCAGCGTGTAGAACATCGCGTGCTGGATCAGGTGCACGCCCTTCTGCGCGTCGAGCCGGCCGACGTAGGCGACAATCGGCTTGAATTCCTTGCGCATCCACAGCCGGTCGCGCAGCGCATCCTTGTTCGGGTATTTGCCGTCGATGTTCCAGACGTGGTAGTGCGACGGGATGAACCGGTCGATCTCCGGGTTCCACACGTCGTAATCGACGCCGTTGAGGATGCCGCCGAACTTGTAGTGGTGAATGGCGAGCGTCTGCCCGAGGCCGTAGCCCTGATCGGTGAACCGCGCCTCCCAGGAATGGCGTGGTGACACCGTGTTGATGTAATTGGAGTAGACGATGCCGCCTTTCATCAGGTTGATGGCGGTGTGGTTGAAGTTGTCGCGCATCCGGTCGTAGTGAAAGTAGTACTCGGGCCGGCACAGCCCCGTCGCCCACAGCACCGCTTCGCCGGTTATGCCCTGATGCTTGAAGTTGTGGATGGTGTAGACGACCCGCTGGCCGGTCATGCCGAGGCGTTCGTAGATCTCGAACAGGAGCACCGGCACCAGCCCCGTCTGCCAGTCGTGGCAGTGGATGACGTCCGGCCGCTTGTTCGACTTCAACATGAACTCCATCGCCGCCTTGCAAAAGAATGCAAAGCGGAGTGGGTCATCGGGAAAGCCGTAGAACGAGCCGCGATGGAAATAGTTATCCGCCGAATGCGGCTCGATGAAGAAGCACTTGCGGCCGTGGACGAAACCGAACCAGACCGAGCAGTTGATCCCGGAGCCGTACCAGGGTACCCACAGGTTTTCCCATACCTTGTGGAGGCCCCAGATCTCGTCGTACCACATGCAGTCATATTTCGGCAGGATGATCTCCACGCCGTGACCGCGGACCTCGAGCTCGCGGCTGAGGCCAAAGACGACATCAGCCAGTCCGCCGACTTTTGCTACGGGAGCCAGCTCCGCCGAAACCATCATGATGAACATCGGTCAGCGTCCTTGATCGCGCTTCCTCGATTGGGGGCAGGCCGTGCAGCGTTTTTTCGCGGCCCTCCCCTGAAGGCCGCTCTGCATCACGGTGGACCGCACACCGCAAAACCCTTCAGGGTGACGGCGGCAGCAGTATGGTTGGGCAGCACGGGGAAAGTCCACCCCGATCGTTCGCGGGGAAGGAGCATGAACCAGCGTGCACCGGCCCCACGCGCTGCTTCCGGGCGCAGCGGAGTCCAGGGCCGGAGCAGAGGAGGCGGCGACGCTTACGCGACGTCGCGTGGCGGCCCCCCGATCCCCTGCCTGTGGCCGCGCCGCCCGGGCCGAATGGAGCGCCCGAGCGGCGTTGGCTTCGCCCGCCTCAGGCGCGGCCCGGCTTCGGGACCTCCGGCACCACCGTGACCGGCGTACAGTGCCAGATCTCCCGATTGTACTCGGCAATGGTGCGGTCGGATGAGAACTTGCCGGTGCGGGCGATGTTCAGGATTGCCTTCTCCGTCCACTTGTCGGGCGTCTTGTAGAGTGCCGCCACCCGCTGCTGGGCGTCGATGAAGCTGCGCAGATCGGCGAGGTGCATGTAGTAGTCGCCATGCTCGAGCAGCCCGGCGACGATCGGCCGGAATATGCCGGGCTCGGTCAGGCTGAAGAAGTCGTTGCTGATCAGGTCGACGGCGTGGCGGATTTCCTCATCGTTCTCATAATAACTGCGTGGATCGTAGTGACCGCGCAGCTCTTCCACTTCTTCCGCCGTCAGTCCGAAGATGAAGATATTGTCGTCGCCGACCTCTTCCTTGATCTCGATGTTGGCGCCGTCGAGGGTGCCGATGGTCAGGGCCCCGTTCATCGCAAACTTCATGTTGCCGGTGCCCGACGCCTCCATGCCGGCGGTCGAGATCTGCACGCTGAGATCGGCGGCCGGGATGATCCTCTCGGCGAGCGAAACCCGGTAGTCGGGGATGAAGACCATCTTCAGGCGGTCGTGAAGATCGGGATCGTAGTTGATGACGCTGCCGACCTGGTGGATCAGCTTGATGATCAGCTTCGCCATCTGGTAGCCCGGGGCCGCCTTGCCGCCGAAGATGAACGTCTGCGGGACGACATCTGCGCCGGGGTTGGCCTTGAGGCGGTTGTAGAGGGTGATGACGTAGAGGCAGAGCAGGAGCTGCCGCTTGTATTCGTGGATACGCTTGACCAGCGCCTGGAACATCGAATCGGGCGGGATCGTCAGCCCGAGCGTTCGCTTGACGTAGTCGGCGAGGGCCACCTTGTTGATAAACTTCACTTCGCGGACGTTGGCGCGGAACTCGCGATCCTGGGCGAACGCCTCGATTCCCCTCAGCTGGTCGAGATCGTTGATCCAGCTATCGCCGATCTTCTCGCGGATCAGCGCCGACAGCCTGGGGTTCGCCTTCAACAGCCAGCGGCGCGGGGTCACCCCGTTCGTCTTGTTGTTGAAGCGCTTGGGGAAGAAGTCCGCGAAGTCGCGCATCAGCCCCTCCTTGAGGAGCCGGGTGTGCAGGGCGGCAACCCCATTGGTCGACGACGAGCCGACGACCGCCAGGTGCGCCATCCGGACCGTCTTTTCCGGATCTTCCTGGATAATGCTCATCCGCTTCAGGCGTTCGAAATCGCCCGGATAGCGGGTCGCCACCTTGCGCAGGAAGCGGCTGTTGATCTCGTAGATGATCTGCAGGTGACGCGGCAGCAGCCGTTCGAACATGCTCACCGGCCAGCGCTCGAGGGCTTCCGGCAAGAGGGTGTGATTGGTGTAGCCGCAGCTGGCGACGGTCAGCTCCCAGGCCTTGTCCCAGTCGACGTCTTCCTTGTCGAGGAAGATCCGCATCAGCTCCGGGACGACGAGCGCCGGGTGGGTGTCGTTCATCTGCACGAACACCTTGTCCGGAAAGGCCGACCAATCACTGTTGTCGACCTTGAAGCGGCGGACGATGTCCTGGATCGAGCACGAGACGAAGAAGTACTCTTGGCGCAGCCTGAGCTCGCGGCCGGCGTAGACGGCGTCGCTCGGGTAGAGAACCTTGGTCAGATTCTCCGCCATCAGCTTGTCTTCGACCGCCTCGACGTAGGAGCCGCGGCTGAAGTCCTGGAAGTGGAACTCGGCGGTGGCCCGCGCTCGCCACAACCTAAGGTTGTTGACGTTGAAGCAGCCGTAGCCGACGATCGGCGTGTCATAGGCCATGCCGACGATCGGCCGGGTGCCGACCCAATTCCAGTGGGTGACGCCGTTCACCCGCCGCGGTTCGGCGCGCCCCTCGAAGTTGACCACGAACGAGAGCTCGGGATGCGCCACTTCCCACGGATTGCCGAAGCGCAGCCAGTTGTCCGGCTCTTCAATCTGCCAGCCGTTGTCGATCGACTGCTTGAAGATGCCGTAGTCGTAGCGAATGCCGTATCCGATCGCCGGCAGCTTCAAGGTCGCCATGGAATCGAGGAAGCAGGCGGCGAGGCGGCCGAGACCGCCGTTGCCGAGAGCGGCGTCCGTCTCGACATCGCGGAGCACGTCCCAGTCGAGGCCGAGTTCCGTCATCGCCCGCCGGCAGGTGTCCTCCAGCAAGAGGCAGATGACGTTGTTACCCATCGCCCGGCCGATCAGGAACTCGAGCGACAGGTAGCAGATCCGCTTGACGTTCTGGATGTGATAGGTCTGCTGCGTCTGGATCCAGCGGTCGACCAGCCGGTCGCGGACGGCGAGCGCAAGCGCCTGATAGCGGTCCTGATCGGTAGCCGTGTACTGATCCTTGGCGAGCGTGCAGGTCAGGTGGAACAGGAAGCTCCGGATCAGGCTATCTTCGTCCATGGCAATCTGATCGAAGATCGCCGCTTTTTCCATTTCCCACAGCTTGCTCGGTTCGGCAGTCCTCTCAATCCTCATTTTTCTCTCTCTCCCTGTTCGCACATGTGCGTTGCCCGCGTGTTGCCGACAGGGCCGCCGGTTCCCGATCCGGCGGTGATCCTGCGAGGTCGCCAAGGATGGCTCCCTTCCGCCGGGCGGCCGACCGAGGGGCGATCACCCGGCAGGCGACTGTGGACGACCTTCCATGCGGACGTGACGAGGCCGCAGGCGGCTGGCGCCCCGGCGTTTCCGGAACCGTTTCGGCCTCCCGCGGTCGGCCCGCGCCGCTGTTGCTGATTCGTCTCGACGGCGGCGTAGCATACCGTCAGTTCCGCCCGGCTTCCAACCTCGGAATGTCCGAAGGCGGCCGGCGTGGGATCGGCCCTGCGGGGAATGGGCCATCAGGGGGTCGGCCCTGGGCGATCGGCATGGCGCGGTTGTCGCCGGCGAACAGCGGGGTGTAGAACTCGCGGGTCGAGCCGGGCAGTCGTCCTATCGCCCGCGGCGCACCGCGATGACGCGGTCCCGGCAGAACCGCCGGTGACCGCGAGAGCCGCCGGCGCCGCTCCGGCGACCGACGGGCGGCTCGACGCAGAGGGGAGAGGGCGATGAGCGAGAAGGAAAAGAGCGGTGGGAAAGGCGGGCCGGCTACGGGAACAAAACCGACGGTCTTGACGTCGCCAGCGGCCGAAGCCGGCAAGACGGCCCAGCCGCCGCGGACGGGAAGCTTAGTCCCGGCGGGGAAGGCGGACAAGCCGTCGATGCCCCCGCCGCCGAAAGGCGCGACCCGGGCGACGAAGCCGGGGACACCCGGCGCGGCGTCGCCAACGGATAGCCCAGCGCCATCGGCTGAAAAGGGCAAACCGCCGAAACCACCATCAACGCCTTCGCCGACCGCTTCGCCGCCGACGGCCAAGCCCGCAGCTCCGCCGGCGCCCACCCGCCCGGTCGTCCCGCAGTCGGCCGAACCGGTGCTACCTGCCGCCGGTCCGGTGACCCGCCGCCGCGAAGGCTGCCGAGCCGCGGCCGCCTGTGCCTACGCCTGCCGTGCCGGCCGCGTCCGCGGAGGTGACGAACGGCGCGAAGAAAGGTGGCGGGAAGCCGGCCGCCACGGAGACAGCCGCACTCCCGCCGCCACCGCCGCCGCCACCGGCCGGATCGCCCGCGACGAAGCCAGCCGAAGCACCGCTGCCCCCGGCCGGGCCGGCCGCGACGAAACCGGCCGAAGCACCACCACCGGCCGGGCGCCCGCGGCGAAACCGGCCGAAGCACCGCCACCCGGCCGGCAGCCCGCGGCGAAACCGTCCCAGCACCGCCGCCGCCGCGCCCGCGGCCGGCCAAGCCGGTTTACGTGCCGCGCGAGCGGCTGGCACCGCATCACGACCTCATCGCCGTTCTCGCCGCCGACCATCGGGATCCATTCGGCTTTCTCGGCATGCACTGGAGCGAAGCGGACGAGGCACTGATCGTCCGCTGCTTCGCTGCCGAGGCGAAAGCGGTCGAGGTGATCGACGCCGCCAGCGGACGCAAAGTTGCCGGGCTGGAGCGGCTGCATGAGGACGGCGTGTTCGGAGGTCCCATCGCCGGACGCAGCGAACGGTTTCCCTACCGGCTGCGCATCGAGACCGCGATCGGCACCACAGAGATCGATGATCCCTACCGCTTTCCGCCGGTCCTCAGCGATTTCGATGTGCTGCGCCTCGCCGAGGGCGACCATCCCGATAGTTACCGGACACTCGGCGCCCACGCCAAGACGCTGGACGGCATCACCGGCACCGCGTTTACCGTCTGGGCACCGCACGCCGGCCGCGTCGCCGTCATCGGCGAGTTCAACAACTGGGACGGCCGCTGCCACGGCATGCGGCTCCGTCACGAGTGCGGCGTCTGGGAAATCTTCCTGCCGGCGGTGGTCCCGGGGCAGCTCTACAAGTACGAGATCAAGTCGGCCGCGGGACTGCGGCTGACCGACAAGTGCGACCCCTACGCCTTCCAGGTCGAGCGGCCGCCGGGAACGGCTGCGATCGTCACCGATCTCGACCGGTTCCGCTGGTCGGACGCCTCTTGGCTGGCCGCCCGCGCCGCCGTCGAGCCGCACCGGGCGCCGATCTCGATCTACGAGGTGCATCTCGCCTCGTGGCGGCGCAAGCCGGAGGAGGGGCATCGCTGCCTGTCGTATGGCGAATTCGCCGATGAACTCGTCGGCTACGTCGATCACATGCAGTTCAGCCATGTCGCGCTGCTGCCGATCGGCGAGTACGGCGTCGACCCGTCGCAGGGCTATCAACCGCTCGCGCCCTATGCGCCGACCAGCCGCTTCGGCACACCCGAGGACTTCCGCGCCCTCGTCGACCGGTTTCACGAGAAGGGAATCGGCGTCATCCTCGACTGGGTGCCGGTGCACTTTTCCGATGACCCGCACGGGCTCCGCGAGTTCGACGGCAGCCACCTGTACGAGCCGGCCGACCCACGGCAGCGGCATCTTCCCGGTTCAAACACGCTGAGCTACGACTTCGGTCGCCGCGAGGTCGCCAACTATCTGTTATCGAATGCGCTCTTCTGGCTTGACGAATACCACATCGACGCGCTTCAGATCGACGATCTCGCCCGCATCCTCTATCTCGACTACGGCCGGGCGCGCGGCGAATGGCAGCCGAACCGCTTCGGTGGTCACGAGTATCTGGAGGCGGTCGATTTCCTCCGCCGCCTGAACGAGGCGGTCTACGGCCGCTTCCCCGGCGCTTTCAGCATCGGGGAAGAAGCCTCCGGCTGGCCGCGCCTGTCGCACCCGACCTTCCTCGGCGGCCTCGGTTTCGGCTTCAAGTGGCACCCGAACTGGGCGCGCGAGGTGCTCCGCTATCTGTCGCGCAATCCCGTCCACCGCAAATATTACCACGACGAGATCGTCCAGGGCTCGGCCACCGTGTTTAACGAGAACCACGTCCTGGCGCTGTCGCACGGCGACGTCGCCTTCGGCCGCGGCTCGCTCCTGCGGCGGATGCCGGGCGATCACTGGTCGCGCTTTGCCAACCTCAGGCTGTTCTATGCCTTTGTCTACACCCATCCCGGCAAGAAGCTGATGTTCATGGGCAACGAGTTCGCCCAGGAACGCGAGTGGAATGCGGACATCAGCCTCGATTGGCACTTGGCGGCGAGCGGCGGGCACAAAGGGATCCAGACGCTGGTTCGCGACCTCAACATCCTCTACCGGACGACGCCGGCGCTTTATGAGGGCGACTGCGACTGGCAGGGCTTCACCTGGATCGACTGCGCCGACGCCGACCAGGGCGTCATCGCCTTCGTGCGTAACCCGGTACCTCCCGCCGAGAGCGAACCGGCTGGCCGGGCGCCTGCAAGCGAAGCATCCCCCGGCGACAGCGAGGTTGTCACCCCGACTGCGGCCGGGCCGGTGATCGTCGTCTGCCATTTCACCCCGGTTGTCCGTCGGGACTACCGCCTCGGTGTGCCGGGCGCGGGCTTCTGGGAGGAGCGCCTCAATACCGATGCCGAGCGGTACGGCGGCAGCAACCAGGGCAACGCCGGCGGCATGGAGGCGGAACCGCAGCCGTCGCATGGACATCCCTATTCCGTGCGCCTGACCCTGCCGCCGTTCGGGGCCGTCGTCCTCGAACAGCGGCGCTGAGGAACCGCCGCCGAAAAAGGGCCGAAAAAAAAGCGAGGTTGAGCGGGCGATCCGCGCTACACTCGGGCCGTGGCGCTGCCGTCGCCCGGGGGTCGTACCGCCATCAGGCCGCCCCGGAGCCGATCCGGCCGAAGAGCCGGCGGACGCGCGCCCCTGGGGAGGACGCCTGTCGTGCACGAACTGGCGCTGTGCCAGGAGATTCTCGCCATCGTCGAGGCCGAGGCGCGTCGCCGCCGGTTCACCCGGGTGCGGGCGGTCAGACTCGAGGTAGGCGCGCTGTCGTGTGCCTCGCCCGACGCCATCGCCTTCTGCTTCGGTGCGGTGACGTGCGCAACGCTGGCCGATGGCGCGACGCTGGAAGTCGTCCGCACCAAGGGCGACGGCGTGTGCCTCGAATGTGGGGAGCGCGTCGCCGTCGTCGACCGCAATGATCCTTGCCCCGTCTGCGGACGCCATGCACTCGGCATCAAAGGCGGCGACGAGCTGCGGGTGACCGAACTGGAGGTGGAGTGATGTGCACCATCTGCGGCTGCGGCACCACCGCCACGCGCCCCGAGCATCGGCATCCGCACGAGCATCGCCATGAGCATGGTCACGATCATCGATCACGATCAGATCACTCGGCCGGGCATGCCGAACACGGCCATGAGGCGCCGCCGCCGGCGGCGGGCGGCGGCCGGCGCATCCGGCTCGCGCGCGATCTGCTTGCCGAGAACGATCGCCATGCCGCCCGCAATCGCGAACGCCTCGCGGCGCAAGGAATTCTCGCCCTCAACCTCCTTGCCGGCCCCGGCGCCGGCAAGACGACGCTGCTGGAGCGCACGATCGCCGATCTCGCCGGACACATGCCGATCGCCGTCGTCGAGGGCGATCAGGAGACGCGCTTCGATGCCGACCGCATCGAGGCCGCCGGCGGCCGCGCCGTGCAGATCAACACCCACCACATGTGCCATCTCGATGCGCACATGGTCGGCCACGCGCTGGCCGACCTTTCGCCGCGGACCGACAGCGTCGTGTTCATCGAGAACATCGGCAACCTCGTCTGCCCGTCCGCATTCGATCTCGGCGAAGAGGCGAAGGTGGTCCTGCTCTCGGTTACGGAGGGTGACGACAAGCCGCTGAAATACCCCGATATGTTCGCCGTCGCCGCGCTTGTGCTGCTGACGAAGACTGACCTCCTGCCATACGTCCGCTTCGATGTCGCCCGCGCCAGGGCTGCGGCGCTGAGGGTGAATCCGGGACTCGAGATGCTGGAGGTCTCGGCGCTCACCGGCGATGGTCTGGATGACTGGTACGGCTGGATCGGCCGACGTCGGCAACGGGCGCCGAGGGCACGCGCCTCAGCCGCCGCCGCCGTGCAGGCAGAGGGCTGAGCCGGATGACGGCCGCCGCTGTCCCGTTCGCGCCCGAGGCCGCCGCTGTCCCGTTCGCGGCCGGGATCGCCCACCGGCTGCCGCTGCCGCGAGCGCTGCCGCCGGTCTTGGCGCTCGGCGCCTTCCTCAAGAACACCGTGTCGGGGATCGCCGGGGCGACCGCTCTTGTCAGCGACGACGTCGGCAATCTCGATACCGCGGCATCGGTGCGCCGGTTCGAGGCGGCGGCAGAGGCCATGCTGGCGCATCTGCCGTCGCCGCCCATCGCCGTCGCCCACGACCTCCACCCCGACTTCGCCTCGACCCGCCTCGCCGAGCGGCTCGCCGACCGTCTCGGCTGTCCGACCGCGCCGGTGCAGCACCATTACGCGCATATTGCCGCGGTGATGGCCGAACATCAGACCGAGGCTCCAGTCCTCGGCCTGGCGCTCGACGGCTTCGGCCTCGGCGACGACGGCGGCGCCTGGGGCGGCGAGTTGCTGTTCGTCGATGCGCACGGCTATCGCCGCCTCGGTCATCTCGTCCCGCTCGCCCAGCCCGGCGGCGACAAGGCCGCCCGCGAGCCGTGGCGGATGGCGGCGGCGGCCCTGCATGCGCTCGGCCGCGGCGACGAGATCGCGTCCCGCTTCGCCGAGCCGGCCGGGCGCGGCGATGATCGCGCGGATGCTGGCTCAGGATGTTGCGTCGCCGAAGACGACGAGCTGCGGCCGGCTGTTCGATGCCGCCTGCGGGCTGTTGAACGTCAAGCCGGTGGCGGCGTTCGAGGGTGAGGCGCCGATGGCCCTCGAAGCAATGGTCAGCGAACCCGAGGCCGACCCGGCGGGCTGGCGGATCGAGGCGGGCGTTCTCGACCTTTTGCCGCTGCTCGACCGGCTGGCCGGACTTGCCCGCCGCGCGCGGCGCCGATCTCTTCCACGGCACCCTTGCCGCCGCCCTCGCCGCGTGGGCCGCCGGCGCGGCAGAGGCGACCGGTGTCCGCCGGGTGGCGCTGGCCGGCGGCTGCTTCCTCAACCGGGTGCTCACCTGGGACCTCGTGTCGCGGCTTGAGCTGTTGCGACTTGAAGTGCTGCAGCCGCGGGCGCTCAGCCGGGCGACACCGCGGTCAGCCTCGGCCAGGCCTACGCAACCGCGCTGGCGAAAGGATAACCCGCCCATGTGTCTTGCCATCCCCGCCCGCGTCATCGCGCTCGGCGACCATGCGGACGCCCGCGTCGAGGTCGGCGGCGTCGTCAAGGACATCAGCCTTGCGCTCGTCGATGACGTCGCCCTCGGCGATTACGTCATCCTCCACGTCGGTTTCGCACTCTCGAAACTGTCGCCCGAAGAGGCGGCGGCGACGCTGGCGTTGTTCGCCGAGGCCGGCGTCCTCGAAGACGTGCCGCTCGCCCGAGATGACGGGCCGGAGGTCGAGCCATGAGCGTCCGCTACGTCGATGAATTCCGCGACCGCACCCTCGCCCGCACCATCGCCGCCAACATCGCCGCCGCCGCCGATTCCGCCCGCACGTACAACCTGATGGAGTTCTGCGGCGGCCACACGCATGCGATCTTCCGCTACGGCATCGTCGATCTGCTGCCGGAGACCGTGCGGATGATCCACGGGCCGGGCTGCCCGGTCTGCGTCCTGCCGATCGGCCGCATCGATCAGGCGCTGCAGCTCGCTCGCGAGCATGGCGCGATCCTTTGCACCTACGGCGATGTGCTGCGGGTGCCGGGACCGGAGCGGGCGACGCTGTTGAAGGCGAAGGCAGAGGGCGCCGACATCCGGATGATCTATGCGACGCCGGATGCGCTGCGCATCGCCGAGGCCAACCCCGGCCGCGAGGTGGTGTTCTTTGCCATCGGCTTCGAGACGACGACGCCGCCGACGGCTGTCGCCATCCTCGAAGCGCAGGCGAGGGGACTGACCAACTTCAGCGTCCATTGCAATCACGTGCTGACCCCGTCGGCGCTCGCCGCCATCCTCGAAAGCCCGGAGACGGCGCGGTCCGGCCGGCTGCCGCTCGACGGCTTCGTCGGCCCGGCGCACGTCTCGACGGTGATCGGCTCGCGGCCCTTCGAGGTCTTCGCCGAGAGCTACCGGCGGCCGGTGGTGATCGCCGGCTTCGAGCCGCTCGACGTGATGCAGGCGATCCTGATGCTGATCCGCCAGGTCAACGACGGCCGTGCCGAGGTCGAGAACGAGTACAGCCGCGTCGTCCAGCGCGACGGCAATCAGAAGGCGCAAGCGCTCGTCGATCGCGTCTTTGCGCTGCGCGAGCGCTTCGCCTGGCGGGGGCTGGGCGAGCTGCCGGCGAGCGCGCTCCGCATCCGGCCCGAGTTCGCCCGCTTCGATGCGGAAGAGCGGTTCGGCCTGCGTACCGCCGACATCGACGATCACAAGGCGTGCATCTGCGCCGACGTGCTGCGCGGTCTCGCCCGGCCCACCGACTGCAAGCTGTTCGCCACCGCCTGCACCCCCGACAGCGCGATGGGCTCGTGCATGGTCTCCTCGGAAGGCGCGTGTGCCGCCTATTTCACCTTCGGCCGCGGCCGCCGCAGGACCGAGCGCCGGCCGGAGCGGCAGCCGGCCGCCGTCGTGGCCGTGAGCCGTGCGCCGATGAGTCACGTGCGTCGCCGGCATGGCCGGCCGATCGATTTCACCCACGGCCGCGTCGATCTCACCCACGGCTCGGGCGGCCGCGCCATGGCGCAGCTCATCGAGGAGCTGTTCGAGGCGAGCTTCGACAACCCGATCCTCGGCCAGCGCAACGATCAGGCCTGCTTTGCGGTCGAGGCCGGCCGGATGGTGATGACGACCGACGGCTTCGTCATCTCGCCGTTGTTCTTTCCCGGCGGCGACATCGGCTCGCTCGCCGTCCACGGCACCATCAACGATGTCGCCATGGCCGGCGCCTGGCCCCTCTATCTGTCCGTCGGCCTGATCATCGAGGAGGGCTTCCCACTCGCCGACCTGCGGACGATCATCGGCTCGATGGCGCGGGCGGCGAAGGACGCGGGCGTTGCCATCGTCACCGGCGATACCAAGGTCGTCGAACGCGGCAAGGGCGACGGCCTGTTCGTCACCACCACCGGCGTCGGCCGGGTGCCGGCCGACGTCCACATCTCGGCCGAGCGGGCGCGGCCGGGCGATCGCATCCTCTTGAGCGGCTCGATCGGCGATCATGGCGTCGCCGTCCTCTCGAAGCGGGAGAACCTCGCCTTCGAGACCGAGATCCGCTCCGATCAGGCCGCCCTGCACACGCTCGTGCGGGCGATGGTCGAGGCGGTGCCGGGCATCCGGGCGATGCGCGATCCGACCCGCGGCGGCGTCGCCACCCTTCTGAACGAGATCGCGCAAGAATCCGGGGTCGGCATGCTGATCCGCGAAGACGCGATCCCGGTCGATGCGGCGGTCGAGGGCGCGTGCGAGCTGCTCGGCCTCGATCCCCTCTACGTCGCCAACGAAGGCAAGCTTGTCTGTTTCTGTCCAGCCGAGACGGCGGAGGCGCTGCTGGCGGTGATGCGGGCGCATCCGCTGGGCTCGCGGGCGGCGATCATCGGCGAGGTGGTGGACGATCCCGACCGCTTCGTGCAGATGGAGACCGTTCTCGGCGGCAGCCGCCTCGTCGACTGGCTCGCCGGCGAACAGCTCCCCCGAATCTGCTGAGCGATCTGCTGAGCGTGTGTCGCCGGCCGCGGCCTATTCGGCGGCGAGGCTGTGGTTGGGGTAGGTCTTCCAGGTGATCTCGTAGTCATCGGCCTGGTTGCCCCAGGACACCCACGACGGCCGGCGGCCGCGGGCGAACAGCTCCAGATACGGCCCCGGGCTGCACGCCTCGATGATGTCGTAGAGTTCGTCCGGCTTGCGGCTGTGCTCGCGTTTGCGGGTCGCCAGATAGTTCACCTGCCGGCGTCCCGGCGCGCCGGTCCGCGCGTTCTTGCCGCGCACTCCGAACAGGACCAACTCGGTGACGTTGCGGAAGTAAAAGCCGACGCCGCGGCCGTCCGAGCCGCCGTCCTTGCGCACCTTGTGCCAGACGAGGTTGGTCTTGTAGGTGAAGCCCCAGGCGGCGAGCACGCGGAGCCCGTCGGGTACGAGCGCGTTCGGCACCCACAGGTAGAGGTGCGCAACGGGCGCGATCACGGCTGCGACCGGCAGCGAGGCGATCTCGTCGAGGCTCATCGTCCCGTAGCGGCTGAGGCGGCGGTGTTCCGGCGCCATCTTGCCGGTGCGGTTTTCGAACCGCCACGGCGGATCGGCAAGCAGGGTGGCGAACGTCCCGGGCGGACGTGCGCGAAGGAAATCGTTCGCGGATTCCGATTTCACCGTCATCCTCTCCTTGCGTCCCCCTTGTCTCGTTGATCCGCGGTGCTTCCCCACATTTAGAACATATGGCATCATCGCTACAACATATAGGGTCCGCCCACCGGCATCAACAAATCTTCGGCTGGTGCTATTGTGCAAGTGCGAAATCGGGTTATGGTCGGCGGCACACCAAAAAACGACGCGGGGCAAAGGGATGAAGCTCGAAGTGATCAGCCGCCGGCCGGCGGGGAAAGCGCACCCGACGCCGCTTCTGTTCGTCCATGGCGCCTACAGCGGCGCCTGGGTGTGGGACGAGCACTTCCTTCCTTATTTCGCCGCGCGCGGCTATGCGGCGCACGCGCTCTCGCTGCGCGGTCACGGGCGAAGCGAAGGCCAGGACCGGCTCCTGTTCGCCCGGCTCCGCGATTACGTGGCCGACGTCGAGCAGGTGATGTCCATGTTCGACCGTCCGCCGGTGCTGATCGGCCACTCCATGAGCGGCCTCGTCGTCCAGAAGATCCTGCACCGGCAGCCGGTGCCGGCGGCGGTCTTGATGGCGTCCGCGCCCCCGCACGGGATGATCCCCAGCATGTTCGGCATGGCCTTCACCAATCCCGGCCTGTTCCGGGAGCTGGCACTGGTCCAGGCGTTCGGGCCGGACATCGTCAACGGGCTGAACGTCCGTCAGGCGCTGTTCTGCGACGACACTCCGGACGCCGATGTCATCCGCTACCTGCACCGCTTCCAGCCGGAATTGACCCTCATCGTCCTCGACCTGATGGGCCTCGATCTGCCGCCCTCGACGCCCGGCCTCGATCTGCCGGTGCTGGTTCTGGGCGCCGCCGACGATAGCTTCATCTTTCCGGGCGCGATCGCTGCGACCGCCGATACCTACCGGACCAGGCCCGAGATCTTCGATGGCACGGCGCACGCGATGATGCTCGATCACAACTGGCGGAAGGTGGCCGATCGCATTGCCGGCTGGCTGCCGGCGGCGCTGGCCGAGGACGCCGGTTATACCAGCGACGCGGCGGCGGCCTCGTTCGCCTAAATCGGCGTGTGGAAGGCGCGCGCTTCCTCCTCGCTTTCGAACACCTGCGGCGCCACCCGTCGGCTTTCCAGATCCCGGCCGAGCTTGAGGCGGAGGAAGGCGCTCGTCGTATAGCGGGTCACCTTGCCGTAGTAGGTGTCCTGCATGAAACGAATGAGCTGGGCGTAGTCGTCCATGACGCGTTCGTCGATGCGGAAGGCGTCGTAGTTGACGACGACGCCGACGCGGCGGCCGATCCGCTTGCAGGCGTCTTCGACCTCCCGGCGGATGTCGGCAACATCGTCCGCCGAGCGGATGTGCAGGGACTGGAAGTTGAGGAAGAGGATGTTGCGGTCGGCGTCGTAGCTGATGCGATCCTTGAGGGCGACGGGGCCCAGGCCCACCTTCGCCTCGGCAAGCCCCATCGGCTGCGGTCGGAATATACGCGCATCCATCGGCTGCGGATCGCGGATGATCGGCCGGAACTCCATGTGGGCGAGGATGTCGCGATCGATGTCGATGCCGGGCGCGACCTCGATCAGCTCGATGCCGTCGGCGACGCGGCGGAAGACGCAGCGTTCGGTCACGTACAGCACCGGCTGCCCTTTTTCGGCGGCATAGGCGCCGCTGAACGTGACCTGGGAGACCCGCTTGACGAACTTGGCGGCCTGCCCCTCGTGCTCGATGACGAGCCTGCCGTCGCGACAGCATTCCTTCAGGCCGCCGGCGGTAAACGTGCCGAGAAAGATGATCTTGCGCGCGTTCTGGCTGATGTTGATGAAACCGCCGGCACCGGCCAGCCGCGATCCGAAGCGGCTGACGTTGACGTTGCCGTCCGCGTCGCATTCGGCGAGGCCGAGACAAGCGGTATCGAGGCCCCCGCCGTCGTAGAAGTCGAACTGCTCGTTCTGATCGATGAGGGCGGCGGTGTTGGTGGCGGCGCCGAAATTCATGCCGGCCGCCGGCAGGCCGCCGATGACGCCGGGCTCGGTGGTCAGCGTCACGAACTTGAGGATGCCCTCTTCGTTGGCGACCGAGGCGACACCGTCCGGCATCCCGATGCCGAGGTTGACGCAGCCGCCCATCGGCAGCTCGAAGCAGGCGCGCCGGGCGACGATCTTGCGCTCATCGAGGGGAAGGCCGGCGATCGAGCCGAGCGGCACCTTGACCTCGCCGGAATAGCCGGGATCGTAGGCGGTGGCGTACGTCTGCCAGTGGTATTCCGGCTGGGCGACGACGACGCAGTCGACGAGGATGCCGGGGATGTGGACGTGGCGCGGGCTGAGCGAGCCTGTTTCGGCGATGCGCTCGACCTGGGCGATGACCAGGCCGCCCGAGTTATGCGCCGCCATCGCCATCGCCAGGTTGTCGAGGGTGAGCGCTTCCTTTTCCATGCTGACGTTGCCGGTGGGATCGGCGGTTGTGCCGCGGACAAAAGCGATGTGAATCGGGAACGTCTTGTAGTGAAGCCATTCCTCCCCGTCGATCTCGAGCAGGTGGACCAGATCCTCGGTTGTCGTCGCGTTGATCTTGCCGCCGTCCAACCTCGGATCGACGAAGGTGCGCAAGCCGACCTTGGTGACGACGCCGGCACGATGTCCGGCGATCTCCCGGTACAGGTGCGAGATGACGCCCTGCGGCAGGTTGTAGGCTTCGATGCGATTGGCGATGGCGAGCCGCGCCACCTTCGGGATCAGTCCCCAGTGGCCGCCGATCACCCGCTTCAAAAGGCCCTCGTGGCCGAGCCGGTTAAGGCCGCGTTCGCGGGAATTGCCCTGTCCGGCGGCGAAGACGACGGTGAGGTCGCGCGGGGTGCCCGTCTCCAGGAACCGCTCTTCCAGAGCCGCCAGCAATTCCTCCGGTGCCCCGGTGCCGACGAATCCGCTGTTGGCAAGTGTGTCGCCATCGCGGATGATGGCGACCGCTTCCGCCGCCGTGACGATCTTGTTCTTCATCGCGTCTGTTGCCTCTCGATGTCAGGCGGTTGCCGGGGGCGATCCCAGTCCGCACATTGCGCGTAATCCGTGGCGGCGCCGTGGCCACAGTTTAAGCGCGAGGCGCTGATATGCGAACAAGGGATGGCGGCGCGTCGGGGCGGCCGCAGGCTGGCGGGAGCGCCGTGCTCGCGCGGCTTACAGGCTTTTGCTTGATTTCGCAGCCGGCTCTGGTTGATTTGCCCCCGCCGGCAGCGAACACCGCATCGTCGGCGGCGGATGCCGAAGGCCGGGCGGGTGCCTGGAGCGGGAGTCCCGACAGGAGCAAGGAGACCAACGAGAGTGACGTATTACGCCATGCCCAGCCGCGGACCGGCGATCGCGATGATCCGACGGATCGGCTTCTGCCTGTGCCTCGCCGTTCTCGTGCTGCAGCCGACAATCGGCCGGTCGGCCTTGGACGACCAGGCGGCGCGCGCCTTCATCGAAGGTCTCGCCGATAAGGCGATCGCCGCCCTGACGCCCCCCGAAATCCCCCAGGCGGAGCGGGAAGCACGGGCGCGGCAGTTGCTGCGGGAGAACTTTGCGGTGGAGACGATCGGACAGTTCGTCCTAGGGCGCCACTGGAAGTCGGCGACTCCAGGAGGAACGCGACGAATATATCCGTCTGTTCGAGGGGCTCATCGTCACCACCTACGTCGACCGCTTCAAGCACTACACCGGACAGAAGCTGAAGGTTACCGGCTCCGTCGATGAATCCGACGGCGACGTCATGGTCAGTTCCGAGATCGAGCGGGCGGGGGCGGCGCCGGTCTCGATCAGCTGGCGGGTCCGCGAAGAAGGCGGCCGACCGCAGATCGTCGACGTCTACGTCGAGGGCGTCAGCATGGGGCTGACGCAGCGGTCGGACTTCTCCTCGGTGATTCGCAATTCCGGCGGCAGCGTCGAAGGATTGCTCGCCGAAATGCGCAAGCGCATTCAAGCCAAGCCTAGCTGAGCGGCGTGGCTCCGGCGGTCGCAGTGAAGGCGGGCGAGGGCTCCACCCCCGGGCCGGTGTGCGGGGTCGAGGCGCCGTCCGGCAAGGACGTTGCCTACGAAAATTTTCCGGTGGGGTCGTGGCTGCTGCCGGCAGCGCTGCGCCCGCATGTCGCCCGTTTCTATGCCTACGCGCGGGCGATCGATGACATCGCCGACAGCCCCGATCTAGCCCCCGACGAGAAGATCGCCCGCCTCGACGGCTTCGCCCGGGCGCTGACCGGCGGCGAACGCGATCCGGCCTATGCCAAGGCGCACGCCATGCGGCAGTCGCTCGATGCCACCGGCGTAACCCCCCGCCACTGCCTCGACCTCGTTTCCGCCTTTAAGCAGGACGCGGTCAAAGGGCGGTATGCGTCGTGGGAGGAGTTGATCGATTACTGCGACCGGTCGGCCGCTCCGGTCGGCCGTTTCCTTCTCGATCTGCACGGCGGCAGCCGCGACGGCTACACCGCGTCCGATCCGCTCTGCAATGCCTTGCAGGTGATCAATCATCTGCAGGACTGCCGGGACGACTACCGATCGCTCGATCGCGTCTATCTGCCGCTTGCCTGGATGCGAGACGAAGGGGCGGATGTCGCCGACCTCGACGGGACGCGGACGCCGCCGCCGCTCCGCCGCGTGCTTGACCGCTGCCTCGCCGCGACGAGCGATCTGCTCGATGTTGCCGAACGCCTGCCGGGCGGCTTGCGCAGCCGCCGGCTTGCGATGGAATTGTCGGCGATCCTGGTCATCGCCCGTACGCTCGTGCGCCGGCTGAAGGCGGAGATCCGCTCGCCCGGCGGATCCAGCTGTCGAAGGCGGGCATACGTCTGGTGCTGTGTGCGCGGGGCCGGGGCGCGCCTGGTCTGACCGCCATGCCGATGGAAACAAAACAAGGGAGTGCCGCCGCGGCGCTCCGGCGATCGGTGGAGCCGGGACGGGAGCGGGAGCGAAGGCGCCGGGCGGCGGCAACGGGGGGAGGGACGATGGCGATGGATGCGCTCGACGCGACCGGCGCGCGTGCGGCCGCCGGCGACCGCAATCATGTCGAGGACGCGGTGCGCCGGTCCGGCACGTCGTTCTATTGGGCGATGCGGCTGCTGCCGCCGGCAAAGCGGCACGCCATGTTCGCCGTCTATGCCTTCTGCCGCGAGGTCGACGACATCGCCGACGACGAGCGGCCGCTCGATGCGAAGCGGCGCGACCTCGGTCGCTGGCGCGACGAGATCGAAGCGCTTTATGCCGGGCGTCCGGGGCAGCCGGTCAGCCGAGCCATCCGGCCCTCTGTCGGCGAATTTGGTTTGCGCCGCGAGGATTTTCTCGCCGTCATCGACGGCATGGAGATGGATGCCGATCCGCACGTGCGGATGCGCGACATGGCGGAGCTGAGCCTTTACTGCGATCGTGTGGCGTGTGCCGTCGGCCGGATGTCGGTGCGCATTTTCGGCGTGGCGCAGCCGGAAGGCGACCTTCTCGCCGCCGCCGAAGGAGACGCACTGCAGCTCACCAACATCCTGCGCGATCTGAAGGAGGACGCCGTGCGCGGCCGGCTGTACCTGCCGGCCGACGTCCTCGCCCGCGCCGGTATCGATGATCTTGCCGATCCCGAGCGCGTGCTCGCCGATCCGCGCATCACCGGCATCTGCGAGGACCTCGCCGACCTCGCCCGCCGCCGCTTCGCCGAGGCCGCAGCACTGCTTGCCCGTTGCGACCGCCGGCAGGTGCGCCCGGCGATCATCATGATGGAGGTCTACCGCCGCACCCTCGTCCGGCTGGTGCGGCGCGGCTGGCGGCGCTGGGCGGAGCCGGTGGCGGTGCCGTCGGCCGAGAAGCTGTGGGTGGCGCTGCGCCACGGGGTGATGTAACCGCGTGGCCGCAACCGTACACATCGTCGGTGCCGGCCTGTCCGGCCTGGCGGCGGCGGTCGACCTCGCGGGCGACGGCGTGCCGGTCGTCCTCTACGAGGCGGCCCCGTACGCCGGCGGCCGCTGCCGCTCCTACTTCGATCCGGTCGTCGGCCGCATCATCGATAACGGCAACCACCTGGTCCTCAGCGGCAACCGCGCCATCGCCCGCTATCTGGCGACGCTCGACGCCGGCGACCGGCTCTTTGGCCCCCACCGGGCCGAGTTCCCGTTCCTCGATGTCGTCTCCGGCGAACGCTGGTCGGTCAGGCCGTCGGCCGGTCCGATTCCCTGGTGGATTTTCGCCCGCGACCGGCGGGTTCCGGGCAGCCGGCCCGTTGATTACCTCGCCGGGCTGCGCCTCGCCCGCGCCGGCGCCGGCGAGACGGTCGCCGGCTGCCTCGGCAACGGCCCGGTCTTCCGCCGCTTCTGGGAACCGCTCGCCGTCGGCGTCCTCAATACGCCGGCGGACACCGGTGCGGCCCGGCTCTTGTGGCCGGTGCTGCGGGAGACCTTCGGCCGCGGCGAGGCCGCCTGCCGTCCGCTGATCGCCCGCGAGGGTCTCGGCCACTGCTTCGTCGACCCGGCACTCGCCTTCCTCGCGCGACGCGGCGCCGGCGTCCGCCTCGGCACGCGGATCAGGGGGATCGAGCTGAGCGGCGATCGCGCCACCGCTCTTTCCACCGCCGGAGAAACGGTTGCGATCGGTCGGGAAGATGGCGTGATCCTCGCCGTGCCGGCGCCGGTCGCGGCCGATCTCGTTCCGGCGCTGACGGCTCCCGACGCCCACACCGCCATCGTCAACGGCCACTTCCGGCTTGATCATTCACTTCCCGAACCGACCCTGCTCGGCCTCGTCGGCGGCCTCTGCCACTGGCTCTTCCTGCGCGGCGACGTCGCCTCGGTGACGATCAGCGCCGCCGATCACCTGCTCGATCAGCCGGCGGCCGATCTCGCGGCGGCGATGTGGCGGGATGTTGCCGTCGCCCTCGGCCGAAGCTCCGCAGCCATCCCCCCCTGCCGGGTGGTGCGGGAGAAGCGGGCGACGTTTCGCCAGAGCCCCGATCAGGTGGCCCGCCGGCCGGGTTGTGCAACGCGCTGGTCGAACGTATTTCTGGCCGGCGACTGGACGGACACCGGCCTGCCGGCGACCCTCGAAGGAAGCGTGCGCTCCGGCAACAGAGCCGCCGCAAAAGCGAAGGGGCGTGCCGCTCATGCTTGACAACGGACGGCATTCTGTCGCACCAGAAGCGCACTGTGACAAAGGGGTGACACAAGCGGCACGGCCGTTGCCTCCCCTGTTTGAAGAAACGACACATCGAGAAGGGGACGACCCATGGACGGCGGCAAAGCGCATATGACCGCCCTGCGGGCGTGGTTCGAACCCGGCACCGAGGCCCTCGATACCGCCATCGACGACGCCGCCGGCTGGCTCGCCGGGCAGCAGGCGGCGGACGGCCACTGGGTTTTCGAGCTGGAAGCGGATGCGACCATCCCGTCGGAGTACGTCCTCCTCGGCCACTTCACCGGCGAGGTCGAGACCGCGACCGAAGGCAAGATCGGTGTCTATCTGCGGCGGACGCAAGGCGCACACGGCGGCTGGCCGCTCTACTTCGACGGCGAGCCGGACGTGAGCTGTTCGGTCAAGGCGTACTACGCGCTGAAGCTGATCGGCGACGATCCGGACGCGCTTACACATGCGCCGCGCCCGCGAAGTCATCCTCGATATGGGCGGCGCCGCCCGCGCCAACGTCTTCTGCCGCTATGGTCTCGCCCTCTTCCGCCAGGTGCCGTGGCGGGCGGTGCCGTTCATCCGGCCGGAAGCGGTGCTGCTGCCGAAGTGGGCGCCCTTCCATCTCGACAAGGTGTCGTACTGGTCGCGGACGACGATGGTGCCGCTGTTCGTCGTCGCCGCGCTGAAGCCGAAGGCGAAGAACCCCCGCGGCATCGGCATCCGTGAGCTTTTCACGACACCGCCGGATAAGGAAAAGCATTATCTGATCAATCCGACCGGCCACTGGCTCGGCAACGTCTTCCTCGCCGCCGACCAGCTCGGCCGCCGCGCCGAGCCGCTGATCGCGCCGCTCCTGCAGCGGCAGGCGATCGAGCGGGCGATGGCCTTCATCCACGAACGGCTGAACGGCGAGGACGGGCTCGGCGCCATCTTCCCGGCGATGGCGAATTCGCTGATGGCGATGGACGCGCTCGGCTACGGGCGCGACCATCCGGACCGGGTGATGTGCCGGCGCGCCATCGACAAGCTTCTCGTCCATCGCAGCGAGACGGAGATCTATCTGCAGCCGTGCGTCTCGCCGGTCTGGGATACCGCGCTCGCCATGCATGCGAGCCTCGAGGCCGGCGGCGATGCCGCCGCCGCACGTGCGGCCGACGGTGCCGCTTGGCTGCGCGAGCGGCAGGTGCTCGATGTCGTCGGCGACTGGGCGGTCAACCGGCCGAACCTGCGCCCGGGCGGCTGGGCCTTTCAGTACCGCAACGCCCATTATCCCGATGTCGACGATACCGCCGCCGTCGTCATGGCGCTGCATCGGAGCGATCCGGAAAGCAATGCAGAGGCGATCGCCCGGGCGACCGAGTGGGTGCTCGGCATGCAGAGCCGCAACGGCGGCTGGGGCGCCTTCGATGCGGAGAACGTGCATTACGCCCTGAACAACATCCCCTTCGCCGACCACGGCGCGCTCTTGGATCCGCCGACCGCCGACGTCACCGCCCGCTGTCTCGGCATGCTGGCGCAGCTCGGTTACGGCAAGGAGCATCCGGCGGTCGCCCGCGGCCTCGACTACCTGCGCCGCGAGCAGGAGGCGGACGGCTCCTGGTTCGGCCGCTGGGGCACCAACTACATCTACGGGACCTGGTCGGTGCTGGCGGCGCTGAATGCCCTCGGCGAGGACATGCACGCGCCCTACATCCGCAAGGCGGCCGCCTGGCTGAAGGGGCGGCAGCGCGAAGACGGCGGCTGGGGCGAGGACTGCGCCAGCTACTGGGCCGAGCGCCGCGACGAAGACGCGAAGGTGAGCATGCCGTCGCAGACCGCCTGGGCGCTCCTAGGGCTGATGGCGGCGGGCGAGGTCGAGAGCCGCTCGGTCCACCACGGCGTCGAGTATCTGCTTGCGGCGCCGCGCGACGGCGGCCAGTGGCGGGAGGAGCACTACAACGCCGTCGGCTTCCCCCGCGTCTTCTACCTCCGCTACCACGGCTACAGCGCCTATTTCCCGCTATGGGCGCTCGCCCGCTACCGCACCCTCACCCGCAGCAACTCCAAACGCACCGAGTGGGGGATTTAGGTGTCGCATTGCCCGGCATGCGGCGGAAGACGCTCCGCGCGCTGGGAAGGATCATACATCAACCCGCCACGCTGTCCCGAGGAAGTGCATGCCGCCGAACGGGATATTCAATCTCCGGACGGCTAGCGACCTCCGACAGAAGCTTCGACACGATCTCGACCGTCTGAAGTGGTCGCCGACGAACACCTATGAAGCGTTCAACTTCTTTGTCACCGCGGAGCATCTCTTAGACTGGCAGTTCCCAGGTTATGACGACAAAGCCCAGAGAGAGCGCGTCAGGTCGGAGGAGGTCATTCTCCAGATTACTTCTCACCTAGCGAACGGCGCAAAGCACTTTCAAACACAGGCCAAGCATCACCGTTCGGTCTAAGAGCGGAGATACTTCGCTGCTAGCTACTTCCCTGCGACTATTTCGCACGTAGCTACTTCGGAGGTGGAGGGCTGTTTGTCGACCGGGGACGGGACAGCAGCTGAAAAAGTCGGAGGCTCGATGAGATGCGGTGCGACTTGCAGAGAAAGTAATGGCTTACTTGGGACGCTCAGGACTTGAAGGCGTCCGAGATCTGAAGTTACCACCGCAGGTGAGCCCAGCGGATGATCGGCATGCGGGGAATAGGCTCCGCTATTCTGCCCTACGCGTGGTGACTGTCCCTGTGCTAGAGCGAGTTCGCGCGGATGGAGCCGCCCTCCCTTCTCGTCACCCCCGGGCTTGTCCAGGGGGTCCATGGATTGCAGGGACAAGCCCGGCAATGACGAAGAGGGAGGGATTCGGTAGGGCCCCGGCGTGCGGATCGGCATCGTGACCGGGCTGGCGGCGGAGGCGGCGTGTCTCGGCCGATGGGCGGCGGCGAGGGGCTCGCAGTTCGTTGTACCGGTGCGCGGGCGGGAGCGGCGGCGGCGGCCGCGGCGGCGCTGATCGCGGACGGCTGCGGGGGGCTGGTCAGCTTCGGCACCGCGGGCGGACTGGACGCCGCGGCTGGCGCCGGGGACGCTGGTGCTCGCCGAACGCGGTGATCCTGCCCGGACGGCTCGCCGCCTCGCCGTCGATCCGGGCTGGCATGCACGGCTGAAGCGCGCGTTTACCGGTGAACGTGCCGCTGGTCACCGACCCGATCGCCGCGGTCGACGATCGCCCTGCTCGACGCCGAGGCGAAGGCGGCCTGCCATCGGGCGACCGGCGCCGTCGCCGTCGACATGGAATCGGGGGAGGTGGCGCGGGTGGCGCAGGCGGCGGCGATGCCGTTCGTCGTCGTCCGGGCGATCGCCGATCCGGCGGAGCGGCGCGGTTCCGTCCTGGGTGATGGCGGCGTTACCGCCGACGGGCCGGACGCCGGTCGCGCCGATCCTTGCCCACCTCGCCCGCCGCCCGCCGATCTGGCCGGCGCTTATTCGCCTCGCCCGCGACGCCCGGGCGGCGATGCGGACGCTACGCCGCGTCGCGGCGCTGGCCGGCCCGTTCCTGGCGTTCGACGGATAGCTGCTTGACGAGGCCCTCGAAGACGAACTCCGCCGGCCGCTGTCCCTCGAGCGGAATCTCGGGCGCCATCGGCCCGTCGGTGCGCGGACCGGCGCAGCCACACCTTCAGCGCCTTCCACGGCCGGTTGATGGTATCGGTGACCGCGGTCGGCTCGTAGCCGCAGTGGACCATGCAGTCGGCGCACTTCTCGTAGTTGCCGGTGCCGTAGCGGTCCCAGGCGGTCTCTTCCATCAGCTCGCGGAAGGTCGCGGCATAGCCCTCGCTGAGCAGGTAGCACGGCCGCTGCCAGCCGAAGATGTTGCGGGTCGGTGTCCCCCAGGGCGTGCAGCGGTAGGTCTCGTTGCCGGCGAGGAAGTTCATGAACAGGGTCGACTGGTTGAACCGCCACTTCTTCTCGCCCTGCAGCTTGAAGATGTCGCGGAAGAGCTGCTTGGTGCGGGTCCGGTTGAGGAAGTGCTCCTGGCTCGGCGCCCGTTCGTAGGCGTATCCGGGCGAGACGGTGATGCCCTCGACGCCGAGGTCGTCGGTGCAGAAATCGAAGAAGGCGGCCGCCTCCGGCGCGGTCATCGTGTTGAAGAACGTACAGTTGACGCTGACCCGGAATCCCAGGCTGCGCGCCTTGCGGATGGCGGAGACCGCGCGCTTGAAGGTGCCGGGCTGGGCGACGGCGGCGTCGTGGTGCGCCTCCAGCCCGTCCAGGTGAACCGAGAAGGTGAAGTACTTGCTCGGCTTGAACAGGTGCAGCTTCTTTTCCAGCAAGAGCGCGTTGGTGCAGAGATAGACGAAGCGCTTGCGGGCGATCAGCGCGGCGACGATCCTGTCGATCTCCTTGTGCAGGAGCGGTTCGCCGCCGGGGATGGTGACGACGGGCGCGCCGCACTCCTCGACGGCTGCGATGCACTCTTCGAGGCTCATGCGCTTGTTGAGGATCGGCTCGTCGTAGTCGATCTTGCCGCAGCCCGGGCATGCGAGGTTGCACCGAAACAACGGCTCGAGCATCAGCACCAGCGGATACTTATCGATGCGACGCAGTTTCTTGCCGATAATGTATGCGCCAACGCGCAGCTGCTGTATGATTGGCACAGCCACGGCATCTTCCCCTTTTTGTCTACTTAGCCGGTTGCGGACGCGTTCAATTCTCGCGGCAACTTGAATTGCATGTGTTCCTCGACCCCGGCCAGTTCCTCGACGGTGACTCCGCCGAATTCGCTGAGCCGCGCGATCAGGTCCTGAACGATTTCTTCGGGGGCCGAGGCGCCGGCGGTGACGCCGACCGTCCGCACCCCCTCCAGCCACGCCGCATCGAGGCCGCGGGCGTCGTCGATGAGGTAGCTCGGGATGCCGATGTCGGCGCCGATCTCCCGCAGCCGGTTGGAGTTGGAGCTGTTCTGGGCGCCGACGACGAGCAGCAGATCGACCTGGCTCGCCAGCTCGCGGACCGCCTGCTGCCGGTTCTGCGTCGCATAGCAGATGTCGTTGACGTCGGGGCCGAGAATGCCGGGGAAGCGCTCCTTGAGCGCCTCGATGATATCGCGCGTATCGTCGACGCTGAGCGTCGTCTGGGTGACGTAGGCGACCTGATCCGGATTGCGGACGGCGAGCGACTGAACCTCTTCGGCGCGCGACACCAGATGCACCCCGCCGGGGATGCGGCCTTGCGTACCCTCGACCTCTGGATGGCCGGCATGGCCGATGAGGATTACCTCGCGGTTCTTGCGGGCGTGGTTGCGGCCTTCCTTGTGGACTTTGGTGACCAGCGGGCAGGTGGCGTCGATCACCGGCAGCGACCTCAGTCGGGCCTCGTCCTCGACCGCCGTCGACACGCCGTGGGCGCTGAAGATGGTGACCGCGCCCTCCGGGATGTCGGCGATTTCCTCGACGAAGATCGCACCCTTCGCCCGCAGCGACTCGACGACGTGCTGATTGTGGACGATCTCGTGACGGACGTAGACGGGCGGGCCGTAGAGCGCGATCGCCCGCTCGACGATCTCGATGGCGCGTTCGACCCCGGCACAGAAGCCGCGCGGCTTCGCCAGCAGCACCCGGATCGCCGGGGGCGCGGAAGACGTCGAGGAGGTCATCGTCAAGCTGGCCATCTTGATCCTGTCGATCGTAGTTGTCGCACGGCACCGCCGGACGAGCCGACACGCCGGCCGCGGCACTGCAGCACAGACGATAGGAGTCTCGCCGCCGTTTGCAAAGGGCATTGACGCCTTGAAAAAATTAGGGTTTTTGTTTTTGCCGTGATCACGTTGCAAAAACGTCGCAAGCCCCGGAGGTTAGGCCGTCAGCATGGCGAAGGCGAAAACGGGAGGGGCACGATCCGCTGAGCCCGTGCAGCAATCGCAAAACGTCGGGAGTAAGGCCCGGAAGGACCGTTACTGGCTCGGATTCGATCTCGGCGGTTCGAAGATGCTCGCCGTCCTTTACGACGACGCATTCAAGGTTGTCGCCCGCAATCGCCGGCGGACGAAGGCGCAAGAGGGCGCCGACGCCGGCATCCGCCGGATCATCGAATTGGTCGGCGAGACCCTTGCAGCCGCCGGCATCGAGCCGCGACGATTGGCCGGGATCGGCGTCGGCTGCGCCGGTCCGCTCGATCTTGATCGCGGGATCGTCCTCGAGATGCCTAACCTCGGCTGGCGCAAGGCTCCGTTGAAGGCGCGGCTGGAATCCGCCTTCGGCTGTCCCACCGTCGTCGCCAACGACGTCGACGCCGGCGTTTACGGTGAATACATGTTCGGCGCGGCGGCGGGCCGGCGGAGCGTGGTCGGCATCTTCGTCGGGACCGGCATCGGCGGCGGCGCCGTCTGGCAGGGCGAGATCTTCCGCGGCCGCACCGGCTCGTGCATGGAGATCGGCCATCTGCCCGTTGTCCGCGACGGTCCCTTGTGCGGCTGCGGACGGCGCGGCTGCCTGGAGGCGATCGCCGGCCGGCTGGCCATATCGGCGGCGGCGGCGGCGGCGGCGTTTCGCGGCGAGGCGCCGGCGCTGCTCCGCATCGCCGGTACCGATCTCGCCCAGATCCGCAGCGCCGCCTTGAAGGAGGCAATCGCCGCCGGCGACCGCGCGGTCGAGCGCATCGTCCGCCAGGCCGCGGCCACCATCGGCTGGGCGGCGGCAGGCGTCGTCAATCTGTTGCGTCCCGACGCCATCATTCTCGGCGGCGGTCTGGTCGAAGACCTGCCGAAGCTGTTCCGCGAGGAGTTCGAAGGCGCGCTTCGCCGCCAGGTGATGCCGTCCTTCGCATCGTCGCTCGACGTCGTCGTTGCCGCTCTCGCCGGTGACGCCACGGCGCAGGGTGCGGCGGCCTGGGCACGGCAGCAGGTGACGCGGGCGGAAGCGAAGGTGCCGGCCGACGGGGCCGGCTGAGGCCGGCGCGACGGGCCCGGCCCAGCGCTGCTTGTAGCTTCAGAGCTGCGTCGGATTGGGGGCGTCGCCGTACACAGCAAGGGGATCGAAGGTCTTTTCGGTTTCGACGAAGACGAGCGACGGGCCGCCGGCGGCGGGCGCCGCGCCGGTCGGCACACGGCGGTAGAAGCACGACCGGTAGCCGACGTGGCAACTGGCATCGCCGGCGACGCGCACGCGCAGCCACACCGCATCCTGGTCGTCGTCGATGCGCATCTCGATGATCTCCTGGACGAACCCCGAGGTTGCGCCCTTGTGCCAGAGCACCTGCCGGCTGCGGCTCCAGTAATGGGCCTCGCCGGTCTCGATCGTGCGGGCGAGGGCTTCCGCGTTCATGTAGCCGAGCATCAGAACCTCGCCCGTGGCGGCGTCGCTGGTCACGACCGGGATCAGCCCCGAGGCGTCGAAGCGGGGGGCGAGCCGGTCGCCTTCCTCGACCTGGGCGACGCTGTCACGTGTGGCGAATGGCCGGCCCGGGCCGGCGCTCTCGGTTCCGTTGGACATTTGGCTCATCCTTCGCTGCCGGCAGCCTTGCGGATGCGAGTTTTCGCTTCCGGCGGCGGCCGCTCTCGCGTATATAGGCGCGCTTCGGCGGCGGCTTCCAGCCCGTTCGCCGGCCCGCGCCGCGACAGGCGCCGCTGGAGAGGTTCGCAACTGATGGCCGTCCCCAAGAAGAAAACATCGCGTGCCAAGAAAGGGATGCGCCGCTCGCACCATGCCTTGACGGCGCCGGCCTACGTCGAGGACAAGACGTCGGGCGAACTGCGTCGCCCGCACCACGTCGATCTGACGACGGGCATGTACCGCGGCCGGCAGATCCTCGAGCCGAAGTAGCCGCGGCTGCGGGAGCGCTCGACCAGGGCCGCTCAC
Source organism: uncultured Alphaproteobacteria bacterium (assembly GCA_963781645.1). Taxonomy (GTDB): domain Bacteria; phylum Pseudomonadota; class Alphaproteobacteria; order Rhodospirillales; family Defluviicoccaceae; genus Defluviicoccus. The sequence goes on along the minus strand of CAWAGY010000017.1, from coordinate 53,970 downwards.
GGCTTGGCCAGCGCGTCCGCCTTGCTTGTTAGCACCTCGATCAGCTGATCGACGCCGCCGTCGCGGAGGATGCTCGCGTACTCGGAGCGTCGGACCGCAAGTTCGCTGATCGAGCGATCGAGAAGGACGTCGATGATCCGCCACTCCCCGATCGCGATCGGCGAGCACGTAGGTGACCGCAACCGTCGGCGATTCGCCCGCCGGCACCGGCGCGTTTTCGCCGCGATGGACGAGCGTATCGACGAGAACGGTGTCGCGCGGACCCGCCCTGTCGCCGGTGATCTCGAATTTTTCGCCGGCGTAGCCGCCGCCGAAGCGATCGGCATAAATCATCGTGCTCAGCCGGGCGAACGCGGCGGCCAGCCGGTCGCGCTGGGCCTCGTCGGCGCTCGCCCAGGATGAGCCGGTCGCCACCTCGATCATCCGGCGGAAGTCGTAAAGCCGGTTGAGTTCCGGCGCGAGCAGCGCATATCGCGCTTCGATGCCGCCCTTGCCCGACTGCAGCGTCTTCAGCAGCACCGCATGCAGGGCCTCGATGACATCGCGCGGCGAGCCGGCGGCCAGGGCGGCGCTGGCGCCGACGAGGATAACGAGGCCGAACAGGGCCGTCCGGAGGGCGCGCATGAATGGGCCGCGGCGTGTGGTTGCTGGACATCAGCGAGGACTGCGAAAATAGGCCGTCGCCCGGGCTTTGGCAACACGCGAGGGCTTTAGCGGGCTTCTAACAAACGAGGCTTCGGCGAGAGGCGAGGGCATGGGCCACGGACAAAAAGGCCGGGCGGAGAGGGTGAACGTCGCCTCGACATAAGGCGGCGATCTCGCGGTGCAATCACGCGACCGTGTTCTTGAAATTATCCGCAAAAGTGCTAATCTTCTGTTCGTGTGTGCGGCGCGCTTTCGGGGGCCGATGCGGACCCGAACATGAGCACCGGTTAAGTATGACGGCATATTGCTTCGAGTGGAGGATACTGCCGATGTTCGAAACGTCGATCCTTTTGAATTTCCCGACCCATCGCCCCCGGGCGTGAGTTTCTCGCGCGCGAAATTCATCCGCCCGCACGGCCTTCGGCCCGGGCGAGCGCTGATGTGTCTTCAAGATCGACTGGAACACCAACAATGACGGAAATGGCATTGCGTGCAATCGACAATGAACAGAGCCTGACGCGGTATTTCCGCGAAATCTGGAAGTTTCCCCTGCTTACGCCGGAAGAGGAATACATGCTGGCGGAGCGCTGGCGCGAGCACGGTGACGTTGAAGCGGCGCATCGGCTGGTGACGAGCCATTTGCGCCTGGTCGCCAAGATCGCCGCCGGCTATCGCGGCTATGGGTTGCCGATGGCCGATATGATTGCCGAAGGCAACATCGGCCTGATGAAAGCCGTGAAGAAGTTCGAGCCGGAGCGGGGATTCCGCCTCGCCACCTATGCGATGTGGTGGATTCGCGCATCGATCACCGAGTACATCCTGCGCTCGTGGTCGATGGTGAAAATGGGCACCCTCGCCGCGCAGAAGAAGCTCTTCTTCAGCCTCGGCCGGATCAAGCGGAAGCTCAGCCTTGCCGGCGACGGCGGGCTCGACCGCGAAGGCGCGGAACTGATCGCAACCTCGCTCGGCGTCACCGCCCAGGACGTGATCGACATGGATAGCCGGCTGTCGCAGCCGGACCTGTCGTTAAATGCGCCGCGCAGCCGTGACGAGACCGAAGGCGGCGAGTTCATGGACAGCCTCGTCGATGATGCGCCCAGTCCGGAAGCGCTGACCGCAGCCGGCGAGGAGAGCGATTACCGGCGGGGACTTCTCGGCAAGGCGATCGCGACGCTGCCGGATCGGGAGCGGCACATCCTGACCGAGCGCCAGCTCAAGGACGAGCCGATGACCCTCGAACAGCTCGGCGCCGTCTACGGAATCAGCCGCGAACGCGTCCGCCAGATCGAGGTGCGGGCGATGCAGCGGCTGAAGAAAACCGTCCTCGGCCTGGCCGCGGAGGGCAACCAGCCGATGCCGGCGGCCGCCTGAACCGCCGCCGACCGCCTGCCGTCCGGACGTCTCGTTCGGGCGGCATGGCCGGCGGCGGGCGGGCGTCTTCCGTCGCGGAGACTCAGGTTACTGCAGTCGGAACAACCCGTCGGCGAAGCGGTATTCCGCCGGCCTGATCAGCGCCTGTGCGGCGACCTTGACCGAATGCAACTTACCGTCCAGATTGCGTTGCCAATATCCGAGAAACCGGCGCAGCACGGGGAAGTGCGGGGCCTCGTCCAGGTCCTGCCAGATGTAATTTTGCAGCAGATTCGGATAGTCCGGCAGGTAATAGGTGATCTCGGCTGTTGTCAATCGGTAGGCGATTAAGCGCATTCGATCGTCCATGATCATCGTCTCCTCGGTCGAGCTCCCCAGTGCAAAGTGATGATGCCGAACATGTATGGCATGGGCAGGCGCCCGTCCGACCACCGGATGTTCCATAAGGCCGATTGCTTCCGTGGCGAACGGCGTCCGTCGAGTAATACCCGCTACAATCGCAAATGATCCTAAACGGATGGTAAATTTTTCGATGCAAGCCAGAGGCCATCGCTTCCTGAAGCGATCAGCGGCAGGCGTATCGTGCCGGGAATGATCGTGACCTTCACCGATTACGGCTGGTCCGGGCCCTACGTCGGTCAGTTGCATGCGGTTTTGAGCGCAGAGGCCCCGCGCGTGCCGATCGTCGATCTTCTCGTCGACGCGCCGGCGCATGAGCCGAAGGCCGCCGCCTATCTTCTCGCCGCCTTCGGCGCCAAATTGCCGACAGGAACCATCTTTCTTGCCGTTGTCGATCCGGGTGTGGGATCGGCGCGTGCGGGCGTCGCCGTAGAGATCGACGGCCGCTGGTATGTCGGTCCCGATAACGGTCTGTTCGAGACTTGTTTGCCGGCGGGCGGCGGAGTCTCCGAACTGGATTCGCCTCGCCTGGCATCAGCCGGCCCTCTCCGCCACCTTCCACGGGCGCGACGTGTTTGCGCCGGTCGCGGCCCGTCTGGCGAAAGGCCGACCGGCGCCGGGCGAATCCATCGTCTCCGGCACTCGCTTTCCCGACTGGCCGGACGATTGGCCCGTCATCGTCTATATCGACAGCTTCGGCAATGCGATAACCGGGGCGCGCGCCGCCTCCGTGCCGGTCGATGCCGTCGTCGAGGTCGGTGGCTGCAAGCTGCGGCGCGTCCGCACGTTCGCCGACGCGCCCGCCGGCGCCGCCTTCTGGTACGAGAATTCCTCCGGACTGCTCGAGATCGCGGTCAATAGGGGATGCGCGGCCGACGTTCTCGACTTGACGCCGGGCCAGGAAATCGCGATCACAAGTGTGTGATCTGTCAATGTGGGACAGGACAAACGCGAATACAGTGGAGGCAATGGGCGACAGGCGGGACAACGATAACAGGCAGGCGTGACGGCGCCGATCGAAAAGGCGCGACCGCCGAAACGGGTCCGATCGATGTTCGCAATGAAGTTCTGGGGGGTCCGGGGCAGCATAGCGTGTCCGTCACCGTATCATGTCCGCTACGGCGGCAACACCAGTTGCGTCGAGGTCATCGTCGGCGACCGGCGCTTCATCCTCGATGCCGGAACCGGCATCCGGCCGCTCGGCAAGGAGGTGCTGAGCTCGACTGCTGAGCTCGATGTGCGCGACATCTACCTGCTGCTCAGCCATACCCACTGGGATCACATCAACGGCCTGCCGTTTTTCCGGCCCGCCTATGATCGGAACCGGCGGATGCACATTTATGCCGGGCATCTGAAAGAGCAGGGCGGTGTCGAGAAGGTGCTGTCGCAGCAGATGCACGAGCCGGTATTCCCGGTTCCGCTCGACGCCATGCAGGCGATCGTCGAATGCGAAGACTTCGATGCCGGCGACGCCTTCGATCTGGCGGCAGACGTCAAAGTGCGGACGGCGCCGCTCAATCATCCGAACGGCGCCACCGGCTATCGGATCGAGTACGGCGGCCGGTCCGCCTGCTACGTCACCGACACCGAGCACGTGCCGGGGTCGCCCGACGTCAACATCCTGAAGCTGATCGAGGGCGCCGACCTCGTCATCTACGACTGCTCCTATACCGAAGACGAATTTCCGAAACGCCGCGGCTGGGGCCACTCGACCTGGAACGAGGGCGTCCGCATTTGTCGCATGGCCGGCGCCCGCCGGCTCGCCATCTTCCATCACGACCCGGACCATGAGGACGATTTCATGGACGCGATCGGGGAGCAGGCGAGGGCGGCATGGGACGGCGCTTTCGTCGCCCGCGAAGGCATGGTCATCGATTTCGACAAGCTCTAGGGAGGCGGCAACCACAGCCCTTCCGCAACGGTGCGGGCGGCCATAGGCGACTGCGGCCTCCCGACACGTTGTGCCGGCCTAGCCACGCTTTCCGATATGTGGTACACGTCCCGAGCGGAGCGGCCGCGCTCCCGACGTTCCCGTGCGGCGAGTAGCATCGATGAAAGAGCCGATTGTCGTCGCCAGCGATCACGCCGGCTTCGAGTTAAAGCAGTTTCTCAAGGAGGTCCTGCAAGCCTCTCAGCACCCGGTCATCGATCTCGGCACTCACCATGGGGATCCGGTCGATTACCCGGACATCGGCTATGCTATGGCGACATCCTTGCGGGACGGCCCGGCGAAACGCGGCGTTCTCATCTGCGGCTCCGGCATCGGCGTCTCGATGGCTGCCAACCGCTTTCCCGAGATCCGTGCAGCCCTGGTGCATGACGCGCTGGGGGCGCGGCTGGCGCGGGAGCACAACGATGCCAATGTCATCTGCTTCGGCGGACGCATGATCGGGTCGGAATTGGCGCGCGATTGCCTCCGCGTTTTTCTCGAGACGAAATTCCAGGGCGGGCGGCACGCGCCGCGGGTGGAAAAGCTGTCGAACCCGCACGAGGCCGCCCGGCCAACCGGAGGAGCACTCAAAGAATGACAACGGCGCTGCGGCGATCGGATCAACGGCAAGATGACAACGCGGGCGCATCGTCGCTCGCCCGCTCGGACCCCGAACTGGCGGCGGCGATCGATCAGGAATTGCGTCGCCAGCAGGAGCAGGTGGAGCTGATCGCCTCCGAGAACATCGTCTCCGCCGCCGTGCTCGAGGCGCAAGGCTCGATCCTCACCAACAAGTACGCGGAGGGCTATCCCGGCAAGCGGTATTACGGCGGCTGCGAGTACGTCGACGTCGCCGAGGCGCTCGCCATCGACCGGGCGAAGCGCCTGTTCGACTGCGCCTTTGCCAATGTCCAGCCGCATTCCGGGGCGCAGGCCAACGGCGCCGTCTTCCTTGCCCTCCTCCGGCCGGGGGATCCCTTCCTCGGGATGTCGCTGGCGGCGGGCGGCCATCTCACCCACGGCGCCGCGCCGGCGATGTCGGGCAAGTGGTTCAACGCGATCCACTACGGTGTCCGCCGGGACGATCAGCAGATCGACTTCGACGAGGTCGAGCGACTGGCGATGCTGCACCGGCCGAAGCTGATCATCGCCGGCGGCTCCGCCTACCCGCGCATCATCGATTTCCGCCGCTTCCGCGAGATCGCCGACCGGGTCGATGCCTATCTGATGGTCGACATGGCGCACTTCGCCGGTCTTGTCGCCGCCGGCGTCCATCCGACCCCGCTGCCGCACGCGCATGTGGTGACGACGACGACGCACAAGACGCTGCGCGGCCCGCGCGGCGGCATGATCCTCGCGAACGACGCCGAGATCGGCAAGCGGATCAACTCCGCCGTCTTTCCCGGCCTGCAAGGTGGCCCCCTGATGCATGTCATCGCCGCCAAGGCGGCTGCCTTCGGCGAGGCGCTGCGGCCGGCCTTCCGCGACTACGCGCAAGCCGTCGTCGACAATGCCAGGACCCTTGCGGAGACTCTCGAACGGCGCGGCTATACCATCGTCTCCGGCGGCACCGATACCCATCTGCTGCTGGTCGATCTGCGCTCGAAAGGGCTCACCGGCAAGGCGGCGGAGGCGAGCCTCGGCCGCGCCCATCTCACCTGCAACAAGAACGGCATTCCGTTCGATCCGGAAAAACCGGCGGTGACTTCGGGTATCCGCCTCGGATCGCCGGCGGGGACGTCCCGCGGCTTCGGCATTGCCGAGTTCCGGCAGGTGGGCGACCTGATCGCCGACGTTCTCGACGCGCTTGCCGCCCATGGGGATGACAACGCCGCCGCGGAGGCCGCCGCCCGCGAGCGGGTGCTGGCGCTCTGCCGGCGCTTTCCGATCTACGGGGCGGGATAGCGCGTCGGGGACGGGCCCATCTTGCGTTTGTCGGGACACGGCAGGAGGAGGGGGAATGCGCTGTCCGTTCTGTGGCCATGATGATACTCAGGTCAAGGACTCGCGGCCGACCGAAGATCACGCGGCGATCCGCCGCCGCCGCTACTGCCCGGCCTGCGGCGCCCGCTGGACCACCTTCGAGCGGGTCCACCTGCGCGAACTGACTGTGGTCAAGAAGGACGGCGAGCGCATGCCGTTCGACCGCGAAAAGCTGCTGCGCTCGCTCCGGATCGCGCTGCGCAAGCGGCCGGTCGACGACGAGCGGACCGAACGCGTCGTCAACAGCATTCAGCGCCGCCTGGAGACCTTGGGCGAATTGGAGATTCCGTCGAAGGTGATCGGCGAAATGGCGATGGAACAGCTCGCCCAGCTCGACCAGGTCGCCTACGTTCGCTTCGCCTCGGTCTACCGGAATTTCCGCGAAGCCAAGGATTTCGAGGACTTCGTGGAAGGCCTCAGCGACCGGTGACGCGCACGCACGACGAGGCGGCCGATGCCGAGTTCATGCGCATCGCACTGGCGCTCGCCGCGCGCGGCCTCGGCCGAACCTGGCCCAATCCCACCGTCGGCTGCGTCGTCGTCGGCAATGGCCGCGTCGTCGGGCGCGGCTGGACGCAGCCGGGCGGCCGTCCGCACGCCGAAACCGAGGCGCTGCACCGTGCCGGGGCCGCCGCCCGCGGCGCCGAGTTGTTCGTCAGCCTTGAGCCGTGCATCCACCATGGCGGCACGCCCCCTTGCGTCGATGCTCTGCTTGCCGCCGGCGTCGGCAGGGTCGTCGTCGCCCTCGAAGATCCTGATCCGCGCGTGGCCGGCCGCGGCATCCGGGCGCTGGAGGCCGCCGGCGTGCCGGTCTTTGTCGGCGTCCTTGCGGCCGAGGCCGCCGACCTCAACCAAGGCTTCATTCTCCGCGTCACCCGCCGCCGGCCGTTGTTTACCCTGAAGCTGGCGACCAGCCTCGACGGCCGCATCGCCACGGCATCGGGAGAAAGCCGCTGGATCACCGGCGAGACGGCGCGCGCGTTTGCTCACCAGCTGCGGGCGAGCCACGATGCCGTGCTCATCGGCGCCGGCACCGCTCTTGCCGACGATCCGGATCTCGCTTGCCGGCTGCCCGGCCTCGCCGCTTGCTCGCCGGTGCGCATCGTCGCCGACACAAGTGCGCGGCTGCCGCAGGCGAGCGTCCTCGTGCGGACGGCGCGGGAGCGCCCGACTTGGCTCGTCACCGCCGATCCGCCGCCGCCTTCGGCAGCAGCGCTCGAGGCGGGCGGCGTGCGCGTGTTGCCGGTGGACAGAGGGGCGGATGGCCATATAGATCCGAAAGGGATGGCGACGGTCCTGGCCGACCAGGGGCTCACCCGGGTGCTCGTCGAAGGCGGCGGGACGATGGCGCGGTCGATGCTCGCGGCAGGGCTGATCGACCGGCTGGTCTGGTTCCACGCGCCGAGGATTATCGGCGGCGGCGGGAAGGCCGCGGTCGCCGCCATCGCCGTCGACGACCTGGCCGCAGCGTTCCGGTTCGTCCGCCGGGAGGTCCGGCCGGTCGGCGAGGACGTGATGGAACTCTACGAACGGGCGGATTAGCCGAGCGGGCGGAGCGGGCGCAAAAGACCTTCATGTTTACCGGCATCGTTACCGACGTGGGCGAGGTGGTCGCCGTCGAGCAGGAGGGCGACACCCGCTTGCGGCTGCGCACCGGTTACGCCACCGCCGACATCGCTCTCGGCGCCTCGATCGCCTGTTCCGGCGTCTGCCTGACGGTGATCGAGACCGGTGGCGACTGGTTTGCGGTGACTGCGTCGTCCGAAACGATGGCGAAGACGACGATGGCCGAATGGCGGCCCGGCACCCGCGTCAATCTCGAACGCGCCCTGCGCGTGGGAGACGAGCTGGGCGGCCACCTCGTCTCCGGCCACGTCGACGGCACCGGCGAGATCCTCTCGATCTCCCCCGATGGCGCGTCGGCGCGGTTCGTCCTGCACGCCCCCGGTCCCCTCGCCGGCTTCCTCGCCGTCAAGGGCTCGATCGCCGTCGACGGCATCTCGCTCACCGTCAACGAGGTCTGCGGCCCCGACTTCACGATCAACGTCATTCCCCACACTCTTGCGGCGACGACGCTGGGCCGCGCCGCCGTCGGCGACCGGGTCAACATCGAGGTCGACATGCTCGCCCGCTACGTCGCCCGCCTCCTCGCAACGAGCGCGCCGGGGACTTGCGTCTTCGGGGGTGGCGAACGCGAGGCTGGCGGAGGCGGGCTTCCGGGGCGCGAGGCGGGCGGACCATGAGCACCACCCGGGCCCGCGGCGATGGACCTGCCGCCGATGCGCACTCTCCGCTGGCGAGCATCGAGGAGATCATCGAGGATGCGCGCAACGGCCGCATGTTCATCCTCATCGACGATGAAAGTCGCGAAAATGAGGGTGATCTGGTCGTTCCGGCGCAGATGGCGACGCCGGATGCGATCAACTTCATGGCGCGCTTCGGCCGCGGCCTGATCTGCCTGGCGCTGACCCGGCAGCGGGTGGAGCAGATCAAGCTGCCGCTGATGCCGCGGCGGAACACGTCGCGTCACGAAACCGCGTTCACCGTCTCGATCGAGGCACGCGAAGGGGTGACCACCGGGATTTCGGCCTCGGACCGGGCGCGCACCATTGCCGTTGCCATCGATGCCGCGAAAAAGGCCGAGGATTTGGTTTCTCCCGGCCATGTTTTCCCTCTCGAGGCGCGCGACGGCGGCGTGCTCGTCCGCGCCGGCCACACCGAAGCCGCCGTCGATATCGCCCGGCTCGCCGGCCTCAACCCGTCCGGGGTGATCTGCGAGATCATGAACGACGACGGGACGATGGCGAGAACGCCCGAGCTGCTCGCCTTCGCCCGCCGCCACGGCCTGAGGACGGCGACGATCGCCGACCTGATCGCCTACCGCCTGCGCCACGACCGGATCGTCGAGCGCATCCTTGAGGACCGCTTCGACAGCCTCTACGGCGGCGCCTTCCGCGTCTTCGTCTACCGCAACCGCGTCGCCTATGCCGAGCATCTGGCCCTGATCAAGGGCGATATCGGCGCCGACGGGCCGATCCTCGTCCGCATGCATGCGCTCAACGTCCTCGACGACGTCCTCGGCGACCGGCGGATCGGCAAGGCATCCGAGCTGCACGACGCCATGCGGCTGATCGGCAAGGCCGGCCGCGGTGTCGTCGTCCTGATCCGCGAGCCGCATGCGACGAGCGTCTCCGACCAGGTCCGATCGCGCCTTGCCAAGTCCGAAGAAAACGTCCCTTATCTTCGCGATTACGGCGTCGGCGCGCAGATCCTCGTCGATCTCGGCGTCCGCGAGATGATTCTTCTGTCGAACACCCAGCGTACGATCATCGGCCTGCAGGGCTATGCCCTGTCGATCGTCGGCCAGCGGCCGATCACGCCTTGCACGGACGGCTAGACCATGGCGAACGCCCGCGTCCTCATCCTCGAAGCCCGCTTTTACGAGGATCTCGCCGATGCGATGACGCAGGGCGCCACCCGCGAGCTCGATGCGCGGCAGGTTGCCTGGAGCCGGGCGTGGGTGCCGGGCACTTTCGAGCTGCCGGCCGCGCTGGCCTTCGCCCTGAAAGCGATGGCGCGGGGAGGCGATGCCGACTACGACGGTTTCATCGCCCTCGGCTGCGTCATCGAGGGCGAGACCGACCATTACGCGCACATCTGCCGCGAAGCCAGCCGCGGGCTGATGGAGCTCGCCGTCGCTCACGCGATCCCGCTCGGCTTCGGCGTCCTGACCTGCCGGACCTACGCCCAGGCCGAGGCGCGTGCCCGCGTCGAGGGCCAGAACAAGGGCGGCGACGCCGCCCGCGCCTGCCTCAGGATGATCGAGCTGAAGCGGGCGTTGCTGGACGGAGAGGGGGCGTCGGCGCCGTCGGCCGCGCCGCCATCGGCATGACCACCGGCGGAGGCGCTGCCTACCAGCAACCGCAACAGCCGCGCCGGGCCGCCCGTCTGGCGGCGGTGCAGGCCATCTACGAGATTGCCGTTACCGACGCCGACGCCGACGCCATCTTGGACAACTTTCTCAATCAGCGCTGGCCGCGCTCCGGCGCGACCGAGACCCTGCCGCCGCCCGATCTCCGGCTGTTGACGGCAATGCTGAAGGGCGTCATCGCCGCCACGCCTGATCTCGACCGGGAGATCGACGCCATCCTTGCCAACCGCCGCGGTGCCGAGCGCATCGAGCTGCTGCTGCGCGCCATCCTCCGCGTCGGCGCCTTCGAGCTGATGACGATGGAGGCGGTGCCGACGAAGGTGATTCTCAACGAATACATCAATCTCGCCCATGCCTTTTTCGCCGGCGGCGAACCGGCGCTGGTCAATGCCGTGCTCGACAGGCTGGCGCTGCGGTTCCGCGGCCCGACCGATGTTCTCTCCTGAGCCGGCCCCGGCGACGGCGATGGTATGCGACGAGTTCGCCCTGATCGACCGGCATTTTAAGCCGCTGGCGACGGCGCCGGGGGCCCTCGGCCTCGCCGACGATGCCGCCGTCCTCGGCCTCGATCCCGGTTTCGAGCTGGTCATCACCACCGACACCCTCGTCGCCGGCGTTCACTTCCTCGCCGGAGATCCGGCCGACACGCTCGGCCACAAGCTGCTCGCCGTCAATCTTTCCGATCTCGCGGCGATGGCAGCGGAGCCGCTCGCTTACCTGCTCTCGGTCGCGCTGCCCCGGCAGTGGCCGGCAGAGGCATCCGACGCCTGGCTGGCTGGTTTCGCTGCCGGACTCCGGGCACTTCAAAACGACGCGGGCATCGCGCTCGTCGGCGGCGACACGGTGGCGTCGCCCCATGATCTTGTGCTCGGCCTGACCGCCATCGGCCGGGTGCCGGCGGGGCAGGCGCTGCGCCGGTCGGGGGCGCGGCCGGGCGACGACGTCTGGGTATCGGGGACGATCGGCGACGGCGCCCTCGGTCTTGCCGTGCTCAAGGGCGAATACCCCGATCTGCCGGCGGCCGCGGCGGCGGCGCTGGTCGAGCGCTACCGTCGCCCGATCCCGCGCCTTGCCCTCGGCCGGCGCCTCGCCGGCCTGGCCACGGCGGCCGCCGACGTCTCCGACGGCCTGATCGCCGATCTTGACCATATCTGCCACGCCTCGGATGTCGCCGCCGACCTCGTCCTCGACCGGCTGCCGCTATCGGGGGCGGTCGCCGCCGTCGTCGGCGACGCGCCTTCACGCCTTGCCGGTCTCGCCGCCGCCGGCGATGATTACGAACTCGTCTTCACGGCGCCGGCGGCGGCTGCCGGTGCCATCATCGGGGCGGCCGCCGCGGCGTCGGTTCCGGTCGTTCCGGTCGGCCGGATCGAGGCCGCGCCGGCGATTGCGGCCAACTCTATAAAAAGTTCGCGCGTGAAGGTTGTCGCGGACGGGCGCGTGATTGCCGTCGACCGCCGCGGCTATTCGCATTTCGGCATCTCTGACGGCACAACTTCCAGCAAGGAATAGGGCGATCGCCTGTTTCGGCGGCATCTCATGGATCTTTTTTGGGCATTTCGAGGCCGATGACGCCGGGCCGCCCGTCGCGGTTGCGTTCCTGCTGATGCTGCGATGCAGCACGGATCTGTTGCGCCCGCCTCCGGCATCTGGCATGTTCGCTTAATCTTTTGATCAAAATGAGAAATCCTGCGCACACACTGGACCGGGAAGCGGGAGCCCCTTCCTCGGTCGCGAGCGCTGCACTAAGGGGGCGGAAACAATGACATACGAAAATACGGCCGTGTACCCGTTCGTGATCATCTGCGGGTTGATCGCGCTCGCCTACGGCGCCTACGCCAGCAAGTCCGTTTTGAGCGCGAGTTCCGGCAACGACCGGATGCGCCAGATTTCCGCCGCCATTCAGGAAGGTGCGGCGGCATACCTGAACCGCCAGTACACGACGATCGCCATCGTCGGCGTCGTCGTCGCCATCATCCTGTTGTATCTGTTCGACTGGAAGGTGGCGGTCGGCTACGCCATCGGCGCCGTTCTATCGGGCGTCACCGGCTATATCGGCATGAACGTCTCGGTACGCGCCAACGTCCGCGTCGCCGATGCGTCGCGGAAGGGGCTGGCGCAAGGTCTCGCCGTCGCCTTCAAGGCGGGGGCGGTGACCGGCATGCTCGTCGCCGGGCTCGCCCTGCTCGCCGTCGCCGTCTACTTCGGAATCCTCAAGTACGTGGTCAACGCGCAGGGCCGCGAACTCGTCGATTCCCTCGTCGCCCTCGGTTTCGGCGCCTCCCTGATCTCGATCTTCGCCAGGCTCGGCGGCGGTATCTTCACCAAGGGGGCAGACGTCGGCGCCGACCTCGTCGGCAAGGTCGAAGCCGGCATTCCCGAGGACGATCCGCGCAATCCGGCGGTGATCGCCGACAACGTCGGCGACAACGTCGGCGACTGCGCCGGCATGGCCGCCGATCTGTTCGAGACCTACGTGGTGACGATCGTCGCGACGATGGTGCTGGGTTCCATCTTCTTCGCCGGCCTGCCGATCCTGTCGAATATGCTGATCTACCCGCTCGCCATCGGCGGCGCCTGCATCATTACGTCGGTCATTTCCACGTTCTTCGTCCGGCTGGGCGCCAACAATTCGATCATGGGTGCGCTTTACAAGGGGTTCATCGCGTCGGCGGTGCTTTCGGCGGTGGCGCTGTGGCCGATTACCGCGTGGGTGGTCGGCATGGACACCCAGTTCGTCGTCGGTACGCACACGTTCACCGGCATGTCGCTGTTCTGGTGCGGGATCATCGGCCTCGTCGTCACCGGCCTGTTGATCTGGATCACCGAGTATTACACCGGCACCAATTTCCGGCCGGTCAAGATCATCGCCGAGGCGTCGCAGACCGGCCACGCCACCAACATCATCCAGGGCCTCGCAATCTCCATGGAGGCGACGGCGGTGCCGGCGGTCATCATCTGCGTCGCCATCATCCTGACCCACATGCTCGCCGGCCTGTTCGGCATCGCCATCGCGGTGACGGCGATGCTGGCGCTCGCCGGCATGGTGGTTGCCCTCGATGCCTACGGCCCGGTGACCGACAATGCAGGCGGCATTGCGGAGATGGCGGACATGGACGAAAGCGTCCGTAAGACGACCGACGCGCTGGATGCCGTCGGCAACACGACGAAGGCGGTGACCAAAGGCTACGCCATCGGCTCCGCCGGGCTGGGGGCGCTGGTGCTGTTCGCCGCCTACACCCAGGACCTCACCTTCTTCAGCACCCATTCGGACCGCTATCCGTATTTCGCCGGGATCGAAGTCGATTTCTCGCTGCAGAACCCCTACGTCGTCGTCGGCTTGTTTATGGGCGGCCTGCTGCCGTACCTGTTCGGCGCCATGGGGATGACCGCCGTCGGCCGCGCCGCCGCCTCGGTCGTCGTCGAGGTTCGCCGCCAGTTCCGCGAAATCAAGGGCATCATGGAGGGCACGGCGAAACCCGAGTACGGCACGTGCGTCGACATGCTGACCAAGGCGGCGATCAAGGAGATGATCATTCCGTCCTTGTTCCCTGTCCTCGCTCCGGTGGTGCTCTACTTCGTCATCTTCGCTATCGCCGGCAAGTCGGCCGCGTTTGCGGCGGTGGGCGCCATGTTGCTCGGCGTCATCGTCACCGGACTGTTCGTCGCCATCTCGATGACCGCCGGTGGCGGCGCCTGGGACAACGCCAAGAAATACATCGAGGACGGCCACTTCGGCGGCAAAGGCTCGGACGCTCACAAGGCGGCTGTCACCGGCGACACCGTCGGCGATCCCTACAAGGACACCGCCGGTCCGGCCGTCAATCCGATGATCAAGATCACCAACATCGTCGCCTTGTTGCTGCTGGCGATGCTCGCCCACTGAGCTCGCGGCACCCGGCAGCGGTCGCGTCCTCATCGCAACCGCACCCGATCGGCAAGCCCCCGCAGTCCCACCTGTGGGGGCTTGCTATTTTGAGGGCGATACTGAGCTATGAACGCGGCCGGCCGCGGCTTTTTTTGCTGCGCGAGACGCCGCAGATCCGTCTGTGCGCCCAGCCGATATAATACGATCGTCACGTTTGAAGGCGCGGCCGCCGCATCGTAAGTTCGGATGTCGAAAGCGAATAACCGAAGAACACGCCGCGGGGTGATAGGATAGGGACATGCGATCAGGAGTCGGCAACCCATTGGATGGCGTCTCCAGCGGCAAAGCAGCTTCAGCGCAACCCCTGTCGGCTCTGCCGGCTAACGGCCTCAGCGGCCCGGCCCATGGGGCGGCGACGGCGATGTTAAATCTGGCGATCGATGCCAAGGCCGCGGCGCAGTTGGGGGACACCGCCACGTGGTCCGCCGCGGGAGTCACAGGCGACGCCATCAGGCGACGCGTCCGCAGCGTCTATTTCGATACCGACGACCGGCGGCTCGCGAGGCGCGGACTTTCCTTGAGCGTTCGCTCGGACGACGGCCATCACGTGCAAACGCTGGCGGTCCGAGCCGCGCCGGAAAACGGTGCCGGCGCGCAGGAGGAATGGCAGGGCGAAATCACAACGATGGAGCCGCAGCCGGACGCGGTCGAGGACCCCGACCTGCGCGAGCGCCTGGGTTTCATGCCGCCCGGGGCGCTGAAGATGCTCTTTGCGACCGAGATCGAGCGGGAAGAGCGGATCGTCGAAGTTCGCGAAAGGGGGCATGCGAGCCTGATCTCGGTTGCACTCGATCGGGGCGAAATCAGCGCCGGTGCGGCCGCGGCGGCGTTGAGCGAAGTCGAACTCCGGTTGCTGCAGGGATCGTCCGCGGCGCTGTACCGCCTCGCACTCGCCCTCCTCGATCGGGCGCCGATGACCCTCGAGGCCCATAGTAGTAAGGCGGAGCGCGGCTTCGCCCTCCTTAACGGGACACCGCCGCCGTGGACGAAGGCATCCGCGCTCGCCCTTGATGCGGAGATGAGCGTCGAGGACGGCATGGTCAGCATCCTCTCCGCCTGCTTCGATCATTTTCTTTCGAACCAGGCGGCGGCCGCAGACGGACGCGATCCGGAAGGGGTGCATCAGTTCCGGGTGGCGCTGCGCCGCCTGCGTTCGGCATTGACGACGTTCAAGGCGGTGCTGCCCGCGGCGCAGCTCACTCACCTGCAGCAGGAGGCGCGCTGGTCGATTCAATCGCTCAACCCCGCCCGCGACTGGGACGTCTTCCTCGACGAGATGCTGCCGCCGGTCGCCGGAACCGTTGCCGATGTCCGCTTCGCCGCCCTTAAGGAGGGAGCGAAGACGGCCCGCGCCGCCGGCTACGAGAAGGCGCGGACGATGCTCCGTTCGGCTCAGTACACGCGTCTTGTCCTTGAATTCGCCCTATGGCTCGCGGAGCGCGGCTGGCGGCGGGAGGCGACGGCCGAGGCGAGCGCGCGCCTGGCCGCGCCGATCGCCGGATACGCCGGCATCCTCCTCGACAAGCGCCATAAGACGGCCCGCAAGCGGGGAAAAGGCTTCGATGCGCAGTCGCCCGAGGAGAGGCATCGGCTGCGCATCGCTTTAAAGAAGCTGCGGTATGTCGCCGAGTTCTTCCGCTCGCTGTATCCGGGCGACGCAACCGCGATCTATCTCGACCGGCTGAAATCGCTGCAGGATACGCTTGGCCATCTCAACGACGTGGCGACGGCGGAACGGCTGATCGGCGGCCTTATCGAAGCCGGCAAGGCGGATGACGGCAATGATGCGGCGCGCCGCCTCGATCTGGCGACGGCAGGCGGGCGCGTCCTTGGCTGGTACGCCCACGGGGTCGAGAACCTGGAACCCGAGGCCCGCCGCGACTGGAAGGAATTCAAGACGTCCGAGACCTTCTGGTGAGCATGGTGCCACGGATGCACGGCCGATGATCACGGTTCTCGTCGCCAACATGAAGGGCGGCGCCGGCAAAACGACGATCGCGACCAATCTTGCGGCGGCCTATGCGGACAGCGGTCTGCGGACGGTGCTTGCCGATGCCGACCGGCAGGGCAGCAGTCTGCGCTGGGCAGCGTCACGACCGGCGACGATGGGGTCGGTTACGGCGCTGGACTGGTCGAAAGGCAGCGACGACGTGCCGGCGGATACGGCGCGGCTGATCGTCGATTCGCCGGCCGGCATGCGCTCGAAGCGGGTCGATGATCTCGTTCGTCTTGCCGATGTGGTCCTCGTCCCGATCATTCCATCGGTGTTCGATGAGGGAACGACCGCGCGCTTCCTTTCGCAACTGACGGAGATAAAGCCGGTCCGCAAGGGCAAGCGGCCGTATGCGCTGGTTCGCAATCGCCTCCGCCCGCGCTCGCGGGCGACGGATCGCCTCGAGCGATTCATCGCGACTCTCGAATGCGAAGCGGTCGGACGGATCCCCGATCGTGCCGTCTTTCCGGAGGTGGCGGGTGAGGGGTGCGGCGTCTTCGACATCCCCGGCAAGCGGGGTCAGGTCTTGCGCGAGGACTGGTTCGACATCCTCGAGTTCATCGAAAAGCGTGTCTGATCAACCGCCCGAGGCCCTGCTACCGGCCGCCGCCCGGAGCGGTCGGGTTGCCGGGACCGGTTTCCTTGTTGAAGCGGCCGAGGTTGCCCAACATCTGCTGGATGATCGTCGGCGACTGGCCGAACGACGGGGTCTCACGGCTGACGACGTCGACCTCGCGGCCGCGCTCCAGTCCGAATTTATCGATCGAGCTGACGACTCCCTGGTCGTCGAAATGGACGACGACGACCTGCCGTTCGATGCTTTCAGGGGCGAAAAAGGCGAGTGTCTCCTCCCGGTTCGACATGTAGTACCAGGCGCTGTCGTCGAACACCGGCACGCTCGACGGCGTCCCGAGGGCGGACACGACGTCGGCGCGGGTGCTAATTCCGGGGCGAACGCGGGCCAGCTCGATCGCATCAATGGGATCGCCATGCGTCGCCAACTGGCCCTCGCAGGCGCCGAGAACGACGACGAGCGCGAGGGCGACGGCGAGGGGAGCAAGACCGGCGATGGGGCGACGGCGGCGCGCCGGCACGAGGGCGCCCCCCATGCCGGCCGTCCCGGCCGGTTGCCCCGGACACCCGCTCCCGCCATTTTGTGAACGGAGACGGTTGGTGACAACGGTGCGGCAACGGCGCGGGGGCGGCAGGTGTTCGGCAGCAGGCATGTCGCAGACCTCGCAGGATTCGCTTCGGTGAGGCGCCGCTGGCGCTTCGGCCGCCACCGGCGTGCCGAAAGCGAAGCCGCCGCCGCCGGCGAGCGGCTGTATCGTACGATCGTCGGCCAGGCGCGCAACCCGCAATTTTACCAACGCTGGGGCGTTCCCGACACCCCCGATGGCCGTTACGACATGATCGCGCTGCACGCCGTTCTCGTCTTCCGTCGGCTGAGCGCCGAGGCGGCCGCGGCCGAGGTCGCGCAGGCCCTGTTCGACCGCATGTTCACCGACATCGACGAGAGCCTGCGGGAGATGGGCGTCGGCGACCTGCGCGTCGGCAAGCAGGTGAAGGCGATGGCGAAGGGTCTCTACGGCCGCATCGTCGCCTACGGCGGTGCCCTCGACAGCGACGATCAGGCGGCGCTCGAAGAGGCGCTCCGACGCAATGTCTATCGCCACGTCAGCCCGGCCGCGCCGTCGGTCGAGCGCCTGGCGGGCTACGTGCGCGGCGAGGCGGAGCGGCTCGCCGACGCCGACGCAGCCGCCCTGATCGCCGGCAACCTGCGGTTTCAGCCGCCGTTCGCGCCCTGAGCCGCCCGGCACCGCCTTCGCGGAGGCGTGCGGCGGACGGATGCGGAGAGGATCGGCGGGCCATCGGTAAGGCGCTTGCGACGCTTCGCGAATCTAACTAAGTGTGCGGCCGCCGGAAGCATTTCTGTCACTGCCGGGAGGTTTTGCGACAACCGGCACCGTGCGCCGGAACCACCGCCGCGCCGCCACTGTAACGCACCTGTAACGCACCGACTTTCGACCGCGAAAGCTGTATGATGCCGGCGACCAAACCGTTTCATCGGTTGCCGCCGCCCGGCAGGTGACCCCTGCAGCCGGCGGCCGAGCGGCCCGTCCACCTGGGAAGTCCAAGAACAAGGAACAGGACCAACACGTTGCCAGAAACCATAACGATCGCCGTCGATGCGATGGGCGGCGACAGCGCCCCCGAGGTCGTTGTCGATGGCTTGCAGCGGTACCGCAACCCGCATCTCGACGTGCGCTTTCTGCTGTTCGGCCGCACCGGGGAGGTATCGTCGCTCGTCCAACGCTACAACAAGCTGCGCCCGCGCATCGAGGTTCGTGATGCAACCGACGTTGTCGCCGGCACGACCAAGCCGTCGGCGGCGCTACGCTCCGGGCGCAATTCAAGCATGCGGCGCGCCATCGATGCGGTCGCCAGCGGCGAGGCGAACGGTGTCGTCTCCGCCGGCAACACTGGCGCCCTGATGGCGATGGCGAAGTTCGTGCTGAAGACGCTTCCGGGCGTGGACCGGCCGGCGATTGCATCGGTGTTTCCGACGTTGCGCGGTCGAACCGTCTTCCTCGATCTCGGCGCCAACGTCGAATGCACCGCCGATAACCTGTTCCAGTTCGCTGTCATGGGCGAGGTCTATGCCCGCAAGGTGCTCGGCCTCGCCCGGCCGACCGTCGGCCTCCTCAACATCGGCGCCGAGGATCTGAAAGGCCGGGATGCGGTCAAGAAGGCCGCGACGATGCTGCAGGAAAGCGCGCTGATGATCGACTTCCACGGCTTCGTCGAAGGAGACGACATTGCCAAGGGGACGGTCGACGTCGTCGTTACCGACGGCTTCACCGGCAACGTCGCCCTGAAGACGGCGGAAGGTACCGCCAAGCTCTACACCCACCTCTTGAAATCGGCGCTTTCCGGCTCCCTGTTCGCGCGCTTGGGCGGGCTGCTCGCCCGGCCGGCGATCTCGGCCGTGCGCGCCGGGATCGATCCCAGGCGATACAACGGCGCGATGTTCCTTGGCCTCAACGGCGTCTGCGTCAAGAGCCACGGCGGCACCGATGCCTTCGGCTTCGCCAATGCCGTTCGCGTCGCCGTTCAACTCGTCGCCGACAGGGTCAACGAAGGCATCAAGCAGGATTTCCTTAGTCTCGGCGCCAGCGCCGGTCTCGATACGAAGGTCGCGGCGCAGTAATGACCACACTCCGAGCAAGGATCACCGGCACCGGCGCCTATCTGCCGGAGCGGGTGGTCACCAACGAGGAACTGGCGGCGCGGATCAATTCGTCGGACAACTGGATCGTCAGCCGCACCGGCATCCGCCAGCGGCACGTGGCGGCGGACGGCGAGGTGACATCCGACCTCGGCCATCACGCCGCCGTCCGGGCCCTCGCCGCGGCGGGGCTCGCCGCCGCCGACGTCGATCTCGTCGTCGTCGCGACGACCACGCCCGACGACACCTTCCCGGCGACGGCGACGCAGGTGCAGGCCAAGCTCGGCGTCCGCCGCGGCGCCGCATTCGATGTGCAGGCGGTCTGCTCCGGCTTCGTCTATGCCCTCGCCATTGCCGACAATTTCATCAAGGCCGGACAGGTGGCGACGGTGCTGGTCATCGGCGCCGAGACGTATTCGCGCATCCTCGACTGGGACGATCGCGCGACTTGCGTCCTCTTCGGCGATGGTGCCGGCGCGGTCGTCGTCCAGGCGGTCGACGGCGCAGCGCCGCAAGCCGGGACCTCGCAGGTTCTCTCGACACATCTGCACGCGGACGGCCGCTACCGCGACATTCTCTATGTCGACGGCGGGCCGTCGCAGACCGGGACCGTCGGCCATCTCAGGATGGCCGGCAAGGAGGTGTTCCGCCACGCCGTCACCAGCCTCGCCGGCGTCGCCGAGGAAGCGCTCGCCGCCAACCATCTCTCGGTCGGCGATCTCGACTGGGTGGTGCCGCATCAGGCGAACATCCGTATTCTCGAAAGCCTCGGCAAGCGTCTCCGCATCCCGCCCGAGCGCTTCGTCGTCACCGTCGACCGCCACGCCAACACCTCGGCGGCGTCGATCCCTCTCGCCCTCGACGAGGCGGTGCGCGACGGCCGGCTCGTACCGGGCCATCTCGTTCTCGTCGAGGCGATCGGCGGCGGCCTGACCTGGGGAGCGGCGCTCATCCGCTGGTGAGCCGGGCGGCTGGGCGGCGGGCGCGCGGCCTTGCAGAGCGGCGCGAGCAGGCCCGGCGGAGCCGGCCGGGTGCCGCACACACCGCCATACATCCCATTGATATTGACGGACTTCTTACACCCTTGTAGGGTATGAGGGGCAGCTTGGGTGACAAGGCATGTCGGATCAGACGATCACGCGCGCGTTTCTGAGCGAAGCCGTCTATCAGGAGGTCGGCCTGTCGCGCAACGAATTGGCAGAGCTCCTGGAGTCGGTGCTCGCCGAGATCACCGACGCCCTCGCCCGCGGCGAAACGGTGAAGCTCTCCTCGTTCGGCAGCTTCTCGATCCGCCGCAAGGGCCGGCGCGTCGGCCGCAATCCGAAAACCGGCGAGGAGGTGCCGATCCTTCCGCGCAAGGTGCTGGTCTTCCGCCCGTCGCAGGTGCTGAAGAACCGCATCAACCAGAACCGTCAGGGCCGTGCCGCCGGCTGACCATGACCATCCTCGAACACGACGTCGGCGCACCTCGGATGACACTCTCGCAGCGGAGTGCATCCCCGCGGGC
This sequence comes from uncultured Alphaproteobacteria bacterium, assembly GCA_963781645.1. Lineage (GTDB taxonomy): Bacteria > Pseudomonadota > Alphaproteobacteria > Rhodospirillales > Defluviicoccaceae > Defluviicoccus. The sequence continues at coordinate 33,054 of CAWAGY010000017.1, read as the reverse complement.
GGCCGGGAAGTCGGCGGCGGCATTCCGAACCATTGCCGAGGTCGCCGGCGATCTGCAGCTTCCGGCGCACGTGCTTCGCTTCTGGGAAAGCAAGTTTCCGCAGATCAAGCCGCTGAAACGGCGTGGCGGCCGCCGCTACTACCGACCGGAAGACGTGGACCTGCTGCGCCATATCCGCACGCTCCTCTATACCGACGGCTATACCATCCGCGGCGTCCAGAAGCTGTTGAAAGAAACGAAGCCGGCGACGACGCCGGGCGATCGGGAGGGTGGTCTGGCCGATATCGCGGCCCACGCCGACATCGATTTCGATTCGTCCGAGACGGCCGATGCAGCGGAGGGGGAGGGGGAAGGGGAAGAGCCGTGTCCCGAGGACAGCCTCGGCGATGTACTCGACGAACTCGAAGCCATCCGGGCGCTGCTGCGCGCGCATGGGTTCTGAGGAAACCGCTCCGTCGCCGGTCGCTTCGGCGGACACTTCTCTCAGAAAATCAGGCCTTCATCCAGGACGATGCTTTCGAAGATGCTCAGAATTTGCAAGTCCAGGTGAGTCTGCATCTCTTTTTTCATGATGCTGAGTGCCTTCTCCGCCGGCATTCCCGGTTTGTAGACGCGGCGGTCGGTCAACGCGCTGAAGATGTCGATGATCGAGGACATGCGCGCCAACTCGTTCAGCTGCGATCCCGACAAGCCGCGCGGATATCCCGATCCGTCCAGCTTCTCGTGATGCTGCGCGGCTATGGCGAGGACCGGCGGCGGTACGGCGGCATGCGCCTGCAGGCAGCGGACGGAGGCGCAGACGTGGCCTTTCATCACCGTCCAGTCTTCGCCGGTCAGGCGGCCGGGCTTGTTGAGGATGGCAAGGGGAATGGCGATCTTGCCGACGTCGTGGACGAGGCCGCCCGCCGCCAGCATCATCACCTGATCTTCGGGCAGCCCGGCGCGGCGCCCGAACACGGCCAGCATGACCGCGACTTTCAAGGAGTGCACGTAGGTATAATCATCGTGCCCCTTCACACCGTCGAGCAGGTGCTGCACGTTCTCGGTGTCGGTGGAATCAATGAGTGACAGGCAGGCGGACTTTAACGCTTCGTATTCGGCCGGCTCGCCGGTCTCGACCATTGCGGCCAGGCGGCCGAACATGAGCGAGGTCTGTCGCAGGGCCGCCCGGGGTGCTTCCGGCAGCGCCTCCCACTTCGCCTCGATCCCGCGGTTTACCGCCCGCGAAACCATCCGCAACAGCGCGTCGCCCTGAAGCGGCTTCTCGATGACGTCGTTCGCCCCCGCCTCCCGCAGCCGCTCGACGGGAGTCCTGCCATCAACGGCGACGGCGAGAATGATCGGAACGTCCGCAAGCACCGGCTCGCGCTTGAGTATTCGGATAACGTCGCGTTTGCTTGCCCGCAGGATCGGCTCGTCGATGAGGATGACGTGCGGAGGCGTTGCTCTGAAGGCGCAGATCGCCACGTGAGGGGCGGGGAATGCCATGACCCGGTAGCCGGCCCCGAGCGCCGCCCGCATCCGCCGGCCCTCGTCGATGTTGTCCGAGATGATGGCAATAAGCGGAAGAGGATCGGCCGCGCGCATGGATGTCCCTGAGGTTCGTCTCGAACTTCGGGCGTCATGACCGTGATCGGCTTGCGAGCGTGGACCGGCGGCCCGTCCCGGATGATGCACCGGTATCGGTTAACACACCGTTCCCGGCCGGAGAGCGGCCATTCCCTCCGCGCGGGGCGTTGTCTTGCGAAGGCGCCCGTGCGTATAGTCGCATCGAGTTCGGAGCGTGGCGCAGTTTGGTAGCGCACTAGACTGGGGGTCTAGGGGTCGCCGGTTCAAATCCGGCCGCTCCGACCATTAAATCAAGGGGAACGGGCGAACGCCCCGCTATTGGGCGCTTCGGTCATCCCTCGGTTCTGACGGCGCCGGTGGTGATTTCGCTTGTCGGATCCGCATCGCCGGTAATCAAGACCTCCGGCTTGTCGAATTCAAACGCGCCGTAGGGCGTGCAGAAGGCAACCTCCGCTGCATCCCGGCCGATGCCGATCCGCACCAGACCGTCCGGGGCGGACATCCGCGTCGGATCGAACAGGTACCAGCCGGCACCGGACGGGCCGCTGAGGAAGGCCTCGAACACCGCGTGGAAGTCGGGCGGATCGAGGCGCCAGGCGTACGCGCTGACATAGCGGGCGGGAATGCCGAGCGTCCGGCACAGGGCGATGCCCAGGTGGGCGAAGTCGCGGCACACGCCGACCCGCTCGGTCACCGTGTCGAAGGCCGAGGTCATCGCGTCGGACACCCCGAAGGCATACTCGACGTTGTCGCGGATCCAGTTGCAGACGCCGTTGACGCGCTGGTAGCCGGGCGCCAGATCGCCGAACGTGCCCCTCGCAAAGCGCTCCAGCTTGTCGCACTGGCAGTAGCGGCTCGGATAAAGATGCGTGAGCACCTCGAAGGGAAGCTGGCCTGCGGCGACCTCGGTGATCGCCGCGGGATCGTTCAACTGCGGCGACACGTCCACCTCCGCCGTGTAGCGAACCTGGAACTGCCCGGGCTCGGCGTGTACGCGCAAATAGCGATTGCCGGCTTTCCGGCATCGTCCAGCGCTCGACCTGCATGCCGGCAGGCGTCACCTCCAGCCGTTCTTCCCGGATCGTCTGCGCTCCGGACGATGCCGCCTCGATGTTGAAGACGAAGGGAACGGGGGCGGCGACTCGATAGCCAAGCGAGCAGCCCACGGAAAAGATCATCTGGATGCACCTCTAAGATGAAGCCGGCACGGCGCAAACAACGGAAGGGCCATTTGGGCCGGCGGCGGGCGCGGATGCGAAGAAGGCTGAATGCCGGTGGCGTCGGGCCGGTTCCCGCATTTCTGCCATTCCGTTCGCGAGGGTCTGTTCGCTCAGGAGAAAGCGGCCGGCGGTTCAGCCTGCCGGAGGAACTATCCGTCGATGACGCCGGCGGGTGCCGGCGCCGCCCCGGGTCTTCCTGACCGAACGCCCTGCACCGCGAGTAGGTAGCCCTCGAACTGGTCGCCGAGGCGGTGGATGTCGAATTCGCGCTCGGCGTAGGCGCGGGCGGCTTTCCCAAGCCGTGTCCCGGGCCGCCGGATCGCCGAGTCAGGTCGTCGACGGCGGCGATCAGCGCCGCCATGTCGCCCGGCGGACGATGATGCCGCCGCCGCTTTCGACGATCACTTCGGCCGCGCGGTTCTCCTCCGGCATGGCGCCGACCTGCGGGCGGCCGGCGCACAGATAGGTCAGCACCTTCGACGGCACGCAATAGCCCGCGGCATCCGCGTCGAGCAGGCCGATCAGCACGTCCGCCGACCCGAGCACGTCCGGCAGATCGGCGAACGGCTGGAACGGCAGCAGGACAAGGCCGTCGAGGCGCTCCGCCGTCTTCTCGCGGGCGAGCCGCTCGACGGCCGCCCCCTCCGAAACGACGACGACCCGCACGTCGCCGCGACCGCGGTAACGGCGAGCCAGGTCGCCGAACGCCGTCGGATCGTGCTTGCGGCCGAGGGTTCCCGCGTAGACGATATTGGTCGTCCGGTCGAGCCCGTGGCGGCGCGACCAGACGTTGGCTTTCGGCCGCACCGGCACCTCGTCGAGCGGCGCCCACAGGGGCATCACCGCCATCTTGCCGGGATGATCCCCCACGCGGCGAGGGTGTCGCGGAACCCGCGCAGATGGAGACGATCTTGTCGCTGGAGCGGAGCTGCCTGCGCTCGAGCAGGCCGTAGCCCCTGCCGATCAGCTCGCCCGCGATTTTCAGCTTCTTGGCGAGGATCGTCCGCATGCCGACGCTGTTGATGTCCATCAGCCAGAAGACGAACGGGATCCCTCGCCGCCGGCAGGCGCGCTGGGCGAACTCGAGCGACGCCGGCGGCGTGTTGGCGACGACGACGATGTCCGGCGCGAAGCCGTCGATCGCCCGGCGCAGCCGGCGGCCGAAGTCGAGCTCCTGCACCTGTCGGGCAAGAGAAGCGGTCTTGCGGAACGGCCGGTCGAGGCGAGACCGCCTGCACGTCGAAGCGCGGCGGATCGCCCGGCAGCCGCTCGAGCCGGCCGTGCGGCGTGAGAAAGTCGGCGGCGTAGGTGTAGCAGCACGTCGTGGCCCCGCCGCGCCAGTTCCCGGGCTGAGGTCGACCTGCGGCGGGTGCCCGGAGAAATCGTGCAAGAAGATCCGCATCGGTTCGCCGTGTGCGCCGCCGGCGATCGCGCAGGCTAGCGGCGATTGTTGCCGGCCGCCCTCGGCGCGGGGACGCGCATTGCCGCGATCTCCCGAGCATCTGCTCCCTTGATCCAATTGAACAAGCGGCGGCAGGCCGTCTTCCAGCCGCGTCGCCGGGGCCCATCCGAGGCGGGCCAGAATCATCGAGTTGTCGCTGTTGCGGCCGCGCACACCCTTCGGCGCATTCAGGTTATAGTGCCGTTCCAGGCTGATGCCGGCGATGTCTTCGACGATGTCGACGAGCTGGTTGATCGTGACCATCTGCGTCGAGCCGAGATTGATCGGCTCGGCAATATCGCTCGCCATGATCATCAGTGTGCCCCGGATGCAATCGTCGATATACATGAAACTCCGCGTCTGCTCGCCGTCGCCCCAGATCTCGATGTGCGCATCGTTGGCGAGCCACGCCTCGATTACCTTGCGGCAGATCGCCGCCGGCGCCTTCTCGCGGCCCCCCTCGTAGTAGCCGTGCGGACCGTAGACGTTGTGATAGCGGATCACCCGGGTGTGGAGACCGTAGTCCTCGGTGAAGTGCCGGCACATGCGTTCGCTGAACAGCTTTTCCCAGCCATAGCCGTCTTCGGCCATCGCCGGATAGGCATCTTCCTCGCGCAGGCCAGGATTGTCCGGATCGGTCTGCTTGTCCTGCGGATAAACGCAAGCCGACGAGCTGTAGAGGTACCGTTTCACCCGGTGGTCGCGCGCCGCCAGCAGCATGTGGGTGTTGATCGAGCACCGACAGCATGCACGCGGTCTTGTTCTGTTCGATGTAGCCGATGCCGCCCATGTCGGCGGCGAGATTGAAGACGAAGGCGGCGCCATCGCACGCCGCGTGGCAGGCCTCCTGCGAGTCCGCAGGTCAAGCTGCCGCTCCTCGATACCCGGGGCTTCGCTGAAACCAGGCGTCGACGGGCTTGATGTCGACCCCGCGCAGGCGCCTGAAACCCTGCGCGTGCAGTTTCGCGATCAGATGGCCACCGATAAATCCGCCGGCGCCGGTGACCACGATCAGATCGTCTTTTTTCGCCAGCCTCAACATCCGTCCCTGCATTCCGTATGTCCCGTCCGGGGAACGCGTAGCACAGCAACACCATAGCGACGAAGGCTTTGAAAGGCATGCAGGAAAGTTGCGGATCGCCGCCGGCCGCAAGATCTGACGGCAGCGTGGCAATCAAGACCTCGCGTTCGGCGAATAAACACCGGGCTGCCGCGCGCGCATTCGGGGTTGTCGCGCGATCAGGATTGGCTCAGCATCAACCGATACGGCAACAGGGGGCGAGTGCGGGCATGGGCGCCTGGGGTTGTCCGCACGAAGCGCGCGGACAGTGCGGTCGCATCAAAGGCTTGGCCTGCGATCCGGGCATGAAGGGATGCATCCTTTTCGGCCGGTTCGTCTGGAGCGTTGAAGCCAAGAACAGGCCGCAGCGGCCTCATCGGCAAGAGCCCAAGCGACCGCCGACAGTGGCCGAAGAGGATTCCGGCGAGACGACCTGATGTCTCGCAAAGCGGAAGCGCGCCGGTCGACGCGGCGCCGCAGAAATCACATTTACGGCAGAAAGGATCGGCCGATGACCAACTATGGCTTTGTCGCCTCCGGCGGCGGCTACCGCAGCTTCTACAGCGCCGGCGCCCTGGTCTGGCTGCACCAGCAAGGACGTAAGGTGGTGCACATCGCATCCACCAGTTCCGGCAACAACATCAGCCTCGACTATCTCCTGTGGGACGCCGAACACGAGGAGCTGCCGCCGGTGCTGACGCGGACGATGCGCCTCAGCGTCACCGACATCTTCCATGTGTTCGCCAATTTCCTCGGGCTTCGGCCGACGCTGCTGCCGACCGGCTCGCACCTGTTCACCGTCGACAAGGATTCCTGCCGCAAGTCGCTGCTGCTCGACGATCCGAAGCGAAGGGACGTGCTGGCCGAAAACCTTGCGCAGGTGCGCTGGGATATTCTCGCCACCAACCTGACGAAACGGCGGCGGCGCTATTTCGACGTCAACGCCATCCTGAAGACGATCGATGCCGCCAGCCTCGACGCCTTCATGGACGCCTTTCTCGCCGGCATCACCACGATCCCCTACTTCAAGGCGATCGAGATCGACGGCGACTATTACGTCGAGGGCGGCTATCTCGACAACACGCCGATGTCGACGATGTTTCAGGACGACGCGGTCGACGAGATCATCGCCTGTGACTTTCACCGACTACGACTATCATGCCGAGCTCGACAAGCTGTACCGGTCGTCTCTCTTCAGCCTGCCGTTCAACAGCATCGACACTCATCTGCTCGTCTCGGACATGCAGCTGACGCTGCCGAACGCCCGCATCTTCGCCGAGGCCGCGCGCATCAACGCGCTGCTCGAGGCGATGGGCAAGGACAAGGTCACCCTCGACGGCCGCACCTATATTCGCAAGCCGATCCACATTCTCCGCCCGAAGAACCTTGAAAGCATGACGATTTCGCTCAAGGACGCGACCGCCCAGAAGCGCTATTTCGAGCTCGGCCAGGCGGAGGCCGCGGCCTTGTTCTCCGCCGGCCGCTAAGGCCTTGCAGGAACCGCAAGAGCGACTACTATGCCCGGCCGCATGGGCCGGGACGGTACACGTGGTGCGAGGACGCTTTAAGAGCGGCCGAAACAACGGCCTCGAAAGTTCGTACGGGAAGGCAAATGTCCCAATGACCATGTATGGAATGCAAAGCGGTCGTGTCTGGCCGTCCCCGCCGCGCATCCAAACTGGTCCAACAAAGGGTTAAGGAGAGAGACATGGCGCAACACTCGGACCCCGTGGTCGTCGTCGGTGCGGCTCGCACCCCGATGGGCGGGATGCTCGGAGATTTCGCAAGCGTGCCCGCGACCCAACTCGGCGCCACCGCCGTCCGCGCGGCCCTGGAGCGCTCGAAGATTTCGCCGGAAGACGTAGGCGAAGTGCTGATGGGCTGCTGCCTGTTCGCCGGCCTGAAGCAGGCGCCGGCCCGGCAGGCCGCCCACTACGCCGGGGTGCCCTGGAGCGTCAGGCGCAACGACGCTGAGCAAGATGTGCGGCTCGGCAATGAAGGCGACGATGATCGGCCATGATAATCTCCTCGTCGGCTCGCACGACGTCGTCGTCTCCGGCGGCATGGAGAGTATGACCAATGCGCCCTATCTCGTGCTCAAGGGCCGCACCGGTTACCGCCTCGGTCACGGCGACCAGCTGAAGGACCACATGTTCTACGACGGCCTCGAGGACGCCTACGAGGAAGGCCGCGCCATGGGTACCTTCGCCGAGGACTGCGCGGAGATGTATCAGTTCACCCGCGAGGCGCAGGACAACTTCGCCATCGACATCGGTGAAGCGGGCGCAGTCGGCGTCCAAGGGCGGCGTGTTCGAGCAGGAGATCGCACCGGTTACGATCAAGGACCGCAAGGGCGACCGCGTCGTTGCCGTCGATCAGGCACCCTTCCAGGTCAACATCGACAAAATCCCGACCTTGAAGGCGGTGTTCCGCAAGAACGGAACCGTCACCCCGGCGACATCCAGCTCGATTTCCGATGGCGCCGCGGCGATGGTGCTGACACGGCAGTCGACGGCCGAGAAGAAGGGCGCGACGCCGCTGGCGAGGATCGTCGCCCATGCGACCCACGCCCAGGAGCCGAACCTGTTCACCACCGCGCCGGTCGGCGCCATCCGCAAGGTCCTCGACAAGGCCGGCTGGACGGCGAAGGACGTGGATCTGTGGGAGATCAACGAGGCTTTCGCCGTCGTCACCATGGCGGCGATGCGCGATATCGACATCCCGCACGAAAAGGTCAACGTCAACGGCGGCGCCTGCGCCCTCGGCCACCCGATCGGCGCGTCGGGCGCGCGGATCGTCGTCACCCTGATCCATGCCCTGGAGAAGCACGGCCTGAAGAAGGGCGTGGCGGCTTGTGCATCGGTGGCGGCGAAGCCACCGCCATGGCGGTCGAACTCGTCTAACGTCGATACGCGCGTTGCCCGACCGCCGGCCGCGGCCGGTGGTCGGGCGGCGGCCACCCCGGTCGGGGCCCGGTGAACGGTCCGCCCGTGGCGTGGGCTAAACTGCGCGACATCGGTGATCGTGGCCGCGGTCGCGGTCGCGTCGTCGTTCCCAGCGAAAGAAGCTCCAGGGGAGAGAAGAAAATGGATGTTAAGGGTCAAGCGGCCATTGTTACCGGCGGCGGGTCGGCCTCGGCGAGGTCACCGCGCGGGCGCTGGCGAAGGCCGGTGCCAAGGTCGCGGTGTTCGATCTGGCGGAAGACGCGGCCGCTCGGGTCGCCGCCGATATCGGCGGCGTCGCCTGCGTCTGCGACGTCGCCAGCGGCGAGTCGGTGGAGGCGGCGGTGGCCAAGGCGAAGGAAGCGCACGGTGCGGCGCGGATCGTCGTGCAGTGCGCGGGCGTCGCGCCGCCGGCGAAAATCGTCGGCAAGAAGGGTCCGCACTCGCTCGACATGTACGCCAAGGTCGTCGGCATCAATCTCGTCGGCACCTTCAACGTCATGCGGCTGGCGGCGGCCGACATGCTGGCGCTGGAGCCGATCGGCGACAACGCCGAGCGGGGCGTGATCATCAATACCGCCTCGATCGCCGCCTTCGAGGGTCAGGTCGGCCAGGCCGCCTATGCCTCGTCGAAGGCCGGCGTCGTCGGCCTGACGCTGCCGGCGGCGCGCGAATTTGCATTCCGCCGGCATTCGTGTCTCTGCATCGCTCCCGGCATCTTCGCCACGCCGATGATGGCAGGACTACCGGAGGAGACGCAGAAGTCGCTCGGCAAGCGCGGTGCCCTTCCCGTCCCGGCTCGGCAACCCGCAGGAATACGCCAAGCTGGCACTGGCGATCATCGACAACCCCTACCTCAATGGCGAAGTCATCCGCGTCGACGGCGCCCTACGGATGACGGGCTAAGTGCCCCCATGGATTGGGTAAGCCGCCTCGGCTGCGCCGCCGCACTTGCCTCATTAAGGCGCCAGCGTCCGTAAGGTGCTCATTATTGCAGAGGACGTGGGCGGCTTCCTCGGCCGTGGGGGCGGGTAGGTCAGCGGCACGATGCCGGCCTCCTCGCACAGTCGACAGGCGCAACGATCGCCGGTCCGAACGCCGCCCCGGTCGATCTCATCGGCGCTTCTCCCGCGTTCGCGGCACCGGCGTTACCAGGCCCCGAGCGCGGATAAAACGCAATCGCTCGCCGGTGAGCGCCTGCCCGGCCGATCGCGGGTGCACTCGGACTTGGCACGACCGCATGCACAGGCTTTCGCGGCAACCAGGGTGTTTTTCCTGACCCTCCGCCCGGTCGCCTTCATCGGCGACGGGCCGCCGCGTTGCCCCCTCAGAGACCCGGAAGACTTCAGGGCCCGCCCACCCGGCGGGCCCATTTTTTGCCGCGATGGGTCTCCCGCCCGGGTAAGGTTGACGGCCCCGCGGATGTGGGTTAAGCGCGCAAGGTAGCGACGGCCAAATCGTCAGGCGGATCGTCAGGATCGGGCGGAGGATGACGACATGGATCGGCGGGTGATGACGGTTTTCGGCGGCTCCGGTTTCATCGGCCGGCATCTGGTGCAGCGGCTGGCCGGGTGCCGGCTGGATCGTCCGCGCCGCCGTCCGCGATCCGGAGGCGGCGAACTTCCTCAAGATGTTCGGCGATCCCGGGCAGGTGGTGCCGCTGTTCGCCGACGTCACCGAGCCGCGGACGGTCGAGAAGGCGGTGGCCGGCGCCGAATGGGTGATCAATCTCGTCGGCATCCTCTACGAGCGCGGCCGGCGGACGTTCCAGCGCATCCACGTCGACGGCGCCGCCAACGTCGCCAAGGCCGCGCAGGCCGCGGGGCCGAGCGGCTCGTGCAGATGTCGGCGCTCGGCGCCGGATCCGATGCCGCCGCCCTATACGCGCGCACCAAAGCGGCCGGCGAGGAGGCGGCGAAGAACGCGTTTGCCGGCGTCTCGATCACCCGGCCGAGCGTCGTCTTCGGTCCCGGAGGACGAGTTCTTCAACCGGTTTGCGACGATGGCGCGGATCGCGCCGATCCTGCCGGTGTTTCCGACCCGCTTCCAGCCGGTTTACGTCGGCGATGTCGCCGAGGCATTCGTCCGCATCCTCGACGATCCGGAGACCCGCGGCCGCACCTACGAGCTCGGCGGCCCGCGCATCATCACGTTCCGCGAAGTCATGGAGATCGTCCTCAGAGAAACCGGACGACGGCGCCCGCTCGTCTCCCTGCCGCTCTCGGTCGCGGCGATCCAGGCCAGGTTCTTGCAGTTCCTTCCGGTGCCGCCGCTGACCCCGGATCAGGTCAAGCTGCTCCGGATCCGACAATGTCGTCTCGGCGGGCGCGTTGACTTTTGCCGATCTCGGCATTCAGCCGCAAGCGGTCGAGGCGATCGTCCCCACCTATCTGCACCGTTTCCGCCCACCGGTAAAGCGCCGCCGACGGCTCGTCTGATGGCGTGGCCGGGGCAAAAAAATGAGGCTTGGAAGCCTCACAGTTCAGGGGAGGGAAGAATGGAACGTCAGCGGCCAGAGCGTCAGTGGCCGCATCGTCCGAGGAAACGCCGCTAGTCCCGGCCGCTCACCCCGCGAGGTTCCGCCTGGGTGCAACTCCAGGCGAAGATGGCGACGATCGTCAGAACGAACATTGTCTTGAGCGATCGCACCGTGACGAAGAGACGGTTTCCCGACATGCCATCTTTACGCAATGTCGCCGGAATCGGATCATCGGCGCAGGCGGCCGAAGGCGCTCGGCGATCAGCCGCCGAAGCGGCGTTCGATCAAAGCAAAGAGGGCGCGCAGCCCCATCGCCTCGCCGCCTTCCGGCCGGCCGGGCCGGGATTCCGTGTTCCACGCCATCGTGTCGATGTGGGCCCAGGCGTGCACCGGCGCGGCGAACTCGGCAAGGAACAGCGCGGCGAGGATGGCCCCGGCGTACGGGCTGTCGGGGGCGTTGGTGAGATCGGCGATCTTGCCGTCCAGGTGGCGGCGGTAGGGCTCGCCACAACGGCAGCCGCCAGAGCGGATCGCCGGCCGTGGCCGCCTCGGCGAGCAGCTGCCGCGGCGAGGCCGTCGTCGTCGGTGAACAGCGCCGGCACCTCCGTGCCGAGGGCTGCGCGTGCGGCGCCGGTCAGGGTCGCGCAGTCGATCAGCAGCGCCGGGTCCTCGGCCGCAGCCTCGGCGAGGGCGTCGGCGAGGATGAGCCTGCCCTCGGCGTCGGTATTGCCGATTTCCACCGTCAGCCCTTTTCGCGTCCGGATGACGTCGAGCGGCCGCATCGCCGCCCCGGACACGCTGTTCTCCACCGCCGGCACCAGCAGCCGCAGGCGGACCGGCAGATCGGCGGCCATGATCATCTGGGCGAGGCCGAGGACGAGGGCGGCGCCGCCCATGTCCTTTTTCATCAGCCGCATCGCCGCCGAGGGCTTGAGATCGAGGCCGCCGGTATCGAAGCAGACTCCCTTGCCGACGAGCGTCACCTTCGGCGCGCCGGCGTCGCCCCATACCAGTTCGGCGAGACGCGGCGGTCTGGCGCTCGCCCGGCCGACGGCGTGGATGGCGGGATAGTTTTCGCGGAGCAGCTCGTTGTCGGCGATCACCCGGCAGCGGGCGGCGAAGCGGCGGCCGACGGCGCGCACCGCGTCGGTCAGTTCTTCCGGGCCCATATCCGAAGCCGGCGTGTTGATCAGGTCACGAACGAGGACCGTGGCCTCGATCGCCCGCTCGACCGCCGGCCGGTGCACGGCCTCCGGCCAGATCAGTCGTGCGCTCCGGCTCCGGGCGCCGGCGGTAGCGGTCGAAGCGGTAGGTCCCCATCGCCCAGCCGAAGGCCGCGGCTTCGGCGTCGGTGCGGCGCAGCGTCGCCTCGATGCGGAAGGTGCCGGCCGGCAGCGCTTGAGGCAGGCCGGCCCAATCCCAGCGCGGATCGCCGCCGACGCCGAGGAGGACGCGGGCGAGCCTTGCATCGGCACCGGGGAGGAGGCAGATGGTCGCCGGCTCGGCGGTAAACCCGACCGATCGGACCCAGACCGCCTGTTCGCCATGTTCGGCAAGCCACGCATCGAGGTCAGCTTGCGCGAGCGGCGTGATCGGCAGCGCCTCGTCGGCCGTGCCGTCGACCAGCCATGCTTCGCCCGCCATCTACGGCGGCCCCGCCTGCTTCGCGAGGGATTCCGCGTAGTATCGGGCGGCGCCGGGATGCAACGGCACGACCAGGCCCTGGGTCGCGTGCGCCGCCTGGATATTGCGGCCCTCAGGATGCCCGCTGTCGAGGACGAGACGATTGCGCGGGTTCCACAGGGCGGCGGTGATGGCGTAGACGAGATCGGCGTCGATCTTCGCAGAGGTGAGGAGCTGGGCGCGCGGTCCGACCGTCCGCGTCTCGCCGACGCCGGCATAGGTGCCGGCGGGGATGACCGAGGCCGCCAGCATCGCATCCGCTCCGAGGATGTCGTCTGCGGGCTTGCCCTCGATCGGAAGCAGACGAATGGCGACGGTATCGGCGAGGCGGCCGACGGCCTCGAGCGGATAGCCGCCGACCATGAACAGGGCGTCGATCTGGCCCGCGGCCAGCCGGCCGGTCGCCTGTGTCAGCTTCTCGGATGAGGCGATCATGTCCTTCGGGGTCAGCCGATAGCCGCGCAGCACCGTCTTCGCGGTGGCGAAGCGTGCCGGAGTCGGGCTCGCCGAGGGCGACCCGCTTGCCCCGCAGATCGGCGATCGCCGTTGATCGGACTTTCCTTGCGGACCACCACGTGCAGGGATTCGGCGAACAGGTTGGCGATCGAGCGCAGCTCGGTGAGCGCCGGCTTGCCGGCGAAAGCGCCCTGGCCGCTGAAGGCGTCGCGGGCGACGTCGGCCTGGCTCAGCCCCAGTTCGATGCGTCCGGCCGCCAGCGCCGCGACGTTGTCGATCGAGCCCTGCGAGGCGACGGCGGCGGCGATCAGGCCGGGCACGCCGCAGCTGCCGCCCGCATCGCAGGCGACGGAGCCGGGCGGATTGCTGATCGACGTTGGCGATCATGCCGCCGACCGGGAAATAGGTGCCGCCGATCGGGCCGGTGCCGATGCGGATGAACCGCTCCCCCTCCACCGCCGCCGACCGCCCGACGCCGAGATCAGCGCCGACAGCGCACGCAAGGACGACGCCGGGCGATGCGCAAGGAGCGGACGAGAGCGGGGCGCAGGCGTGCCCGGAGAGCGGAGGCGGCGGCGAAAGGCGGCGTAACGGCATCGGCGGGCGCCTCGCGAACCAGGGGTTCTTCCGATACATACGGGTCGCGGGCCTCGTCGCCAAGGGCGGTTGTGACCCTCCGGTCAGCCGGCCCCGGGTGGCGAAGGCGCGACGGCGTCTTCGCGGCGGCGCCGGCCGTGCCGCGGCCTCGTCGCGCAGTCGCCGCCGATAGAGCCGCACGCTGATCGGGATCGAAGCGAGGTAGGCAACCTCGGTCAGCGCCAGGGTCAGCCACGGGTTGCTGGCAAGGCAGGCGAAATAGAGACCGACGATCAGCATCGCCGGCAGCACCCAGCCCTGCGGCGATGCGGACGCGTTTGAAGGTGAATGTGCGCAGGCGGCAGACCAGAAGGCCGGACGTGGCGGCGACGCACAGGCCGACGAACACCGGATGGCGGAAGAAGTCGGCATCGAGCTGGAACCACAGAACCATCGGCAACAGCGCCAATCCGGCCCCGGCCGGCGACGGCATGCCGATGAAGAACGAGCGTTGCCAGGGCGGCTGCGTCGACATCCTCGGCAATCGTGTTGAACCGCGCCAGCCGCAGCGCGCAGCAGATGCAGAGCAGCAGCACCAGCCACCAGCCGACGCGGCCGGCGGTGTTGAGCGACCAGAGGTAGAGGGTCACCGCCGGCGCGACGCCGAAGCACAGGAAGTCGGACAGCGAATCCAGCTCGGCGCCGAACTTCGTCGCGCCTTTGAGGATGCGGGCGATGCGGCCGTCGAGGCCGTCGAGCACGCCGGCGACGACGATGGCGAGAACCGCCGGTTCCCACCGCTCCTGCAGGGCGAAGCGGAGCGCCGTCAGTCCGCAGGCGAGCGCCAGGAGCGTCAGCGAGTTCGGGATCATCCGGTTGATGTGCAGGCCGCGCAGCCGCTCGCGGGAGACGTTCATCGGACCGAGGCCGGACGCGGCGGCTCGTTGGCGCGGGCATCGGCGATGACCGTCTCGCCGCCGATCATCTTCTGGCCGACGGCGACGAGCGGCACCATTCCCTCCGGCAGGTAGACGTCGACGCGGCTGCCGAAACGGATCATGCCGATGCGTTGGCCGGTGCTGACCCACGCACCCTCGCCCACCCAGCCGAGAATGCGTCGGGCGATCAGGCCGGCGATCTGGACGACGACGACGGGCGGCCCGTCGTCGCCGTCGATCAGCCACGACTGCCGTTCGTTCGTTTCGCTCGCCCGCGCATCGGCGGCATTGCGGAAGCGGCCGGGCAGATGGATGCGACGAGACAACGACGCCGTCGATCGGCGCCCGGTTGATGTGGACATCGAAGATGCTGAGAAAGATCGAAACGCGGGTCAGCGGCTTATCCGAGAGTGCCAGCTCCTCGGGTGGCACCGCCGGGGCGACGGCGACGACGCGGCCGTCGCCGGGGCTGACGATGAGCCCGTGGCGGACCGGCGTCAGCCGCTCCGGATCGCGGAAGAAAAACGCGGTGGCGAGGGCGGCAAGCGCGGCCGGGCACGGACCAGCCCCAGCCGGCGAACAGCAGCAGCACGAGGGCGAGGCCGGCCAGGCCGCCGACGAACGGCCAGCCGGCGGGATGGACCGGGATCAGCACGGTGGCGGCGAGGACATTGCGCGGCATGCCGGGAGCTTTGCGTCAGTTGCCGGAGGCTGCCGGCGGCGGTGGCAGGACGAACACCTGGCCCGGATAGATCAGATCGGGATTGCCGATATGGGCGCGGTTGGCATCGAAGATGATGGTGTAGGCATAACCCTGGCCATAGGTTTGCCGGGCGATCCGCCACAGGTTCTGCCCCGGTTCGACGACGATGCTGCCGCCCGCCCCCGGCGCATTGCCGGACGTCGCGGCGGTGGCCGGCGGGGCGAGGAGGAGGCGGCCGAGGAAGCGGCCGGTGACGTCGCCCTTGGCATCGACTTCCTCCGCTTCGAGGACGTGGCTGCCCGTCAGCTTGACCTGCTTCTTCGTCAGCGACCAGGCTCCGGCGGCATCGGCGGCGGCGGATCCCAAGCGCTGGCCATCGAGGGTAACGCGGACCTCGGCGTTCGGCCGGGCCCGGCCGGCGACGGCAAGACGGCCGTCCGTGCCGTAGTCGACGATGTCGATGGCGATGCCGGCTCCCGCATCGCCGCTGCCCGGCTTCTGAAGGACGGTCGGTGCCCGGTCGCCAGAGCCGGGGACGAGCAGCGCCAGCGGCCGGCTGACCGCCTCGCCGCCGCGGCCGGCGATGTCCTTGCCGGCATCCGGCACGATCACCAGCACCTCGCCGTCGCCTGCGACCGCCGCTTCGCCCGGCTGCTGCATGCTCAGGGTCAGGCGGTGGGCTCCCGGCGGCAGCGGCGCTTCCGGCACGAAAACCCACTCGCCGTGGCCGTCGGCGTTGACGCTGCCGAGCGGCTCGCCGTTGCCGAGGATGACCACGGTCGAGCCGGGAGCGGCGCGGCCGGCGATGACGGTATCGCCCTCGCGGCTGATGCGGGCGACATCGAACGTCGGGGCGCCGGTCGCGGCCTGGCCCGGCGCTGCCGGCGCCGGCGCGGACGGGGCGGCCACGGGTGTCGGCGGCACCGTCTCCATGTGCGATCGCACGAGCGCGAGGACGAGGCCGACGGTCACGGCGATGAGGCCGATGACGGCGACGACGGCCGGGCGTCTGTACCACCGGGACATATCTGAGTGGAAGCTGCGCATGGTTGCGTCAACGAAACTAGTCGGCTCCGCCGACGGGTGCAACGGCCGTCGCCAAGCCCCGGCTCAGCGGCTGCCTCCCGGTCTCGGCGATGCAGGTGAGGAGAGGGCGGATGTCGTCGGTGCGGGCGGCAATGCGGGCGGCGCGGCGGCTGACCGCGGCGCTGGGCCGGGCCGGCGAGCGTTCCAGCGGGTCCGGCAGAACCGCGGCGATCAGCGCCGCCTCACGGCCGCTCAGCGCCGCCGCCGGTTTGCCGAAGAAGCGGCGGGCGGCGGCCTCGGCGCCGTAGATGCCCGGTCCCATCTCGATGACGTTGAGATAGACCTCGAGAATCCGCCGCTTCGACCACAGGAGTTCGATCTGCGGGGTGAACAGCGCCTCCAGCCCCTTGCGGACCAGATCGCGGCCCGGCCAGAGGAGGATGTTTTTTGCCGTCTGCTGGGTGATCGTCGAGGCGCCGCGCGGGCGCTCGCCGGCGAGCCAGTCGTCCATCTCGTCGGTGATGGCGTCGACATCAAAGCCGAAATGGCTGCAGAAGCGGTTGTCCTCGGC
This sequence comes from uncultured Alphaproteobacteria bacterium, assembly GCA_963781645.1. GTDB lineage: Bacteria > Pseudomonadota > Alphaproteobacteria > Rhodospirillales > Defluviicoccaceae > Defluviicoccus. Next base: position 16,390 of record CAWAGY010000017.1, on the reverse strand, counting down.
GGCGATGACGGCAGCGGCCAGAGCCGGTGCGATCGCCCCGAGCGGCACCCAGCGATAGTCCCGGCGCGGCCCCGTCCGCGGCGCGGATCAGCATCAGCGGCGTTATCGGCGGCGGCACCACGCTGTAGAGGAGGATGATCAGGGTCGGCGTCGCAGCGATCAGCAATGCCGCCCCGAGCAGCCGCCGGCGCAGCGGCCTTGGAGGCCCGACGCCTGCGGCCTGCCCATGGCGCTACCGCGCCCGCCGCCGGTTCGCCGACGGCCGGCCCATGTCTCTGATACCCTCTTTTGGATGCTTTCAGCGGTCGCCCACTTTCCGCCGGAACACAATAAACCGCGCGCGACAACCGCTCAGATGCCGACAAAAGATTGGCAAAAGTGTAACCACTGTTACATACTTCTTTCGCGAACGCAGTGGCGTTTCGACAGGGGCAGGCGAAATGCAAGGAATTCAAGGAGTTGCGATGGGTTTCCTTGCGTCGCCGCAGGAACCGGCTTCGGTTGCGCAGCGGCAAGACAGGCGAATCGGGGTTTCAGGGGGACCTACGTCAGCACGGCCATCGCGTAACTCAAATCGGAGAAACAACTGGGCAGGACACATGTGCCCCTCAACAAACGAATGCTGGCCGGTTAATCCAGGCAGGGCGTCCAGGCAGACAGCGACACATACCGTTCAAGTACTGACCCTCTGCGCGTCGGTGGATTGCAGCGACCCGGGCGCGGGCTCCGAGGGATACGGGGCCGGATTTGCAACCTCTCGGCATCGCCCTGTGTGCGGCGTCCTCGCTGATGATGGTGGGCTCGGTGGCAACCATCGCTTTCTATCTGTTCTGAGGCGAACAGCCGAAGGCGAGCCCGGAACGACGGCGGGCGACGGCGGGCACCTCCGGATCGCGTGCCATCCGCCGCGATCGTTCACCTTACCCTCCGTCCCACCCGCCGCGGCACGCGCGTCAGTGGCCAGCCGAACTGCGGAGGGCGCTTCGCGCGCCAGGCGTCGATTCCCTCCTGATAGTCCCCGCTATCGTAGACGACGCGCCGCAGACCCTGTATCCGCTCGAACATCGCGGGCGTCATCGCGTGGGCGCTGGCGAGCAGGCGCATTTCCTCCTTCATCGCCGCGATGCTGAGCGGCGCGTTGCGGATGATCGCCGCCGCCAGTTCGTAGACGAATGACTCGATCTCGTCTTTTGCCCGAAGGTGGTTGACGACGCCGAGGGCATGGGCACGCTGCGCCGGGATCGGCTCCGCGGTGAACAGCATCTCCTTGGCGATCGGCAGCGGAATGGTGTTCATCAGCGTCAACAGGCCGCTGAGATTGTAGGGGATGCCCAGCTTCGCCGGGGTGATGGCGAAGGTCGCATCGGGCGTCGCAACGAGGATGTCGCAAGCCATCGCCACCTCGCAGGCACCTCCCCAGACGCCGCCCTCGATCAGGGCGATCGACCGGCGCCGGAAACTCCTGGATGGCGCGGACGAGGACGCGCAGCGAATCGCCCCAGCCGAGCGGATCGCGGCGGGCGTTCGGCAGTTCCTCGATGTCGTGGCCGGCCGACCAGACCTTGCTGCCGGCCGGCGCCCGCAGCACCGCCGTTCGCACCCGGTGCCCCGGAAACCGTCCAGCGCCGCCCGGATCTCGCCGGTCAACTGCTCGGAGAGGGCGTTGCGCTTGCCGGTGTTGTCCATGACGATGGTGCCGACGTCGTTCTCGGTCCGGCTGATCACCAGTTGCATCGGTTCGTCCCTTCGTGCTGCCGCGTGCGCTTGCGCGGCGAGCGTAGCGGATCGGCGGCCGGCCCGGCTAGGGATGTTCGCCTCGGGCGGTCTGGTGGAGAGGGGGTAATGCCGCGTTGATGAGACGCCGGACGCGAGGCGGTCGAGGAGCCGCCGCGTTCACCAATCCTTAAACGAATGCCCGGAGACTGTGCGCCATCGCATTGGTGGGAGGTCGGCTGGTCCGGCAATGGTCAACGTGTCTCGACGCGCCCTTGTTCGATCGCATGAAGACGCGCCTCGGTGGCTCGACCAGCGGCAGGCGGTGCTCGCCGAGACCATCGCCAATGCCGACACCCCCGGTTACCGGCCGCACGACCTGGCTCCTCCGAAGTTCGCCGAAGTGCTTGCGAGCGGCGCCGCCCGGCTTGCGCCGGTGACCGAGCGATCCCCGGCATATCGGCGGCAACGGCGCTGGCGCCGGGCCGGCGAAGGAAGTGGTCGCGCAGCGGGTCGACGAGGTGGCGCCGGCCGGCAACGCCGTCGATCTCGAGGAGCAGATGGCAAAGGTCAACGAGACGGCCATCGCCCACAACCTGACGACCCAGCTCTACCGCAAGTACCTGAACCTCGTCCGCATCGCGGCGACGGCCAGGGGCTGAGCGCCGAGGGCTGAGCAGGCACCGGAGCGAGCACATGGACGATCTGTCGAAATCGCTGAGCATCTCCGCCGCCGGCATGCGTGCCCAGGGCACCCGGCTGCGGATCATCACCGAGAATTTGGCGAACGCGGAATTCGGCGGCCGTCTCGCCGGACGGGGAGCCCTACCGGCGGAAGACGGTGACCTTCCGCAACGCGCTCGATCGCAGCCTCGGCGCCGAGACGGTGCGCGTACACGAGGTGGGCGAGGATTCCTCGCCGTTCGTCCGCAAGTACGATCCGGGCAATCCGGCGGCCGATGCAGAAGGCTACGTGCAGACCGCGAACGTCAACCCGCTTGATCGAGATCGCCGACCTGCACGAGGCGCAGCGCAGTTACGAGGCCAATCTCAACGTCATCAAGGCGGCGAAGACGATGCTGCAGCAGACGATCGATGTTCTCCGCTGAGCTTGGGAGTGAAGCGCGGATGACGCGAGCGATCGACGGTTTCGCCCAGGCCGCCAGTGCCTACGGCCGTGCCGCCCGCGGCCTTACCGCCGCCGACACCGGAGCTGCGCAGACGAAGCCGGGCGGCTTTGCCGACATGGTCCGCACGCCGTCGACGACGTGGTGGGCGGCCAGAAGGCGGCGGAGCGGCAGGCGGCGCAGGCGGTCGAGGGAAAGGCCGATCTGAGCGGCGTGGTCGCCGCGGTGGCCGAGGCGGAGGTGAGCCTGCAGGCGGTTGTCGCCGTCCGTGACCGGGTGATCGAGGCCTACAAGGACATCATGCGGATGCCGATCTGACGGCGCCGCGAACGAAAAAGGCGACAGGCGATGAACGAAGCGACGGTTCTGGAGATTGCCCGCGGCGCGGTCGAGGTGACGCTGCTCACCGCCGGGCCGCTGCTCCTCGTCGGCACCGCCGTCGGCCTCGTCGTCGCACTGGTTCAGGCGCTGACCACGGTGCAGGAGATGACGTTGTCGTTCGCCCCGAAGATCGTCGCCGTGTTTCCTCGCCATGCTGCTGCTCCTGCCATTCATGCTGACGACGCTGATCGACTTCACCCGGATGCTCTTCCAGTCCATGGCCAACGGCGGCTAGGGCGCCTCCGGTGCTCATGCATCTGGCGATCGGCGAAGCGACGGCGGCCTTCATCGTCTTCCTGCGCGTCGGCGCCGTGCTCGCCTTCCTGCCCGGACTTCTCCGCCTCCTATGTCAGTGTCCGCATCCGGCTGATGCTGGCGCTCGGCATCAGCGTACTGCTTGACCCCGCTGCTGGCGTCGCGGCTGCCGCCGCTGCCGGACAATCTCGGCGGTCTCGCCGGCCTTGTTCTCGGAGAGGTGATGATCGGCGTCTTCCTCGGCATGATCCCCCGGATCGCCCTTGCCGCGCTGCAGACGGCCGGCACCTTCGTCTCGTTCTTCTCCTCGCTCGCCAGCGCCGTCATCCAGGATCCGATCGCCGACCAGCAGAGCGCGACGCTCGCCGGTTTCTTCGGCATGCTCGGTCTCGTCCTGATCTTCGTTACCGACCTGCACCACCTGATGCTGTCGGGCCTCGTCGCCAGTTACGAGGCGTTTCCCTGCGGTGCCGGGCTGCCCTTGGGCGACGCCGCCGACGCCATCGCGCGGGCGGTCGCCGCCAGTTTCGCCATCGGCCTGCAGCTCTCCATACCCTCTCTAATTGCTTGCGTGCTCTCGAATATCGCTCTAGGGTTGCTGGGCAGGCTGATGCCACAACTAAACATCTTCTTCTTCGGCATGCCGATACAAATCTCCCTACAATTCGTTCTGCTGATGATGGTTTTCTCCGGCATGTCGATCGCGTTTCTCGACTATTTCGCCGAAACGCTCGGCATTTTCGGTCCGCTGTAGGCGCCGGTCATGGCCGAGGAGCAGGACAACGGCTCGCGGACCGAACAACCGACCGACCGCCGCCTCGAGGATTCGCGCAAACGCGGCAACGTCGCCGTCTCCCAGGACGTCAAGGTTTGGGCGTCGCTGGTGGTGAGTGCGCTCATCGTGGTCGCCTGGCTGCCGGGCGCGGCCGCGATCTCGTCCGCCTGCTCGAACCGTTCCTCGCCGCACCGGAGGCGATGGCGATCGGACCGGAGGAGGGTGTCCTCGGTTTCGGCGGCCTTGCTTCGGGACGTAGGCCTGGTGCTGGCGCCGATGCTGGCGGCGTTTGTCGTCGTCGCCGCCGCCGCCTGTCTTGTCCAGGTCGGCTTGCTCTGGGCGCCCGGCAAGATCAAGCCGGACTGGGGCAAGATCTCGCCGCTCAAGGGCTTCACCCGGCTGTTTTCGGCGCAGGCGCTGTTCGAGTTCGGCAAGGGGATCGTCAAGGTCGTCGTCGTCGGCGCGGTCGCAGCCGCCATCGGCTGGCCGATCGTCAAGGCGCTGGGGCAGGTGACGCCGTCCCGCTCGCGCATTCGCTCGCCCTCATCAACGGCGCGACCGCGAGGATGCTCGGCGGCGCGGCGGCGGTGATGACGGTGATCGCCATCGCGCGACATCCTCTATCAGCGCCACGCGCGCCTGAAGCAGTTGCGGATGACCCGCACCGAGGTTCGCGACGAAGCGAAGCAGGCGGACGGCGATCCGCACGTCAAGGCGCGCCTGAAACGGCTGCGGATGGAGCGCTCGCGACGGCGGATGATCGCGGCGGTGCCGGAGGCGACCGTCGTCATCACCAATCCGACGCACTTCGCCGTCGCCTTGCGCTACGACATGGCGACGATGCCGGCGCCGAAGGTGGTGGCGAAGGGCGTCGATTTCCTCGCTCACCGCATCCGCGAGATCGCCGAGGCGCACGCGGTACCGGTGATCGAGAATCCGCCCCTGGCGCGCGGCCTCCATGCCGCCGTCGACATCGACGAGGAGATCCCGCCCGAGCACTATCAGGCGGTGGCGCAGGTGATCGGCTACGTCATGCAGCTCGCCCGGGAAAAGGCGGCACCCCGGAGCGCGCCGCGGACGCACGATGGCTAAAGGCAGCAGCGGCCGCGGCGGCGCCGGCAGGCGGCGGCCGGCGACCGGCGCGTCCGGCGGTATCGGGGCCGCCCGGCCCTGGCTCCCCGATCTGTTCCACGAGGCCCCCGTCGGCATCGCCTGTCTCGATCCGCAGGGCGTCCTCGTCGCCTGCAATGCCGCTTTCCGGGCGCTCTTCGGCGACGGCCAGGACGGCCTCGTCGGCCGCCACCTTGCCGATCTCGTTGCCCGTCCCGACCGCGACGATCTCGCCCGGCAGTTCTCGAAGCTGGTGCTGGGCACGGCGCGCAGCGTTCGCCTCGAAAACATCGGCGTCGAGGCCACGGGCGACCGGGCGAAGCGGGTGACCCTCGTTGCGGCGCCGCTCGGCGAGCCGGGCGATGTCCGCGCTGTGGCCGTCTACGCCCTCGGCGAAACGGCGCGTGGTGCCTCGGCGGCGGCGCTCGCCCAGGCGCAGAAGATGCAGGCGCTCGGCCAGCTCGCCGGCGGGGTTGCCCACGACTTCAACAACCTGCTCGCCGCCATGCTCGGTTTCTGCGATTTGCTGCTCACCCGTCACGGCGCGGGTGATGCGTCCCACGAGGACCTCCTGCAGATCCGCGGCAATGCGCTGCGCGCCGGCAATCTCGTCCGCCAGCTCCTGGCATTCTCCCGGCAGCAGACGCTGGCCCCGGTGCGTCTCGCCGTCCATCGGGCACTGGCCGAGCTGTCCGGGATGCTGTCCCGCCTGCTCGGCCCGACCATCGAACTTGTTGTCGATGTCGGCGGCGACGCCTTCGTCGAGGTCGATCCGGGGCAGTTCGATCAGGTCATCGTCAACCTCGCCGTCAACGCCCGCGACGCCATGCCGGGCGGCGGCCGGCTGATCCTCGCCGCCGCCGTCGTCGATGTCGATCGTGCGATCGCCGCCGGCGACGAGATCATGCCGGCCGGGCGCTGGGTCCGCATCGACGTCAGCGATTCCGGCAGCGGCATTGCGAAGGAGATCCTCGGCAACATCTTCGAGCCGTTCTTTACCACCAAGGACGCGGGCGAGGGCACCGGTCTCGGCCTTGCCACCGTCTTCGGCATTGTTCGCCAGACCGGCGGCTATCTCTTCGTCGACAGCGCCCTCGGCGAGGGCTCGACGTTCACCATCTACCTGCCGGCGGTACCGGTATTGGCCACGCCGCCGTCCGCTGGGACCGAGGCGGTGAGGGCCGAGGCGCGCACGACGGAGGCGGCAGCGCCGCCTGCGCCGGCCGCCGCGGACGCGTTACCGGAGCCGACGGCAGAGGTGACAATCCGGCGCGGCCGGCGGCGGCCGACGGCGAACGGGTCGTCCTTCTCGTCGACGACGAGGATCCGGTCCGCCGCTTTGTTGCACGGGCCTTGCGCAAGTCGGGCTTCCGGGTGCTGGAAGCGGCGTCCGGCGAGGATGCCCTTGACGTTCTTGCCACGCACGAGGGGCCCATCGACGTGCTCCTCACCGACGTCGTCATGCCCGGGATCGACGGCTACAGCCTTGCCCGCCAGGTCCGCTGCGAACTTCCGGCATTGCCGGTGGTGGTCATGTCGGGCTTTCAGGAAGACGCCCTCAGGGCCGAGCGGGGTGAAGACGGCATTGCCGGCTTCCTCGGCAAGCCCTTCACGCTGGCCGAACTGACCAAAACCGTGGGAGCGCTCTTCGCCGTCGGAATAACGCCGGCGGCCCCCAAGCACGGCGAGACCGGGTACGGCGGCTACAGGCGGAGGCCGGCCGGCCCCAGCGACATCGTCCGCACCAGTTCCGCCTGGCGATCGGTGTAGGTCTTGCTGAAAATCTGCTTTAGGTGCTTGCGCACCGTCTCGTAGGTCAGTCCCAGCGCTTGCGCCACCTGGTCGAGCCGCTGGCCCTTGGCCAGTTGCACGGCAACCCGCGCCTCCGCCCGACTCAGCCCGTAGAGGCGGATCAGGCGCCGCGGGTCGACCTCCGACGGCCGCTCCGGATCGCCGATGAAGACGATCGCCGCCGGATCCTGCGGCGCCCGGATCTGGTCCGGTGCATCGAGCGACAGTGTCAGGACCGTCAGCGGCCGCCCGCCGCCCTCGCGAACAACGCTGGTCGAATGGATTTCGCCCGAGCTCGTCCGGGACCGGCCGCATCGCCGCGGCGCCGACGATGTCGCGGAAGCGGGTCCGTCCGGCCGCCAGCCGCAGGCCGAGACCGTTGTTGCCGACGTAAAAGGCGGGCTCGCCGCTGATGATGTCGCGGGCGAGGCGGTTGGCGAGCAGCACCGAGCCGGCCGTCGACAGGATCAAGACGCCGATCGGCAGCACATCGAGGGCATGCGCCTGCAGCCGGCTCATCTCCTCGGTGCGGCGCAGGGCCCGGCCGGCGTGCAATCCGTGGCGGAGGTTGGGCAGAAGCCGGCTGAGCAGCGCCAGATCGTCTTCCCAGAAGGCGCCTTTGTCGCGTGAGCGGGCGAGGAGAAGATAATCGACGCTGCTGCCGTTCGAATCGAGGATGCCGAAGAGGTGGTGAAACAGATTCTGCGGCTCCAACCACTCCCGATAGAACGGCCCGTCGATGACATCGGCGTCCTCGGCGAGCATCTGTCCGGTACGGACGCTGCCCGGCGCCGGCAGCCGGTCCTGCTGCTGCAGCCAGGGACTGTGCCGGCCGAGGCGCTCGCTGTAGGCGGTGAGATAGGCGGCGTCGATGTTGACCGCCTGCTCGAGGCGGCCGCTGCCGGTGGCGAAGTCGTGGCTGCCGAGGGCGCAGACGTCGGCCCGCACCGCGTCCTTCAGGCGCGCGAGGATGTCGGGCCAATGCGTCGGCTCGAGGCAGGCCGCATAGAATCCGGCGACGAGATCGGCGAGGAGAACACCCCAGCGCCCGAAGTTATCGCGCACCGGAAGCGGAGTTTGGCCGAATCCCATGTCGTCGTTTGACGTGCGGGCGTCGTAATAGCCGCTCGAACGGCGATCGCTCGACGCCGCGATGTGCCGGCGGTCACCCCCGGTTCGGCGGTCGGGTCCCTGGCGGCGGTCCCCGTAACCGCGCCGGTCGAGACCGGAGCGGCGATCGATCAAAAGTCGGTTGTTCATTGTCTGTGTCTGGTCCTTCCTGCCCGCTGCGTCCGCACCGGCACGATCCCTAACCCAGGCGGGCCGGCCGCTGCCCGCTCACGACGTCTTCGCTGCACCCTTGTTCTTACGCGATTTGCTGCATTGTAGCGAATCAGTCTTAGGTGTGGCAAACGCAGATATGCACGCTCAGCCGGTATTTCGCGCAGGCGATGCGGATTTTTCTTTGCCTGTAACCTGCGGATGCATAAATCCACCCCGAATGGGTACAAAAAAACCAAAGAAAAACATGCGGTTGCACAAATCGCTTGGCGTATCGAACAAAACATGTACATTTTTCCCACGTTGTCAGACCGCAAGCGAGTGTGAAATAAGGGGGCCTTCCGATGTTAGTAAGCAGACTTCGCCTCGTGGAACGCGACTCCGCCGACAAAACCAAAGCCATCGATGCCGCCGTCGGCCAGATCGAACGCGCCTTCGGCAAGGGCGCGATCATGCGCTTCGGCCAGCGCGAAACCGTCGAGACCGAGGTCGTCTCGACCGGCTCGATCGGCCTCGACATCGCGCTCGGCATCGGCGGTCTGCCGCGCGGCCGCGTCGTCGAAATCTACGGTCCCGAGAGTTCCGGCAAGACGACGCTTGGCGCTGCACGTCATCGCCGAGGCGCAGAAGAAAAACGGCGTCTGCGCCTTCATCGATGCCGAGCACGCGCTCGACCCGGGATATGCCAAGAAGCTCGGCGTCGACATCGACAACCTCCTGATTTCCCAGCCGGATGCCGGCGAACAGGCCCTCGAGATCGCCGACACGCTGACCCGCTCGGGGGCGGTCGATGTCCTCGTCATCGATTCCGTCGCAGCATTGGTGCCGCGCAGCGAGCTCGAAGGCGAGATGGGCGATCAGCAGCCGGGGCTGCAGGCGCGGCTGATGAGCCAGGCAATGCGCAAGCTCACCGGCTCGGTCTCGCGCTCGCGGACGATGATCATCTTCATCAATCAGCTGCGGATGAAGATCGGCGTCATGTTCGGCAACCCGGAGACGACGACCGGCGGCAACGCGCTGAAGTTCTATTCCTCGATCCGCCTGGAGATTCGCCGCATCGGCGCGATCAAGGACCGCGACGAGGTGGTCGGCAACCAGACCCGGGTGAAGGTGGTCAAGAACAAGATGGCGCCGCCGTTCAAGATGGTCGAATTCGACATCATGTACGGCGAGGGCGTCTCGAAGATGGGCGAGCTGCTCGACCTCGGCCTGAAGGCCGGCATCGTCGAGAAATCGGGCTCGTGGTTCTCGTTCGGCTCGACCCGCATCGGCCAGGGCCGCGAGAACGCCAAGCAATACCTGCGCGATCATCCGGACATGGCCAACGACATCGAAGCCAAGATCCGCCAGAACGCCGGCCTCGTCTCGCAGGCGCTCCTCACCGGCGAAGCCGCCGCGCGACCCCGAATCCGCCCCCCTCACCGACTGACCTCACAAGGCTTCAGACGAACGCGGGCCAACTCCATCTTTCCCAGCAACCACCCGGCGATGCTTGCTCCCGCGTCACTGGGCGCATCGCCCGGCAGGATGGTGGCGCTGCCCGAATTCGAAGCTGACGGAGCCAGCTTGTTATGATGCCGACACCGTCAGAAGACGAAGCCTCGCTGGAAGGACTACTTACTTTCAAATTCGACAACAAGGTGCCTGTTGCCCTCGACGATTTGACAGTGAGCCTGAACGCGCTTGCTCAATCCTATGAGGATTATCTAGCCGCATCAGGGAAGGCGTTGCCGGAAGCGTGCCTATCCGCTTGACGCATACACCCACTAGGGATAGATTGTGTGCGTGAAGCGGATAGTGAGCCATGGACGTTCTCGACCGAACCGACCTGCCATTCCCGAGATCGCTCCCTGAGTTTCAGCGACTTTTCCCCGACGATGCGACCTGCGCCGCCTACCTGGAAAAAGCTCGCTGGGGTGACGGGTTCGCCTGCCCGCACTGCGGCGTCGTGGGTGAACCTTTCCGCATCGCCACGCGGCCTGGCGTCCTGACCTGTCGCGCTTGCCGCCGCCAGACGGGATTGACCGTCGGCACGGTCATGGAGCGCAGCCACACGCCTTTGAGCACGTGGTTTTGGGCTGCCTATATGGTCGCCAGCCAGACGCCGGGCATGTCGGCGGTGCAGTTTCAGCGGCAGCTTGGGCTGACGCGGTACGAAACCGCCTTCGGCATCCTGCATAAGCTCCGCGCGGGTATGGTGCGGCCCGATCAGGACCGGATCGGTGCCAGGGCAGGAGAGCATGTCGAGGTGGACGAAACCTACGTTGGAGGCCGGACGCGTGGTGAAGGCCGAGGCGTTCACCACAAGACGCTGGTGACTGCTGCCGTCGAAGTCCGCCACAGGGAGCCCGGCACCGCGCAGGACAAGCGGAAGGACGGCCGCTACGCCGGGCGCGTGCGGCTGTCCGTCGTTGCCGACCGCAGCGCCGATTTGCTGTGTGGCTTCGTCGAGAGCGCCGTTATGCCGGGGTCGCTGATCGTCACCGACGATTGGAGCGGCTATGGCAGCTTGCGGACACGCGGCTATGATCACCACGCCATTGCCGAATGCGGCGATCCCGAGGTGGCCGAAGAGTTCATGCCGATCATCCACCTCGTCTTCAGCAACCTGAAAACCTGGATCAATGGCATCCACCACGGCGTAAGCGCGAAGCATCTACAAGCCTATCTCAACGAGTTCACGTTCCGCTTCAACAGACGGTTCTACCCGTTCAACGCCTTCCGCTCGCTCCTCGGCATCGCCGGCGGAGTTGAGGCGCCGACCTACTCTGGGCTCTATTCAGGTGAGTGGACGCATCCTACATGTAGTGGATGTCTGTCATAACCGGATAGGCACGGCGGAAGAATGCGTAAAGCTCTACGTCATGACCTTTGCACTGGCAGCATTACCGCTAGTACTTGCAGGCAATTGCCGAACAGGGCCATCTGCTCTTTGGCGAGCATGGGAGCAGGTGCCGGCGCTCAAGTCAGGCATGACGACCATGCCGAAAGCGTCTGGCACGAAGTGCCTCCGGCCAGCCTCAACGATGATACGTTATAGTTTGTTATCTCGGCACAACTCGAAGGCGAAACGATAAGCGCCAGGAATAAAGAGGCATTGATCAAATTGACCATCACGATAATTCGCCTCTCGAGCGCTGGGTAGCGACATTGTAAGGATAGCGTTCAGATGAGCAGCAGGCTCCTACCATGCACAGTATCAACGGGCTCCCGTTATACAGGGTGCCACGCAGTCACTATCGCAATCGAGCAAGAATCCGAGCTGCAAGATGACGTACCGTGTTCCAAAAGCAGATTCGCCAACAGCGACGTACTTTCAGGTACGAACGAGTCTGACGCGTGCCTATCCGGTTATGACAGACATCCACTACATGTAGGATGCGTCCACTCACCGGAATAGAGCCCAGAGTAGGTCGGCGCCTCAACTCCGCCCGCGATGCCGAGGAGCGAGCGGAAGGCGTTGAACGGGTAGAACCGTACTGTTGAAGCGGAACGTGAACTCGTTGAGATAGGCTTGTAGATGCTTCGCGCTTACGCCGTGGTGGATGCCATTGATCCAGGTTTTCAGGTTGCTGAAGACGAGGTGGATGATCGGCATGAACTCTTCGGCCACCTCGGGATCGCCGCATTCGGCAATGGCGTGGTGATCATAGCCGCGTGTCCGCAAGCTGCCATAGCCGCTCCAATCGTCGGTGACGATCAGCGACCCCGGCATAACGGCGCTCTCGACGAAGCCACACAGCGAATTGGCGCTGCGGTCGGCAGCGACGGACAGCCGCACGCGCCCGGCGTAGCGGCCGTCCTTCCGCTTGTCCTGCGCGGTGCCGGGCTCCCTGTGGCGGACTTCGACGGCAGCAGTCACCAGCGTCTTGTGGTGAACGCCTCGGCCTTCACCACGCGTCCGGCCTCCAACGTAGGTTTCGTCCACCTCGACATGCTCTCCTGCCCTGGCACCGATCCGGTCCTGATCGGGCCGCACCATACCCGCGCGGAGCTTATGCAGGATGCCGAAGGCGGTTTCGTACCGCGTCAGCCCAAGCTGCCGCTGAAACTGCACCGCCGACATGCCCGGCGTCTGGCTGGCGACCATATAGGCAGCCCAAAACCACGTGCTCAAAGGCGTGTGGCTGCGCTCCATGACCGTGCCGACGGTCAATCCCGTCTGGCGGCGGCAAGCGCGACAGGTCAGGACGCCAGGCCGCGTGGCGATGCGGAAAGGTTCACCCACGACGCCGCAGTGCGGGCAGGCGAACCCGTCACCCCAGCGAGCTTTTTCCAGGTAGGCGGCGCAGGTCGCATCGTCGGAGAAAAGTCGCTGAAACTCAGGGAGCGATCTCGGGAATGGCAGGTCGGTTCGGTCGAGAACGTCCATGGCTCACTATCCGCTTCACGCACACAATCTATCCCTAGTGGGTGTATGCGTCAAGCGGATAGGCACGGATAAAACTTTACGCGACGAGCCTTTAGTTCTGCATCAGGTGCGGGGAGATTTCGAAATCGAAGAGCGGCGACAAAGGGATCATCGAAAGCGTTACCAAAACGCCAGTCAGGCTATTGTTCAGCAGTGAGAAAATAAAGAACGATATTTTGGAATCCCCGGATAACCCGTTTCAGCGGGTATTTGTGGTGGACGTGGAGGTTAAGACGGCTGACGATAGGCCTGTGCTCTATAAAGTTCTTGCTCTCAAAGAAAGCTTCGATAAGCCATAGCGTCTGGTCCAGGACTAACGGCTGTACCCTCGCTACCCCGCCCCGCCGTGCGCGCTGCGCCGACTCCAAGACGTAGACACCTCGCGCCGCCGGCGGTACAACCGGCGGCGCGCCGGGGCTCGATTTTGGCGCTGGCAGGACCAAATTACAGGCATGCAAAGCGTCAACGACATCCGCAAGGCGTTCCTCGACTTCTTCGCCCGCCACGACCATCGCATCGTCGCGTCGAGCCCGCTGGTGCCGCGCAACGATCCGACCTTGATGTTCACCAACGCCGGCATGGTCCAGTTCAAGAACGTCTTCACCGGCGTCGAGAAGCGCGACTACGTGCGGGCGACCACCTCGCAGAAGTGCGTGCGCGCCGGCGGCAAGCACAACGATCTGGAAAACGTCGGCTACACCGCCCGGCATCACACCTTCTTCGAGATGCTCGGCAACTTCTCCTTCGGCGACTACTTCAAGGATTCTGGCGATCGAACTCGCCTGGTCGCTGGTGACGAAGGAGTTCGGGCTGTCGGCGGACCGGTTGCTGGTCACCGTCTTCGCCGAGGACGACGAGGCCTTCCGGCTGTGGAAGAAGATCGCGGGCCTACCGGATGAGCGGATCATCCGCATCGCCACCTCCGACAACTTCTGGGCGATGGGCGAAACCGGCCCGTGCGGTCCGTGCTCGGAGATCTTCTACGACCACGGAGCCCAGCATCCCCGGTGGGCCGCCCGGTTCCGCCGATGCCGAGGGCGACCGCTTCATCGAGATTCGGAATCTCGTCTTCATGCAGTACGAGCAGGTCACGGCCGACAAGCGGATCGACCTGCCGCGGCCGTCGATCGACACCGGCATGGGGCTCGAGCGCATCGCCGCGGTGCTGCAGGGCACCCACGACAACTACCGCATCGACCTCTTGCAGGCGCTCATTCAGGCGTCGGCGGCGGCGAGCGGCACCGATCCCGAAGGCCCGCATAAGGTGTCGCACCGGGTTATCGCCGATCACCTGCGGGCGGCCGGATTCCTCATCGCCGACGGGGTCTCGCCGGCGAACGAGGGGCGCGGCTACGTGCTGCGGCGGATCATGCGCCGTGCCATGCGCCACGCCCACATGATCGGCTGCGACGAGCCGCTCTTGTATCGCCTGGTCCCGGCGCTGTTGCAGAAGATGGGACAGGCGTACCCGGAGCTGGTGCGCGCGGACGCGCTGATCACCGACACGCTGCGCCTGGAGGAGAGCCGCTTCCGCCGCACCCTCGATCGCGGGCTGCGGCTGCTCGAGGACGAGACGGCGGCGCTTCCGGCGGGCGGTGTGCTCGCCGGCGAGACCGCCTTCCGGCTCTATGACACCTATGGGTTTCCGCTCGACCTCACCCAGGACGCCCTGCGCGCCAAGGGCCTCTCCGTCGACATCGACGGCTTCAACCGGGCGATGGCGCGGCAGAAGGAAGACGCGCGGCGGGCCTGGGCGGGGTCCGGCGAGACGGCGACGAGACTCCCTGTGGTTCCGGATCCGCGACGAGACCGGCGCCAGTGAGTTCCTCGGCTACGAGGTGGAGCGGGCGGAAGGCAAGGTGCTTGCCCTCGTCGTCGACGGGGCGCGCACCGAGGCGGCGGCGGCCGGCCAGCAAGTGGCGATCATCTGCAACCAGACGCCGTTCTACGGCGAATCAGGCGGCCAGGTCGGCGATACCGGCCGCATCGTGGCATCGGACGGCGCCCGCGTCGCCGTCCTCGACACCCAGAAGAAGCTGGGCGACCTCGTCGTCCACCTCGGTGTCGTCGAGGCGGGGACGCTGAAGGTCGGCGCCGACGTCGTCCTCGAGGTAGACAGCCGGCGGCGGACGGAAATCCGCGCCAATCACTCGGCGACGCACCTGTTGCACGCGGCGCTGCGCAAGCACTTGGGTGAACACGTCACCCAGAAGGGCTCGCTGGTCGCCCCCGACCGGCTGCGCTTCGACATCAGCCACCCGAAGCCGATGAGCGCCGACGAACTCGCCGTCGTCGAGGCCGAGGTCAACGCCCATGTCCGCGACAACGCCGCCGTCGTCACCCACCTGATGGAGCCGGAAGCGGCGGTTGCCGCCGGGGCGATGGCGCTGTTCGGCGAGAAGTACGGCGACGAGGTGCGGGTCGTCTCAATGGGGGCCGACGACGGCGCCGGGCCCGTCTCCTCGATCGAGCTCTGCGGCGGTACCCACGTCCGGCGCACCGGCGACATCGGCACCTTCAAGATCGTCTCCGAAGCGGCGCTGGCGTCGGGTGTCAGGCGGATCGAGGCGATCACCGGCGGCGCCGCCGTCGCCTTCGTCGCCGAGGAGGAGAAGGCGCTGCGCGAGGCGGCACAGCTCCTCAACATCGCGCCGGCCGAGGTGCCGCTCCGCGTCGCCCAGCTCCTGGAGGAGCGCCGCCGCCTCGATCGTGAGCTGAGCGAGACCCGCCGGCAGCTCGCCACCGGCGGCGGTACCGGCGCGCACGTGAAGGACGTGGGCGGCGTCCGCTACTCCCCGCAGGTCCTCATCGGGGTGCCGCCGCGCGAACTGAAGAGCATGGCCGACGAGCTGAAGAAGCAGCTCGGCTCGGGCGTCGTCGCACTGGTTGCGACCACCGACGGCAAGGCATCGGTCGTCGTCGGCGTCACCGCCGATCTCACCGACCGGCTGAACGCCATCGATCTGGTCAGGGCCGGCTCGGCGGCGCTCGGTGGCTCCGGCGGCGGCGGCCGCGCCGACATGGCACAGGCCGGCGGTCCCGAGGCCGCCAACGCCCAGGCCGCGCTTGACGCCATCGAGCACGAGCTCGCCCGCGGCAGCGAGGCCGCCTGAGCACCGACGACGCATCCGGCGCCGGCAAACTGCCCGGCCGCGATTCCACGAAGCCGGATGATCGCCCCACCGATCGTTCGCAATGCCGGCCCGGACGCCGGGAGAGGTACGGCGGCTCGACCGCAGCCTTCGCCGTGGCGTCCCTTCCGCACCCGGATTTTTACCCTCGTCTGGACCGCCGCCCTCGTCTCCAACACCGGCACATGGCTGCAGCAGGTCGGCGCCCAGTGGCTGATGACCTCGCTCGCTCCGTCGCCGCTCTACGTCTCGCTGGTGCAATCGGCGAGCCTGCTGCCGGTGTTCTGCTTCGCGCTCGCCGCGGGCGCGATGGCCGACATCGTCGACCGGCGCCGTCTCTTGCTCATCGTCCAGTCGCTGATGGCGGTCGCTGCCCTCGGGCTCGGTCTGCTCGTCGCGGCCGGGGCCGTCGGCC